>JAZORO010000001.1:0-3246 GCA_045656605.1 Eubacteriales bacterium
CGTACAGTTTTAAAAGAATAGATTTTGTCATAGCCGAGCCTAATTTTTCGAGGAATATGCAAATATTTAAGGAAAATTTGGCGATGTATATGGCGAAATGTATCTTTTAAAACCTTATTAGTTCGACTCTCTTACGGCTAACCGTGATGGCGCACAACAGAAAGAAAACTATTTTGAAAATAAATAAGCAGAAGTGGAGCTTCGGTTATGCCTTTCGGAATTCAGAATTATCACAACGGACTTGAATACCTGCACGTCGGCGCACTCCCTGACAGAGCCTATTTTGTACCCTTCGATACGGGGGACAAAATAACCGAGCACAGAAGCACAAGCTCGAGATTTAAGAGCCTTATCGGCTCTTGGGATTTTAAATATTACAGGTCGGTCGAGGACGTAGAGGAGAATATTGCGTCGGTGAGCTTCTCTGAGAAGATACCCGTGCCGTCGGTTTGGCAGAATATGCTGAACAGGGGCTACGACACACCGAATTATACGAACGTAACCTATCCTTTTCCTGTAAATCCGCCCTGCGTGCCCGAACAGAATCCCGCAGGACTTTACAGCCGAGATTTTACTCTGACAGAGGAAGAGATTGCGGGAAGGGACGTTATTGTAAATCTTGAGGGCGTCGACTCCTGCTTCTATCTTTTCGTCGACAACTCCTTCGTCGGATACGGACAGGTCAGCCACTCGACGCACGAGTTTGATATTACCCCCTACGTTAAAGCGGGAAGAAACAATATAAAGCTCTTAGTGCTGAAGTGGTGCGACGGCTCCTATCTTGAGGACCAGGATAAGTTCAGAGCCTCGGGCATCTTCCGTGAGGTGTATCTTCTCTTCCGAGACAAGGAGAGAGTCGAGGATATATACGTAAAATGCGACACGACCCCATCCTTTGACAGAGCCGTCGTTTCGCTCGAGGTGCTGTACCGAGGCCGAGGGCGTGTAGCTCTCGAGCTCTATGACCCCGAGGGGGTTGAGGTAGGCAGGACGGAAGGTATGATAAACGGCGAGGGCACGCTCGTTTTGCCTAAGCTCGAGAATCCCGTGCTCTGGAGCGATGAGAGTCCTTCACTCTATACTCTCATCATTCGCTCGGGAGACGAGGTGATACGAGAGAGGGTCGGCGTGCGCCGTGTTGAAATCAAAAATAGCGTTGTATACATAAACGGCAAGCGTGTTAAGGCGAAGGGCGTAAACCGCCACGACAGCCACCCGATACTCGGCTACGCAACGCCCGTCGAGCATATGGTGCGCGACATAATGATAATGAAGGCGCACAACGTGAATATGATAAGAGCGAGCCATTATCCGAACGACCCGAGATTCCTTGAGCTGTGCGATAGGTACGGTCTTTACGTGGTTGACGAGGCGGACTTAGAGTGCCACGGTGTGGGCATATATACCGATTTTACACCCTTGACGACAGACCCCCTGTGGAGCGAGGCGTACCTCGACCGTGCGAAAAAGCTCCTCGAGCGTGACAAGAACCGCCCGTCGGTAATAATGTGGAGCGTAGGCAACGAGTCCGGAGCGGGACTTAATCACCGCCTTGAGATAGAGTACTTCCGGGAGCGTGATAAGAGCCGTCTCGTCCACGCCGAGGATGATAGCCGACGAGCACATAATATCGACCTTTACTATGAGAAGCTTGCAAAGGGCGAGTCGACCGAAGGCTACGCCGAGCAGGCATACACCGCAGAGAGCTACCGAGAATATCTCGACCTCGAGAGCGCAATGTACCTATCATATGAGGAGATAGAGAATTATTACCTCGGAGAAAAGGCAAAGAAGCCGTTCTTCCTCTGCGAATACAGCCATGCTATGGGCAACGGCCCCGGCGACCTTTTGGGCTATTGGGAACGTATTTATTCTAACGACGAGTTCTTTGGGGGGTGCGTATGGGAGTTTACCGACCACTCTGTTGCCACGGGCGAGGATATCTATTCGAGTCCCAAGTACATTTACGGCGGCGATTTCGGAGACTATCCCAACGACGGCTGCTTCTGCGTGGACGGACTTGTTTATCCCGACAGGCGTCCGCATACGGGGCTTCTTGAGCTGAAGGAAGCGATGAAGCCCTTCGACGCCGAGTACAAGGACGGCGTGCTTACAGTGAGGTCGAGAAGGTGCTTTACCGACCTTTCGGATTCCTCGCTGTGCCTCACCGTTATTCGTGACGGAGCGAGAGAGCCTCTTCTCTTTATAGACTCCCTCGATATCTCCCCCGAGGGCGAAGGACGGTATCCGATATCGGTGGATATCGACACGGGTGCGCTCGTAGCTCTCACCGTCGAGCTTAAGACTAACCGCCCCTACCCCTGGGCAGAGGTGGGTCACTCGCTCGGCAAGGTGCAGTTTATATTGAAGGATGAGATAAGGAAAAAGGAGTCGGGGAGAGCGGCACGGATATCCGAGACAGCCGATGCCTTCATCTTCACGTACGCAGAGTGCGAGGTCAGAGTCGGAAGGAAGAGCGGCCTTATCGAGAGCATAAAGGATAACGGGTGCGAGATGCTGGCATCCTGCGTGAGCCCTACCGTATGGAGAGCCCCGACGGACAATGACAGGAGAATCAGACGGACGTGGGAGTCCTGCGGACTTGACAGGGTAGAGCCTGTGTTAAGAGACGTTGAGGCTAAGGACGGGGACGTGTATGCGAAAATCGACCTTGTCGCAGATGAAAAGGCGCTGATATCGCTCTCGCTCGCATACTGCGCAGACGAGAAAAGAGGTCTTACCGTAAAAACGAAGGCTACCGTAGACGCCGGTCTTACGTATCTGCCGAGATTCGGCTACGAGTTCTCCATGAAAGCCGAGAGCGAGTATGCGTCATACTTTGGCTACGGCCCGATGGAAGCATATGAGGACAAGCGGCTTGCCTCGTCTCTCGGAGTATGGCATACCACCGCCACAGAAAACTTTGAGCATTACGTCAGACCGCAGGAAAACTCTGCGCACTACGGCACAAGGTGGGCCGAGGTATATTCCGCAACAGGCCACGGACTTCACATTGCGGCAAAGAGCTTCTCCTTCTCGGTTTCTCACTTCAGCCCGAAGTATCTTACGAGCGTAGCGCACGACTACGAGCTCGTGCCGGAGCGTGAGGTTACGGTAAACGTTGATTACAGAAACAGCGGCATAGGCTCGAATTCCTGCGGCCCTGAGCTTGACGAGGCTTACAGAATTTCCGAGAAGCAGATTGATTTCACCTTCCGCATCAAGCCCGCATTTGCCGGAGCGAAG
>JAZORO010000002.1:0-36067 GCA_045656605.1 Eubacteriales bacterium
TACCTTTACGTGTTTCGCCTTCTTGAACTTCAGACCAGAATTTGTCTTCTGCTTCTTTCTTAGCGCCTTTAAGTACAGCTTTGATTGAACCAACTGCACGTTTTCTTTGTTTATTGATTTCAATAATTTTGAATTCAACAGTTGTCTTTAATAAATCTTCTAATTTGTCGTTACGATTCATTGTAGCAAGTGAAGCTGGAATGAATACTTTAACGTTTTCTGAAAGAACGAGAATACCACCACGGATAACGTCTGTTACAACGCCTGTGAATACTTTGTCTGTACCTTCAGCTGCTAAAACGTTATCCCACGCTTTAATAGCATCATAACGTTTTTTAGAAAGCATAATAACGCCTTCTGCATTGTTTGTTTTCATGATGATGAGGTCTAATTCATCGCCTGGCTTTAACTCTGTTTGCGGATTAGCGTTAGGGTCGTTGCTGTATTCACTGTAAGGAATATAGCCGGTTTCTTTCCTGCCGATATCAACTTGTATCTCAGTTGACTTAACGCTTATTACAGTACCCTTTACTTTCTGGTTACTGTTAAGGCCGCTAAGTGATTCCTCTAATGCAGCTGCAAAATCAAAATCTTCTGCTGATACAGAGTTCTGCACTTTTTCCTCCTCAATCATTTTGTTTTCGTTTACAATTTCGGACATGGTTATAAGTACCTCCTTTATAATACCGGCGGGAGTGGATGCACCCGCAGTAAGACCGATTGAGTTAAAACCAGAAAATGAGATACCATAAAGCTCATCTTTAGTTTCAACAAGAAATGACGGGCAATTTTTTTCGCAGACACTCTTTAATTTTTGGGTGTTTGAGCTGTGCTTACCACCCACAATTACCATAGCATCATTTTTAAGCGAAAGTTCAATTGCTTCTTTCTGCCTTTCTTCAGTCGCACTACATATTGTATCAAAAATTTTTGCATTTGTACATAGGTTTTCTAAAAAAATTTTAATTTTTTTAAATTCCACCAAATTTTGCGTTGTTTGAGAACACAAAATAGGTGTTTTGCTATCAAAGTCGATGGACGCAAGCTCTTCGCTCGAGGTTATCGCATATTTTCTGCCCTTTGCATAACTCAGAATCCCAATAGCCTCCGGATGAGTAGGGTTGCAGTAAAGCAAAAATACAGTATCCTCGGAAGTGTTTTCTTCTGCAATCTTGTGTATCTTTTTAACGTATGGACAGGTGGCGTCAAAAAGGGAAAAGTTGTCGTATATGGAAGCGAATGCACGGAGCTTTTCTTCGATTTCCTTAGTAATTCCGTGTGTTCTGACAACTAGCGTCATAGGAGTTTTCGGGTTTTTGAAATACTCTTTTACAACCTCATCTATGCTTATCGATTGTACGCCGTTCGACCTTAATTCATCGGTGTAAGTACGATTGTGGATAAGATCGCCTAACGTATATATTCGTCCTGACGAGCCCTTGCTTATAAGCTCTCTAACAGTCTCATCCGCTCTTTTTACCCCGGGACAAAAGCCGGCATATTTCGAAAGAATTATATCCACCGATTAATCCTCACGCTCTTTACTTTTGTGCGAAGAAATCATTCTGCTTGAGTCAAGAGAAACAATTCTATCGAAAATAAGCTCGGTTGCTTTTTTATACTCCTCGTTTCCGCCTTTTTCAAACCCTAGCTCTTCGAATGATAGCGGTTTACCGAAGAATACGTCCACCTTCTTAAATAGACCGTATTTATTTCCCTTTACCTTAATGAATGCCGGGATAACACCGCATCCTGCACGGTAGGCGATAAGTCCTGCGCCGTTTTTAACTTCGGTGGTTTTTGGGTCTACGCCGGGGTATCTGTGCCCCTGAGGGAAGATCGCTACTATATTTCCTTTATTGACTAGGTCAATCGACGTACGGATAGCTCCGACGTCATTACCCCCTCGGTCAATTTTAACAGCACCCCACGCCTTAAGAATTCCTCTCAAAATCGGAACCCTGAATGCTTCTTTTTTAGCGATAAATCTTAGCTGACGGGGAGCTGATGCGCCGAGCACGAGTACGTCACGTATCGCTATATGATTAGAGCAAACGAGATAACCTCCGTCAGACGGTATGTTTTCTTCACCGTGAACTCTGACTCCGTACAAAAACTTGAAGAACGGTCCTAAAACGACCTTAGCCTTCATATAGCTTGTTTTTCTTCGCTTTTCATTTTTTTTTATTATTTTGAGTACTGCCTTTACTGTTCCTTCGGCAGTAAGATTCGAGTTGTCAAGATGTATAGCATCATCGGCGGGTACGCAGGGAGCTACGGCTCTTGTCGAGTCGTTAGTGTCTCTTTCGACCATCTCTCTGTATACGTCCTCGTATTTTACATCCTTTCCTTTAGCGATAAGCTCGTCGTATCTGCGCTTAGCCCTCGCTTCCGGAGAGGCTGTAAGAAAGATTTTTACCTCAGCGTCGGGAAGAATAACAGTACCTATATCTCTGCCATCCATTATAACACTGTGCTTCCTCGCAATATCTCTTTGCGTATTCAAGAGAAACTCTCTGACCTCGGGGATTGCGCTGACGGCCGATGCAGCCATCGATACCTCAGGTGTTCGTATAGTATCTCCGACGTCCTCTCCGTCAAGAAGTATAACCTGCTTTCCGTCTTCGAACTTCATCTCAAGAGTAAAGGAATTCAATGCGCCGATTACATCGGGTGCATCCTTGGGGGCAATTCCGTTTTTAAGCATAAAAAGACCGATTGTTCTATAGAGCGCTCCCGTATCTACGTATACTATTCCAAGCTCCTTTGCAACAGCCTTAGCAAGGCTGGATTTGCCCGCTCCGCCCGGGCCGTCAATAGCAATTCTTATCATAATGTAAACTCCTATTTATTATTCTGCCGCATTTTTTCCTGCCAAATATCCGGTTGAAAATGCAATCTGTAAATTAAAGCCGCCTGTATATGCGTCAACGTCAATCATCTCTCCGGCAAAGTATAAGCCGCTCACTAGCTTGGATTCCATAGTTTTGGGATTTATATCCTTGACCTCTATTCCGCCCGACGTAATGATGGCTTCCTCAATAGGTCTGAAGGAATCGAGAGCGATTGTGTAATCCTTAAGAAGAGAGAGTATAATCCTTCTGTCTTCTTTTGTCATAGCGTTTATCTTCTTCCTTTCCGGTATACCTGTTCTTTTGATAAACGGAAGTATCATCTTCGAGGGAAGGAGCGAAGTGAGAGAATTTATAAAATCCTTATTCAAGTTAGCCTTGAAGTCCGAGAGAAGACGTGTGTCGAGAGTGTTTTCGTTTAAAGCCGGTTTTAAATCAATATGCAAGATAAGCTCGGAAACGTCAAGCCCGCGCACGTGTGCAGATGCTGATAAAATTATAGGCCCTGTAACTCCGAAATGCGTGAACATCATCTCGCCAAAGTCGGAATAGACGACTTTTTTATTTTTATCTGTAATAGTAATAGCGACGTTTTTAAGCGATAACCCCTGCATATCCGAACAGTCCTGAGATGAGCAATTAAACGGAATAAGCGAGGGGATGAGCTCCGTGACCCTGTGACCGAGCTTAGCGGCAAGTTTGTAGCCCGAGCCATCCGAGCCCGTAAGGGGGTAGGATTTTCCACCCGTTGCGAGTATAACCCTATCAAATGAGTAATACTCGTTGTTATTGACAACGAACTTTCCGTCGAGACTTCTTTTAATTGATTTTACTTTTTCATTGACAATTTCGCACCCGGCGATATAGCTTCTGAGCGCATCAACAATATCACGAGCTTTATCGCTCGCAGGGAACACTCTGTTTCCACGTTCTACCTTTAATTCAACTCCGAGGTTTTCAAAGAAGGTCATAGTATCCTCGGGGCTAAGTGCGTTCAGAGCACTGTAAAGGAATCTCGGGTTTTTGGTTACGTTTTGCATAAACTCTTCGATAGAAGAGAGGTTCGTTACGTTACACCTGCCTTTGCCTGTTATCGCAAGCTTTTTGCCAAGTAGAGGCATATGCTCAAATACGGTAACCTTACAGCCTTGGTTCAAAGCGGTACCTGCCGCCATAAGGCCTGCCGCACCACCGCCTACTACGCATACACGCATCGGAGTACAGTTGTAATAATTACTTTGTGTAAACGTCATATTCGTCCCAAACCTTCTCAAGAGCGTCGAATCTTTCTCTTATTTCTTTTTCCTTTTTCCTTGTGATGGCTACGATGATTGCATTTATAATGCTGAGCGGAGCTACAAGCGAATCCATAAATGAGGCCATATCCGCTTCAGCCGTCAGAAGATATGTTGCGTACTGCGCAAGAGGCGAAGCTCCCGTGTCTGTAAATGCAATTACCTGAGCACCTTTACTGTTTGCAAATTTAACAGCGTTAACCATCTTCGACGAATATCTCGGGAAGGAGAATGCAACGAGCACGTCTCTTGAGCTTATGTTAAGCATATTCTCGAAAACTTCGGCGGATGAGGTGGGGGTGACAAACTTTACGTTGTCAAAAATAAGTGAAAGATTGTGTGATAAAAGTCTAGCCAGATGCTCTGTGCTTCTCGCACCCATTACGTAGATATTCCTTGCGCCGAGAAGCGCATCTACCGAATCGTTGAAGTTATTTCGGTCGATTTTTTCAAGGGTGAAGCGAATTTTACTGATATCCGACTCCATAACGCTGTCGATTATATCCCCGGCGCCGAGTCGTTTATTTGTAACGTCGATACGCTGATTCAAGGTCAGCTTGCTTCGTACAAGCTCCTGCACAGCTCTTTGAAATTCCGAGTATCCTTCAAACCCAAGCTCGCCGGCAAATCTGACGACAGTCGACTCGGATACTCCAACAAGCCTGCCTAGCTGTGCTGCGGTGAGGAAGGATGCCTTATCATAGTCGTTAAGTATTGCGTTCGCAATCTTCTTATGCCCCTTTGAGAGAGTGGGGAAGATATTTACAATTCTTGAGTATATATCCATAGACATATGAGAAATCTCCGCTTTTCGGATTTATTAATACTTTTTCACACTATTATAACATAAAAAAAATAAGTTTACAATAAAATCTAAAAATTTTACTCAAAAAGAAAGGAGCGCACACGTAAAATGTGTGCGCTCTTAATCAGTGTAAGCTTTCAAGCTTGATTGTATCCTTTATTTGAAGTGCCTCAGGTAAATTCTCGTGCGTAACAAGAATTACAAGAGAATGCTCGGCGAAATCCGAAATAAGAGAATAGACTAAATCAGAGAGCTCCTTATCAAGCTCTTTTGTAGGTTCGTCAAGAAGCAATATATCGGCGTCGGAAAGAAGGGCTCTGGCTAGTGAGACTCTTTGCTTCATACCTCCGGACAGCTCAACGGGGCGGAGCTCCATTTCCTCATCCTTGAATCCGAGTCTTGAAAGCATCTCTTTTGCTTTTATATCAATATCGGGCACAGATTCATAAAGCATGGTAATGTTTTCCAAAGCGCTGAGGGTAGGGAAAAGCCTATACTCCTGAAAAACCATAGAAACACGGCACCCATCCTTCTTTATGACTTTTCCGCTATATTCCTTATCAAGACCGCATATAATTCGCAAAAAAGTAGTTTTTCCCGCTCCGCTCTTCGCAGATACAACGTACAAGCCGCTTGATTCAAAGCTGTAGCTGAAATTATCGAAAATCCTCGTGTTTTTAAAACTCTTGGTTAATCCAACTATTTTTAAATTCATAGCCTTATCCTCTTAAGAAGGAATTTCGTTAATTTCTCTAAAATAATACTCAGAGTAATAATAACGATAGTCCAGGCAAACACCTTCGGAGTATTTGAAAAATCCTTTGCGTCATTTATGCTCCCGCCAATAGAGTGCTTTACGTATCCGACGATTTCTGCGGCTATCTCTGCTTTCCAACCAAGACCGACCGAGGTTATAAACGCAGGAACAAAATAACTCTTTAGGGTTGGGAAAATGAGAATTTTCAGCCTTCTTGAAAAGCTCACAGGGTAAATCTGCAGTACTTCAGACAAGTTTTTATCGATAGAATCGAATCCGTCGAGCATATTTTGCCATATAATCGGCATCACCATAAGAGTAGCGATAACGACCGAGAGAGCATTTCCGCTGAGCAATACCCATAAAAGAGTTATAAAGGATGCTACGGGCGTTGAACGGATAACAGTAATTACAGGAGACAAGAGCTCTCTTAAAAGCTTTATGTAGCTGCATAGAACTGCAAAGAAAATTCCGAGCGCACAGCCTAAACAAATTCCGCCAACTACTCTTGCGCAGGTGAGTAGGATTATACGGATAAAACCGTCGTTTTTCACAATTTCCAAAAAGGCAGAGGCGGTCTCTTTTATAGTAGGAACAAAATAGGTCTCATCGACAACCAAGGCGATTATCTGCCATAAAGCGAGCCAAAAGGCAAGAGTTAAAAGCTTTTTTACGATGTTTATAGCTTTATTTTGCATAGAAGTCATCTTCGGGCTTAGTGATGTTCAGCGCCGTATAGAAGTTCTCAAGCGCTGCTTTCATCTCATTTCCGTCAAGATATGCTATCGAGTCGCCGAGGTTTAATAATGCCTTTTTAGCAGCCGGAGCGGCTTCCATTACGCCTGCATCCTTAATAAGGGTAGCCGACGTGTCTACGTTTTCGGAAGAAGAAATATAACTTATTGAAGCCTTGTATTCATTCAAGAAGTCTTTTACAATCCCTTTGTGCTCGGAAACAAAGTCCTTATTCGCTACAATGCATCCCATAGTCAAGGGCGTGTCAATTTTTGCGTCCCAAACGTCGGAAAGATTCAGATCTACGCTGTAATCGGTATTTCCCAAGGTTGATGCGGTAACTATGGGCTCGGGCGCAACGGCAATTTCAAGATTACCGGCTACTACGTTTGTCTTTAAATCCTGAGGGGAGTTCATATCCTTGCCGCCGTAGGTGTACGAAACGTTAGCATCAATGTCATAGAGCGAGAGCAGATAATTCAGAACGAGTCTCGGGGTTCCTGCTTTGGGTACGTAGACGGTTTTTCCCTCAAGCTCTTCAAAGGAGCTGATCGTAGTATTCTTGTCGGTGATAAGATACAGAGATCCAATCGTATTTATAGCGAGTACGGTTACGTTATCGTTGACGTTTGCGTAGTACTCGGCTGCCTCGTTCGTCGGATAGCAAATCATATCGACCTTTCCACCTGCGAGGGCATCCTTTGCGAGGGCAGGGGATGTAAACTTCTCAAAGATGTATTTTTCGTTTCCGTCAACTCCTCCGTTGTCGGCGATAAGCTTTGCCATACCCATTCCGGTAGGTCCGGTCAGATAACCGATTCTTATCTTAGAATCGTCCTTTTTGCAGGAAGTTACAGCAAAAATCGAGACGAGAACAAGCGTAAAAACTAAAATTAAGGAAAGTATTCTTTTCATTTTGATAACCTTTCAAGACCGATTCGGTCAATTATTTGTATTTTTTTGTCATATAACTTTATTAAATCAGACTGCTCGAGACCTGCAAGTGCTCTGTAAAGCGACGCACGCCCTGAGCCGATAGCCTCGGCGGAATGCTTTTTATTAAACGGAAAAGGATTCTCGTTATATTTCTTTAATTCAAGAAGCAGATAGCTCGAGAGCTTCCTTTCAACCGACCCGCCGGAGAAGGTAGTTAGGCGTGCGTTTAAAAAGCTCACTCTTTGAGCAAGAAATTCTATAACGTTAAGTGCAATTTCAGACGATAGATTTATAAGTGATAAAACGTCCTTTTCGCTTATGAATACGCAAGTGGTATTTTTTTTTGCGTATATTTCGGTAGGGTAGTCGTCCTTTGAAAAAATCGATAAGATTCCAAATGACCCGTGCTCTGAAATATTGTTTAAAGAAACGCATCCCGCATCCGAGCGATGGACAGAAACTTCGCATTTACCCTTAACGACAAAGCCCAGCTTCTTCTCCTTACGACCGTCGAATATAAGCTCGCCTCTCGAGAACTCTCTCAGCTCGGGAAATATTGACTCAATCATTTCACAGCACTTACCGTATTCTATACCGGCAAAAAGGAACGTACTCGACAGAAATTTTATTAATTCCATATTTCAGCTCCATAAAAGTGTATCATCTGATACAGATTATAAAGTATATTGATTATTTTGTCAATAGATTTTTGTAAAAAATTCATAAAATGTTACTCCTTAAGACATTTGATTTTTCCTTTACAACAAAATGTGAAAAAATATACAAATTTTGACAAATAAAAAAGAAAAAACCATTGCAATTGTTCAAATACTGTGATATACTTATACTAAATAATAAAGATATTTAGCCTTGGAGCTTTTAGATATGAATATTGGTTTTACTCTTCTTGCGCTTAATTTGAGCGCTTTTGTTGACAAAGCAAAACAAATTATCCTCGGAATGACTCCGATGGATTATGTAGAAATATTTATTCTTGCCGTTCTTTTTGTCCTCGCACTGAGATTTTTAAGAGGCAGGAAGGCAGGCGCTCTCATCGTTGGCATTGCGATATGTCTTGTTATCCTTGCCATCTCGGATATTTTCGAGTTTAATGCTATTCATAAGATGTTCAGCAGTATTGTCGGAAGCGGTACGATAGTTATCATGATTATATTCCAACCCGAAATACGAGAAGCGCTCGAAAAGATAGGTTCCGGTTCTATTAACGGCATTATGTCGTTCAGTGACAGAAAGAAGAAGAAAGAGTTATATTACAAGGTCATCGACAACGTGTGCAGCTCGGTTAAGGATATGTCGGATGAGTCCACAGGCGCTCTTATTGTCATAGAGCGTACAACCAGGCTCTCTGATATTACCGGAACGGGTATTCTCATTGATGCTGAGGTTAATGCTAACCTTATAAAGAATCTTTTCTTCAATAAAGCGCCCCTGCACGACGGTGCTATCGTTATTTCGGACGGAAGAATAGCCGCTGCGGGTTGCTTTTTGCCTCTGACTCGTCGCTCCGACGTTGATCCGAGCCTCGGTACACGTCACAGAGCCGCTATCGGTATGTCGGAATCAAGTGATGCGATTATAATTATTGTTTCTGAGGAGACGGGTAATATTTCAATTGCTTACGATTGTACGCTCAAGCGTAACGTAACCATCGATGAGGTTAAGAAATTTCTTCTTGAAAACATACTTAAGACCAGTGGTAATTGATCGTTTTAATCCCTTTTTTGGAGGATGAAGTGAACAGGAAAATTCTTGGTATTACTATCGGCAGTATAATTACTGTTATTGCGTGTTTGGCTGCAGCCTTTGCATTTTGGCTGTTTATAGAGATAAATTCGGTTAGTTCGGCTTTCGCTATTTTCAAAGGCTTTCTTATTTGAGGTTCGAAATGGAGAACAAAAACCGTACTTACCTATTGTCAAATATCAGTTTGCCGATAAACGCCTCTTTTGAAGAGGCGTTTTCGGTTGCTAAAAAAAGGTTGCGTTTAATCGGGCTTGACTCCCGAGCATTAAAGTTTTCCGTTTACAGGAGAAGCACAGATGCCAGAAAACGCAACGATATAAAGTTTGTCTATTCGATTGCTGTAAGCGGGGACTTACCTAGTGTTGACTCTCTCGGACTTTCCGACGTAACTGAACTTACCGAAGCAATGCCGGAAAGGCTATACGGTGCTGAAAAAAGAAAGGCACCCATAGTAATCGTCGGGTCTGGTCCTGCCGGATTATTTGCGGGATTGTTCCTCGCCGAAAACGGATTCAACCCAATTATAATCGAGCAGGGTGGAAGCGTACGTGAGCGAAAAAAAGCTCTTGAAGCCTTTCAAACTACACGCATACTCGACTCTCGTACCAATATTCAGTTTGGTGCAGGGGGTGCCGGAACATTCTCTGACGGTAAGCTTGTCACAAGGATAAACGATCCTTTTTCCGGCTACTGTATGAAGAAGTTTGTGGAATTCGGAGCACCTGCCGAAATATTATATCTTGCAAGACCGCATATCGGAACTGACGTTTTGTCGGTTGTTATCGAAAATATGATCGAGAGAATTGAGTCTCTCGGCGGCAAGGTTTTCTTCCACACTAAGTTAATTGACGTTATATCTTCCTCGGGTGTAGTGAAGGAAATTATTACCGATAAAGGCAGAATGCCTGTTTCTTCACTCATCTTGGCGCTCGGTCACAGCTCGAGAGATACACAGAGAATGCTTATTGCGAGAGATTTCAACATCGAGGGCAAGCAGTTCTCGGTAGGAATGAGGATCGAGCATATAGCCGATGACATTGATAGAGCTCTTTATGGCGACGAGTGGAAAAACGAAAAGCTCGGCAGAGCGGAGTATAATCTTTCTCACAATACTAAACAAAGGGGTGTTTACACCTTTTGTATGTGTCCTGGCGGTGTGGTTGTTCCCGCAGCGAGCGAGCAGGGCGGTGTCGTAGTAAACGGAATGAGCTACCACGCAAGAGACGGGAAAAATTCAAATTGCGCCGTTGTTTGCTCCGTGTTCAAAGAGGACTACGGCTCACGTGCGGATTTAGCTATCGATTTTCAAGAGAGAATTGAGAGAAAGTGCTTTACGCTTGGAGGCGAAGACTACTCGGCTCCGATAGTACTTGTCGGAGACTATTTGAACGGAATATGCAAAAACGAGCCAAAGAGAATTTTGCCGACCTATATGGACGGCGGAGTTAAGCTAGCTTCACCCGACGAATATTTGCCCGAATTTGTAAACAAGGAAATAAGAGGCGCACTTCTTGCGTTTGACAAGAGGATTCCGGGCTTTGCCGCATCTGATGCAGTACTCACAGGTGCGGAAACCAGAACGAGCTCACCCATAAGAATTACAAGAATAAACGAGACGGGACTTGCTCTCGGATTCAATAACGTATACCCAATCGGTGAGGGCGCTGGATATGCCGGCGGAATAACCAGCGCCGCTATTGACGGACTTCGTGCGGCAATTAAGATCACGAGTAGGTATAAATCCTAAATTGCAGGTGAAATCAAGACTGCACCGAGGAGCACGGCTTGCTCCCTTACGTTGTTATTAAAATGAAAGGCGAGGCTTTTGCCTCGACTGATGGAAAATAAATGATAAAGACTAACGAAACTGTAAAGGAGAAGGTGTGGATAGTTAAATCCGACGAAATAAAGATTTCGGATGAAGCGGTTCGAAGCATATCCGAATCTTTAAAGATTAATACTATTCTTGCAAAGCTTCTCTACAACCGCGGTTATACAACCGCAAGCACTGCATCTGAATTCTTGAGGATGGAGCGTGAAATGCTGCGCAATCCTTTCGATATGAAGGATATTGAACAAGGCATAACAAGAATCAATGAGGCGATTCGCAAAAACGAAAAAATCACCGTTTTCGGTGACTACGACGTTGATGGCGTAACGTCAGTATGCACGCTTTATCTGTATCTGAAAAGCCAGGGAGCGAGGGTTGACTACTACATCCCCAACCGCTCGGGCGAGGGCTACGGAGTATCGAAAAATGCTATCAAAGCGGCGAAGGACAACGGTACCGGGCTTATCATTACCGTAGATACCGGCGTAACGGCAAACGAAGAGGTAGACTATGCCCGTGAAATTGGAGTTGATTTCATCGTTACCGACCATCACGAGTGCCACGCATCCTTACCTACTGCCTGCGCAGTTATAAATCCTCATCGTGAGGATTGTCCTTATCCGTTTAAGGAGCTTGCCGGCGTAGGCGTCGTATTTAAGCTGATATGCGCTTACGAGGAGAGGTTCAATACTCACGACCGTCTCTCGGCATCCCTGAAAATTATAAAGGAATATGCCGATCTTGTTGCTATCGGTACAATAGCTGACGTTATGCCAATCAGAGAAGAGAACCGGATTATCGTCAAGTACGGTCTCGGTATGATAGAAAATACCGAGAGAGTCGGACTTGCCGCTCTGATTGAAGCAGCTCAGGGAAAGCACGACGTTAAGAAAAACGACGTAAAGGTAAAAGCTTCGAGAAAGAAAAAAGCAGGAAAAATCACATCCAGCTTTATAGGATTCACGCTCGCTCCGCGAATTAATGCGGCAGGTCGTGTCAGAAGCGCTACGGTAGCCGCTCAGCTCTTCTTGAGTACTGACAGATGCGAGGCGCAGAGAATAGCCGAGGAGCTCTGCGAAGCTAACAGAGAGCGCCAGGCGGAAGAGAACAAAATAATGCTCGAGGCTTATGAGAAGATCGAAAGACTCGGACTGGATAAAGACCCCGTAATTGTTCTTGAGGCCGACGGGTGGCATCACGGTGTTATCGGTATTGTTTCATCCAGAATAACGGAGAAGTATTGCCGTCCTTCTATTCTTGTTTCCTTCGAGGGCAACTCATCCAATCCTCCCTCACCCGATGATATAGGTAAGGGATCGGGAAGAAGCATAAAGGGATTAAATCTTGTCGATGCGCTTTGCGAATGCAGTCAGTATCTGATTAAATTCGGCGGTCATGAGCTTGCAGCAGGATTATCCGTAACAAGAGGAAACCTCGAAGCATTTAAGAAAAAGCTCAACGAATGCGCATCAAATATACTTGCCGAGAAGGATCTTATACCCGTTGTCGAGGCTGATCTTGAAATCACCTTTGCTGATATAGATCTTTCTCTTGCCGAGTCGTTGAGGCTACTCGAGCCCTACGGAGCATATAACCCGACTCCAAGCTTCGTTATGAAGGACGTACAGGCGATAGAGGTCTCGGGAGTAAGCGACGGAAAGCATACAAGGATTGTTCTCAACGAGGACAGGCGCACTCTTTCTGCGATGTTCTTCTCTAATTCACCCGAGAGTCTCGGCATCTGTGCGGGAGATAGGGTTGATATTCTTTTCGCCATAGATATAAACGAATGGCAGGACAGAAAGAACGTACAGCTTATAATCAAAGACATCAGACTTTCAAAGTCCAAAAAGAACCTAACCGATGAACTAAAGAAAAGATATCTTGAAATAAAAGGGGGCGCTTTCTTCAGCGCCGACGAGGATATACTTCCCGACAGAGATGATTTTGTTCGAGTTTATAAGTTTATACAAAATTCCTTACATTTCGGTATAGATTCGTTCACACATAACGAGCTTTTGAACAAGCTTTCTCAGGACGGCAGTAAAGAAATAGGATATTTAAAGTTAAAGTTTATAATAATGATATTCAGAGAGATGAATATCATTGATATCGACGAGTTTGTTGAAGAAAATTACAGATTTACAATCCACTACTCGACTACTAAGAAAAACATTGAAAAATCAAGTATTCTTAAAAGGCTGAGAAATCAGATGAGATAAAGGCCTTTATACTGATAGGTAGATTTATGTATACTGAACTTGCACCGCTTCTTTCTGTAATTGAAAGAGCAGAGAAAAACTATAATATTGATAAAATCAAATCAGCGTTCATATATGCTAAGGAGCTTCACAAGGGGCAATTCCGTCTCAGCGGAGAGCCTTACGTGTGTCATCCCGTTGCAGTAGCTACCATTACCGCAGAGCTGGGGCTTGATACCGACTCGATTTGCGCAGCGCTTCTTCATGATACTGTCGAAGACTGCTCGGATAAGACGGATCTGGATACGATAGTCCGTATGTTCGGTAAAGACGTTGCTATGCTCGTCGACGGCGTAACAAAGATTCTAAGCGTTCAGATAGCAGATAAGGAAGAGGCGCATATCGAGAATATTCGCAAAATGCTCCTTGCAATGAATAAGGACATACGTGTAATATTCATAAAGCTTTGCGACCGTCTTCACAATATGAGAACACTCGGAGCAAAGAAAGAGGACAGACAAAGGGCGATAGCGCTTGAGACTATGTATATTTACGCTCCTCTTGCTCACAGACTCGGTATTCAAAGGATAAAGCAGGAGCTTGAAAACCTTAGTCTTTTCTATCTTGATCCCGTTGGGTACGAGGAGGTTCACGCCGCTATTGAGGATAAATTCGGCCTAAGTCGTGATTTTCTTGAGGACGCACGTGAGTATATAAACGAAAAGCTCACCGAGAATAATATACATTTTGTTCTTGAAGGCAGAGTTAAGTCAGTATACAGCCTATACCGCAAAATGTATACGATGAATAAGTCCTTTGATGAGATATACGACTTTTACGCCGTAAGAATAATTGTTGAAACCGAGCTTGAGTGTTATACGGCTCTCGGACTCGTCCACGAGATGTTCAAGAGCGTGCCGGGTAGGTTCAAGGACTATATTTCTACTCCAAAGCCTAATTTGTATCGCTCGTTGCATACCACCGTTATCGGCAAGAGCGGTATACCCTTCGAGGTGCAGATAAGAACACGTCAGATGCACGAGGAGGCGGAGTACGGTATTGCCGCACACTGGAAGTATAAGAGCGGTGAGAAATCGGGAGCTGACGTCGACGAGAGACTCAGGTGGATTGCGCAGCTGCTCGAATCGGATGACGGTACAAGAGATCCCGATGAGTTTATACATCTCTTTAAGACGGATATTTTCCACGATGAGACCTTCGTTTTCACACCGAAGGGCGACGTAATCTCCTTGCCGCACGGCTCGACTGTAATCGACTTTGCTTATGCAATTCATTCGGCAGTCGGAAACAAGATGACAGGAGCAAAAATCAACGGTGTCATCGTTCCTATCGACAGAAAGCCTCAGAATGGCGATATAATTGAAATTCTTACTTCCCAGTCTTCTAAGGGTCCTTCGAGAGACTGGCTGAAGATTGTTGCCACAGGTCAGGCGAGGAGCAAAATACGCCAGTGGTTTAAGCGTGAGAAGAGAGCGGAAAATATCATTATAGGCAGACAAGAGGTAGAAAAAGAAGCCCGTAGAATTATGAAGTCTCTTTCTGACGACGCTATTGACGAAATTGTTGCTACCGTCGCTAAAAAAGCGAGCATAACCTCTGCCGACGACTTTTACAACACTCTCGGATTCGGTGGAATATCTCTCACGAGATTTATGCCTAAAATCAAGGAAGAGATCGAGAAACTTAAGGGCTCTGAAGAGTCCGTTGTTCTATCAAAAGAGGACGAGATCGCAAAGCTGAAGGCTACCGAAAACGCAACCAGACGCAGATCGAGCGGAGGAATAATAATCGACGGAGAGCCCGGCTGCCAGGTTAAATTTGCACGCTGCTGTAATCCTTTGCCCGGCGATAACATAGTAGGATTTGTCACTCGAGGCTTCGGCGTATCGGTCCATAAGACCGACTGTCCCAACGTATCTCTCTCAAGAAAGAACGAGGAGAATCTGTCGAGATGGGTAAGAGCCGAATGGGAAAACGTCGATTCACAGACAAGCGCCAGCTACGACGCCGCATTACAGATAATCGCCGAGGATCAAATCGGTGTTATTGCAGCAATTTCTATGGCTTTGGCTGAAATGAAGGTTTCTATCTCAGCCATAAATACTCAGTTTTTAAAGGATGGCGCAGTGGCTATTAACATTCACCTGGGATGCAAGTCTACGTCTCACTTTGACTCTATTATGTCTCGACTCCGTTCTATAAAATACGTCTCCAGTGTATCCAGGAGCTTTTCTAATTGACATTCAGGAGCATATATGATTGCAGTAATACAAAGAGTTAACTCCGCCGTAGTTTATGCAGACGGTATCAAAAGCGGAGAAATAGGAAAAGGGTTATATATTCTTGTCGGCGTTTTTGCAGACGACGAGCCTAAGGATTGCGAATTGCTTTGCGAAAAGATTTCTAAGCTCAGAATTTTCTCGGATGAAAACGGCAAGATGAATCTTTCCGTAAACGACGTCTGCGCAGAAGCTCTCGTTGTTTCAAATTTCACTCTATGCGCAAACTATTCGCACGGCAACAGACCCGACTATTTAGCGAGTGCTAAGCCCGATTATGCGAATACTCTTTACGAGCTTTTTAAAAAGCTTCTTTCCGAGAAGATAAGGCGAGTTGAAAGCGGAGTTTTCGGCGCTGATATGCGTACGGATATGTCTACCGACGGCCCTGTGACTATTGTTATGGACTCTTGTGTATTGAAAGGCAGGAAAAAATGATAATTCGCATTAACGGCAATATAAACCGATATTACGTACAGACGCTTTGTATGGTTTTCTTCCCGGGAGAAACTTTTGGTGAGAACGAGGAGCCGGGCGAGGGAATTCCCGAGTTGGATCTTGCCGTAGACGAGTGTGACGGTGCATATACCTCGCTCGTTTCTCTGAAGCTAAACGATAAGGTTTGCAAGACGTCTGCAACCGTTTTACCGACTGAAGAGATTCATATTGCGACAAGAGAAGCCATAGCGGTAGGCAGAGCAATCTTTGCCGCAGGGAAGGCGCTGCTCGGTCACGTTCCGCCTTGGGGAATTCTGACAGGAGTAAGACCCGCTAAAATAGCAAGTAAGCTACTAATCGACGGTAAGGGCGTTCAGAAGGCAAGAAGAATATTGAGAGATGAGTATTTTCTTCATCCTCAAAAGGCGTCCTTAGCCGTCTCAGTCGCACAGACAGAGCATAAAATAATCAAAAAAATGCAGAAAGACAGTTGTTCGTTATATATTTCGATTCCATTCTGTCCTACAAGATGCGCATATTGCAGCTTTGTTTCTTACACGACGCCGAGACTTTTGTCCTTAATTCCCGAATATATAGAAAAGCTTATAAAAGAGCTTGCTGATACGATTGATACTATCAAAAAGCTCAATATGAATATATCGACCGTTTATATCGGGGGCGGTACTCCAACAACGCTTAACGAAGAGGAGCTAAAGAGACTTCTTTCCTTTATTTATAATAATATTGATACCTCATCTCTTCTTGAATATACGCTCGAAGCCGGAAGACCCGATACAATCACAGAGGAGAAGCTCCGCATTGCAAAGGAATACGGTGTTACGAGAGTAAGCGTTAATCCCCAGACCTTGAGCGACGATATTCTACGCGATATTGGCAGACGACATACCGCCGATGATTTTCTTCGTGCCTATGAGCTTGCTAAAAAAAGCGGCATACGTGATATAAACGTAGATTTAATCGCAGGGTTGCCCGGAGATGACTTCAAGAATTTCTCGGAGACGCTCGATAGGGTTATTGAGCTTGCTCCCACTAATATAACCGTACATACATTCTCCGTTAAGAAGGCATCCGATGCGCTTAGAAACAATTCCGCAGTTTACTCCTTGACGGGAGGGGATGCGTCAAAGAGCGTATTCTATGCACAGTTAAAAACAAAATTTGCATCCTACAAGCCGTACTATATGTATAGACAGAAAAATACCGTCGGAAATCTTGAGAACGTCGGATTTTGTCTCGAGGGGCACGAGGGTCTTTATAACATCTATATGATGGAAGAGACTGAGACGATATTCGCTGTCGGAGCAGGTGCTGTTACAAAGCTTGTAGCTCTGGATGAAAAAACGAAGGAAATTAAAAAGATAAAGAGATTATTCAATCCCAAGTATCCTTACGAGTACCTAAGGCTCGCAAATCAATCCGATTCTAATGAAAAGGAATCGCTTTACAGTGTAGCGAAGGCATTTTTCACAGCTGAATAATATTTAAAAGGACTTACTAATACATTTTAGTAGGTCTTTTTTTACGGAGTGAAATATGGTAAAATCGAATGATGAAAATAATATTTTAAAAGGAACTCTTGCTCTGTCTATCACCGCTATAATAGTAAAGATTCTTGGCGTAGTTTATAAAATACCTATCGCCCATCTAATAGGAGATGAGGGTATGGGGTACTTTAACGCAGCGTATACCGTATATGGGTTCTTTTATATTGTTTGTGCTTCCGGGTTGCCAAAGGCTATAACATTACTTGTAGCGGATATGTTCTCTGAAAAAATGGGGAAGAGCATAAAGAGTACAATAATTAAATGTATAATTTTATTCACTGTAATTTCGACAATTATTGTTCTGAGCTTTTTTGCTTTTTCTTGGGTTTTCGCTGAATGGTTAGGATCTACACGTGCCGTTTTATCAATGAAAATGATAATGCCGTCTTTAGTCTTTATATGCATCTCGGGAATTCTTAGAGGATACCTGAATGCTAAATCGAGACTTTATCCGATAGCTTTCTCACAAATAATCGAAGCGTTATTTAAATTAATATTCGGTCTATCCTTCGCGATCATCGGGGTAAGGCTAAATAAGCCTATCGAGACGGTAGCGGCAATGTCGGTATTCGGAATAACCTTATGCTCGTTCATTTCTTCTGTGTATTTGCTTCTGGTATTTAAATTCGAAAAACAAATAGAAAACAAAGGGCAGAATAAACTAAAATTCAAAAATGCATTTGGTAAAATTGTAAAAAACGCAGTTCCGATAACGTTAAGCTCATCTCTTTTGGCTCTGTCTTCACTTATAGATTTATCAATAATTATGAACGCTTTAACAGATGCAGGATATGGAGAAAGTCTATCAACGGCTCTCTACGGGAACTATACGACCTTGGCTATACCGATGTTAAATCTTGTAATTTCCGTTATCACTCCGATTTCCGTTTCAGCCCTACCGCTACTAAAGAGACACTTCCTCAGTGATGATATAGCCGGATTTGAAAGAAAGCTTATCGACGTTATGAAGTATACTGCGTTTATATCTGCACCTTGTACAATATTATTCACTTTTTATAGCTATGAAATTCTCGATTTATTATTTCCCAGCGATACTGTGGCGATTGGATATATGCTTTTATATTATCTATCACCTTCCGTATTGTTTCTTTCGCTGCTTACTGTTGTAAATACGGCGCTCGAGTCAATATGTCGACTAAAATCCGTTGTTATATCAACGCTTATAGGCATAGTTATAAAGTCGGTGTGTGTTTATATGATGGTAAGAAATGATTCTCTCGGTATTACAGGAGCCCCCTTAGCCGGTAATATATCTTATTTCGTATCTTTTTTGGTTTCCGCTGCAATCCTTTATAAAAGTATAAAGATAAAAGGGGTATATGGCAGCGTATTTCGATATATTCTTACGGCATTCGTATCAGTTTATATACCTTTTACAGTAAAATCCTTAATCTTCGGAAGCGATAAGTCGAGCGCTCTCTTTCTTCTGTTTGGAACAATATCCGGAATAGCGTATATTCTGCTAAATTTGAACTCTTTAAAAAAAAGAGGTGTTGATATTTAGTAAATCTAAACAAAAAGAATATTTACATCTTAGAAAATAAGCCGAATTTTCAACTTTTTTGCAAAATAAGATACACATCTATTGAATTTGTCCGCTTTTAACGGTATAATATTATCATAATAAATAACAAAAGAAAGGACAAAAAAATGACAAAAGCAGATCTTATAAACGTAGTTGCGGCAAAAACCGAGCTTAAGAAGGCTTCTGTCGAGGCTGTTGTAAACGCAACTCTCGATTCTATTATTGAGGCACTTAATAATGGAGATAAGGTTCAGTTTATTGGTTTCGGTACCTTCGAGACTAAGGATACTCCCGAAAAAGACGGTAGAAATCTCAGAACAGGTGAGGTTATTAAAATCCCCGCAGGTAAAAGAATTTCTTTTAAGGCTTCTAAGGGACTCAAGGACACTGTCAACGAGTAAGGTAATATGCGTTTAGATAAATATCTCAAGGTTTCAAGACTGATTAAAAGGCGTACAGTTGCAAACGATGCGTGTGATGCGGCTCGAGTAACGGTTAACGGCAAAAGTGCAAAGGCATCATATGACGTCAAAATAGGCGATATAATCTCCGTATCATTCGGGTCTAAGACGGTTTCTGTCCGTGTAGTCAACATCGTGGAGACTACAAAGAAGGCAGAAGCGCAGGGGATGTACGAGATTATAGGCGAAGAAAGTGAATAAATGTTTTTGGATTCGCATAGCTTTATTATGCGAATCCTTTTTTATTTTTTGGGGGTATTATGTTGGAAAATATAAGCAAAGTACACAGCATCTCGCTACGCGAAAAGAAAAGCCTTGAAATAACGGGTGTCCATGGCATTCTCTCGCTTGACGACGGAGAAATTGTTGTCGAGCTTGAAGAAGAATCGTTGATTATCGAGGGGGAAGAGATAAAGGTCGAAGATTTATCAAAAAAAGAAGGCAAAATCCTTCTGTCGGGAAATATTTCAGGGTTGTTTTATACAAAAAAGCATCTGCAAAAAAGTAAAAAGGGTCTATTTAAATGATTACGGACACGTATGACATACTTAAATCCTTACCCGGTCTAATAATTTTCGCATTTTTATCCTCTTTAACTCGAGAAGCGCTTATAATAATTTCAAGATTTATACCTAACCAGCTTTCTTACATTAACACGCTATTTAATTTGAAGAATTATAAGGACTTACTTCTTAAAATGAAGTACAAAGAGCTAAACGACACAGGATATGTCTCGAAAGTCGTTATAGATATTTTATCATCGATACTATTGACGCTTCTATTTGTTATTTACAGCTACGTATATCTTGACGGTGTAATAAGACTTGTGTGCGCTATACTGTTTTTGACCCTTTACGTTCTATTCAATAAGCTTTTACTTACAGTATTAGAGCTTTTTGCAAAGATCATCGGTCGAATTTTATTCTATCTGTTATATCCTTTTTACCTTATTCTCGGCTTTATTATAAGATTATGTGTAAAATGTTATCATAAAGAGAGATTATTGTTGTTAAATTTGGTTAATAGAGCAAAAAAAGGGGGAAATTAGCAAAGAACAAAGCTATATTTTTGTTGACTTTAATATATACTAATGTTATAATACAAATATAAAATATAGGGGGAGGGAAGGCTGTGAATAAAGAAGTCAATCTTGCTGAATATTACTTTCACCAGGGGACAAACTTTGAATCTTACCGTTATCTCGGATGCAATTCAAAGCTTCAAGACGGTATATACAGATACTTCTTTAGAGTATGGGCTCCCTCAGCGGTCTCGGTAGAGTTAATATCAGATTTTACGGGCTGGGAGTGCGGCTTGTCACTATACAGGGCTACGGAGAATGGAATCTTCGAGGTTGAGTATGATAGCCCGGTTACCCTTGAAAAAAAGGCATATAAGTTCAGAATAACTACCAAGGACGGCAGAAAAATCAATAAAGGTGATCCGTATGCAAAATTTTCACGCGGGGTTGACGACGGCGCATCGCTTATATACACCCACTCTCGCTTTGTTTGGAATGACGATAAGTGGTTAAAACACAGAAAGAAGACGGTAACTTCAAAAAACGGAGCTTATATACCCACCGCCGTTAATATATACGAGCTTCATCTCGAGAGCTTCAAAAGAAAGGCAGACGGGAGCTTGCTTTCTTACAGGGAGATTGCAGACGAGCTTGCTCCGTACGTTAAAGCGATGGGGTATACACACGTTGAGCTTCTGCCGATTATGGAATATCCCTATAACGGCTCATGGGGATATCAGGTGTGCGGTTTTTATGCTCCGAGCTCGAGATTCGGCGACCCTGATGACTTCAGATATCTTGTCAACAAGCTGCACACGATGGGAGTAGGTATTATTCTCGATTGGGTTCCTGCTCATTTTCCAAAAGATGAGTGGGGGTTATACGAATTTGACGGTTCGCCCCTATATGAATATCAAGGTCGGGATAGACAGGAGTCGCGTTCTTGGGGCACAAGATTCTTTGATTTAGGCCGTGAAGAGGTGCAGTGCTTCTTAATCTCGAACGCTCTTTATTATTTCAGAGAATTTCACGTTGACGGCCTCAGGGTAGATGCTGTTGCATCTATGCTGTACCTTGATTATGACAGAGATGCTGGCGAATGGATACCGAACGTGTACGGCGAAAATCTGAATCTTGAGGCGATAGCCTTCTTCAAGAAGCTGAATACTGCAGTATTCTCGGAGTTTTCGAGCGTATTTATGATTGCAGAAGAGTCTACTGCATTCGGTAACATTACAAAGCCGGTTTCCGACGGCGGGCTCGGGTTTAATATGAAGTGGAATATGGGATTTGCCAACGACTTTTATAAATATCTTTCGGCAAGTCCGTCCGAGCGTACCTCGCTTCATACCGCACTGAATTTCCCAATTATGTACGCTTTTTCGGAGAACTATTGTCTGCCTATTTCTCACGATGAGGTAGTGCACGGCAAAAAGTCCTTCATTGATAAAATGCACGGAGATATCGAGGACAAGTTCTCACAGATGCGTACGGCATTGCTTCTGTTTATGAGCTATCCCGGCAAAAAGCTGATGTTTATGGGAACGGAATTCGCTCAGTTCAGAGAATGGAATTACGAGGACTCGCTCGAGTGGTTTATGCTTGACTATGACAATCACAGCGCTATGCAAAACTACGTAAGAGCACTCAATTGCTTCTATCTGTCTTCTAAAGAATTATGGGAGCTTGATTTTTCACCGAACGGGTTCGAATGGATATTAGCCGATGAGAATGAAAAATGCTCGGTAGCATACAGAAGAAAAGCTATAAACGAAAGCAGCCTCATATTTGTGCTTAATTTCAGTGATAGGGATCAGAATATACGTTTGAAGGTTGCTCCATCGATAACACTCGATCAAATCTTTGCAACAGATTCTTCTCTATATGAAAAGGACTATACTGTATTCGAGTGTGAAGGTGAGTATTTCTGCGAATTTTGCGTAAAAAGGTATTCCGGTGTTGTTCTTAAAGAAAACGATAAAATTTTAAAAATAAAGGAGAAGCGCCATGTATTGTAAAAAGGAATGTATTGCAATGCTTCTGGCAGGGGGACAAGGTTCTAGACTCTACGACTTAACAAAGCGTACTGCAAAGCCTGCTGTTACCTTTGGCGGAAAGTACAAAATTATCGATTTCCCTCTTTCCAATTGCATCAACTCGGGAATTGACACCGTAGGTGTCCTAACGCAGTATCAGCCTCTCGCATTAAACGAATATATAGGAAACGGAGAGCCCTGGGATTTAGACAGAACCAGAGGCGGATTAACAGTTCTCCCACCATACCAGGGAAGCGGTTCCTCGGACTGGTATAAGGGTACGGCAAACGCAATTTATCAAAATATCAACTTCATAGAGCAGTATAATCCCGAATACGTGCTTATACTCTCGGGCGACCATATATACCGTATGGATTATTCTCTTATGCTCGAGCAACATAAAAAGACCGGCGCAGTTTGCACCGTAGCAACCATAACCGTACCTATGGAAGAAGCATCGAGATTCGGTATATGTAATACTACAAAAGACGGCGCTATCTACGAATTCGAAGAAAAACCGAAGAATCCGAAAAACAACCAGGCTTCTATGGGTATATATATCTTCAATACATCGGTTTTACTCGAGTATCTCGAAGCCGATGAGGCGTGCGAGGATTCAGCAAACGATTTCGGTAAGAACATAATACCCAATCTTTTAAACAACGGAGAAAAGCTTTACTCATATAAGTTCGAGGGATATTGGAAGGACGTAGGAACGATATCATCGCTTTGGGAAGCAAATATGGATTTAATCGGGGAGAACCCGATATTAAGTATGTCCGACAAAAGCTTCCGTGTATTTGCCAGAAATCACGCCAGAGCTCCTCAGTTTATAGGTCAGGGAGCGAAGGTTGTTAATTCTCTTGTTTCTGAGGGCTGCGTAATAAACGGTACAGTTGAGAATTCCGTGCTATCCGGCGGTGTTCTTGTAGAGAGTGGAGCCGTTATACGTGACTCCGTGATTATGGAAGACGTAATCATACGTTCGGGCGCAAGCGTATATTCCTCGATTATCGACTCCGACGTCGAAATTAAAGAAATGGCTTCCGTTGGTTTAGAGGGAGCCGGCAAAGATAAAATCACGGTGGTCGAGAAAAAATCGACCGTCGAAGGAAAAAGGGTGTAAAGGGGGAGTATAAAATGGCTATCAGTGCAGCAGGTATTGTTTTTTCAAACTTAAACGATAATACTCTATCCAGATTAACAGGCGACAGAACGGTTGCCGCTATCCCCTTTGCGTGCAGATACAGACTCGTAGATTTCTGTCTTTCGAATCTGGTGAACGCTAATATTTCGAATATTCACGTTGTTGCAAACTACAATTATCGTTCTCTTATGGAACACATCGGAAGCGGTAAGGACTGGGACCTTGCAAGACGCGCGGGCGGAATCAACGTGCTCTCCCCCTATCAGACCGCTAAATCCTCTTCCGCTAAGCTTTTTGCAACGCATATGGAAGCGCTTATCAATATGAAAGAATATATTGATGAATTCAAAGAGGATTACGTAGTACTTATGGACTCGGATAACGTACTTAATATCAATCTCGAGGATGTTATATCAAGACATAAGCTTACGGGGGCAAAAATCACGATAGTTACACACAAAGTCGGTAAGAGCTTTACGTCAAAGCATCCGAAAATGATGCTCTCGTCAATTGCCGGCAAAATAACCGACATCACGATGGGAGAACGCTATACAGAGCGCCATCCCGAGCTCTCTCTCGGTATACTTGTTATTGAAACGAGCCATTTAAGAACACTTATATCCGAGGCAATCGGTTACGGATATAAGAGCTTTACGAGTATCATACTTCGTAACTTTAAATCGGAGAACTACAGAGTTTATCCCTACAAAGGCTACGTTGCAACAGTATCGAGCTTCCTTGACTATTACAGGCACTCGATCGAGCTATGCAAAAACGAAAAGGCAAGAGCGTCTCTTTTGGCAAAGAAAGAGTCTCCAATCTACACCAAGGTACACAATTCTGCGCCGGTAGTATATAAAAAAGACGCATACGTGGAATCCTCAATGATTGCCGACGACTGTGTTATAGAAGGAACTGTCATTAATTCCGTGCTATTTAGAGGCGTTCACGTTGCAAAGGGCGCTGTTGTCAAGGACTCCGTGCTTTTCAGAGGTACTGTTGTATCGAAGAATGCAAGTGTTAACTGCATAGTTACTGACAAAGACGTATTCATCAGCGAGGGCGTAACTCTATCCGGAAACAATAATATGCCGTTTTACGTTCAAAAATCAAGAAAGGTTTAAATTTAATGAAAATTCTTTACGTTGCAAGCGAAGCAGGGCCATTTGCGGCAAGCGGTGGACTCGGCGACGTTATGGGAGCTCTCCCGAAGACAGTAAAAGATTCTCACCCCGATTATACAGTTGAAGTAGCGTTACCTTTATACTCGACAATGAGTGCAGTTTATAAAGATAAGCTCGTCTATCACTCTGATATCAGCTTCAAGCTATCCTGGCGCAATACCGGGGCAAGGATATACACGTATACCGAGTGCGGAGTGACGTATTACTTTTTTGAGAATCATTACTACTTTGACAGAGGAAGATTATACGGTGAATACGACGACGCAGAAAGATTTGCATTCTTCTCGCTTGCCGTCGTAGAATTTATAAAGCAGAGCGAAGAGGCACCGGATATACTTCACGCAAACGACTGGCAGACGTCATTAACAATCGTTTATCTCAAGACGGAATATGCTCATATAAGCTCGCTTGCAAACGTTAAGACGTTATATACGATTCACAATATTGAGTATCAGGGAAAATTCGACCCTTATATTCTTGGCGACGTGTTCGGTATAAACAGGAGATATTACAAGCTCCTTGAGTTCGATGGCTGCATAAATCTTATGAAGGCGGCAATCGTATGTACCGACTATATCACCACTGTAAGCCCAAATTACGCACATGAGCTCGAATACGATTTCTTTGCGTTCGGCTTATCCGAGGTAATAAAGAATAATTCATATAAGCTCAAAGGTGTAATCAACGGAATTGATTATGGATATTTTTCTCCAGATAAGGGTGCGGACATCGATTTTCCTTATACAAAAAGAACTGTGAAGTCGGGAAAAGCTAAAAACAAGGCCGCCTTGCTCGCCGAGCTGGGTATGGATACGTCTGACGATATACCTTTAATCGTTATGATAACACGTCTCGCATCACAGAAGGGAATAGAGCTCTTCTTGCACATTGCAAACGAGATTCTTTCCAAAAGAGTGCAGATGATAATACTCGGCACAGGAGAAGCAAAATACGAAAATGAACTTATTGAGCTTGAGAATAAGTATTCTAACTTCAAGGCCCTTATTAAGTTCGACAGAGTAATATCAAAAAGGCTATACGCTTCCGCAGATATATTTCTGATGCCGTCAAAATCTGAGCCCTGCGGTCTTGCGCAAATGATTTCTTGCTCATACGGTACTGTTCCTATCGTTCGATCGGTTGGCGGTTTATACGATACGATTATTCCTTACGGAGAGGAAAATTCAAACGGATTCAGATTTGATAACTTCAATGCTCACGAGCTGCTATCTACTATAGAAAGAGCCCTTGACGTTTACAAAAATGAGAAAAAATGGAGTGAGCTGAGACGTAGGACGATAAACTCTTCCTTCACTTGGAGCAAGTCTGCCGAGGATTATGTATCTATTTATAAGAATATACTAAAATAACAAGGAAACACAATGATAAACAAAGCTACCTCAAACCCTAAAACAGGAATTAAAGACAAAATATCTAAGGCTGAGCTGTGCGAAAGAATTGAAGCAAAGCTTGTAACAAGAGGAATAATCGACCCCAAAGAAGCTACCGATGAGCAGCTCTATCACGCAATCGTCTACGTTCTGAAGGATATTATGCTCGAATATCGTCAGGATTTCAAAAGGCGAATCAAGGCTGCAAAGGCTAAAAAGGTATGCTATTTATGCATGGAATTTTTAGTTGGAAGAGCTTTGAAAAACGACGCAATGAACCTCGGGGTATACGACGACCTCTGCGCTATACTCGATGAATTCGGCACTACCTTTGATAAGGTATACTCGCACGAAGTAGATCCCGGGCTCGGAAACGGCGGACTCGGAAGACTTGCCGCTTGCTTTATGGATTCTTTAACGGCTAAGGATTATGCCGCTAACGGATATTCTCTCCTATACGAGAACGGATTGTTCAAGCAGAAGATTATCGACGGAGAACAGGTCGAATTATCGGATGATTGGCTCGCTTCGGGCGGTGTATGGCTTGTACCTCATCCAGAGAGAAGCGTGTCGATAAAGCTCGGCGGTAAGATTGAAGAAAAATGGGAAAACGGCGAACTCAGAATCACTAATTACGATTACGATGAGGTAAGAGCAGTTCCTTACGACCTGCTTATACCGGGCACTGTAACTAACTCGATAAATACAATAAGGCTTTGGAGAGCAAGACAGAGCGTTCCTTCCGTATCTTCTTCCACTACGCAGAGCAATTATGTGATGGGACTTAACCGTTCTGCTTCAGCAGAGGAAATTACAAAGCAGCTTTATCCTGCAGACACTTATGATGAAGGCAAGCTCTTAAGGCTTACTCAGCAGTATTTCCTTGTCTCCGCATCACTGCAGAGTATAATCAGCGATTATCTCGCAGATCACGGCTCTTTAATGGATTTCGAAAAGAATATTTCTATTCATATCAATGATACGCATCCTGCGCTTACAATTCCCGAGCTTATGCGCATACTTATGGACGTATATTCATACTCCTGGGATGATGCGTGGGAAGTAGTTGTTAAGACCGTTTCTTACACTAATCACACCGTGCTCCCCGAGGCTCTTGAGTGCTGGAGAGTTGACCTGTTCTCATTGAAGCTTCCGAGAATATATATGATAGTGAATGAAATCAACCGTAGATTTACGGCTGATCTATGGCATCTTTATCCCGGAGATTGGGACAGGATCTCAAGAATGTCTATTGTAGCTTATAATCAGGTAAGAATGGCAAATCTTTCTATTGTAGGCTCACATACGGTTAACGGTGTTTCAGCGCTTCACAGCGATATTCTTAAGAAGACAATATTCCACGATTTCTTCAAAATGACGCCCTGGAAGTTCACAAACGTAACGAACGGTGTCGTACACAGAAGATGGTTGAATTATTCAAATCCTAACCTTTCAAAATTCCTTGATGAGCTTATCGGCGATGGTTTCCGTGAGGATGCGTCCGAATTAATCAAGCTCACAAAGTACAAGGATGATGAATCGGTTCTTTCCGCTATATCATCAATAAAGAGACGCAATAAAGAGAACTTCGCATATTACGTGTATTCCAAGACGGGAAAGAGAATAGACCCTTCGTCTATCTTCGACGTTCAGATAAAGAGAATGCACGAATATAAGCGCCAGCTCCTTAACGTGCTCAAAATCATAGCTCTTTACAATGAGCTGTGCGCAAATCCCAATATGGATATTCAGCCTCAGACGTTTATATTCGGTTGTAAGGCTGCTCCCGGATACGTTATGGCGAAGAAAATTATAAAGCTTATATGGTTTTTGGCAAAGGAGCTCGAGAGCAATCCTATAAGCAGAGATAAGCTCAAGATTGTCTTTATGGAGGAGTATAACGTATCTCTTGCCGAGGTACTCATTCCTTCCGCTGACGTCTCGGAACAGATTTCTCTTGCAGGAAAAGAGGCCAGCGGCACGGGATGTATGAAGCTTATGATGAACGGTGCGATTACTCTCGGTACTCTGGATGGAGCGAACGTTGAGATTCTCGACGCTGTGGGCAAAGAGAATTTTTACATTTTTGGAATGAATACGCAAGAGGTTGATGATCTTTGGAGAAACGGTTACGTTTCTAGAAACTATTATCACGCATCAGGAGTTTTAAGAGGTGTAATAGACCGACTCTACCAGCCGATAGGCGGGCAGAATTTCTCACATATTGCGGATTATTTGATAGGCGGCGGAGCCGGAGTACCGGATCCCTTTATGTGTCTTGCAGACTTTGATTCCTACTATAACGTATACAGAGGCTTACTTGCGGATTACGCAGATAAGACATCCTGGGCAAAGAAGTCGCTTATGAACACTGCCACAAGCGGTGTGTTCGCATCGGATAACAGTATCGTTAAATATGCGAACGAGATATGGAACATCACCCCTGTAAATAAAATCTAAGAAAGGTAAAGAAGTGATAAAATCGAGGCTGGACCCAACGGCGTATAAAGGAAAAATTGAATATGTATTCAACGGGTCTCACTCGGATCAAACAGCGACCGAGGTCGGCTTCGACGTTTTGTTACGTCTTTATATACCGAGAGCCTTAGGTACGGTTGATGTATCCTTGTTCTTACTAAACAAGAATATGGATTTCGTTAGCGAGGAGCCGGGCGAATGGTCTGAGATGAGCTTCGATTTTGACGTCTATGACGTTAATTTCGGTACACAGCTGCAAAAAGGGCTTTACTTTATAAAGGGAAAGATAAATACGCCATACGGCTATTTATATATAAGCTCCTTTGGAAAGACTGTATTCTTCTCCGACAAGGATGAAGGAATCAAGCCTCAGCTAACGGTATCCGATTTTAAGTATGCGCCCCCGAAGGATTATTACGGCGGTATTATATATCATATCTTTGTCGATAGGTTCAATAAAGGCGGAAAATCCGTTCCGCACAAGGGCGATATAATTGTTGATGACTGGACCGGGGGTGTGCCGGAATACCCTGATTACAAGGGCGCTCCGTTAAAAAACAACACCTTCTACGGCGGCACTCTGTATGGTATAGCAGAAAAAATCGACTACATCGCTTCGTTAGGTGTAAGCACGATTTATCTGAGTCCTATTTTTACCTCTCCTTCTAACCACAAGTACGATACAGCAGACTATATGTCGGTAGACAGCATATTCGGATCTGATGAAGCGCTCGAATATCTAATATCAAAAGCAAAAGAGAAGGGAATTGCGATTATTCTCGACGGTGTGTTCAATCATACCGGCGCCGACAGCATTTATTTCAACCGTTACGGAACATACAAATCACTTGGCGCCTATCAGTCTAAGGATTCGCAATACTACTCCTGGTACGAATTTAAAAAATACCCTGACGAATACACCTGTTGGTGGGGGATAGAAATTCTCCCTAGAATAAATCCGGATAAGCCGGAATGCCAAGAGTTCTTCGTTGGCAAAGGCGGAGTTATAGAAAAATACGCAAAAATGGGTATAGGCGGCTTTCGTCTTGATGTATGTGATGAGCTTTCCGACGGCTTTATTCATCAGATTAAGGACAAGCTAAACGAATACAACAAAGGATCTATACTTTACGGCGAGGTATGGGAGGATGCATCAAACAAAGTCGCCTACGACAGACGTAAAGAGTATTATCTCGGGCAGGAGCTTGACGGGGTGATGAATTATCCGCTCCGTGAAGGAATTATCGACTATATTCTAAATAAGAATACACGTTTTTTGGAATACGCCCTGCGAGTTGTTCTTTCAAACTCCCCACAGAGAATTCTTAATGCGCAAATGAATATTATCGGTACTCACGATACGGAGAGAATACTCACCGTATTATCGGGTGTCAGCGGCGAAAACGAGCCTAATTCCGTGCTCTGCACAAAGAGATTATCAGAGTCTGAAAGGTCTCTTGCACGCAAACGTCTTGTTGCTGCATATACGATTTTAGTAACTCTGCCGGGAATACCGTCCATTTTCTACGGTGACGAAGCAGGTGTTGAAGGTTATAACGATCCGTTTAACCGCCTTCCTTACCCGTGGGGAGAGGAAGACGATTATATCTTAACTCACTTTAGGAAGATAGGTAAAATCAGAAGAGAAAATTACGTCTATAAGAAGGGAAGGCTCAACCTTATACACATAGACGGAGATTTGCTTGTTTTCTCGCGTTTAGGAAAAAACTATGAGTATATCACTGTATATAACAACTCTTCTTTCGGTATGAAACTATACAGTGACAAGTCGTTTTACGATTTACTCAAAGGTAAGAAAAGAGCTATTAAAGAAACCATACTCGACCCCGAATCGTCAACAATCATCAAAGTCAATAAAGAAACACCTATTTACATTAAATCTTCACTTTATTATGAGGCAGAATTATGAATTTCACACTTATTGGTATGCCCGGTAGCGGTAAATCCTGTTTAGGAAGAATACTCGCATCTAAGCTGAAAATGAAGCTTGTCGACACTGATAAGCTTATCGAGAAAAAACACGGTAAAAAGCTTCAGACGCTTATTGATGAGTTGGGTGTTCAAAAATTCAGAGCAATCGAAGAAGAGGTGCTCTCTGAAATTGAGGGAGACAACCTTATGATTTCGACAGGCGGAAGTGCAGTATATTCTCACAAGGGTATGATGCATTTAAAGTCGATAAGCAAGGTTCTGTATCTTTATTGTAGCTATGAGACAATACTTGATAGACTTGGTGATTTTTCAAAAAGGGGAATTGTATTAAAACCGGGACAAACAATAAAGGGGCTTTATTTCGAGCGTACTCCGCTTTATAAGAAGTATTCTGATTATACCTTGAATTGTAACGGAAAGGCCTATTCTCGCTATCAAGCAAATGCAATAGGGCTCTTAAGCACCCTTATTAAAGAAGAAACATAAACAGTTAAAAAGCGTACTGTCTTTACACCCGTATTGACGTACGCTTTTTATTATTGATAAGAACCGGTGATTATTTATTTTTGATGATGGATTTTAGGGCGGAATACAATTTACAGATATCCTTCCGTGTATTAAAATATGAAAGCGATATTCTTACAGCGCCGTTTTCTTCCGTACCGAGTCTTTTATGAAGAAGAGGTGCGCAATGATAACCGCCTCTTGTCGCAATATTTAAATCAGATAACAAATTCGAAGTCATAAAGGATGAAATGCCGTCAATATTAAAGGCACAAATTCCATTTTCACAGCCATAGACTGTAATGCTAGCAAGAGAAGATATCATATCAAAAAGCAGTTGTGTAAGGTTATGCGTTTTATACTCTATTTCATCAATACTTACTTTTTCTATAAATTTTATTCCCTCGCAGAGTGAAGCTATTGCAGGCGTCGATTGAGTTCCTGCTTCCAGTCTGTCCGGAAGATAGTCCGGCATATCAGAATTAAAGGTGTCGCTACCGCTGCCTCCGAAAGCAAAAGGTGAAATATCAACGCCGTCCTTCAAAATCGCAAAAGCAGACCCCTGTATTCCGAACAATCCTTTATGACCGGCGGAACAAAGCGCCGTAATTTCATAGTCGTTGATATTAAACCGATTATGACCGAGCAGCTGAGTTGCATCAACAATCAAAGATATACCGGAGCTTTTACATATTTCGGAAATAACTGATAAATCAATTGTTTCGCCAGTTACGTTCGAAAGTGCGTTTATAACAATATATCGTGTTTTATCGGTTATTAAACCTTCCAGAGCACATCTTGTATTTTCTTTTGCAGAAAAATATGATAAGGTGATTAATCCGTTTGATTCAAGCTTTTTTAAAACACGAAGAGTTGAATTATGCTCTATATCTGATGTTATTACGTGAGAGCTCTCTCGAATCAATCCTCTTATTATACAATTAAGAGCGTACGTCGCATTGTGGAAAAAGCAAATCGACTCATAATTTGCTCCGCCGATAAAGCTCGAAATTTGCTCTCTTGTCTGAAAGATTTTCTCCGATGCAAGCATAGATAGGCGATGTCCGCTTCTTCCCGGATTGCCGCAATACTCGGTTATGCATCTGTTAACCTCTTTGATTACGGACTTCGGCTTTGGAAAGCTGGTAGCCGCGTTGTCAAGATAAATCATATATGCTCGCTTGAAACCGTAAAATCAATTCCTGCTTCACGCAATATTTTGATAGCGCTTAACCTATCATTATTACTGATTTGTACGCCGTATCCGCATCCTTTGTTCTTATCTTTTTTGTTTGTTTTTATGAGCTTTGACCTGATATTATTTCGACAGAGCAGCTTAGCTACTCTGTTAGCTGTCGTGAGCGACTGAATCAAAATGATAGTCTCCAAGGCAAAACTCCTTCCTTGTACCGTATAGGTACGATAATATTATATGTTTATATATAAAAAAGTTTAAAAAGTAGATAGACATTTACGTTTTCATATGTTATAATATAGATTGTTTGATAAAAACCTCTTACGGGAAGTATATATGCTTGAAATTTATACCTTTAAACCTCAGGGATATTTCGGATCAAATACCTATCTAGTAAAATCCGGAGGTGAATATGCGGTTATAGATCCTGCCGTCGATTTTTCCGAGGTCGTTTCTCATCACCCGGAAATAAAAGGGAAGATAAACTACGTTATTATTACTCACGCACACTTCGATCATATATTAAAGATTGATTCTTGGCTATCCGATAATACACGTGTTCTTGTCGGTAAGGATGATGCAAAGGCGCTCGGCGATTCTTACTTAAACTGTTATCTTGGCTTTTTCGGCACGGATGAAGGTTATTTCGGCCCTTATGACGTACTTTGCGATCTTGATGAGATTAGACTCGGAGAGGATATAATTACCGCAATTTCAGCACCGGGGCATACACCGGGCGGTATGATGTATAAATCGGGAAGCGATATTTTCGTCGGTGATACCGTCTTCGAGAAAGGCGGATACGGTAGATGTGATCTACCGGGCGGAGATATAGAAGTACTTGAAAAGACTCTCGTTAAGTTATTTTCTATGAAGGATGATGCAGTATTATATCCGGGGCACGGAGATACTACAACGTTATCGGACTGTATAAAGTATTTTATGTAAAGAGGAAGATATGGAAGAATTAAGAAGTAATTTTATTCACGACATTATCGATGAGGATCTGAAAGAGAATCCTGAGCTTAGGATCCACACAAGATTTCCCCCCGAACCAAACGGATATTTGCATATAGGTTCAGCTAAAGCGATCTGGATCAATGCAATGACGGCTAAGAAATACGACGGTCAGTTTAATCTCAGATATGATGACACCAACCCTTCTAAGGAAGATACAGAATACGTCGACAGCATCTATGAGGATCTTAAATGGCTCGGATGCGAGCCAACCGGCGGAATCTTTTACGGCTCGGATTATTTCGATAAGTGCTTCGAATTTGCGATAAAGCTTATCAAGGAAGGGAAGGCGTATGTCTGTGACCTCAGCGCTGATGAAATGCGTGAATACAGAGGTACTCTCACAGAGCCCGGCAAAAACAGCCCCTACCGTGACAGAAGCGTAGAAGAGAATCTCGATCTGTTTCTCAGAATGAGAGACGGTGAGTTCCCGGACGGAGCAAAGACCCTCAGAGCGAAAATTGATATGGCTTCTCCCAACATCAATATGAGAGACCCCGCCATTTACAGAATCGTTCATACCTCTCATCATAGGCAGGGAGACAAATGGTGCATCTATCCGCTTTACGACTATGCTCATCCTATTCAGGATGCTTTAGAGGGTATCACGCACTCGCTTTGCTCTATTGAGTTCGAAAACCATAGACCCTTATATAACTGGGTTGTAGAAAACATCGGATTCGAGAATAAGCCCAAGCAGAGGGAATTCGCAAGACTTAACGTTACCTATACAGTAATGTCAAAGAGATATTTAAGAAAGCTTGTCGAGACAGGTCTTGCTGACGGATGGGATGACCCGAGAATGCCTACTCTGTGCGGTCTGAGAAGACGTGGTTATTCACCTTCCTCTATATTTGACTTTGTGTCACGCTCCGGTGTATCTAAGGCATACAGTGTTGCAGACTACGATCTGCTTGAACACTGCATTCGCGAGGAGTTAGGAAACGTCGCAGAGCGTCGAATAGCTATTCTTAAGCCTATCAAGGTCGTTATTACGAACTATCCCGAAGGTAAAAAAGAAGAGTTCGAAATTCCGAACCATCCGCAAAGACCCGAGATGGGTACGAGAAAGGTTCCTTTCACCAAGGAGATTTATATAGATGCGGATGATTTTGCAGAAGTACCCCCGCCTAAGTTCTTCAGAATGAAGCCCGAAGGTGAAGTGCGTTTTATGGGCTCATATATCGTTAAGTGCAACGAGATCGTAAAGGACGAGTGCGGTAATATTGTTGAAATTAGATGCACCGCCGATCTCGAAACCGGAATCGATATGCCCAAAGACGGTAGAAAGGTCAAGGGTACAATTCATTGGTTGAGCGCAGAGTATGCAAAAGACACGACAATAATGCTCTACGACAAGCTCTTCGATATCGAGAATACCGCTGATATTCCGGAAGATAAAACTTACGACGACTATCTCAACTGTAACTCCGTGGTTAAGCTAGAAGGATGTAAAATCGAGGCGGTACTTGATGAGTGTAAGCCCGGAGAAAGATTCCAGTTTGTAAGAACGGGATATTTTGTTAAGGATACCAAGCACGACAACGTCTTTAACAGAATTGTTACTCTGAAGGACAGCTTCCCAAAATCCAAATAATAATAGACAAAAGACGGGTGTTATCCCGTCTTTTTGTTAAGGAAAGTAATATTATATGAAAAGAAGTTTATATCATAAAATTATCTTTTATCTAACTGCTCCTCGCTGTCCGAGATGCAGAATGCACATCGATATAGACGACAGTGCTTTATGCAAGAAATGCTATAAAGAATATCTCGAATTAAAGCGTCGAAGATGCTCTGTATGTAACAAACCCTTATACGAATGCTCTTGCTCCAACGATTATTTACGTAAGCATTCTGTAAAGAAGGTTATTAAGGTATTTCGTTACGGTAAAAGCGATGAATATCTAAGCGGTAATCATCTTATTTACAGTTTAAAACAGGATTACAGGCACGATGTAATTGCTTTTCTTTCCGACAAGCTTTCTAATGCAATAAAGAAATCTATAACAAAACTGAACGGTAATGACTTTATTATCGCAAACATTCCGAGAAGAAAGGAAGCTATAAGAATGTTTGGATATGATCACGCACGTCTTTTAGCTAAAGAGGTTGCCGGAAAGCTTGATATTCAATTTATTCCTTTGCTATATTCAAAATCAAAGAAAGCGCAGAAGGAAGCCGTCTCGGAAGAAAGATTCAAGAACGTAGAATACGAATACAACGTATATGAAGATTTTTCGTTAAAAGGGAAGAGGGTTATACTCGTCGATGATATCATAACCACAGGCGCATCGATGGCTAAAGGTGCGGCAATGATTAAAGCTCTCGGTGCTAAAGAGGTAATCGGTGCAACCCTGGCAATTGCGTATAAGGATTCATATACACAGCCTATTAAATATTTTTAATTCTGAGGAAAATATCTCTTGTTGTTCTTATTTTGTGCTGAGGATAAAAAAGCGCCGACTTATGCGCAGTGTCCTTAAGGACATTGCGCAACGAAATAAATTCCTTACGGGATTTGTGAAATGCACTTTGTGCGTGAAATTCGCTTTCAGCGAGTGAAATGCCTGCGGGCGTGATAGGGGTTCCCCGAAGCGAGTGCGCGAGCTTTGGGGGTTCCCGTGAGGGGATTTATTTCATTTCACATCGAGC
>JAZORO010000003.1:0-2216 GCA_045656605.1 Eubacteriales bacterium
AAATGTGAAAAATTCTGGTTATGCAGTAAAATTTCAGGAATGGAGTGATTCTATCTATGACGCTTAAACCCCGTAAACTCGGCACCAATGTAAGAATGAGCTTTTCCAAGATTGAAGCAGCTACGGAAATGCCTAATCTGATCGAGGTGCAGAAGGAGTCATACGAGTGGTTCCTCAGAGAGGGACTTAACGAGGTTCTCCGTGACGTTTCTCCGATTGTGGATTACACCGGAAATCTGTCTATCGAGTTTACCGACTATTCCATCGATCCTACTCCCAGATACCCCGTTGAGGAGTGCAAGGACAGATCTGTAACCTACGACGCACACATGAAGGTGGGCGTCCGCCTCGTCAATAAGGCGACCGGCGAGCTTAAGACCGCGCAGATCTTCCTCGGTGACTTCCCCCTGATGACCGATAACGGAACCTTCGTTATCAACGGCGCAGAGAGAGTTATCGTTTCTCAGCTCGTACGTTCTCCCGGAATGTACTATGCAGACGAGGTTGACAAGCAGGGTAAGCATAATTTCACCGCTACCGTAATTCCTTACAGAGGCGCATGGCTTGAGTATGAGAGCGACGCGGCAGGTCTCTTCTACGTTAAGATCGACAAAAACCGCAAGCTTCCCATCAGCGTGCTTATCCGCGCGCTCAGCGCTCCCGGTGAGGATAACGACGACGCCATCATAGCTATGTTCGGTAACGAGGAGGCTCTTAAGGCCACTATGATGAAGGACGAGTGCGCTGCCCTTGCTGAGGAAAACGGCACCTCCTACCGCGAAGAAGCGCTTAAGGAGATCTATAAGAAGCTCCGTCCCGGCGAGCCTCCCCACGTTGAGTCTGCCGAGATACTTATTAATAATATGTTCTTCGATCCCAAGAGATACGACCTTGCTCCCGTTGGACGTTATAAGTACAACAGAAAGGTTGCTCTTGCCAGAAGAATTGAGGGCAAGACCCTTGCAGAAACCGTTATCAATCCTCTTACCGGTGAGATCGTTGCCGAGGCAGGCGAGCAGATCACCCGCGAGCTTGCTATCGCTATTGAGGACAGCCTTGTAAACGAGGTTACCGTCAAGACCGAGCTCGACAGAGAGGTAAAGGTATTCGGCAACAACACCGTACGTCCCGAGCTTGTTCTCGGCTACGACCTTACCGACTGCGGCGTAAAGGCCGGCGAGAAGGTAAGATTCGGTATTCTCTCCGAGATCATCTCCGCCGCTGAGGCTGAGGGCTTCGAGGGCGAGGCTAAGGAGAGATACATCAAGAGACTCGTTAAGGAAAGATTTACCGAGCTCTGCCCCAAGCACATTACCAAGGAAGATATTTTTGCTTCGATCAACTATCTTCTTTGTCTTACTCACGGCATCGGCTCTACCGATGATATCGACCATCTTGGCAACAGACGTCTTCGCTGCGTAGGTGAGCTTCTTCAGAACCAGCTGAGAATCGGTATGTCCAGAATGGACAAGAATATCAAGGAGCGTATGGCTACCCACGATGCAGACGATCTTCGTCCCGAGGCTCTTATCAACACCCGCCCCGTGGCTACCGCTATCCGTGAGTTCTTCGGCTCTTCGCCTCTTTCCCAGTTCATGGACCAGAACAACCCTCTCGCCGAGCTTACTCATAAGCGCCGTCTTTCTGCGCTTGGTCCCGGCGGTCTCTCCAGAGACAGAGCGTCCTTCGAGGTTCGTGACGTTCACTATACTCACTACGGCCGTATCTGTCCCGTAGAAACTCCCGAAGGTCCTAACATCGGTCTTATCTCCTACCTTGCGTCCTATGCAAAGATCAGCGACTACGGCTTCCTTAAGGCGCCCTACAGAATCGTTGATAAGAAGACCGGCCGCGTTACCGACGAGGTAGTTTACCTCACCGCGGATGAAGAGGACAACAACGTTGTTGCTCAGGCTAACGAAAAGCTTGACGAGAACGGCTACTTTGTAAACAAGAAGGTTATCTGCCGACTTAACACCGAGTACATCGAGGTTGAGCCTACAGAGGTTGACCTTATGGACGCGTGTCCTCAGATGGCGGTTTCTGTTGCAGCCGGCTGTATTCCTTTCCTTGAGAACGATGACAACACTCGTGCACTCATGGGATCGAACATGCAGAAGCAGGCAGTTCCGCTTATGGTCACCGATTCACCCATTGTCGGTACCGGTATGGAATAAAGTCGGATCGTAGCCATGTCGTTCTGTGAGCCAAGGAGT
>JAZORO010000004.1:0-1919 GCA_045656605.1 Eubacteriales bacterium
GAGAAGGCTGACGTTTACCCCTCGACTCTCTCGGGCGGTCAGAAGCAGAGAATTGCCATTGTTCGCGCCCTTGCGATGAACCCCGAGGTTATGCTCTTCGATGAGCCGACCTCAGCGCTTGATCCCGAGATGATAGGCGAGGTTCTCGATCTTATGAAGGAGCTTGCGAAGGACGGAATGACGATGGTTATCGTCACTCACGAGATGGGCTTTGCAAGAGAGGTATCCGACAGAGTTCTGTTTGTCGACGAGGGATACATCAAGGAACAGGGATCGCCCGATGAGGTATTCCAAAGCCCGAAGGACCCGAGACTTTGCGACTTTTTATCTAAGGTGCTTTAAGTCGGGGTCGCCGAGCTTTTCCCGAGAGAGGGCGTATGTCGCTTTCTTTGGCTTTGGAGCTCTTTCGACCTTTGACATTTCTTTTAGATAAAGCGTCCGTTGACCTACTCTTCGCTTATACGCTTCGGATGCTTTCGGCAGTAAAAATAAGAAAGGGTGGCTTAAATCTAAAGTCACCCTGTTTTTGAAGAAGTGAGGAATAATATGTACAGTAAGAATAACGCCCTTCTTTCAATGAAGGAGAGGAGTGAATACTTCTACTCGCTCTCGGACGAGATTTGGGAATATGCCGAGCTTTCTTTAAAGGAGTTCAAATCGACCGAGGCGTATGTCCGTGCGCTCACGGAGCTCGGCTTTGAGGTAGAGAGGGACGTCGCAGGGATTAAGACGGCGTTTCTCGGCAGGTACGGACACGGTAGCCCCGTCATTGGCATTCTGGGCGAGTTCGATGCCCTGTCGGGTCTCTCGCAGGTCGGCGCATCGACGGTGAGAGAAGAGCTTGAGAAGGGTGGGAACGGTCACGGGTGCGGACATAACCTGCTCGGAGCAGGAGCTCTTCTTGCGGCATACGGAGTGAAGGAATACCTTGACAAAAGCGGAAAAGAGGGTACTGTCATCTTCTTCGGCACACCCGGCGAGGAAGGTGGAGCGGGCAAGGCGTTTATGGCAAAAGAAGGGATTTGGAAGAGCCTCGATTGCGCCCTCACCTGGCATCCCGACGACGTCAACCAGGTTACAACGGGCAGCTGTAACTCCTGTATTCAAACCCTCTATAAGTTCCGAGGCGTAGCTTCACACGCCGCAGGCGACCCCGAGAGCGGCAGAAGTGCGCTTGATGCGGTAGAGCTTATGAACGTGGGCGTGCAGTACCTCAGAGAGCATATGAAGAGCGATGCCAGGATTCATTACGCAATTATAGACGGCGGCGGCTTTTCGCCTAACGTCGTTCAGCCTACGGCTTCGGTTCTTTATATGGTGCGCTCCGAGCTTGTGAAGGATGCATTAGAGCTTCAGGAGAGGGTCGACAGGATTGCCGAGGGGGCAACTCTGATGACGGGTACGTCGGTCGAGCGTGTGTTCATCGACGGGTGCTCCAATACAGTGCCGAACCACACTCTTGAGAGGCTGATGTATGCGAATATGACCGACCTTTATAAGATAGAGTACACCGAGTGTGAGTGGCGCTTCGCCGAGGAGCTGAAGTCAACCTATAACTCGTCGAAATTGCCGTCTCTGGCGGCGGAATACGACCCTGAGGCGAAGAGGACGGTTGCGGCTCTTTGCGACGGCGGTAGAAGAGCATTGAACGATTTTGTCGCTCCGTATTATGGCGGGTACGCATTCGGCGCAGGGTCTACCGACGTAGGTGACGTCTCCTGGCAGACTCCGACTGTGCAGTGCAATACGGTATGCTTTGCCGCAGGCTCGCCCGGTCACTCCTGGCAGAACGTATCGATAGGAAGGACGAGCATTGCGCATAAGGGGCTCTCGTTCGCCGCAGAGGTTATGGCGGCGACAGCAATAGATTTGTACGAGAATCCCGAGATAATAAAAGAGGCAAAAGCCGAGTTTGAGGC
>JAZORO010000005.1:0-1097 GCA_045656605.1 Eubacteriales bacterium
AGGAGAAGAGTAACCATGCCGCGAAGCATAGCCTTACGCTGTGCAGTAGTTCTGCCAAGCTTTCTCATTTTTATATCCTCCTAAAATCAATCTTATTCTTCGTCTTTCTTCAGGGCGAGACCTAAAGAAGCGAGCTTCTGGATAACCTCCTCGAGAGACTTACGGCCAAGGTTACGAACCTTGATCATATCCTCTTCGGTGCGGTTAATCAAATCCTCGACAGTATCAATGCCTGCGCGCTTCAAGCAGTTGAAGCTACGAACAGACAAGTCAAGTTCCTCAATGGTCATCTCGAGTACTTTTTCTTTCTTTACTTCTGCTCTCTCAACCATAATGTCCTCGCCATTCTTAGCGATGTCGGACATTTCGATGAAGAGTCTGAGGTGCTCGTTGAGAACCTTGGCGGCGAGGGATACCGCTTCCTGAGCTTCGATAGTTCCGTTAGTAAGAACCTTCATCGTAAGCTTGTCATAGTCGGTAACGTTGCCTACGCGGGTATTTTCTACGTTATACTCAACCTTGTAAACAGGGGTGAATATAGAGTCAACGAAAATAAGGCCGATAGGAGCGCCTAAATTTGCACCGACAGTTGCGAGGTAGTTCTGCTTATTAACGTCAGAGGGAACGTAACCACGACCTTCATCGAAGGTGATCTCCATATAGAAGCGTGCGTTCTCGCTTACGGTGCAGATGTGATGCTCGGGATTGTAAATTACAAGGTCGGCATCGGGAGTGATGTCGCCTGCAGTAACATTACAGGGGCCGGTAACGTCGATAACCACGGTCTTAGGCTCGTTGCATTCAAGCTTAGCAACAATACCCTTAACGTTAAGCACGATCTCGGGAACGTCTTCCTTTACGCCGTTGCAGGCGGAAATCTCGTGAAGAACACCGTCAATCTTAATGCTGGTTGCCGCATAACCGGGGAGCGTGGAGAGGAGTACTCTGCGAAGAGAATTTCCGAGAGTGATACCGTAGCCTCTTACGAGGGGCTCTGCCACGAAAATTGCTTCATTGCCGCTTTCACTCACAGAGTGCGCGGTAATATTAAACTTCTCTATTGCGTTCATCATTTCAGTTTACCTCCTATTTTACTT
>JAZORO010000006.1:0-13457 GCA_045656605.1 Eubacteriales bacterium
GGGAGTAGGTATATATAAAATGTTTCACGCTTTACGTTTCACGGGGTTTTTTATACAATTAGTAAATGTTTAACGGACTATATGTTTCACGGAATAAAGTATAAAATTGATATACTGTATAAAATTACTATTGTCAATCTGTAAATAAAGTGCTACTCTATAACTGGCGGTAGCTATGCGCTGCAGATCCGGAAAGCCGGAGGCGCTAGAGGCGGAATTAAGAGATATTCACAATCACACTACACTTACACAATACACCGACGGGAAGGAGCGAAGGCAACCAACGGGCCGTTACACTAGCCGCCACGGCCCGGGCTTAAGTCGGCCCGTGTAACAAGTCCACTATAAAGGAGGAAACAATGGACAAAAAATCACAACTTAAAATATGGGCGCTGCAGAAGGGACTCCGAAACTTTACGGAGCTAGCAGCAGTAGCCGGGCTATCACGACAAGCGATCTATCAGGCCGTCCGCTTTATACCCGGCCGAGGCGAGTATCCGCCTATTGGGGAGCCGGCCCTGTATAAGCTGGCTATGGCCTTAGATCTGACAAACAAAACTATTAAAGACTGGTATAACGGGGGGATTGAATGACTGAAACAGCGAGAGAATTAATAGAAATGCTTACTATATTAAAGACTAACAGCGGCAGCTTAAAGATCCGGTCGGACGATAGAGATTTTACTATAATAAAGGATTGCAAAAAAGAGAGCTTCGACTTTGTGATCGATCAGGCTATAGCTTACATACATGATCCTTTAAATTTTTTGTATTACGATACGGACAGCGTAAAGATCCTAAGGAGGGCGAAACATGAAAATAGATAGAGAAGGCTCAAAAAAATTTAAAGAAATTAAGCCGGGAGATGTTTTCGAGTATAATTGGATTATTTATATAAAAGCATATAATCCTTATAATGAGGAAACATTTGCGCTCGCGTTAGATGACGGAAGCGCAAGGATTAATTTAGAAGATGACGCGACAGTTAGAGTTTTTCCAAACGCAAAGGCGGTGTTAGGATGAGTTTTACAACATTTCAAGAAATAGGCAAGGCCCGCAGAGCTGCGGAGCTCTCCCGTACCGGTATAAAAGTAATGATCCGCGACGGAGTATACTATCTTTTCCCGGACGGCCACAAAATGCCGATAGCTTCCACTATCGACCTTAAACCGGAGACGATCGCCGCATGGCTGGCCGCGTTAAACATGATCAGAAGGGAGCGCGGAGCATGAAGATATACGCGGAGATATACGATAATTACGAAACAGTAAAAGCAACAGACTGTTTAATGCCGCCCGGTACGGATCCTAAAGTCTTAAAAGATTACCGGCTAATACTTTTAGACCGTGTTAAAGGCTGGCGTATGAGTGTAAATCTTACCATATTTATATTATCTTATCCTATGCCGAAGATCAACCGGCTATTAAAGCTCCTTTTCGAAGCTGACGGAACCGAGGACGCTATAAAGGGATATAATCACATATTCGAATGTATTGATTATCTGTCAAAAACTCCTTATAATAAAAGTAAAAGCTTTACGAAGAAGCTGCAGCGTATTAATGATAATACAATGTATCAGCAAAGTATATACAATTTATTTAAAGGAGGGTAAACAATATGGCACGTACCAACGCGTACAAAAACGCAATACGGGCGGATATATCCCGTATAAACTATCGTTTACAGGGTATCGAGCAGCTCTTAGGTGTAGAGTCGGAGCAGTACGAGAGATATGTTAATTCTATCACGGCTTCGCTCCCGCCGGGATCCTACACGCTGACGCTGGACGGGCATATCAAGCTATCGGCTTCGAAGATCAACTTACAGACCTTAAAGCGCGAGCAGTTGAGAGCCCCGTCCCGGCTCCCTACCGCTAAGCAGTCTATCCGCCAGCAGAAAAAGGAAATGCAGCACGAGAGCGGAGATACCGGAGAGATAAGCGACGAGGACGCCTTAAACGAGCTTAATGCAAAGACCTTTGTACAGCAGCGGGAGGACTCAAAGGGCAAGTTGAAATACTCCGCCGAGATGAAGGCGGAGCTCAGCCAGAAGGGCAAGAAGTCATACCAACAGCTAAAGGAGATAATACAAAAAGGTGAACAGGCAACCGACAAAAAGAAAGAGGCTAAGCGGGCAAGAGATAGAGCAGCTAGCAAGCGATATTATGAAAAGCACCGGGAGGAAATACTCGCCCGTAGAAAAGCAAAGCGGGCCGCTGCCCGACTTTCCTAAATTTGAGCGTTATACAGACGTAACGATCGGCGACAATGTGATCACGTGCCCGGTTTATTACTGGAAGGATAACAGCGTCTTACCGTTTCCAATGCCGAAGCCGGGCACGGTGAAGCTCCGGGTAAAAAAACAGGATATTACTTATTTAAAGATATACAGCGGCTTCGATATAGAGACCTCAAATATAGATATACCGAAGAACGATAAAGGAGACGTAGCACACCTCGCTTTTATGTATCATTGGCAGTTTTCTTTTGTCTCCGACAGTTCCGGTATTGTATTCATGGGCCGGTACTGGAGCGAGTTCCTGCGCCTCATGGAGAAGCTCGAGAGCTTTTACGGCTTAGGCTTCGATAAAAGGATCCTGATATGGATAGCAAACGCGGGCTTCGAGTTCCAGTTTATAAGAAAAAAATTTGACTGGGCGGAAGACGATTTTTTCGCCCGGGAAGAGCGGCACCCTCTAAAGTTCCGGTCGGGCGGCTATGAGTTCCACGAGGCTCTTACTATCTCCGGCGGCTCGCTGGCTCAGCTGGCAAAAGATTACACGGTAACACAGAAGCTAAAAGGCGATCTTGATTTTAAGATATTCAGATCAGGAAAAACACCGCTCGAGTTCGGAGAAAAATCTTATTGTATAAATGACGTTACAATTCTTAGTGAGTGGAGTTATTTTATATTTACTACTTATATAATACCTGATAAGCGTATACCCTTAACAAAAACGGGGATCCTGCGGAGTGAGTGCCGGCAGGAGCTTATAAAAATGTTAGGACGCGACGGTTTCAAGCGGTATATGCAGCTCATAAAAGAGGCGTACCCCTCACAGGAAATTTATTTTAAATGGTTTAAATGGCTTTTCCGCGGCGGCTACGTACATAGCAATATCTTGTTAACCGGTATAAAAATTGGATCCAAAAAGAAAAAAGTCAAGGGCAAAGACCGCACGAGCTCATATCCTGCGGAAATGCTTACAAAGCTTAACGACTGGCCTATAACACCGTTTAAAGACGAAGAATTCAGCGAGGAAGCTTTAAAAGAAAAATGCTGTATAATGGAGCTTACTCTAAAAGACGTACGGCGTAAGACTTCTCTTTCTTTAGAGTCTAAGTCTAAATGTATTGAGCTCGCCGGTACCAAAAAATACCCGGTAGTAATAGACAATGGCCGAGTAGCTCAGGCGGGCAAAATGCGCGTAATGTTGACCGAGATAGACTTAGAGCTTTACCGCCTCTATTATGATTTTAAAATAGAGACAGTACACAGCTTTAAGACTTCCAAGCGCGGGGCGCTCCCTCTTTTCTTGAGGAAGGTATTAGCTACTTATTATAAGAAGAAAGACCAGCTCAAAAAATCCGGGCAAAAGGATACTCCGGAGTATGTTATCGTTAAACAGAAAAATAATTCATTTTTTGGAATGATGGTAACCAGGATCGAGCTTGATAAGATAGTCTACACCGATAAGTGGGAAGTGCTGGAGAAAGAGCTCGATTTTGAGGACGAAGTAAAAGGCCAGTTCTTACTCCCTCAATGGGGTATATACTGTACCGCTTTAGCGAGGAGAGAGCTTTTAGTTCCTACTATGAAGATAACCGAGCGTATAGGCTACGGAAACGGTAAGAACGGCGCCGGAGTGATCTATAACGATACCGACTCTATCAAGTATTACGATCCGGACGGCTTAGCAGAGGAAGTGTTCGAGGAATATAACGAGGAAATGCGGGCGAGGTTAAAAGCCGCGGGCTTAACAGCTCAGGAATTTAACACTTTAGGCACGTATGAAGCGGACGGAGAGAGCGGAGAGTTTGAGGCATTTAAGACGCTGGGAGCTAAAAGGTATCTGGCCACGGAGCACGGCGTAACACACGCGACTATAGCGGGCTTGCCTAAAGCTGCGATATTAAATGTGGAGGGCGATCCCTACGAGGCTTTTAACGCTGACGGTATGCTCATAGACGCAGAGCTCAGCCTTAAGAACGGTATAAGCTATAACGACAGCTTTACAAGCTACACGGCACCCGACGGGGAAGTAATGAGCGAGGACTCGAGCGCCGGTATCTTCGACATGAGCTTTAATATGAATTTGGATAAAATATATTATACTATTGTAACGGACGGACTTACAGAAAGGCTTAGGAAATATGGCGACTAAAAAGAAGATAAAAATAGAAAAGAGAACGCCGGAAGAAATAAAGGAGCTAATGCCTAAAGCTCCCGGATATCTTTCTATTATTAAGGAAGAGCCGGAGGTTTTGAACGACACGGCGCACAGTATAAAAATAGACTGGCATAAGGCTTTTGATATTTATAACAAGCTGGGCTGCCCGAAGGACGTTTATAACCCTTGCGAGCTGCCGATAGATAAAGCGGCGTGGTTCGTGCTTACCAGCGAGAGAAACACCGGCAAAACTACAAACTTAATACTCATTGCTATGATACTTAACTTAAAATACGGCTTAGTATCGGCATATCTGCGGCAGTCTCCGGACGAGGTAACACCAAAAGAAATGCGTAATTTCTTAAATGTAATACTCAATAACGGATATATACAGAAGCTCACGAACGGCAAGTATAACGGGGCGAGATACTGGGCGAGACACTATACATTTGTCCGCTGGAGCCCCGACGGCAAGATAGAGGAACAGTCGGATCCTTGGCTTTGGGTGGGAGCCGTGACCGAGTGGGACGGATACCGCTCTACTCTAAACTTGCCTCTTTGTAATATGATCTTATACGACGAATTTATAACGGAGAATACTCCGCCCGACCTTTTTGTCGGCTTGTGTCAGCTCCACAAGACAATATGTCGTAACAGAACGGGAGTAAAAATATTTCTATGTGCTAACACTACAAATTATTACCACGAGTTTTTTCAGGAGCTGATCATTCAGGACGAGGTATTGAATACCGGAGTCAACAAGAGTTTTATAAAGCTGACGCCTATAGGTACATACGTGTATTATAAGCGTATCGGTGATCTTGATCCGCAGCGTGAAAAGATAAATATAGAATATTACGGTTTTAGTAATCCTAAATTAAAGAGTATCACGGGCGGAGACTGGGCGGTTAAAAACTACCCGCATATCTATTGGAAGCATAACCCCGAGGCTCTGGAAGATAAAGAGCTCATATCCAGGGACAGACATATCTTTTTTATGGGCCGTTATTTCAATCTCGAATTATACCGGAGTGACGGGCTGGGGCTTTTCGTAAATGTGCGCCCTGAGAAGGACAGACCGAAAGAGGGCAGGATCTACACGCTCGAGGATATACACGAAAAGCGTGAAATTTATCGTTTCGGTGAAAATAAACTTGACAATTTGTTGTGGAGACTATATGATAAAAACAAGTGGTATTATACTACAAACGATATTGGTTTTTCGGTGGAGACCTACGTTAATAGAGCAAGTAAATTATAAAAACAAAGAAAAGGAGAAAACACAATGGCAGCAAAGACAACAAACAAGAAAACAGCAAAGACGGAAGAGAAGGCACTCGAGAGCAAGAGCTTATACGTAAGAGGCATTTTAACAGAGGCTATGTACGGCCGCAGGGAGTTCGGAAAGTCTAAGGACTCCAAAGACAAATACAGGATCTCGCTCAAGATCGAGCCCGCGGATATGGAACAGCTCATAGAAGAAGCAGAGCCCTTTTATGCAGATACTGATGAGGCTTGGATCCCGAAGTGGTTTAAGGACGAGGACGCCCGCGAGTATTTAAATCTTTCTTCTAATTTCGATATTAAGATAGGAAAGAAAGAGAACGGGGAGCTTGTAGACTGTGGTACCATGATGTCATTTATCGAAGAAAACGGCAATATCAACGGCTCTAAGGTTGTGTTAATGGTAACACTTAAGCCCGGAGCTATCTATCCGCAGGCGATACTTATAAAGGAGCTCCACCAGACAAACATAGGCGACCTCTTCGAAGGTTTCATGGATACCGACGGAGACGACGAGCTTCCTTTTAAATAAGCTATGAGAGCATAGCGCTTTTCTATAATATTCAGTTTTGAGAAGATACCGGGCTCCCACCGAGGCCCGGTATTTTTCTATTGACAATATTCTACAAATGTAGTAAATTAACTTTAGAAACTAAAAACTTTTCTTTAAGAAAGGAGATTTTTATTATGGGTAACAAATCGGTTAATTACCTTAATAACAACGACGTCGACGCCGTAGTTAACGAAGCGTATGCGATCGCGACAGGCAAAAAAGAGATTACGACTCTTACCTTAAGCGACATCATAGACGCAGGCACAAAGGACGGCGGCTCTCTCGTTGGCAAAAGAGAACAGTTCACCAAGGCGCTTATTATGGCAATCGCTAAAAATATGTTTACCGATACCGCAGCGTCAGAAGACGACGATCCTTATTATGTAGACTCGAGACAGTGGGGAGCTATTACACAGATGATCAGCGCACAGGCTCCCGAGGTTAAAGAGTCCAGCGCTTGGCGTGAGTTTGTCTCCGGTACATCTACGGTTGGCCAGTATACTGTATATCTCCCTATAGTATCAACTAAGTATTACGGAAGATCTAACAGCTGGGGCTTGCCTATTACCATAAGCTACGAGCAGTACGCCGACAGCTTCACAGGTGCCGAAGGTTTTAACGCGTTCAGAAGCTATATTATCCTTGTAGTCCAGAACGCAATCAAGAAGCACAGAAAAGACATGAACAACGCTAACCGTAATAACTTTATGGCTGAAAAGTACTACTACGCTACTACAGTACGTCAGCGCGGTGTTTTCGAGTTTACTATCACACACGCCGCAGCTGCTACAGATGTGATCGTGATATGTGGCCATGAGATCAAGTGGATAGCTAACGGATCTTCACCCAACGACGGCGAGATCGCACTCCCGAGCACAAATAACGCTACTAATGAAGCTTCTGCTCTCGCTACTTATCTTAACGCTCTTACCAGCGGTAACGAAACAAGCTTTACATGGACGTCTTCAAGTGGTAAGGTTATCGCTACACAGGACAGCGACGCGATATACGCCCGCCCCGTTACTGCAGCGATCAAGGGTACTGCTACTATGGAGATCTCGGCAGTTAGCGAAACTACCGAAATGAAGAGCCCTAAAGGTGTACACGCTTTCTTACTCAGAAGCCAGTACAATAAGGAAATGACTCCCGCAAGTAATATCTTAAGTAAAGAGGCATTTATGAAAAATCCCGATTGTCTCCGCTATATGAATAGGAAAATTGCGGAGTACGTAGGATACCTTAAGGAACAGACAGCGCTCTTTAATACAGACCAGCTTGTGAAGTTTGTTCCTGAAGACAGATTAGTCCTCGAGGTACTTAACTATGCAGAGAAGGCCAGCGAGTCGGTTATGCAGTCAGACGCTTATCACGACGACTATGTTAAACTTCCCGGACACCGTTCCGTTTCAGCTTGGGAAGGCCTCGGCGACGGCAATAACGGCAGCGATTTTGCGATCGAATTTGACGACGTATCTAAGATCGACGTAGTGATCGACGCAGAGGGGACAAGCGCGACTGTGCAGCTTTCCGGTATCGTTGCTTTTGCTTGTGATAAGTGGGCTATCATGCACACGATCCGCAGCGAAAGAGTCGGGGCCCAGAATTTCGATATCGACGCTCTGGATCTTTACGAGTACCAGTTCAGAGACCAGTACATGAATAACCTTAGCTTACCGGCTATCGTTTTCGTAGTAGATTAACTCCAATTTGTTTGGTTGCCATTGTAGGGCGGCGGCTTAGGCCGTCGCTCTATTTATATAAAGGAGGTATAAAATGCAGACAGGCGACACAGTAACCGCCCGCAGCAATGCGGAAATATACGATTATATATTATTAAAATACGGAGGAAAAACACTTAAAGCGTGGAGCCTTAAGGACGTAGCTATAAATATAAACGCTACAATGTTTGCTTATAAAAATCTGCCCGACTCTATCCCACAGGAGTTTATCGAGCGCTTTTTAGTGCTTGGGGATCCCGTCGTCTTTTGGAAGCTCGACGATCCTAACGCCGTAAGATATAAAGACGAGCTCATAGTATCGCCGGGCGGCTATTCGGATCAGCCCGATTGTTACGGCTTAGGCGAGAGTATTATAGTATCGACTTTATCCGGTTATACTAAGCACGATCTAATACCCGGTAAAGATTGCGTAGTTATGCACAATAACAGCATATACACGCCCGATATAGCTATAATATCTCAGGCCGTCGACCTGATCACGGAAATGTTTACGAGCTTAAATACAAATATCATATACTCGAGATTAAAACCGGTATTTAAAGCTTCGACAGATAAAGAAAAAGCTGCTATCGAGACCGCTTTTAATTCTATAAAAGACGACTCTAAGCCTATTGTAATTACTTCTAAAAATGTTGTCGAAGAAGAGATTGATGGCGCCGAGAGTATTAAAGTATTGGAGATAACCGACGTTAAGAACGCCGACAAGCTGCAGTATATCGTTAAGGCGATCGACGACGTAATGAGGTGGTATCTCACCCTTTACGGTCAGGCAATACAGGGAAATGCTAAGCTCGCCCAGCAGACCGTTGACGAGGTGCAGGGGACTACTTCGGCAAGCTTCATACTTCCGAACGATAAGCTACGTATGCGCAAGAAGGCTATAGAAGAGGTTAACGCGCTTTTTGGTACCGATATAGAAGTCGACTTCTCGGACGCTTGGAAGACCGAGAGTGTTAAATATAAGAAGGAAGCCGACATAGACGAGAACGGCGAGCTGGAAGAGCTGGACGAAGAGCCGGAGACACAGCCCGAGGAAGAGCCGGAGACACAGCCCGAGGAAGAACCGGAGGAAGAAAAGGAGGATAAAGAAAATGAGTAAGTGTTTTGTAAAAATCGAGGATTTTTTACTTGATCAGAATTATCTTGAAATATCCGGGTATTCCAGAAATGAAGTAGTAGAAGAGGGCGGAGAACCTACAAAGATAACGCTGGCGACTCATGGCGAAGTATATAGAGAGCTTATGTATAATTACGGCGAGCGTGCTATCTTAGTAAGGGATACCGAGGAAGCCTTAACAGTATTTACAAATCTTTTTACCGACTGGGAGAAGAGAAGGGGCGACGATATAGCTACACTCGTAGACGCTTATACTAGAGTTTACAACCCTATAGAAAACTACGACCGTATAGACGAGCACACCGGAGCCGATACCGACACGGAAACACCCGACAGTAACGGAAGATACCACGAAGTAACCCAGACGCCTACCAACTGGAAGAAGGAGAGCACACAGGAGCCGACTAACTGGAAAGAGGAAGTAACACAGGAGCCGACTAACTGGAAAACTACCGAGAAGGAAAATAAGCAGCTGGGAGCCGACTCCGCCGGCGAGACAGTTAACAAAGTAGTCCCCTTTGGAGGTGCTACTCCTATTACGGTATCTAAGACCGAAAATAACGTATCAAATCAGACAGAGACGGAGCAGTTAGGAACCTTTAAGACTACCAGCGAGCAGTCAGGAACCTTTAAGACGACAGACGAGCAGCTCGGCACATATAAGACTAAAGACGAGCTTGTCGGCACGCTGGAAAATAAAAGAGAGTATAATTCTACGTTGCATAGTCACGGGAATATCGGGACACAGTCTGCACAGGATCTTATAGAGAAAGAGTATAGAGTCCGCATGGTTGATATACTTAAAACCGTGTTACTCGAATTTATTAATCTCTATACGGTTTACGCATAAAATAACGGTTTTACCGGACTATCACACAGTGACTGTAAAATAAATGAGTTGGCATTTTATGCCGTGATAGTCCGATAAACATAGAAAGGAAGTGTAAATAAATGGCTTATGAATGGTTGCAAACTATAGGTAGTGAAACGCTTACTACTACGGACAACTATACACCGTCATCAATTCCGCTTGAACCGTCACCCTCAGTTTTTAACATTGGTGACGTTAGAATAGGAAGTGATGATACTAAAGAATTTAATTTTAGTAACGATTTAATTTTTACTATGACATATACCAACACGTTACATTCACAAATTCAAATGACATGGCGTGATGTTCCTAATAGTAGTAATTTTATTTCATCTACAATAGGTTCAAGAGTTATTGATTGGTCATATTTAATGATTGCAATCGATTATTCTTTAGAAATGGCATACCCTGTTTATTTGTTACATTTTCCGGATTTGCCTAATTTAATGCGTGTTGAAAGTATAGGAAGTTCATTAACAGATAGTCAAAAAGGGCGATTATATGAATTGATACAAGGTGCAATACCACCACTTTATGAATGGCAATCCGTGCCGGCAATCTCCGGTAAAAATGGGATTTTATCGCTTTCGCAGATTAAAAACGAGTCAATAGGGACGGGCGATTATGTATCTGCAGGTACCGAGGCAGATATGAAACGCTTAGTTTTTGCTAGCTCATTAGATGAGCTCATGGCTAACGTACCGAATAATACAGAAACAGAAGTATGTTGGGCCGGATTAACACACTATATGACAATAGAGCGTACAGGGCCTCTTAAAACTTTCGTTATACGTTTGTATATGTTTGGATACTCCGGCCCGGTATACAGCTATACATATAATCCTGGCTCTAATAATGTTTCTTATCTTTCTTTTATTAGAGATATGGAGAACGAGGCGGCAGCCATTTCGATCATAGGCAAATATACGTCCGTAAATGTGTATTATAGCTACAATAGCCCCGGAGCTTCTACCAGCGCCGAAGATATGCACGTTATTTATAACTGGCTTCTTGGTCACGTTGTAAGCGACGACGTACCCTCTATAGACAGCTTCGAGGATAACGAGGGAGACGGCGGCGGAGTGCTGCAAGAAAGAAATAATACTCCAATACCTAAGCCTGACGTGCCTCATTTAAGCGCTTATGATAGCGGCTTTGTATCGCAATATAAAATAACAAAATCTGAGCTTAAAAAATTATGTAGTTATTTATGGAGTAATGACTTTTGGGAAAATGTCGGTAAATTTTTCGGAGATCCTAAAGATATTATCATGGGGCTGACTATCTTCCCGCTCGCTCCGACCGTTGGAGCTTTAAAAACCATAAAGGCGGGAGGTATCACTACTAACGCTCAGGGCGCCCCGTTAATTAATCAGTTTGATAGGTACCCTATGGGAAAAGCTAAGATTAAAAAACGCTTAGTTAACGAAGACGGTAACGAAGTCGACGAAGACGACGGTATATACTTCGATTATAGCCCCTTTACCTCTATAAAAATATATATACCGTATTGCGGGGAGCATGATCTATCTCCGGACGACGTTATGGGTAAAACATTACAGCTCGATTATACCGTCGACCATTTATCCGGTATGTGCTGCGCACATCTTACAATTATTGATCCTGAGGGAAACAGGCCGGACGAGTGCCACTATAATTTTACCGGACAAATGGGCGTACAGATACCTTTAAGCCTTGAAGATTACGGCGGCTTTTATAGGGCTATGCTCAGCTCCGGCGCAGCTATCGGCTCCACTATAGCGACGATAGCAACAGGCGGTATGACGGCCCCGCTTGCCGTCGGCTCAGCTGCTAACGCTATGAATAATGTTACAAACATGGGTAAAGACGTACAGTACACCAGCGGCGGCGGATCTATATCCGGCTCGCTGGCTTCTAATTATCCTTATATTACGATAACTGAGCCTGAAGTTTTTATGGCTGAAAATCAGAGTCATTATACGGGATATCCGGTATACGCAACATCTAAATTAAAGAATTTATCGGGATATACAAAGGTAATGTCTATACACTTAGACGGTTTAAGCTGTACCGAGTCAGAAAGGGAAATTATAAGGGCTCAGCTCTCCCGCGGCGTGATCATACAGCAGGGCGACGAGCTGCCTACACCGTCCAGCGGCGACGAATTATGTAAGATCATATTACTTACTAACTTATCGGACGTTGATACGATAGGAAAGAAATTTTATAAGAGCAATGGCGAAGTATCATATATCGAGATAAAGAGCGACTTGGTATATAATCAGAACTTTACAAGAGTCGGGCTTCTGATCAATCAGTTTGACGCTTCATGTAATTATGTTTATATCCCGTCCTTTGGGCGCTGCTATTATGTTGACAGCGTAACGGTAGAGTCCGGAGCTATGAGCCGCCTTGATCTTGTTGTCGACGCTTCGGAAAGCTTTTGGAGTGAGCTCAAAGAGTGCACGGCCTTAATAGAAAGCAACGAAAATATTGGTATTGCAAAACTTTTAGTTAATAATAATACGTGGTTTATGAAACAGAAGCGCCGCGTCGTTACTGAAGTATTTTTAGCAAGTGACGGGTCCACAGCAAAATTTGACAGAAGCGCAAACGGTACCGAAAGCTATTTAATTACAATAGCCGGCGATACAAACGACGCTACACCTTAAGGAGATTACCATGGATTTTAATACTATTATAGCAGCTATCAGCTCCGTTGGATTTCCTATAGTCTTTTGTATTATGTTATGGAAGACTAACAGAGACAGCTTAGAGAAACATACCGAGGAAACTAAATCACTTATGACTAGCATAGACAAATTAACGCTTGCTATGCAGCGTCTTTTTGATAAGCTGGGAGGTGGAGAGGTTGACGATAAGAGAAAAGATAATTAATACAGCTTGTAAAATCGTTGAAAATCATTGTGCCTATATCTGGGGCGCTCAGGGCGAAAAGCTCGCAAAGCTTACCCGGGAAGATATAGGGCGTATGGAAACAAGCCCCGCTAACGCTGAAAAGGTTATAAGATATATCAATATGTTAGCGGCTCACGGCTGGCTTACCGCTAAATCTAAAGCGTTTGACTGCAGCGGCTTAATCTGTTATATACTCGTTAAGTGCGGGATCGAGAAGCAGGGCTTCGATATGACAGCGGACGGGCTGGCCAGCAGGTACCCGAAACGCGCCGTTATCCGCGAGGGGTGTATATTGCACCGTAAAGGCCACGTTGGCTTGTATATCGGAGGAGGGTACTTAATAGAAGCCAGGGGGCGCGTTTGGGGCGTTGTAGTTAGTCCCTATACGGCAGCCGACTGGGATAATGTTTTTCCGGATCCGTGCGGAGAGTAAGCAATAGTTAACTACTTAAGTAGCTACGTAAGTATAGTGTCCTATTTATGGGACACTATACTTTTTGTATACTTTATTCCGTGAAACATATAGTCTGTGAAACATTTACTAATTGTATAAAAAACCCCGTGAAACGTAAAGCGTGAAACATTTTATATATACCTACTCCC
>JAZORO010000007.1:0-19341 GCA_045656605.1 Eubacteriales bacterium
GATCCGACTTGGCAGAAGTAGACGTTTTGAAGCGCGAGATGCTGTTTCTCTGCAACCCGTCTGTCCCACTCGTTCATAACGATGATATGGTCGGTTTTATGGGCAAGCATCTTTTCTGCCATAGTGAGCGCCATCCTTTTAAAGAAGCCGCTCTTCTCCGAGAAGAGATACCCGTGTACCATATTTACAACCCTCGGACGCGAGGCGCGAGGGAGACTGAATCGAATATGAAAGGCCGCGAGAGTGGTATTCGCGAGAATAATATCGAATTTTTCCCTCTCCAGTATACGGCGTATTTCGGCGCGACAGGCGGCGTTTGCCGCAGAGAAGAAGCGCTTCTCAAAGGGGAGATTATAATCTGCGCCGTCACCCCTGGCCATTATCTTAACCTCGTACCCATCCTCGCGGAGCGCCTTGATGTAGTCAAGGTGGAAGTTGTTTATATGCGACATAGTAGAAGCTGCGTAGAGTATCTTACCCTTGCAGTCCTTCTTCTCGGTTGTCTCGGCTACAGCACCCTCTTTTACCTCGGGCGGCATTGTCTGAACATCCTTCATCAGTGCGTCATCCTCCATATCCTCGTTTTCCTTCTCGTCCTTAGGCGCCGCTTCCTGCTTATTGAATGCCTTCAATGGCGTCTTAAGAAGTATCAGTATATCAAGTCCCAACGACCAACTCTCAATATATTCGATATCCGCGTCTATCCTGTCGGGTATCGAGGTATCTCCTCTGAGACCCTTTATCTGAGCAAGCCCCGTTATTCCGGGCTTTACGTAATGCTTTACCATATAAAGCGGTATTCTCTGTCTGAAGTAGTCAACGAACTTCGGCACCTCGGGTCTGGGTCCGACGAGAGACATACTGCCCGCTAGCACGTTGAACAGCTGCGGCAGCTCGTCTATCGACGTCGTGCGGAGGAAGTTTCCGAAGCGTGTCTTTCTCGGGTCGCCGCCGGTAGTCCACGCAGTGCTCGAGGCGACGTTCACCTTCATCGAGCGGAACTTCAGTATCTTGAAGGGCTTTCCCATCTTTCCTACTCTCTCCTGACGGAAGAGAATCGGCCCCGGCGACGTCAGATATACTCCGATGGCGGCAAAAAGCATAATCGGAGAGGTGAGAACAATCAAGACGAGCGAGCCAACTATGTCTATCACTCTCTTTACAAAGGCGTTCCACCTCGAATCGAGCGGAGTGCTGTGAATGTTGATAAGCGGGAGAGCTCCTACTGTCTCTATCTGCTTCGGCGACTTAAAATATCCGTGGATTACAGGCAGGAAATAAACCTTCACACATCTGTCGTCGCACAGATTGACGAGCGAAATAAGCCTTTTGCGGTTATAAATATCAATCGCAAATACGACGTCGTGAGGACGATACCTGTCGAGCACCTCGCCGAGCTCGGTGAAATTACCGAGCCAATCACATCCGAGGTTATTGGCCTTTTTATCGCCGACGTATCCGATGACGACCATACCGCTCTCGGGATTTTTCGACACGTCCTCTATAAACTCGGATGCGGTGAGCGTATTGTTTCCGACTATTATCACCTTGCGTATATTGTATCTTCTGCGCCTGAGTAAAAGCGACACCCTTATAATCATCCGCTTTTTGAAAAGCAGGACGGCTGTGCTGATAATAAAGGTGACAGAGACCCATATGAGAGAAAACCTACGTTCGAGCCCCTCTTGTGTGAAGGTGAAGAATATCGCAACACAGAGGTAATAGGTAAGACAGACTCTGAAAAGTCTGAAGAGAATCGACCCCGGTCGTGACACCGGCACGGGTGCGTACATATAGGTGGCAAGAAAAACGAAGGATTCGAGTATCGCCACAAGGAATATGGTGATAATAGCGCTCTCGTTCCTCGGCAGAGGCACTCCCTCGTCGATTATGATAGCCGTAAGAATATATGATAGCGCCATACTTCCCGCATTCAGAAATATGTCAACGCAGTTTTCAAGAGTAGCTAAAAAGCCGTTGCCCTTCTTTTGCAAACTAGCTCCTTTCCCCGCACTCGGCGGTTGCCCTACGGGCGTGATTTGTATATGCGCTTGTGCGCACGCAAATAAACTCATAATATAATAACACTTTTAATCCGCTTTGTCAAGTCCGACGAGTCGCAGGCGTTTTTTACTTGACATAAGAACGTAAAAGCGGTATAATAAATCAGTCGGTACATACGCATCGGGCAGGAGACGTCTCCTGCCTGACGCATACGCTCCGACACAAAATTGCGGCAGAGGCGAGATACCGCCCAACTAAGCCGCCACGGAGGAAAAATGGCAGAAAAAAAGAAAAGCAAAACCGATGATTTCTTTAAAAGCGCAGGAGAAATCGAAAAGGTCATAGGATACGTTTTCCACGATAAGACGCTCTTACGGCAGGCATTCACAAGGACGAGCTACTGCAACGAGCACAGGCTGTCAAAGAGCGAAGGATTTCAGTCCAACGAGGTACTCGAATTCTTCGGAGACGGAGTATTATCTTTAGCAATTATAACCTTTCTTATGACCGAGTGCGCCGAAAGATATGCCGGCGGAATCAAAACCGAGCTAGACGAGGGAGACTTCTCGAGGATAAAGTCTCGGCTGAGCGATAAGAAGAATCTCTCCGACTCGATTCGTGCACTCGGACTCGAAAAATATCTTTTGCTTGGTGAGGGCGATGCTAAGCTCGGCGTTTCTACGGAGATGTCGGTAATGGAAGACCTTTATGAGAGCATAATCGGAGCCGTCTATATCGACAGCGACAGGAACGTGTCCGAGGTTATGCGTGTTGTAGAGAGGACGCTCGACCTATCCTCTTATACGAAATCCGAGCCGCCGAAGCAGAGTGCAAAGAACGCACTGCAGGAATGGTGCCAGGATAAAAAAAGGCGTCTTCCCATACCCGTATACAAGACAGTGCGCCGTGAAGGACCCGACCACAAGCCCGTATACGAGGAAGGTTGTTATATCGGCGGGAGGCTTGTCGCTACGGGTATCGGCAAGAGTGAAAAGCTCGCCGACGCAAAGGCGGCAGAGGCGGCTCTCGAAATCCTTATGAAGGAGGAAGAGGAAAAAAGCGGTCTTGGTTCGGCCGGAAAAGCGGATGAAGCTATGAAAAAATCTAACACGCCCCCCGTCCGAGCTAAAGAAACCGCCCCGAAGCCAAAGCAAGAAAAGAAGAGCTCTCCCACTCCGAAAAAGGCAGAGACGCCCGACTCACCGAAAGTAAAAAAAGGGGTACAACCCCCTTTTCCCGCAGTGAAGAGGGATAAAAATCCCGAGACAAAAATGCCCTCGAACCGCTCCTCTTCACCTCTTGTGAAAAGCGGAAAAAGCTCCGAGCGGGCAAAGAATGCGCCCTCAGCCGTATCCGAGAGCGGCGAAGGTCGGGTGCAGACAACTGCGGTAGCAAAGCTCAGAGGTTATGCGAAGGCGCACGGTATGCTCGGCGCATCCTTCATCGACCTCGGCAAGGGCGCCGACGGGCTCTCGGCAGTAGAATGCCGCTTTATGAATAAAAAAACGACGGGAAAAGCAAAGAACAGAAATGAAGCGAAGGAGATTGCCGCAAAGGGTATGCTCTCGGTTCTCTCAAAGAAATAAGAACGCAAGGCTAACGGCGTTGCCTTCTTTAAAACACAGCGCCGCCTCTGTTCTCCTCTCGGCGAGTGATATTCGCTTTGCGGACTTGGGCGACGGACGAAATATCAAATCAAGCCGCCGCCTTAAGATATCCTTTTGCATCAGCAAAAATATCACGCTGACAAAGTCGGCATATCACCGATAATACAAGCAATCGCTCGCTCACATCAATGTGGGCGGTGTACGAAAACAGAGGGCGAGGAAGATTTTACTCCCTCGCCCGGTTTAACTTCTCCGCTGTATTGCGGTGATTCTATTGTGTAGAGCCGTGCTAGCCTTCGGCTCGCATACTTAATCTCTTCCTTCTGCCACTATGCAGAAAACTTTATATAAAAATCCTTAGATTTTACCGTCACGGCTCGACGCCGTGGCGCATTTTTATTCAGTTGTGTTATTTATTCGAATATAATTCGTGTCAGCTTCAGAAGTACATTGGTCTATACCTTATTTCAATACGTGGGCAGCACTCGCCGCTGCATAACCTACCTTTGCTCATGCGGGCTTTACCCCCATGGCGTGTGAGTTTATTTTAGGCTTTTCACGTTTTTATCCTCGTTTGATTTTGAAAATGGGCATACCCCACTTTCTTCAGTTATATAATCTTTGTTTTGCCAAAGGGCACACTTTCTCTTTTTTTGCCCTCGGTACGGTTCGGTGCTTCAACGGAACATCGGACCTTCCTCTCTTTCTCGGAGCTTCATCCCCGGGATTTTATTCTTCGTGGTCGCCTTGAACAATAAGACCGTAATTTCCTTCCTTGCGCTTATAGACGACAGCTACCTCGCCGCTGTCTGCATCGGTGAATGCGTAGAAGCTGTGCCCGAGAAGATTCATCTGAAGTATAGCTTCCTCTCTGGACATCGGCTTGAACGGGAAGGACTTAACCCTTATTTCAAACTCCGTCTCCTCGACGTACTCGTCGTCGTCATCCTCCGTGATAACGAACGCTCCCTTCTTCACCGTCTTCTCAAGTCTGGTCTTATTCTTCCTTATCTGTCTTTCGAGTCCCTCTATGGCTCTGTCAAGGGCGGTTATGAAGGTGTCGCTCTCTTCCTCGCTCCTGAAGGTTGCGCCACCGTAATTTACGGTAATTTCGATAATCTTCACTCCTTTTCTAACCTTGCAGGTCACGAAGGCATCCGTGCTTTCTCCGAAGAACTTATCGAACTTTGTAAGCTTGCGCTCCACTGCCGTACGCAGTGACTCACGCACCGTCATCTGCTTTCCGTAAATATTGATTCTCATACCGTTTTCCGCTCGCCGTAGCGAAGCGCCTTTCTTAGGAACTACGAACAGAGAATTGCGTCCACATCGAGCGGGTCTTCCCCGTTCGCATCTTTATTATAGCACATTTTTTGGCACTTGTAAACACACTTCACCCATTTTTGTTATCGCTTTTTATTAAATGTGTCCAAAGTGTAAAAAGTAAAACGATTTTGGACGAAAAAAAGCGGCAACCCTTGACAAGTCGCCGCTTTTATGCTATCATTAGTCTTGTGAGTGCCTTTTTCAGGCGCTCTTTTTTTGTTCAAATTCAACAAAGCCTCACACCCAGTGCATAGTCGTGGGCTGGGGCTCTCTCATTATACAGTCCTTGAGGAATTCTACCGCAAAGCCAAGACCCTCGTCGACCGTCATCAGCGAGTCCTCGTGCTCTATCGATATTACTCTGTCATATCCCGATATGCGAAGTGCGGATATCATATCTCTGAAATACTGCTTGTCGTGGCCGAATCCGACAGCACGGAACACCCAGGAGCGCCCCGCAACGTCGGCGTAAGGCTTGGTGTCCAGAACTCCGAACTTCGCAGTATTGTATGCATCGAGCTTCGTGTCCTTAGCGTGGAAGTGGTATATAGCACCATTCAGCTCTCTGATAGCAAGGACGGGGTCGATACCCTGCCAGATGAGGTGCGAGGGATCGAAGTTTGCGCCGATTACGTCGCCGACCGCCGCTCTGAGTCTTAAAAGCGTCTCGGGGTTATATACGCAGAAGCCGGGGTGCATCTCGAAGGCTATCCTGGATACACCGTGCGCCTTCGCAAATTCAGCCGTCTTCTTCCAGTACGGAATGAGCACCTCGTTCCACTGATACTCGAGAATGTCGAGGAAATCGTTAGGCCACGGACAGGTGACCCAGTTCGGGGTCTTATCCTCGGGCGAGCCGCTGGGGCAGCCGGAGAAAGTGACGACTGTATCAACGCCGAGCTTCTCGGCTAAGAGCACCGTATTGCAAAAGTCCTTGTGGGAGCCGTCGGCAATCTCCCTGTCGGGATGCACGGGGTTTCCGTGGACGGAGAGTGCCGCTATCTGAAGACCGTGCTTCTCTATCATTTTTCTCCACTCGGCGAGCCTTCCTTCATCAGAAAGGAGCACCTCAGGGTCGCAATGCGCACGTCCGGGATATCCGCCGCAGCCGATTTCTATAGCCTCGACTCCCATTTTTGCGAGCTTTCCGAATGCGGCATCCGCACTCATATTTCCATATAGGTTAGTCAGTACACCAAGCTTCATTATTCTTCTCCTTTTTCATAGGTAAATACCGTTCGGGTACTCACCGAATTTTTAATTCCGCTAAGAAAATATTATCACACCCTCCTTGCCTTTTCAAGTGTGAATTTTGGTTTTTATTTGTATTCTATTGACATCAGCGCATATTTATTGTATTATAAAATCACAAACGATGCTTTTTGCGCCCGCCGTGGCGCACGGAAAGGATAGCGGTTAATTATGGATTTCAGTAACTTTGTACCCTATTTCACCGATCTTATCAATTCGGGCAGGGTCGGAGCCTATATTTCACTCGGAATATTCGGGTACGTGCTTTTAAGCGTGCTCTCCGGTCTTTTCTTCGGAATTAAGAGAGGATTTTCCAAGACGCTTATACGTACCATCACGATAGTAGCCTCGGCGGTGGGTGCGGTTCTCGTCTGCTACTACGCCTCGGGCGCTCTCTCTTCGTTCCTCGAGGGTAAGACGCTCGAAGAGGTGCTGAAAATGGCTTTGCCCAACTACGAGGATGTGCTTAACGAGCAGTATAGAAACATAATTGCCTGCTTCGACCTCGAGACAGCCGCTCTTATTCTCAAGCTCCTGCTTTGCCTCATAGTTCTTCCCATTGCCTTCGGCTTGCTGTTCGTAATCTTCAACGTCGTCACTATGCTGATATACGCTATCATTTCTGCGGCTATGGGTCTTACCAACTACCGCAAGGGTGCGGGCTCTGTAATCGGCGGAGCTGTGCTCGGTATGGTAGAGGGCGCTTTAATAGCACTCGTGCTGCTCATTCCCGTTTCCGGATTTATAGGAGTTGCGTCGGATGCCAGAGTTGCTCTTGACGAGGGCGGTATGCCGGACGAAACTATGAACAACATAGACGCCATATACACCGAATTCGTCGACGATTCAATAAACAATCCGCTCCTCGGCGGTATCAGAAAGTTCGGTGGAGACGCCGTCTTCGGTCTTATCACCTCTGCCGATGTCGGTGGCGAGAAGGTGAGAATGGACGAGAAGGTCACGACTCTCGCTACTATCGTATCGGATGCAATGAGCCTCAAGGGAACCAACTGGAAGGAGCCCTCGCAGACAGCGAAGGATGCGCTCCTGAGAGTTACGGCGGATCTCGGTGACGACAGCTTCACGGCTGAGTTCGTCTCGGGAATCCTCAGAGGCGTCGGAAAGGCGGTTGATACGGGGGCTGTCGTTATTCCCATACCCGACCCCTTCGGCGCTATCGTCAAGGATGCTCTTGCGGTTTTAAAGGATTCCGAGGCGCATTCGATAAAAGAAGACCTCGACACCTTCTTGGGCGTATATTTCATTCTTGCAGACCACGGTGTGCTCGATGCGTTCACAGGCGACTCGAGCAGCGCTCTTACGGATATGCTCATCACTAAGGATGCCGACGGCAACACGGCAATAAACCTTGTAATCGACAAGTTCAAGGAGAACGACCGTACGAAGCCCCTTGTATCCAGCCTTGCGAAGCTGTCCGTCTCGATTATGTCGAACTCTATGGATATGAGCGAGGGCAGCCACGAGACGTATACCGCAGTTCACACTGAGGTTAAGGACATTCTTACGCTCAACAAGTCCGACTATGCAAACGAGGACGAGTATAAGGCTGACGTATCCAATAAGCTCGATTCCGCACTCAAGGAGCAGGATATAAACGTCGAGCCCGAGATTCTCAGCGAAATGACCGAATATATCGCTTCCAACTATGGAGATGCCGCCAATATCTCGGATATAGACGTTGATATGGCTATCCTCTCTTACTACGACGCATATCTTAAGAGCTTAGAGACGTCCGACGAGCCTTAAGCAAGGCTCGTATAGACCAAACAAATACAGGGCAAAACTTTTCTTGAAATATCAAAAAGGATAGAGAACCAAAAAGCTCTCTATCCTTTTTTTATCTCTGTTTTTAAATCACGGTTATACGTTGTTAGCATCCGGGGCGGTAAAGCTGTATACGCACGCTCCGTCGGATTCGGAATATTCTATAAGGCTGAAGTCGAGCCCGAGCCTTTGCGCAAGCCTCTTCATAACCGAAGAGGTGGTATATTTAAACCACGGACAAACAGCTCTGCCCGTCGCCTTAAGATGAGCCACAGCAGGGCAGGCCGCAACCTTTACCGTAAGCATACCCTCGCCTTCCTCGAAGCAGACGAGCTCCTCTGCCCTCTCCTTTTTGTAGGTCGACTCGATGATAGTGCGCACGGTATCTATGCCGCTAAGCTCGCTTTCCTCAATCGTTTTTTTATACACGGCATCAGCGTATCTCGTAAGAAACTCCTCGACGCACCCCTCGCCGTAATTTCTGCCGAGGTAGTCAATGCCCATATTCATACTACTGTGAAAATCCCTGTGGAAGTAGTCGTTATCCCGAGCGCACCTCTGCATTACGACAGTATCCGAATCGGGTATTACCCTTCCGTCAAATATCTCGGGGTCGTATATGAGGATTGAGCATGACGCCTCGTCCGAGCCCGTGAAGTCGTATATGTATTTTAGCCCCACACGCTCAACAGCCGAGCGGTAGGAGTCACAGTGCAGACAATATTTTTTGTACGGCTTAAGCCCGAGAGTCTTCTTCAGCTCGAGCAGCCTGCCCTTCGACGGACACCTGTGCATCTCGAGGGTAAACCAGCCGCCCTTCTCGGATAGGCGCATCGTAAAGTCCGCCGCTTCCTCATTGAGCGAGCCTGCCCAATAGGAAAAGCAGCCCCTTATTCCTTCTTTTTTTACGTAGTTTATAAGCGGAATTCCCTCTCCCGTCGGCTCGAACAGGTATTCCCAGAAGCGTCTGACCTCATCCTCTCCGAACTTCTCGTCAAGATAGGAGAACAGCTCGCTGTAAGCCGGTATAAATTCGGTACAGGATATCATTTCTCTCTCCTTACAGCATAACCTTGCCTATAATTTTCTTAACGTGGGATACCCCGTCTGCGTCGCATCCGGGTGTGTGAGCATCCTCAGGAAAAAGTACAAGGACGTCTCCCTCTGTGAGTCTTATACCGAAGGCGTCGTCATCGGTCTTCGCGAGGATGGCTTCTATGCTTGAGTCATATTTCTTCATCACTCTTGACAGATGCGAGGCAGGCTTTACGTACACCGTCTCCGTGCCTTCTACCATAACCATAACGTCGGCGTACACCCTGTGCGCCTCGGAGAGCGCCCCCTCTTTCGGGTGGGTTTCATACTCGGCAAGGTTCAAATACACCCTCTCCCCGTCGACGTCCACTCTTCCCTTTACGAAATCGGCTTTATTCAGCTCTCTTGCGTAGTCTATTACCTTATCTATTCCGTGAAGAATCTCGGAATATCTGTCTATTGTTTCAAGAGTTGCGTAAATCATACTCTAACCCCAATATGTTATTTATTACGAACGCTCTGCCCACTTGGAGCAGAGCGTGAAATATCAGTTTCTCTCGTCGTATGCACGGCGCACAGCCGCTATCATTTCATCAACCATAGCCGCTCTGTCGGGAGCCTTAGCTACGCCCGAGGACGAGCCGGTCGCATCAGCACCGGAGATGATGGTATTATATACGTCCTTGCCCGAGGATATACCTGCTGCTGTGAGCACGAGGATATCGGGATTTACATCCTTAACGGCTCTGGTAGCCGCCTCTACGTACTCCTTGCCTACGCTGACACCCGTACCGATAAGCTCAGAGGGCTCGGCAACGATGATGTCGGGATTGAGCGAGGCGATTTTGGATGCGTCAGCCATAGAATCTGCGCATACTATGGTAGTAAGACCCACCTCGTCGGCACGTCTGATAGTCTCCTTCAGAACCTCGAAGTCAAGCGGCTTCTCGCAGTGGTTGAGCATAACGCCGTCAGCGCCTGCTGCAACGAGCGACTCGGGGAGAGTGTCTGCAAGACCTCTGCCGGGATAAATGGGGTCCATATGCGGAGCAAATACGTGTATATTCTTAGTGGCCTCTCTGACTCTTCTGATATCAACGACAGGGGTAGTGAATATAATATCGACACCGTACTTTTCTGCCGCCTTATCAGCCGCAAGAGCAAGCTCCAACACCTCGTCGCCCACAAGATAGGATTTCGGACCTATCTCAAAGAAGGGGACGGAAACCTTTTTTTTACTGTTCATCAAAAAGCACCTCCACGGTAAAATTTACAAGTAAATTATAGTGATTTTCACCCGAGATGTCAACAGCATTTGTCAACAATTCTGACATTTCGCAACAAATAAATAATTTTAGCTGTGTTTTTTTGCTTTTATCTTGAAAACCTATTCGAAAAATGATATCATTTATGTAGTTAAAAAGGGGTACGACCCGTATTTTGAAAGTGAGGACACAGAAGTGATAAGCGAAAAGGCTTTGAACGCCGCACTCACGGCGTATGACATTGAAGAGGAATGCATAAGGCAGATGAAGGAGCACGTTGATTCCGCCGAGTTCGGAAAGGCGGTAGAGCTGCTTATGAACGCTACACGCATCGGCGCTGCCGGCTGCGGTCACTCGGGCATAGCCTGCCAGCACTTTGCGCATCTTATGTGCTGTATAGAAAGACCCGCTAAGTTTATCTCGCCTGCCGAGGCTGTGCATGGCGGCACGGGATACCTTCAGCAGGGCGACGTTATGCTCTTTGCATCCAGAGGCGGAAGCACGAAGGAGCTTTTTCCCATTGCGGACATCTGCAAGGCTAAGGGAGTAAAAATCATCACCATAACCGAGAATCTCGAATCCCCTCTTGCAAAGCTTGCCGACGTGGTTATAAAGCAGCACGTAAACAGAGAGACGGACAAGCATAATATGCAGGGCACGACCTCGACCACCGCTCTGTGTATGATTTTCCACGCTTTGCAGGCGGCTCTCATCGAGGAGACCGACTACCAGAGCGAGCAGTTCGCACTGATTCATCCGGGCGGAGCAGTAGGTGAAAGACTCAATCACAAGAGCCTTTGATACATCCTTCGGGCATAAGGCTTTCCCCTCTCGGATTGCACCGAGCCTGACAAAGCAATAACAAAAAGTTAAAAAGAGGTAATTATGGCAATTTTGTCCCCTTCTATTCTTGCCGCAGACGTGCTTGCGCTCGGCGAGGATATCGCCCTCACAGAAAAGAGCGGTGTAAAATGGATACATATAGACGTTATGGACGGCAGCTTCGTCCCTAACCTTTCCTTCGGCTACTCCGTAGTCGATGCTATAAGCAAGAAGACCGATATGGTGCTCGACGTCCATCTTATGATTGACGAGCCTATCAGATACGTCGAGAAGTTCGCATCGGCAGGCGCTGACTACATAACAGTGCATACCGAGGCAGACACACCCGAAAACGTTGCCCTCACCCTTGAGAAGATCCGCTCTCTCGGTGTGAAGGCGGGACTTTGCGTTAAGCCCAAGACCCCTGCCGAGGCAATCCTGCCCTATATCGAGAGCTGTGACCTCATTCTCGTTATGACCGTTGAGCCCGGCTTCGGCGGACAGAAGTTTATGGCGGATATGATGCCTAAATTAAAGGCGATAAGAGATATTATCGACGTAAAGAATCCCGGCTGTCACCTCGAGGTCGACGGCGGCGTTGACCTCGTTACGTCGAAGGCGTGTAAGGAAAACGGTGCCGACGTGCTTGTGGCAGGCTCTGCATTCTACAAGGCGGCTGATAAGACGGCATTCCTTCGTGAGATTGAAGGCTGAGACTTTCCCGATTTGTTCAAAGTGAAATCCGACGTATAACCACACCCGTACGAGCTGTTGCAGCCACTCATAAGCTGTTTTAAAATAAAGATAGCCGTAAGAGAGTCGAACTAACAAGCCTGGCGACGATAAATTTTAGCGTCTTTCGTCGTACTAATCCTTGTTAAGTGCTACTTAACTGCGGCTCATTACACCAAAATCCGCAAAAAATTTATTCGCCGACGGGTGTCTTACAGTTTTAAAAGAATAGATTTTGTCATAGCCGAGCCTAATTTTTCGAGGAATATGCAAATATTTAAGGAAAATTTGGCGATGTATATGGCGAAATGTATCTCTTAAAACCTTATTAGTTCGACTCTCTTACGGCTAAGAAACAGGGACAGCCGCCGAATCTTCGGTGGCTGTCCCTGTTTCTATTCTTCGCATCGGAATGATACGCTAGCTCTCTCGGACGGTGTCGAAGAGGGCTTTGCAGGCTCTGTATATATCCTTATAGGCTTCCTCGTACATTCCCGTATACCACGGGTCGAATACGTCGCCGTCCTCTCCGACAAGCGTTAGGAGCTTACGTACCTTGCACTCGGGGTCGGAGCCGAATATAGCTCTCATATTTCTCATATTTGCTCCGTCCATACCGAATATGAGGTCGTATCTGTCATAGTCATCACGCACAAGCTGCCTCGCTCTCTTCCCCTCTGTGTCAATCCCCTTCTTCCGAAGCAGAGCCCGCACCGGCGGATATACGGGATTCCCGACCCCCATAAATATCTCCTCGTCGCTCGTTGCGGCTGAGTCGACCGTGTGAAGGTTTGCAATTCCTGCTCCCTTAAGCATATCCTTCAACACCAGCTCCGCCATAGGCGAGCGGCAGATATTGCCGTGGCAAACAAAAAGTATCCTCATTCTTCTAGTCCTGATATATGTAATTTATTTCGCTCTTCTTGAAATTCGGGTCGGGTATGCGGGGCATTGAGAACAGGAGCGTGCCGCTTACATCCTCGACCTCATAGTATCCGCCCTCGGCTTCTCTTACATACCTCGCCTCGAGCTTCTCGCTGATTACGTGCGGGAACTCGGAGTTCAGCCTTATGTCTATTCCCTCGGTATACTCGCTCTCCGCATAGAAGCGCACGGTAGCCGATTCGAGACCCGACAGCTCGATTCTGCGCCTCATTATATGGTCGACGGGCGCTATCTCACGGCAGGAGAGTATGCCCGAATTCTGCCTTACGAGCACACGGCACTCTGCGTGCACGGCTCTCGGGAAGCTGTAAGTGGACATCCCGTCCGCAAGCTCGGTCTCATATCCCATAAGAACGGGAGCGCCGCCCGGCAGTCGCAGGCGTGTTTTTACGGTAGTATCGGGCACGTACGCCGAGAGCATAAAGGCGTTGTCCGACCTCGATATCATAAGCACGGGTATACGGCTGTCTCTCTTTCTCTTCTCAAAATGAACGCATACGCCGAGCCTCGAAAGAGCGTACCTCAAAAGATTCTCGCATCTGAAAAGCTCCTTCTCATCGTCGGGTGAGAGCAGCAGCTCGCCCTTCTTATATCTGCAGCTAACCGTCGCCCTAACCCAGGCGAAACCGCATCCGACAGTACCTAAGAGTCTATCGCCCGCATATCCCAAAGGCTCGACGTCAGCACCCTCTCGCAAAACCTCTTCCATATCCCCTGCGGATATCGTAGAATTATGATTAATTACACACGGGTAGCCGCCCTTCACGCTGTCGGGGTGCTCGAGGCCAATCCTCATTCTGCCCGAGCGCCCCTCGGCGCTCTCAACGCCGATAAGCGTACGCACTCTCTCTGACGCTCTCCTCGGCGAGCCGTATAGAACTGCCCTGCCCCCACGCTCGATAAAGGATAAGAGCTCCGACTCAAATTCACTCCCCGACTCCGGAACGGGCGTCACAAGCACGGATGCCGAGTAGCTATCGGGCTTAAGCCTGTATGACGAAATAAAGTTATCCGTAGATACGATAGAGCTTATCGCAGAGGCTGAGTTGATAGCCCCTCTAATAAACCAGTCCTCTGAATAAACCTCTTTTATCCCCTCGCTGTCCTTACAGCCGAGATACTCTCTGAAGGGATAAACCCATACGACGGGCGAGGGTGCGTCGGGGAAGTCCTTTATCGCCTTAAAAATGTGAGGCAAGGGCTCTCTGACACAGCTCTCGGGCATATCGCCGAGAGAGTTATCTACCGAGAAGATGTGAATGTTCGAGGGGGTAATCACTCTTCCCTCTCCGTTTATCACCGACGTCGAGAGCGGCAGGTATATATCGTGCGGCTGTCCCTCGTATCTGTCGTACCACGGAGAATTCATAAACCACGGGTCGTGTAAATAGTATCTGAAAAGATAATCCTCGCCGGGCATCTCGGCAACCCTCGACATAAAGCCCGCAAGCTCGAGTCCGAAGTCCCCGTCAATCGCCGCCCAGGGCGAGTTCGGCGGCGGCAGAAGATTGTCCACCGACTTATATATTTCATAAAGCGGCACGGCATCGGATGAGTAATCTATGCCCGCTGTCATATTCGAGCCTCTCGTCTGTATTTCGATATCCGGGCACTCTCTGCGGAACTCGCGCCAGAAGCCTATATTTTTCTCCTTAGCCGCCTCAAGGTTGTCGCACCTGAAGCTCTCACCGTCAAATACAGCTCCCGTCGAGGACCAGCTGTCGACGCCGAAGCCGAAGCCGTTCGAAAACCATAAGAAGTCGAAGCCCATATCACGGCAAAAAGCGCGGCACTGTCTGCCGAAGAATCTGCCAAATGGCGTGCCCTCCGGTATTCCGTCGGGGAAGCCCGCATAGCTGACCCCGTCGCCCTTAAGCGTGCTGAAGCAGCAGACCATATCGCCCGAACCGGAGAATTCGCTCTCGCAGCACTCGGGGTGGAGTCTGTATTTAAAGTCGGAATCGGTAAACTCTCCGCCGGGGTCAAACATCTCGCCAACAATCACTCTCTTGTCGGGGAACATCTCCTCGCCGACAGACTTGATTACCGATACAATCCTCTTCACCGCTCCGAGAGTAAGCACGGGCGGCTCGTCAATATAGAAATAACCGCTAGTCATAAGCGTCTCGAGCTTCGGGTCGAGGCGCAGCGAATTTGCGTTTATATAAGGGACTCTCGTGCCTATGTACCTGCACCACTCGAGTTCTGCGCTCATATCCCCGTTATAGTCGAGTATCTCGGAGCCGTCCGCTATATACAGCATAACTCCCACGCTCTCTGCCGTATTCAAAAGCGAGCGCCAGTCACAGAACATACGCCTGACAACTCCCTCTACGTACTCGTCGTCCAGCCTCTTAAAGGGCTTCATACTCATCTCTAAGGTAATATTCTTCATATATTCTCCCTTTGCCGCTTTGTACCAAGCGGTGTCGACGTAATTTTTTCTTCTTTTTTTGCGAAAACACTTCTCTTCGCCGTTATATATCACGTAAGACGAGTTTACACCAAATCGGATTGAAAATCAATACCTTTTTATCAATCAAATCTTTTTTGGCGTAAGCATAATAATAAAGTAATAAAAGCAGAAAGGAAAAGAAGAATGAAAGTATGTCATATGGAAGCAATGAAGGAGATAAAGGCGCTCGAGGAAGAGAAGCATATACTTCTCGAAAACGAGGAAAGACGCAATAAGATCTCCTACAAGGAGGGCGAGGAAAAGGTCGAGACGGGCTACTCCTACGCCGACACACGCAAGAGGGTCGACGAGCTCGATACCAAGATACGCAAAATTCGCTCCGCCCTCGCACTCGCGAACTGTACGGTAAGGCTCGAAGGCTTCGACGCAACCATCGGCGAGGGTCTTGTTATGCTCGCTCAGTGGAACGCCGAATACTGCCGCCTTTCGGATATGGCGTCGGAAAGACAGGTATGCCGCAGAATCACCGCTAACGGCGTGCTCGAATATACCGAGTGTCTCTTCGACGTCGAGGCTGTCGCAGCCGCCGCAAACGAGCTGAAAAGACGCATAGGCTCGCTTCAGGTCGCTATCGACAGGGCGAATCTTTTAAACTGCGTCGAAATCTGATTTTTAAAGAGTTGCCTCGGTCGACTGTCCGATAGCTCAACACGGGGCAGCCCTTACCCGTGACGTGCGAGCCGACACTTATTATTGTATTGATGCACAAAGTATGTTAATATGTACAGTCGGTATGGGTTTTTTCGTTAACGCTTGTGATTTTGTTGTGTTGTGGCTTCGGTTTATTGTATTTATTTGGAAGTAAAACACCATTCACTCGTCGGGTCTTCTGAAGACGCCTCTCACGTCCGAAAACTTTACTCCGCAGGGGAAGTATCGGGTTATACCCTGCATAGCCCTCTCTCGGCAGAGGTCGGGAGAGCAGGGGGCTTTTTTAAAATGAAAAAGCTTCCGACGAAAAGCTTCGCTGTCGGAAGAAAAAGGAAAAAGAGCAGAAATCCAAGACGCCGCACAGGGGCACTCAGCCCGAAAGCGCAGCAAAACCCTTGGCCTCTGCTCTTTTCTTTTATTATAAATGTCTGCAAAAGCGAATTTTACAGCCTGTGCAGGTTGCAGAGAATAGAATCTCTCGCCGTAGGATACACAAGATGTCTGACTCTCGCTATAGGAGAGCCGAGGTAGTGCTGAGCATAGTAGAGAGTGATACCGTTCTCTTTATCTACCGCCATATGCGCACCCGCCGCACCGTTCCAGCCGAAGTCGGTGTAATCGCACCCCGGCATACGGCATCTCACGCCGAGCCCGTACCCATAGGTCTTGAGATAATCCGGCCCGTTGCCGTAGCTCTTCATCCTCGGGCTAATTCTGTTCGTCGCCATAAGGTCGACAGTCTCGCTCTTAAGTATCGTGTCGCCCACCCGGAGCGCTTCGAGAAACAGCATATAGTCGTCTACCGTGCTTACGCATCCTGCGCCGCCGCTCTCATATTCGTCACCGAGCTTGTATGCGAGCAATTTCTTGCCGCATTCAACACGCCTGCCGCCCTCGCTTGTATATTGAGCGCAAAGCTCGTCCTCTCTCGCATAGTCAAAGGCGAAGTCGGAGCTATTCATTCCGAGAGGAGCAAAGATGTTCTTCCTTACATAGTCGGAGAATCTCTCCCCGCTTATGAGCTCGACAAGCGCCGCAAGCACATCGTGGCTGAAGCTGTACTGCCACCTGTCGCCCGGCTCAAAGGACAAGGGCTCGTCAGCGAGTGCGCTGACCGTCTCTACCGTCGGGCATCTGCCGCCCGTTTTCTCCTTCACTCGGCGTATGCTCTCGCAGTTCACGTCATACTCGAGTCCCGATGTCATCTCGAAGAGATGCCGCACGAGTATCGGCTTCTCAGCCTTTTTGAGAGTGCCGTCCTCGCCCCTCACCTTCATATCACGGAAGGCGGGTATATAGTCCGAAAGCCTGTCCTCGAGGGAAAAGCCGCCCTTCTCCCACAGATTCATAGCCGCCGCACAGGTGATGGGCTTCGAGCAGGAGTAGAGATTATACTTTTCCTTACCGTTCATAGGCACGGACATGGCATAATCGGAATATCCCTTATACTTACGGTACACGCACCTGCCGTTGTAATAAATCGCAAGGTCGTTGCCGGGTACGCCGCTTGCCAAAAATGCGTCTTGAAGCTGTTCTATAGTTTCAAACATACTTCTACACCCGAATATTACTTACCGAGCGCCTCAAGTACTTTTCTTGTAATCAGAGCCACAAGCTCCTCGGAAACCTCGGGCTTCTTCTCTTCGGGCTTCTTCTCCACAATACCGGGGTGGCATCCCGTCATCTTCATCTTCTCACGCAGAACCATAAGCTCGAGAAGCTTATCGTGGGGAATCTCACGGACAGCGCCGAGCTCCATTGCGTGCTTGCATATCTTAGCGTTGAACTCTACCTCTTCCATAACGAACAGCGCCTTGTTGAGGTCACATCCTACGGTAAGAGCGCCGTGATTCTCGAGCAGGAATGCATCGTGCTTGTGGATATAGGGCATAAGAGAATCGGGAATCTCCATCGTAGAGGGAGTTCCGTACTTACAGGTAGGTACGTTTCCGATTGAAAGAATAGCCTCGGGTAGTATGTACTGATTGAGCTCGATACCCGCAACGGTGAACGCCGTAGCTACAGGGGGATGAGCGTGCACAACTGCAGTAACGTCGGGGCGCTCTCTGAAGACACGCATATGCATCTTTATCTCGGACGAGGGATTAAGTCTGCCCTCGAGCTTATTTCCGTCCTTGTCTACCTTGCATATCATATCGGGAGTAAGCACGCCCTTCGATACGCCCGAGGGAGTGCAGTAATACTCGTTCTCGGATGCCTTATAGGATATGTTTCCGTCATTTGCGGCAACGAAGCCGAGGTTGTAAAGTGCGTGGCCTACACGGCAGATTTCCTCTTTGATTTCTTCGGGTGTTCTCATTTTCAATTTCCTTTCGGTTGTTTATATTTTCCGTTTCATTTTAACAAATAAAAGGTGTCAAGTCAAGTCGGCTGACAACATTAAAAATTTTTTTATACGCACCCGCCAAAGATGGATTAAACTGCGTGATGCACCCTTAAGAGCATCACGCTATTGCTCTGGCTTGCTTTTTTTCTTGTTTGGGTATATAATATAGCCGTGAAAGAGAGGTTAGTGAAATGACGGTAAGAGAATACAGAAAAGGCGACTCGATGCTCAAGGTGAAAAGGCTGTATAAGAGCGCCTTCCCGAAAGAAGAAAGAAAGCCTTTCACACTGTTAAAGCGGCTGAATAAGCTCGGTAAAGAAAAAATGCTCGGCATCTTCGATGATAACGACGAGTTCCTCGGGCTCGTATTCGTTGCGGAAAGAGGGGGTGTATTGCTCGTCGACTACCTCGCTACGGTAGCGGAAAAGCGCAACACGGGTATAGGGAGAGAGGCTCTGAAGTTGCTGGATGAAGCATATCCCGATAAGGTTATAGTAATTGAGATAGAGGATACCACCATAGACTCGCCCGACAAGGAAATAAGGATGAGAAGAAAGAGCTTTTACGAGCGGTGCGGCTATACGAAGGATTCCTTCTCCATCTCTCTTTTCGGCGTGAGGATGGAAATTCTGACCAAGGGCGGCAGAGTGAGCTTCGAGGACTATAAGGCGATATATTCGGGCTTACTCGGCGAGAAGCTTACGGGCAAATACGTGTTGAAAATATAAGATGTCGTGTGACGCTTTGCGTCACGCTTACAGAAAAAGAGCAGAGATGCCGTATCAAGGCTTCCTCTGCTCTTTTTTTGCTTTTATTGATTTTTCAGCACTCGGTACGGTAGCCGTAAGAGAGTCGAACTAACAAGCCTGGCGACGATAAATTTTAGCGTCTTTCGTCGTACTAATCCTTGTTAAGTGAAGTCGGATCGTAGCCATGTCGTTCTGTGAGCCAAGGAGTTGCAACCTAGAGTTGTCTTCCTAAGACCGCTTGGCCTCCGACTTATTTTTCAGCACTCGGTACGGTAGCCGTAAGAGAGTCGAACTAACAAGCCTGGCGACGATAAATTTTAGCGTCTTTCGTCGTACTAATCCTTGT
>JAZORO010000008.1:0-1286 GCA_045656605.1 Eubacteriales bacterium
AGAGGGCGGAAATTCACAGATAGGTAACACTTTAGAGTCAAACATAGGTAACACTTTTTTGGTTTTTGTGTTAAAAGCTACGGTGCGATGCCGTGGGAAAACAAAAGTGTTATCGATATGAAAAAAGAAATAATGGCTGCATTAGCGCAGGGGCAAGAGAGCGTCAGTTCGATTGCCCTGCGTTATTCAATATCACGAAAAACGCTCTATAAGTGGAAGCGTCGTTACGAGCAAGAAGGCGACCCGGGGCTGCGCGAACAGTCTCGGCGTCCGGATAAGGCGGATCTTCTCTGGAACGAAGAGGTCGCAAGCCGGCTTATCAAGTTGCGCTTAGCACATATGGACTGGGGGGCTTTGAAGCTTCACGCATTCCTTCGAAAGCAGGAGTTAAATCCTTTGCCGAGTCCATCGGCGATTCAGCGTTTCTTAAAGAAAAGCAATCTGATTCAAACTAAAAAGAAGCGGGAGCGGCCGCGCGTAAATATTGCTAAACCCGTTGTCCGGGTTCAGGCTCCGAATGAGCTTTGGACGGTTGATTTTAAGGGGTGGTGGCGCTCCCATACGAATGCGCGCATGACAGCGCTAACGATTCGGGATGCGCATTCCCGGTTTCTTTTGGCTGTTCGCTTTGTTTGCAAATGCGGGACCCGGGAGGTAAAAGCTGTCTTTGAAGAGTGCTTTAAAAAGTATGGGCTCCCACAAGCCATACAAAGCGATAACGGGACGCCTTTTCGCTGTACGGCGGCGTTGGGCGGGCTGAGCGCACTCTCTGCGTGGTGGGCGAGCCTGGGGATCCGTCTGATTCGTTCTCGTCCGGGATGTCCGCAAGACAACGGGGGGCACGAGCGTATGCATCGCGATATGCTCCTGCTTGAGGCGAATCGTTGTTCGTCCCAAGCAGAACTGGATGCGTGGCGCGAGAGCTTTAACTGCGAACGTCCGCATGCAGCCTTGGATAATGCCGTTCCCGCCGATGTTTACAGAAAGAGCCAGCGTAAATACTCTTGCGACTTTTGTTTTAAATATCGTGGAATGTTTGAGCGTAAAGTCTCCAAAGCGGGAAGCATACGTCTCAACAAAACGCACCTGCTCTTCCTGAGTACTTCCTTGCGGGAGCACACCGTCGGATTGTTACCTCTGGACAGCAAGGGGAGTTTCGGTGTTTATCTCTATGAGGTCTTCCTCGGAGAGTATCACTCGGACATTGCCAAGTTTATCCCGGCCGAAAACCTGGCACTTTACCCCGCGGCCGGCGCGCGCCCCCTAGGGGGCGTCATAGGGGAGGA
>JAZORO010000009.1:0-34667 GCA_045656605.1 Eubacteriales bacterium
ATGGGTATCGCTCTTGCAAAGCTTGCAGAGGAAGACCCCACCTTCCGTACCTACACCGACGAGGAAACCGGTCAGACCATTATCGCAGGTATGGGTGAGCTTCACCTTGAGATTATCGTAGATAGACTTCTTCGTGAGTTCAAGGTTGAGGCTAATATCGGTGCTCCCCAGGTTGCTTACAAGGAAACTATCCGCAAGCAGGTTTCTCAGGATACAAAGTATGCTCGTCAGTCCGGTGGTAAGGGTCAGTACGGTCACGTAAAGATCACTATCGAGCCTAACGAGACAGGTGCAGGTTACGAGTTCATCAACTCTGTAACCGGTGGTGCTATTCCCAAGGAGTACATCCCCGCAGTTGACAACGGTATTCAGGGCGCAATGCAGGCAGGTGTGCTTGCAGGCTATAACGTAGTTGACGTAAAGGTTACCCTCTTCGACGGTTCTTACCACGAGGTTGACTCTTCCGAAATGGCGTTCAAGATTGCCGGTTCTATGGCATTCAAGGAGGCTATGAGAAAGGCTGATCCCGTTCTTACCGAGCCTATCATGAAGGTTTCCGTAACCACTCCCGACGACTACATGGGTAGCGTAATCGGTGACGTAAGCTCTCGTCGTGGTTCTGTTGACTCTATGGAGCAGATCGCTCCCGGCGTTACCAGAGTTTACTCCCACGTTCCGCTTGCTCAGATGTTCGGTTATGCAACCTCTCTTCGTTCCATGACTCAGGGCCGTGCGGTTTACGTAATGGAGCCCGATGGATTCATGGATGTTCCTAAGAATATTCAGGAAGAGATCATCAAGAATCGCTCTAAGTAATGTAAAAATTGGTGAGATCGAAAAAGCTCGGCTTTTTCTACCGCCCATCTCGAGGCTTGACATAGGTAACTATGCCTTGCACCTCGAGATGCGACGATTCTCCCTCAATTTTTTCTATTCCTTACGGTTTTTATTAGAAGTTTTCTTCTAACCCCCAAGTTTCTGACCGACAGAAATGTCGATTAGATATACCAAACTTTAAAACTAAAAAAATATTTTTAATAAGGAGATTATTAAAATGGCAAAGCAGAAGTTTGAAAAAAACAAGCCCCACGTTAACATTGGTACTATCGGTCACGTAGACCACGGTAAGACCACCCTTACTGCTGCAATCACCAAGACTCTTTCCCTTGCAAACGGTTCTGAGTTCCTTGATTACAGCCAGATCGACAACTGCCCCGAGGAGAGAGCTCGTGGTATCACAATCAACTCCAGACACGTTGAGTACGAAACTGACGCTCGTCACTACGCTCACGTTGACTGCCCCGGCCACGCTGACTACGTTAAGAACATGATCACCGGTGCTGCTCAGATGGACGGCGCTATCCTCGTAGTTGCTGGTACTGACGGCCCTCTTGCACAGACCAGAGAGCACGTTCTTCTTGCTCGTCAGGTTGGCGTTCCCGCACTCGTAGTATTCATGAACAAGTGCGACATCGTTGACGACGAGGAACTTCTTGAGCTTGTTGAGATGGAGATCAGAGATCTTCTTAACGAGTACGAGTTCCCCGGCGACGATATCCCCGTTATCCGTGGTTCCGCTCGTGAGGCTCTTACCTCTACTAACGGTATCGATGCTCCCGAGTACAACTGCATTAAGGAGCTTATGGATGCTGTTGACTCTTACATTCCCACTCCCGACAGAAAGGCTGACCTTCCCTTCCTTATGCCTGTCGAGGACGTATTCTCTATCTCCGGTCGTGGTACTGTTGCTACCGGCCGTGTAGAGCGTGGTACTGTTAAGATGGCTGATACTGTTGAGATCGTTGGTCTTACCGATGAGAACAGAACCACCGTTGTTACCGGTATCGAGATGTTCCACAAGCTTATGGACTTTGCAGAGGCTGGAGACAACGTAGGTCTTCTTCTCCGTGGTATCCAGAAGAACGAGATCGAGAGAGGTCAGGTTCTTTGCAAGCCCGGCTCTGTTCAGCCCCACACCAAGTTCCTTGGTCAGGTTTACGTTCTTACTGAGAAGGAAGGCGGCCGTTCCAAGCCCTTCTTCAGCGGTTACAGACCTCAGTTCTACTTCAGAACTACCGACGTTACCGGTATCATCAACCTTCCTGCTGACGTTGAGATGTGCCGTCCCGGCGACAACGTAAACATGGACGTTGAGCTTATCACTCCTATCGCTTGCGAGAAGGGTCTTCGTTTCGCTATCCGTGAGGGTGGTAGAACCGTAGGTTCCGGCGTTGTAGCTGAGATTAAGGACTAATTTTAATTTCGACTTAATTCGGAGTTAGTTAAAAAATACCCGACATCCTCATAGGGTGTCGGGTATAAACATAAATTTCTTTGGGAAATGGTGAAATTCCATATCGGCAGTAATCAGTCTGATATCCCGACACGGGTACGGCTGTGAGTCTGCGAAGAAGGCGTATGCCTTCCCGACGGAGTGCGATTCTCCGACCGACGGTATAGTCCGGATGAGAAAAGAGATTTGCCCCCGTGGGAATATAATATTATATTTTCTCTTTTCCTCACCAAGTTGGCTTTTGCCCTCTTTGTGAGTTTTCTTTTTTAAAAAAGAAAAGAGGTTTTTATGAGAACTAAGAAAATTAAGCTTGTGGCAGGCGTTGGCATTTTTGCCGCCTTGGCTGTGATAGTCAGCTTCGCCACATCGTTTATCAGGGTTCAGTTTTTGTCCCTTGATGCAGGAGATATAATTATCGTGCTTGCGTCCTTCATATACGGTCCGCTCGCAGGCATCCTCATATCGGCAGTGTCGAGTATTATCAGCGTGATTTACAGCGGTACGGGCGTGTGGGGGTTAATTATGGATTTCGTATCCTCTGCGGTATTCGCCTTCGTAGCTTCGTTTATTTATTCAAGGAAGAGGAGCTTTAAGACGGCAATGATAGGTATCTATTCCTCGGTTGTAGCCGTCACTCTTGTGATGATACCTATGAATATACTTATCACACCTATCTTCACAAACAAACCCTCGTCTGTCATTATTGCTTTAATACCGACACTTCTCCTGCCCTTTAATTTCTTTAAGACGCTGTTTAACGGCGGCGCTGTTCTGCTGGTTTATAAGCCCATAGTCAGAGCAATGCGCAAGGGCGGACTTCTTGATAAATCCTCGACTCCTTGTGACGGGCAGATATCTCATTTGTCACGCTCGAGCAACACCGTGCTTGCCCTCGTGCTTGGAGGCGTTTCCGTTGTTATCGCTATAGCCGCACTTATAGTACTCGATAATATTACGGTTAGCTTCTGATAGCTGAAGAGTCGAGCGGTGAGCTTTATATAGCGTGCCTTGACTTGCGAGAAAAGAGCAGGGATAGGACGGGGAGCTTTATTCTACGATGAGAGAATTAAAAAATACGAGACTTCAGCTCTGTGCTTTAGAAAAAAGGGACGAGGAATTTTGTAATTCCTCGTCCCTTTTGTATTGGTATGCGTTTTTGTTACGTCTATATCAGATATTCGCCTGACAGCATTGCGCCAAGGCAGAGCCTTGTCCGGACACGCCGCTCTATATAGCTCAAATATTTCACAGAAGAAAGGGGGCGTGCGGCTTTTGCCTATTTAAAGTCGTATATACCCGCCGTAAGCTTGATTAGGAGAGAAGTGTCGTCGGGCTGCACCTTTGCTTCGTGGGCGCTCTTGTTTCTTACCACGGCGGAGCATTTGTCGCACCTGTGGTAAATTATATATCCTCTGCGGGCGTCCGGCTCCGCTTTGAAGGGACGGAGTATCCCGCCGCACTCGTTAGCTCTGTCTCCGGGATTTACGTCCACATGCAGTGAGCATAGACAGAACGGACAGTGATTTCTGGACGTATAGCCTAAGGGTTCGACCTTCTTTCCGCAATTCCTGCAGACAAAGCCGGAGTCGTTTTTTGAGAACCTTTTCGTTTCCATATTTTTATGTCTCTTTTCATCCAAAGGAGCAGTTTAATGTATTATTTTCCTCTATTCGCAAAAAATATGAGTATATCAGAGCGAAGGAGAAAAAAAGTGAAACAGATACTGATAAAATCCATCGGAGCTCTCGCTATTGCCATACTTGCCCTTGCGCTTGGAATGATACTAGACGGCGGGGGCGCGGATATGAGCATTGCGACGTCGATTATAGGGGGGTTATCTCGATGAGATGCGATTTACTTTCCAACGCAGAATTTAGAGAAGATGTCGGCGACGACCTCCTCGGACACCGCTCTGGAGTCGATTTCGCAAAGAGCGCCGATAGCGAGCTCAACATCCGAGGTCGCCGCATCCTGGGGCAATCCGGAAAGCAGACTGCAGAGTGCCGTGTTTACAAAATCCCGAGCACGGGTAAGCGCCGCATTTTGGCGTGCCGTGGTTACGACTGGGTCGGCTCCGATGGATATCTTTTCGTCGGTAAAAAGCTCCTCTACCGTCTTTCTTATCGCCTCGGTAGCCGAAATGGGGTCGCTTTTCAAAGAGACGTGTAGAACTCTTTCAAACCCGACAGAGGATATCTCACCTCTGCTATCCCAATCTGCGAGAGCAGAATCCGCCTTGTTAAGTATGCATATCTTTACTCCGTCGGAGTGGGAAAGCTCGTCCATAAGGAGCCTGTCCGATTCGTCAACGGGGCGTGAAACGTCGAAGACGGAGAGTATAAGCTCGGACTCGGATATCATATTGCGGCTTCTCTCAATGCCGAGAAGCTCTACACGGTCTGCATCCGCCGCACGCCTTATTCCGGCGGTGTCACGGAGTCTGAGTATTACACTGCCGAGTGTGACTTCGGATTCGAGCACGTCTCTTGTTGTTCCTTCGATATCTGTGACAATTGCCGCATCCTTGCCGACGAGGGCATTGTAAAGGGTGCTCTTTCCCGCATTCGTCTTACCTGCGATGACGGTAGAAATTCCGTATCCTATTGCTCTCGCCGTAGCGTAGGTGTGAGAGAGCTTGTCTATTTTTGTTAGCGTCGATTTTAGCTTCTCGGCGATTTCTTCCTCGCAGAGCTCACCCAGGTCCTCGTCGGGATAATCTATCCTTGCATAAACAGAGGATAAAATGGAGACGAGCTCTTCTCTTATCTCACAGATGCTCTCGCTAAGCCTTGTACGTGCGTCGGGAGATGAAAGGCGCACTTGCTCGAGACTCCTCGCTTCGAGAAGGCTGCCTATCGCCTCTGCGTCCGAAAGAGAGAGTCTGCCGTTTATGAAGGCGCGCCTTGTAAACTCGCCTCTTTCTGCCGGCTCTGCTCCAAGAGAGAATAGAGTCTCAAGGATGCATTCGGTGACAAGCACGCCACCGTGGCAGCTTATTTCTACCGTATCCTCTCCTGTATAGGAGCTGTCCTTCGGGAAATAGCAGACGAGCACGTCGTCAAGCCTCTCTCCCTCTCTCATAAAGTAGCCGTATACCTGCGTTCTTTTTGGGAAGTCGGAGAGAGAGCTTTTATATTTCGGCTTGAATGCCTTGTCGATTATCTCGAGCGCTCCTTCGCCGGACATACGTATTACAGCGACCCCACCCTTGCCGAGTGGGGTCGATATTGCCGCTATAGTGCCGCCAAGCATATTACTTGATGTCGTCGGAGTCGAAGGATGCGTCGATATCCTCGCTCTCGTCCGGAACGGTGGTAACTACCGATACGGTCTCGTTAGCCGCCTGTGCCTCGTCGAGATCGGATGCCGTTGTAATCTGATCGACAGCGCCTACTACGCTTGCGGTGGTGTCAAAATCATCTGCGTTGTTTTCTTCCTCGAAGATGCCCTCGGGCTTCTTGTCGGTGAGATAAATAACAATCTTACGGTTGTTATCAGAGCCGATAGAGTTGGTGCTGACTCCGTCGATAAGCTGAACCTCGGAGTGGATTATCCTTCTTTCGTATGCGCTCATAGGCTCGAGCATAACACTGCGGTTGTTTCTCTTTGCCTTTGCCGCCATTCTGCGTGCGAGTGCTCTGAGGGTCTCTTCTCTCTTTGCTCTGTAACCCTCAATGTCTATGGTCACACGGCTCTTATCTCTCTCGCCTTTAGAGTTCTTTCTTGCAGATGCGAGGTTTGCAAGATACTGCAGAGCATCGAGTGTATCGCCGTGGTGGCCGATAAGGGTAGACGCATCGTCACCGGAGATGGTTATTCTTCTTGTTCCGTCCTCGCAGGAGTAGAGTATAGCGGTAGCATTAAGACCAATATCCTTGATAATGGTGTTGATAAAGTCGAAGGACATATCCTCGCCTTCCTCGACTACCTTGAGCTCCATCTTGAGCTCCGCCTCGGGGATGACCTGACTCTTCGGCTTATTCTCCGCTCTTATGGCATCCTGAGGCTTCTTCGCATTCTTTCTCTTCTTTTTCTTAGGCTTATCCTGAGCCTGCGCTACGGGCGCCGCCTCAGCGTCGTCCGTCTTCTTCTCGACGGTTTTTTTGTCGAACGCCTTCTTTTCCTCGGGGCGTCTGTCCTCTCTCTGACGGTCGGACTTCTGACGCTCACGCCTAGCGTCCTTCTGCTTTCCGTCTCTTTCGGGCAGGTTGATATATGCTCTTACCTTAGCAGGCTTAGTGAAAAATCCCATAAAGCCCTTACTGCCGTAGTGGAGCACCTCGAACTCTACGTCGTCAAGCTCTCCTACTCCGAGTGCGGCTCTGGCATTATCCTTTGCCTCAAGTATATCCTTGCCTATTGCAATTGTTTCCTTAATCATCTTTTTATCCTTCCAAAGCTAAAAAATCAGTCTTTAATCTCGGGTATATCCGAGCTAAGGGGTGGCTTCTTGTCATCATCCTTTGTTGCTACTGTGGGCAGCTCATCATAGTCGTCCTCGTCGATATAGTGGAGCGACTTGTGCTTAGGCTGAGCCTTTGCGGCAGCTCTCTGAGCCTTCTCGGCTTCCTTCTGCGCCTTTCTCATCTCCTTGAGCTCTTCCTCTGTGTACTTGGGCAGGGGCATAACCTTAGCGAGTATAAGTGACTGACCTACACCCAGTATCGACTGGTAAATCCAGTAAAGACCCAGCATACCGGAGAAGTTGAAGGAGATCCACAATGTCATAAGAGGCATCATAAGATCCATAATCTTCATAGAAGCATTGGTCTGCGCATCCTGCGCTGTGGCGAGCCCGGTGCTGTTGAGCTTTCTCGTCAGCCACATAGAGCCCCAAGAGGACAGAGCTGCGAGAATAGGAATGATAACGAGAATAGAAATGTCGGTGATAGAGGGATTGTTAGCGAGGTTAACGCCGAATACGTTGAAGTTAGGAATGGTGGCGTAGTCTATACCAAAGCTCTCGATATATGCGATTCTTTCCTCTTCTGTCGTGTATATCGTATTTTCGGTGTTCTTGACGTAGGAGTATATATCGCTGATCAGAGCTATCTCCGAGTTCTTCGGTACAGCGGTAGCCGAGTCTGCATCCTTGGCTGTCGAGATACTCCTGTAAATCTCGAGGACAACGTCGGACATCTCAATCTTTTCCTTTTTCCCGATTATATCGCTGTACATATTAACAAAGTTTTCGTCCTCGATTACGTAGCCCTCGGTTGTTATATTGGCATTGTAGTCGTTTACGGTTGCGTTAGTCTTTGCGATATAGGACAGAGGATTCTGTATAACTGCGTAAAGAAGCATAATGAGGGGAAGCTGAATGAGCAGGGGCAGACAACCCGACAGAGGGCTGTATCCTTCCTTCTGCTGCAGCTCCATAATTTCCTGCTGCTGCTTCTGCATTGTGGGCTGGTCGGTCCTGCCCTTGTACTTAGCCTTAATGAGCTCTATTTTGGGTGTGAGCTTAGCCATAGCGATCTGGTTTTTCTGCTGCTTGATAGAGAAGGGTAGGAAGACTACCTTGAATACAAGCGCATAGAACAGGAGCGCTAAAGCGTAGCTGCCGGTAATGCTCTCGAAGAAGCTGAGCATAGTACCGAGAAGTTTATAAAGCCAAACAAACATATTAATTTTCCTTTTCAATTAAAATCTCTTCGCTTGCCTTTCCGAGGCGTGACTCTCGCAGCGAAGCTAATCGTCCCGCATATTTTCCGGGACTTCACTCGATTGTATTTCGTCAGGAGCCGTATCTTCCTTTTTGGGGTTTCTGAAGCCCTTTTCCGGCACGGGGTCGTAACCGCCCTTCGAGAACGGGTTGCAACGCAAAATTCTCCAAATCGTAAGAATCAGCCCGACAAAGAAGCCTCTCTTTCTGAACGCCTCGATGGCGTAAGAAGAGCAGGTGGGTGTAAACCTGCAGCAGGCAGGCTTGATTGGAGAAATGAACTTTTGATACAGGCGTACGAGCCATATCATAACGTGCTTCATTCTTTAAATATCCCAAGCTTTTCGAAAGCATACGTAAGCTCTTTTTTTATATCCTGACTTTTTAGGTCGACTGCGCCCTTTCTGGCCGCAATGACAATAAGAAAGCCTTTTTTCAGCTCTCTTTCCTTTTCCACGGCTCGGAGTCCCTCTCTGAGAATCCTTCTGCACCTGCTTCTTACAACCGCTTTGCCGAGAGCCTTCGTAGTTGTAAGTCCGATGCGATTGACCGTGATTTTTAAGGGATGTGCTTTTGCAAGACGCCCCTTGTGATAGTCGGGAAGTACGTAAACCGCAAGAGCCGATGTCACTGCTCTTTTTCCCTTTGAATACGCCTTTGAAAATAAGTGGTTTTCACAAATAGCCGTGAATTTCATAAAATCTTCTCCGTAAGACTATCGGCGACGGATTTTTCTCCAACTAAACAAAAACCCCGATAAATGCGCAAATGGCGTTTTATCGGAGATTTTGTATGTCACCGTGTGACTGTCAGCGCCGATGCTTTGTGTCGCTCTCGTTATCAGTAGGTGAGCTTAGCTCTACCCTTGGCGCGTCTACGCTTAAGAACTTTTCTACCGTTAGCGGTTGCCATTCTTTTTCTGAAGCCGTGTTCCTTGTTTCTCTGTCTTTTCTTAGGCTGATACGTTCTTTTCATAACAAGCACCTCCTTTGCCTAAATTAACATCACTTGTGCGTATTCATACGAACGCAATGTATATTATAACCTAATGAAGTCTAATTGTCAAGTATTAATATAAAAATATTTTATTATATAAGTAAACTATCCCGTCCTTATTGACATTGCGCCCTTTTTCTGCTAAAATAATACTGTTTAAATAGCTTTATATACGAATTTGTATAAATAGCCTGGGAGGGTTTATGAATAAGGACGTTTGCAGAATACTTGTCAGCGAAGAGGAAATAGACCGTATAACTACCCGTATTGCTAAGCAGATAGACAGAGATTACGGCACGGAAGGGAAGAATCTCATACTTGTCTGCATTCTTAAGGGCTCTATCGTTTTTATGGGTGAGCTGATGAAGAAGATTTCGATACCGGTTGAGATAGATTGTATGAAGGTGTCCTCATACGGTGCGGGTACGTCCACCTCGGGTTCTGTAAATATTCATCTTGACCTTATGCGCCCTGACCTTGATAAGTGCGATTTGCTTATTATTGAAGACATTATTGACAGCGGCGTGACACTGTCCTATCTTACGAAGTACCTTCTCGGTAAGGGTGCGAAGAGCGTTAAGACCTGCACTCTTCTCGATAAGCCTTCCAGAAGAAAGGTTGATTTTGTGCCCGATTACTGCGGCACAGAAATTCCCGACGAGTTCGTTGTAGGATACGGACTTGATTATGACGAGAGATACCGTGCGCTTCCTTATGTCGGAGTGCTCGATCCTTCCGTTTACAGCGGAAAGTAATATATGTATTCAATTGGTTTTTATACCCTCGGGTGTAAGGTTTCTCAGTACGAGACAGAGGCTATCTCAGAGGAGTTTTTGCGCCGAGGCTTTCTCGTGCGCCCCTTTGACGATGTGTGCGACGCCTACGTTATAAACACCTGCACCGTTACCGCCGAGAGCGACAGGAAGTCTAGGCAGATAGCGAGACGAGCTATCTCGCTGAATCCGTCTGCGATAGTGGCGGTCATCGGCTGCTATTCTCAGCTCGACCCCGACGGAGTAGGTGCGATTGACGGAGTCAGCCTTGTAAGAGGCACCGACGGTAAGATGCACGTGGTCGATGACGTTATAGCTCTGCTCTCGGGTGAGCGCACTGACAGGGTGAGGGTTTCTTCACTTGACGGCGTAGGATTTGAGCCTATGGCGGTGAAAAGTGCGCCGAGAACACGTGCGTATGTTAAAATAGAGGACGGCTGCGAGTCGAAGTGTACCTATTGCGCAATTAAAGAGGCGAGGGGCAGAGTGCGTTCAAAGCCGTTTTGCGACGTAATATCTGAGGTTGAGGCGCTGTCCGCCTCGGGTACGAAGGAGATCGTGCTTACGGGCATAGAGACCGGCTCTTACGGCAGGGATTTGAAGGAAGGGCACAGCCTTGCCGAGCTTATATGCGAGCTTGACAGGCGTAAAAGCTGCGAGGTCATCCGTCTTGGCTCTTTAGCCCCCGAGCTTATAGACAGAAGGTTTGCTGAGCGTGTGGCGGACGCTAAGATTTTAGCTCCTCACTTTCATCTTTCTATGCAGAGCGGCTCTGACAGGATTCTTGCGCTTATGAAGCGCAGATACAACACGGATATGGCTCTTCGCAACATTGAGGCGATAAAAGAGCTTATCCCCCGTGCACGCTTTACCACCGATCTTATGGTTGGTTTTCCGGGAGAGGATGAAGAGGACTTTTTGGCTACGGTCGATTTCGTCAGACGTGTCGGCTTCATAGATGCGCACGTGTTTGCCTATTCGAGACGTGAGGGTACGCCCGCCGCTTACTTTGATTCGCAGGTTTCTCCCGACGTAAAGAAGAGGCGCAGCCGTGAGCTTATAAGGGTTAAGAACGAAGTAAGAGACGCAGAGCTTTCCTCTGTTGTCGAGTCGGGAACAGAGCTTATAGCTATTGCCGAGAGCTATGACGGAGAGTATTATTCGGCGCATACCGATGACTTTATGGAGGTGCGCTTTGCTGCGCCGTGCGGTATCGGTGGTAAGAGGGTTACACTCACACCCGTGTCGCATAAATCCGGCGTTGTGACCTGCAAACTTAATAAGATTTTGTAAATAATTATTTATATATGGAGTGTAAAATGGAAAACAGCAAAAAGACAATGGACAAAATAGTCGCTCTATGTAAGACACGTGGATTTATATTCCCCGGCTCCGAGGTTTACGGCGGACTTGCAAACTCCTGGGATTACGGTCCTTTAGGCGTTGAGTTTAAGAACAACGTAAAAAGAGCCTGGTGGAAGAAGTTCGTACAGGAGAGCCGCTACAACGTAGGACTTGATTCTGCGATAATTATGAATCCCGAGGCTTGGGTTGCATCCGGACACGTCGGCGGCTTCTCCGACCCCCTTATGGATTGTAAGGGATGTAAGGCAAGACACAGAGCGGACAAACTCATAGAGGAGTACGCTTTTGCAAACGGTCTTGAGGACAATCCCGCAGGCTGGACGTTCGAACAGATGGCTGCATACATTAAGGAAAAAGGCATCGTATGCCCCGATTGCGGAGGCAATGACTTCACCGATATCAAGAAGTTCAACCTTATGTTTAAGACCTTTATAGGTGTTACCGAGGACTCTACGAATACGGTATATCTGCGTCCCGAGACGGCTCAGGGTATATTTGTAAACTTCCCCTCGGTGCAGAGAGCGTCTAGAAAGAAGCTGCCCTTCGGCGTATGCCAGATAGGTAAGTCATTCAGAAACGAGATTACCCCCGGTAACTTCATATTCAGAACCAGAGAGTTTGAGCAGATGGAGCTTGAGTTTTTCTGCAAGCCCGGCACAGATCTTGAGTGGTTTAAGTATTGGAAGGACTACTGCCACAAGTGGCTTCTCGACCTCGGTATGAGAGAGGAGAATCTCAGACTCCGTGACCACGATGCAGAGGAGCTTTGCTTCTATTCGAAGGCTACCACCGACTTCGAGTTCCTCTTCCCCTTCGGCTGGGGTGAGCTCTGGGGTATCGCTGACAGAACCGACTATGACCTCGGACAGCATCAGAACCATTCCGGCAAGGATATGACGTATTTCGACCAGGAGACAGGCGAGCATTATATTCCTTACGTAGTCGAACCCTCGCTCGGCGCTGACAGAGTTGCTCTCGCCTTCCTTGTCGACGCTTACGATGAGGAGACTATCGGTGAGGGCGACGTCAGAGTTGTGCTTCACCTTCATCCTGCGCTCGCTCCCGTAAAGGCGGCTGTGCTTCCTCTTTCGAAGAAGCTCTCCGATAAGGCTCTTGAGCTTTACGACGACCTTTGCCGCGAGTTCCCCGTAGACTTCGACGAGACCGGCTCTATCGGAAAGAGATATCGCCGTGAGGATGAGATAGGCACTCCCTTCTGCATCACCTACGACTTCGAGACCGAGAACGACGGATGCGTTACCGTGCGTGACAGAGATACTATGGAGCAGGTGAGAATACCTCTTACCGAGGTTAAAGCATATATCAGAGACAGGATTGCTTTCTGATTTTTATCATACTCAGCTTCGTTTTTAGCTATAAAAGGGCTTTGAGTTTTTCAAAGCCCGAAGCTTTTTTACCCATACGGTGCGCCGTTTTTGCGTCATTACACCCGATAATCTAAATTTTTTGGAGCTTGTAGTGTACCTGCATTCTCGTGACGTATCGAGAAAAAGAAAGGATAATTCATAATATGAGTGAAGAACTTCGCCCCATAGCCTCGTTTACGGTAAACCACGATAAAATAGGAGAAGGTATGTATATATCACGCATCGACGGAGATATTACAACCTACGATTTAAGGACACGTGTACCTAACGGCGGAGACTATATGGAGTATGATGCCATACATTCCTTCGAGCATCTTTTTGCCACCTACGTACGCAACAGCAGACTTGGCGACAGGGTCATATACTTCGGACCTATGGGATGCAGGACGGGTTATTATCTGCTTGTCAGAGATTCTTTTGACACAGAGACCCTTGCGGTTGTCAGAGAGGTTTTAGCTTCGATTGTCAACCACGACGGACCGCTCCCCGGAGCGGGCAGGGTAGAGTGCGGAAACTATCTTGCGCACGACGTGGACGGAGCGAAGGCGGATGCCGCACGCTATCTTAAGGCACTTGACGGCTGGCGTGACTTTTCGTACCCAAATGACTAAAAGGAGAGCATTATGAGCTTTAAGGCAGATATAGGTGTAATCGGAGCGATGGCCCCCGAGGTGGATGCGCTTGTAGATTCTCTTGAAGGTAGAGAGACGGTACTCGTCAGCGGCATAGAATTTCACACGGGTATGCTCTGTGACAAACGCATAGCGGTTGCCAGATGCGGCGTGGGTAAGGTTTTCAGCGCTTTGTGCGCTGAGGCTATGATACTTTGCTTCCATCCCGAGTTGATAGTAAATACGGGTGTCGGCGGAGCGCTTGACGAGCGGCTGCGCCCCTGTGACGTTGTTATAGCCGATGAAACCTTGCAGTACGATATGGATACGTCTGCCCTCGGAGATCCCGTCGGCTTGATTTCCGGTATAAATATGATTTACTTCAGGACCGATACACGTGCCGTGGATATACTTACCGAGGCGGCAAAGAGGCTTGGGATAAAAGCATACGTCGGCAGAGTTGCTACGGGTGATAAATTCGTTTCAACTTTCGAGCAGAAAAGGCGCATTGCCTTAGACTTCGGGGCTCTCGGTTGTGAGATGGAGGGCGGAGCTATCTCCCACGTCGCATATGTAAACAGCACCCCGTGCGTCATTATCCGTGCGATTTCCGACTCACTCACGGGCGACGGGGCTATTGAATATTCGGAATTTTTGCCGAGGGCGGCAGAGGCTTCGCTCAGACTTACGAGAGAGCTTATCTCTGAGTACTGAGAGCGAGCGACTTAGTATTACGGGAGAGCTTATCTTGCGGTAGCGAGACGTAGTGAATTAATCTTACGTAGGTGCTTTTATCGGAGTACTGTGACAGCTTGACTCAGCATTACGGTGAACAAAAGGGCGGGGCAGGACGTATAACGTCTGCTTCGCCCATATTTTGCGCTTGATATAAAGAAAAAAGAAAATAAACTGAAGGGGTGACATTCTTAGCGGAGAATTTGAAAAAAGCCGTTAAGTGCAAAGCGTCGCACTTGTTCGGATAAATGCAGCATCGGCTAAGCCAAAGCCATTATAACGACAAAAAGAGCAAACACGCAAGACGAAAATCTTGTATGCTTGCTCCTTTTTCTTTCCTTCTTTTTTCATTTTCTCGGCACGCACTCTTAAAAAAAAGGCGAGCAGTGATATTCTTACACAGGATTTTAGCTTTTGACTCGGCGAGCTATGTTAGGCTACGAGCCTGCGTATTGGCTTTTTTTCTTTTGTCCGTGGGGAGAGCGCCTTTTAACTCTTTCTCTCTTTCTCGCACCTTTTCCAGAACTCGCTTATTCTCTTATTCAACTCTTGAGCATCCCCCACGTACCTCATACCTTCCCATAGCTTAGGAATGATTTTCTTATACACGGGGTCGTCGAACCTATCGTCGATGAGTACTATAATACCTCTGTCGTCCTCACGCCTTATAACTCTGCCCGCAGCCTGCAATACACGGTTCATACCGGGATAGATATAGGCGTATTGCTTTCCCGACTCGTATTTTTCCTCATAGTATTCAGCCATAGCCTCTCTTTCGACGGATATAGACGGTATACCTATGCCTACGACGACAGCGCCGATAAGACTATCACCGGCAAGGTCTATTCCCTCGGAATAAATTCCGCCCATAACAGAGAAGCCGACAAGATAGCTCTCGGGATTCACATCGTTTGAAAATTCACGGAGAAATGCTTGCTTTTGCTCTTCGCTCATATCCTTTCTGTGCTCAAGTATGCGTATTTTCGGGTATTTCTCACGGAATGCCCGTGCTAGCGTAGAGCAATACTCAAACGACGGGGCAAATACCATATAGTGTCCCCTCTTTGCCGCCATAACTCCCGCAATAGTGCGGCATACCGCAGGCAGAGTCCTTTCACGCTCCGAGTACCTTGTGCTTATTTTATCAACAATGCTTACGGATAGCTGAGCCGGGTCAAAGGGCGAGCCCGCCTCGATAACCTCGCTCGTACGGTCGCCGCCGAGAAGAGAGCGGTAATATTCTATGGGAGATAGCGTTGCTGAGAAGAAGACGGCTCCGTGGCCGTGCTCGATTCTCTCTTTTATGAGCCTACCCGTGTCGATATTAAAGAGCTTTATCCTGATGTTTTCGCCATCTAGAGTGAGGAAAAGCTTGTACCCCTCGTCGAAGAAATCCATCGCACGCAAGAAGCCCCTGTAGTTACGCAATGCTTCCTTAAGAAAGAGTATTCTCTCCTTTTTATCCGTGTCACGAGCGCCTCGTGCAATCATCAGCTCGACATCGATAAGCTCGCTGAGAGTGTCGATATGCTCACGCATGCCGATTGGCAGACGAGAGGAATGGGTGAAGGCTGTGCGTTTTCCGTCCTTGTCGACTCTCACCTCGTCTCTTAAATAAGGCATCAGTAGCTCGTAAAGGTTGCCGTAAATCTCTTCTGCGCCCTCTTTCAGCTTCGAGGTAGAGCAGATAAGCTCGCACTCGGATATCCTCTTTATTTCGTCGAGCGAGATTTCCGAGGAATAGATCTCTCTCGCTCTCTCGGCGAGATTGTGAGCCTCGTCTATCAACAGTCCGTAACGGCCGTACCCCTCGAAGTATCTGCGCAGGTATACGTTCGGATCGAACAAATAGTTTAAATCGCATATAACCCCGTCGCACAGCTCGGAGTAGCATAGCATAAGCTCGTGTGCGCAGACCGTGTATTTTACGGCTATCGCCATAGCGTCGTGTATCGTTACGACGGCTTTGTCGAGCTTGAAGAGCTCCAGCACAGCATCGGCAAGCTCCCTGCATTCCGCAGAGTCGCACTCGGCTCGGTCGAAACGGCATAGCAGCCCTCTTTTACAGCACCGCTCCTTCGCCGTAAGGATTACTGCCCTGAGCTTAGCGCCCCTTTGAGAGATAGTCGTGAGGCACTCCTTGACAGCCTCTGCCGTTGTGGTCTTCGGCGTAAGATAGAAGAATTTATCTATTTTCCCATCCCCCACCGCCTTTAGAGCGGGGTAAACCGTGGATACAGTCTTTCCCGTACCCGTCGGCGCAGAGGCGAAGAGAGTTTTTGAACGGCTGATACATCTGTATACGGCACGAATCAATTCGGTTTGCCCGTCTCTCTTTTTTAGGTATGGGAACTTCATTTCATATATTGAAGCGATCCTCTCGGTCACTCTCTCTATCTCGGGTGCGCCATATATACTGAGCGCTGTTATGCACTTCGTGTAGAAGGCCTCGAGCTTGCTTAAAGTGACCGTCTCCTGCACGGTGACAGTATCGGATTCGGAGTAGTAGTTGATAGTAAGGGAGAGCTTTTTTTGGGGGGTGTCCTTCATAAAAGCATAGCCTGCAAGATACCCCTTGCCCCTGGCGTATGCCACCTCATCCCTGGTGGGCTTTTTCGCATCGCCTACACGTGTATAAATACTCAGCTCTCCGCTTCCCGATATACAGGCGAGCGCCGTGAGGGTAAAGCTGTAGCCGAGCGCCTCAAAGTCGCATCGAAGCTCTGCGGGCTTTTCACCCCACCTGCATATTTCTACCTCTTCGATGTTTAGGGGTGAGGCGACTTTCCTCTTTGCGATAAGACACAGCTCCGAGGAGTCTATCGTTATTCTTTTTTCTTCAGAAAAGTATCTCAACTTCACACCCCCCTTTTTATGTTTTCTATGAGTTAATTATAACATTTCAGGTGATGCTTGTCAACTTACAAAGCTAACAAAATGAGGAGTAATTTAAATGCCTGCGACTTGAAATATGAGATTGAACCGAGAGCGAGTGCTTCGAATAAAAAAGGGCGTCGGGATTTACCGACGCCCCCAAAAACAGGCTGATATGAAAATAATTATTTACATATTTCCTTCTTTTTCAGAAATGAGTTTAAAAATCTGGTCTTTGTTTCCAGCCAGAATACGCATTCGCTCTTTGCGTATGTATAGCCCTTCGTATATCCTCGGAGTCCAAAGACGGGCAGAGTCGTAAGCCTGAGGATTCCCTCTACTACGTCGGCAAACCCCATGCTGCTCTTTGCGCTCAGCATTATTGAGACGGTGAAGAGCATACAAAGAGTTGAAGGTACTAAGCCGAGCACGAGCCTTGCGCCTTTCCTTCTTTCGGGATTTGTAAACTCGACTTCGGCGTTTTTCTTCTCGCTTGATAAGAGCTCTGCGACCGAAATTTTTATGGGCTTCATACGCTCTATAATTTTGAATTTCCGTCTCTCTTTTGCCCCGACCCTTTTACCTTGCTTGTATTCCTCGTATTCCGAGTATCCGAGACCGAGGGATAAAAGGCAAGCCTTCTTTCTGTACAAAAGCTCCTCGCTTGCATATTGCTCGATATACTGCCTTAGCTCGGGGATGCTCTCGCCGCCTATTCTTTCTTTCGCCTCGCGATATTTTTCGGTTGCTTTTTTGTATTCGTCGCTATCCCTTCCCAGCTTCTCACCCGCATCCTCGAGAGAAAAGTAGGTTATATATGAGGCCATGCACAGAATAATTGCGGTTGAGGTCAGCCTCTCGGTTCCGAAGTCGTAGAATCCTATTTCGGTGAATACTACCAGCACGGATATAACCGCTGTCAAGAGTGCTATCGTTTTTCCTACGTTATCGATGAGGAAGGAGTATCCTCTTTTCATAAGCTCTCCGCCCTCGATTAGGGAGTCCTCAAAGCTGTTTTTCATTTCTCGCTCCCCCTTAATCCTTCACCGATCTTCATAAGTATTGCGCCGATAGAATTTCCTACAAATCCGATAAACGAGATTACCGTCATTTCATCCGCAATCCTTGATAAGAGCAGGAATATGATAAAGGCGATGAGCCACACCGTGTAGCTGGCAACCGTGCTGACCGCCTTCTTTATAAGGTTGTAAAGAGGGTGGAATGCAAGCACGAGCAAAAGCGCCGTAAAGCCGCATATAACCTCATCTGCTCCACAGCTTTTCCAAAGAGGAAAGTAAGAGAGCACGGCGAGCGTTACCGGCAGAATGCAGAACGCAATTCCTACCGCCCTCAGTATAAGGGATAAAAGAAGCTTATCCTTCTTCATTTTCCTTTACCGCCCTCTTCATCTCGCTGATGCGCACGAGGATCTCGTCCTTGACGCTCTGAGGTATTGCCACAGCCATAAATACGTCACTGAGAAGCTCGAGCTGACCGTATATCAGCTGCGACTGAGCCGTAGACCTTCTTAACTCCTTATCCGTCGGGATTAAGAGCGTTTCGAGCTTTGTTATATTTTCGAACAGTACGTCGAGCCTCTTTTCGGTATCTCCGAGCTTTTCTGCAATTTTTTCGCCAAGCTCCTTTGAGTACAGATTGCTTGATTCGGATGCTTTTTCGATATTGCCGAGAGCCTTTTTCATTACGGAAATTCCACCTCTCACAGCAGGGAAGATACCCTTCTTGAATGCGTACGTCATAAGGACCGAGCAAACAACCGTGACAAGGCAAAGTATCTCGGTCAATGAATTCTTGATAGCCTCGAACAGAGCACTGAAAATATTGACGTCTCCTTCGCCGCTCGGCTGATTTGATTTCAAACCGTCCGTAGCCGTATTTTCACTCTTGACACTTTCATCCGACTCGGACGTGTTAACCGTGTTGGACTCATCGGACACAGCCTCGCCCGTCGCTTCTATGCCGACGTTCGCTTCCGATTCCGCACCGATCTCGTCTCCGTAGGCGAATGCCGAAGCACAGAAGCCTACGACGAGAAGCATAGCAATAAGTATGCATACTAAAAATTTATTAAGCTTCATAATTCTCCTTTCATTTTGTTAGGCGTATATCGCCAAGCTTTTCTTCTACTCTCCCGAGCCTTTCCATAGCGTCGGCAAGAAGCCTGTCGCTTTCCTCGAGCCGCTTTACAAGAGCTCCGAGCACCCTTGTCTCGAACGTGCTGGGCCTGATTTTTCCCCCGAGCTTAATAATGGGCTCGAAGATGAGACTCCTGTCCGCCCCTCTGAGAGTAGGGGTGTATTCTCCGTCGTAAAGACGTGACAGATCGATTACCGTGCCCGTCTTTTTGAGCGGAGCGCCGACTCCGCCTATCGAGACGGTGCCGCTCGAGAGCCCGTCCACAGAGATTGTAACACGCTCGCTCGTGCCGTATACGCATTTATCCAAGAGGGCGATGCCGCCGTGTATCTTATAGTTCAGTACAGTCATATTTCCCCCTTAAATCAGCCTATTCAGCGTGCTTTCAAGCTCGTCTATCCTGTCCTCTAGCTCTGTCAGATATTCGACGAGCGGCTTGCCCATTACGCTGAGATATGCGGAGAATCCGCCGCTGGTAATATCCTCGAATAGCATAGAGAGCGTGTGCCCGTCCTCAATATCGGTCGCCATAGATGCGGCAATGGAGCTTTCTCTCGGTGCGAGTATATCGTCTATGAGAGAGTTGAACCTTTCTGCGATAAGCATAGGGAGCTTATCGAAGGCTTCCTTCATATCCTTTGCCGTGTATCCCCTGCCGCCGAAGGCGCTGGGGGCGGTGGGACGTGTAGGTAAGGATGCGACGGATGCTTCTTTGATTTCGTTTTCATTTATTTTTGCGGTTTTCATTTTTATCCTTTCTTTGCTCTATGTGAGGGTGCGCTTTATGCGTCCCTTGACGTAATATCTGTATGTGATAGAGTGTATTCCTATCGGCGCAGAAAAGCCTTTTGCATACACGGCTACCTGCTTCTCTATCCACCCCTTTTCTTTTTCGTTCACAGGGAGTGTGAAGTATTCCTTGCAGGATAACGACATATTCCCAAAGTCAAGACAGGAGAAATCTACCTCTCCGCCGGGGAACTGCGAGACGGTTGAATAACCCGACTTGTCCGTACCCACCTCGACCGTAAGCTCGCAGCTTGCGAGCGCCTCGATTTTAATGCACAGGGAGTGCTTTACCGAGGACTTCGTGAGGTGAGGAATACCGCAGTCGTCGTAGTGGGTCTTCATCTCATACGAGACGTCGTGTGAGTCAAAGGAGTAGAACTCGGGATGTATGCGCCGAGCCATTCTTGCCTTGTATTCCTCGGGGTCGTATTCATCCGATTCTGCAAGGCTCTTTGGCGCTACTCCTCTCTTATCGTTATTGAAAACGCAGAGAACACCGCATTCCGTGCCGAAAAACAACAGCTCATCCGAAGCAAAATACACAGTAGCCGGCGAGAAGCTTCCGCCGCTGAAGCAGTCTGTGGGGTATACCCTGTACCTTTTTCCTGAGTCGGACACGTAGTATATCATCTCGCCACCCTCGCCGGCTTCGCTCATAACCGTACCTGCGGCTATGCCGTCCGCATCGGGATGAAGGTCGAAGCCTTCCTGTGCGAATGAGGAATACCTATATACCCGTGTTGAGTTTTCATATACTCCGATGTCGTATAGTGTAAACCATTCGTACTCGGTGTTGCCCGTCCTGTGCGTGAAGGTCTGCCTCGAATCGGCAAGATATGCTCTGTCTCTTATACCTACGACGAGATATCCCATCCACTCTGCGAGATGCGCATCCTCAAGTCTTTCCGAAAGTAAATCAAAATTTACATTATGTGAGCGGCAGACCACGCTTCTCTCGTAGCTTATATCCTTCTTTGAGAGAGCGGATAATCCCATCTTTGAGAGGAATACAGGGTCGTCGAGGAAGTTTATCGACTCGCCGACAGCGCACAGACCCGAGTGTACGTATTCGACAGGGTATATTCTCGGTACGAGCCTGTCAGACGTATCTTTAGGCGTATGGTAGAATATGCTGCCCGACCCGTCGTCTCCCGATTTGAATACGGCAAGAGAGTCTCTTACCGCAAGCAGGGATTTTACAGGGTACTTACCGACACCCGAGCAGAAGTAATTATATGCGCCGACGTACAGAGGATTGTTCGCTCCCGTCTTATCCGTTGCGGTATAAAACACTGTATTCGGCAGCTTGGGATTTCCCGAGAGAAAAATTCTCCCGTCGAACGCCTCGGCAACCGTACAGCCGCATATTGCCTCGAACGAGGGCACGCCGTCGGTCTTGTTTGTATCCCTTCCGCCCTTGAAGTCTGAGTACAGGGCGGGAAGAGTACCGTACATTTCTATCGTCTGTCCGTTTACCTCGTATGCACCCTTTATCTCAACTACGAGTTCTTTTACAAGTCCGTCCTCACGTGCAATCGCAAATCCCTTGCTCGTTTTCCCTATCTTGAGGCTTGAAACGTAATTTGCCCTCGAGTATGACGGGATAGATATTGTAAAAGCCGTGTCCTTGACTCCGAAGCTTTTTTCGCACACCTCGAGAGCCGACATTCCCACGACTTCCGAGTATTCTTCCTCACTGCCCTCGTAGTATAGATACTGCAGGTGCGAGCAGGAGTCGAAGCAGCCGTCGCCGAATGATTCTATCCCCTTGCCGAGGTATACGTCTCTTAGCACGTTGCACCGCTCGAATGCGTGTGCTCCGACCCGCTTCAAGGACGTTGGCAGAGATATTTTTCTTGCGGAGAGACAGCCGAAGAAGGCGTAGTCCTCTATCTCTTCGACCCCCTCGAGAATTTTTAAGGAGCTCATATCCGTACACCCGGAGAAGGCTCGCTCGGAAATTATTTTAACCGTGTAAAATCTGTCTCCCAGCATAACTCTTCCGGGTATCTGTATAACTCCCGTAAGCATAAGAGTCGTGTCTATTCCCGTGACCTTGCAGTAGCAATTGGCTCCGTCGTATATCTCGTACTGTAATCCGCCCGTGCTATATTCGTACTCCGAGGGGTCGACTATTATAAGACTTTCGAAAAACTCATCGGTCAAAAGATTCCTCTGCTCATACTCGATGCCATTCTTGAAGGTCGTCGGCACGTATGGGGCGATATCCCTTCCGATTCTGCCGACGCTGCCCGCCCCGTCGATTCTGATTATATCGCTGCCATCGAGCAGGTACAGGTCTGAGCCGAAGGTGAAGACTGCGCTCTTCGCCCCCGACAGATGCGCTATCGCCACGGGCTCTTCGAGCGAATCTATGTCTTTGATAGGCATTCTGTAAACCGATACTCCGGCTATTACGACGAGATAGTCGCCGTCGGGAGCCTTGTGCAGATATATTGCGTTTATCCTTTCCCACACATTGCATACTCTTCTGAAGCCGGGGATGCTTTCGAGCGCCGAGGGAGATGCCCCCTCGTAGTCTCTGTAAAGATTTTTTGCATAGGCGAGTCTGTCGCTTGCTCTCTCTCCGGTATTGCCGAGCTCGACGCCTCGGAAATTGCCGTAGGAGCGTGTATATTCGCTCCCCCCTAATGTTCCTTTTTTCGCCATTACGCCCACCCGTTATCGCTGTATTCGGTATCTATCTCACGAGAGGAGTATCTTTTAATCGTAGCGAGTGCATCCTTATACAGCGCCATATAATACTGTGATTTTTCGGGGTCGTCATCGAGCCACATAAACGAGGCGCACAGAAGCGACAGGAGCTCTGCTTCTTCCTCTGGCACGTCGATGTGCACGCCCCCGTCCTCGGCAGTTATCGCCCTCGGAGCTCTCTCGTATTCGAGATGTATCTCTCCCGTTATCCCCTCGGGCAGGGTGAGCCTGCCGTCCTTCATCCCGCAGCCCTCTACGGCGCTTCCGTCGGGATACGTCGGCTTTGTGTCAAAGCACAGGAAGTCGGGATACATACGGTACAGGTCAATTACACGTGTGCGATTGTATACGGGTATGTCCTCGACTGCGCCAGACAGTACCGAGTCGAAAAAGCAAAGGTCGCCTACCGTGTAGAGATAATCGCCGAAAAAGGTTATATTTCCGTTACCTGTGACAAATCCCTTGTGCACAGTACCTACTCCGTCGAAGCGCCTCTCCGTCACAGCACCGTCCCTCTCTATCCTGTAGCCGCCTCTTCCGTAGGTACGGAAGGAATAAGCCTTGCCGACAAGAGAGAAGCTTTTCGTTCCTTTGCCTCTGTGAGTGAAGGATACGGGCCCGGATACGGGTAACGGCACATCGGTGGATATTATCACACTGCGTGTTACGGGTCTGTCCGTATAGATGAGTCTCAGAGCACGGTTTGCCGCATTTATCAGCGCATTCTCGTCCTCTATCGCCTTCTCAAAGCCGAGTGCGGCTACAGACTCCTTTAATTGATTAAGTGTCACTTTTTTCCGTTCCTTTCTTTTTGATAAAGGGGCGGTGTTAAGCCGCCCCCGTTACGAGCTTAAAACGGATAGAAAATCAAAGCGGAGTGCAGTATTCTATCTCGGAATCGGAATCCACCGCAAGCAGCATATGCTTGTATGAGCCGAAGCCGACACCAAAGCGGCATCTGCCGTTCCAGATATAGTTGCCGGTGTGATGATCTACCCAGTTGGTTATAGTAAGAGGGATACGGTCGAAGAAGATGTTTCCGCGCAGATTCTTGTTTGCCTCGCTGGACATTACGATAAGCTGATCCTTGTTCGCCGACCAGCCGGGAAGAACGACGATGTTCCAGTTGCCGTAGTTGAGGTTTATGTCGTTATTTGCGCTTCCGGTAGTGCCGTATGAGCCGCAGACCTTTTTTGCGATAGCCTCAGCCTGGGGTCTGTTGCCGGGCAGAATCAAGGTGTCTGCCACGTAGCCGAGAGGCTCGCCGTTTTCATCTCTCATATTTCTGAGCTTTACGGACAGCTCGGTAAGAGCTTCCTCGAATGTTCCGGCGGATTTATTTCCCGTCTCTTCAGATGTGAATATGTTGCCGTAGAAATAGTTCGACTGGGTGTAGTAGTTTTCCTTTCCGCCGTAGCGGTGGTCGAAGGCGAAGAGAGGGTTGTCGTCGGGGGTAGTAATGTCCAGCCCCTTGCCGCTGAAGTTTACGCTGCCTTCTACACCGTTTGCAAGCATAGTTTCGCATATCTTGTTTCTAGTTTTGTAGTAGGCTCTTACAAAGTTTCTGATTCTCGCCTCTGCTTCTGCGGCAATGCCGTAGTTTGCATCCTCCATCATCTCGGCGGTGATTACGAACTCCTTCATAAACTGAATGTGCTCGATGAACTTAGAGTACTTCTCCTCTATGGAGTCCTCGGGCGCAGCGGCGCCTTCGGTGACAGGCTTGAAGTCTGCAAAATCGTTCTGGATTATAATCGTCTCACCAAAGTGATTGCTGCGCTCCTGATTGAAGAGAAGATCGCATATGCCGCCCTTCTTCTTCATAAGGTCGCTCTCGTGCTCGATTATCATCTTGATAGGAGTCTCGAGCTTGCCGATAACTCCGTTGTTTAGGTTGCTTTTCTTTGAGTATATTGCCATTTTTTTCTCCTTTTTTATAATTGATTAAATCGGACGCAGGCGGTTGTTTTTTCAACACGCCCCTGTATATTGCCGATGTGCGCCCATAGTCTCGGCTTTTTATCTGACTGTCGCTCTTTTATAGAGCCTTGCGATTTCTGTATCTGACAGATCAGGGAAGAGTGAACGTGCCATCAACAGCTCGCTCCTTGATATTCCGCCCGACGGAGTACGTGCAGGCTTGGTGAGAGCGGGGGACAGATGCGCCCTGTTGTCTTTTGGCTTTGCCTGTCTTGTCTCGGTTGCCAGATACGCCTCTCTTGCCGTGAGCCCGAGGTCACGCAGCGCCGCATAGCGCATAGGGTCGTCAAGCTCGGTTATATCCTCGATAGCTTCGAGCTCGGGGAATTCACCCTTAAGCTCCTCGACGTCCTTCTTTACAAGCTCTCTTGCGTAGGCGTCCTCATCGAAGCCCTCTTCGCCCTCGGATACGCCTTCTGCCTCTTTGGTAGCATCGCCCTCGTCGTAAGGCTCACCGTTGCCGTAAAGCTCGTCTCCGCCACGGGAATCCGACGTACCCTCGCCGTACTCGATTTCGTCAGCCAAATCCTTCATATCTACGTCTGTCATTTTCTCTTGCCTCCCTTAGTGCGCAAATCCGCATTCGAGGTGATAACAGAGCATTTTCTGGAATGCTCCTTATCTATACCCTTCGGCGCTTTTACGATAAAGCCGCCGGGAGTGCGGTAGGGAGAACTAAGGTCGGTTGTTGCGTTGTTCTTTTTCATTTTTGTGTTTTTCCTTTCTTATTTCCTTTTATCTTTTCTATGAGCCTTGCGATAGCACCTTTTTTGGAAGCGGCGCTTTCGAGTTCGCCCAGAGTTTCGTCGGTTGCGGGCGCATACTTTTCGTAGAGCTTTTCGGCGCTATTCTTGATTCTGATTACGTCGTCCTCGTCAAGACCGTATTCCCTCGCTACACGCTCGGCGTCGTCGGGCGTAGACGTAAGCTTGTCAACGGCTGAGAGTATTTCCTTCTCTATTTTCTCAACCTTGCTTTTGTACACGCTGTCGCTTATCTCCTTTGCGTCCGAATCGATAAGCCCCATACCCATAGCGTAGCTTCTGAGAGCTTCTCTCGAGTAGAGCTTGACGTCCAAAAGCTTGTTTACAGCTCTCTGCTTTAAGTCTGTCTGCGTCGATTCGAGCTTGCTTACGTAATCGAGATATCCGTGGAGCGCATTTATGTCTCGCTTTTCCTTCGCTTTCGTTATCCTGTCGAGGGATTCCTCGGTGCGCGCCTTGAGTATGTCTACTAGCCTCTCACCATAACCGTCCGAGCGCCTGCCGCCCGGCTTCATAGCCTCATTTAGCAGCTCTCCCGAGGAGCTGTACGAATCGAGAATTGTCCGGGCGAGTGCGTCCTTGTAGTTTCCGTCCGTGAGGGCTGTGCCGAGATACTCGGAGAGACTCTTCGCCTCGAGTTTGTACGGGCTCTCTTTGAGTCTCTTTTCTACGTATTTTTTAAGCGAAGCCTTGTTCAAGAATTACACCGCCCCCTTCTTTCTCCACCTCTGCGGTGAAGTATTCGACGTTCTCTCTTGCGTAAGGATAGTGCGCCCTTTCCTGACACTGCCAGTAGCGCAGAAGCGTTACGGGGCTCTCAGGGTTGCCGAGCGTGCCCGCCTTGAGATTCTCAAGATTCCTTTGCCACATATTCTCCCTCTGATATTCGGATGCTCCGTTCATATCGACGGAGAAGAGATAGTCGTCGTCATAGTAGAAGCTCTCACTCTCGGGGTCGTATTCGATAAAGTCGTAGCGATTGAACTGCGCCGAATGTATACGTCCGTAGGCATCCTTGTACGACAGCGCTCTCGGCTCGTCTGAGAAGGCGAGATAGAGTGAGAATATGATTTTGTCAAGCTCGGCGTAAGCCGTGTGCTTCATTCTCCTCTTCGACTCGAGTCTGCCCGATGCCTGTGATATTTTCAGCTGCCTTGCCACTCCCGACTCATGATACGACTGGTCGATACCGAGATACGCATCGGATACGCCTATGACTCTCTTTGCGTGGTCGTAGAGCCTTTCCGCTTCTATTACGTCCTGCGATATGTCGGGGGTCGTGTCGACTTTTCCGTACTGAGAGGCGCTCTCGCCGGGCTTCATCTTTATAACCTGACCGAAGACCGAGTTGTTGAGAGTTATTCTGGCATCCTCGGGCACAATGGGAGTTATCCCGGCCCGCAGGAGCTTTTGAAGTATTCTTGACTCGACTTTGTTTATGGCCTGCTGCTCCGGTCGGATGTATGTGCAGTCGGACTGACCGAATAGGGCATCCTCGCCCGAGGTGTTCTTCCTTATTACTATAGGAAAGCGCTTCGGCACGTAGTAGGGTATGCTCGCCTTCAGCCCCTCTTCGCATCCGAGTGCAGCGGAGCGGTCCTTATCATCCTTGAGAATACTCTCGAATCTGATTTCTCTTTCTTCCTTGCGGCCGCCGCATCGGCAGCTTGCTTCCTCTTCACCGCACGCAGTGCAGTATACGCCTCTGCGCATATAGTACCTCGGCAGGTCGGAGAGTATTATATCTCCCGAGAAGACGAGTCTGCCGACCTCTCCGTCGTCGTCACGGTAGAAGCAGATTATCATAGCCACAGCGTCGCTTGAGAAATCTCCGTCGGAATACTCGTATTCGCATTCCAGAAGCTCGACTTCACCTTCGCTCAGTCCATACATTCTCATAAGCTCGCCTCTTGTGGTTGTGAACTTCAAGAAGCAGTACTCCATATCCTCTATCGAGTAGATACCCGGCTGAGGAATAAAGTCCTTTGGAGAGAGGCATCTGACTTTTACGCCGCCGATCTCGCCGCTGACTTTTTCCGAGTTATCCCACTCGACGTACCAGACGCTTCCGCCGTAAATATAGGTGTAGCGCTCGTCCATATCGTTCATCTGCTCGAAGGGCAGCCTGTCTCTTATCGAGCGGCACAGCCTTTCGATCGACTCTGCGTTTCTGCCCCTTCTTTCGTTGTACGAGGCAGGGTCCGCCTTCGGCATAGGAATGTCAGAGTTGACCTCGCTTTCGATTATCTCATAGGTTATATTACGTACGGTCGTAGCTCTTTCCTGCGAGCCGTCTATCTCGTCCGAGCCTCTGTATTGCTCCATATTCCTTTCTAACTCGGTGTAAAGCTCACGGGTCGCTTTCATAGCGCTTTCGTATAACCCTTTAAAGAACTCGAGCTTTATTTCCTTGTTGGTTTTTTCAATTTTCACATTGGTTCTCCGTATTTTTCTTTTAGATATTTTTTGCCTTCCTCGTTTGCCGAGTTGTAGTCATCCCACATATCCTGCGTCCATATAACCTTTCGACGGTGTGATACGTCCTCGCTCGGCCTTGCGTGGAAAATAGCAAATCCTCGTAAAGCATCGGGGGCGTGCGTTATTTCGTGGGGCTCGTTTGCACAGTCCGTGGGGCGGAGCTTGTCTATCGTCAATGCGGGCAGGCATTTTATCAGCTCGGTACAGGTGGAGAAAATTCTCAACCTCGGCTTGCCGTCCGTCGAGCGCAGGAGCTCCTTTATTGCCAGCCATCCGCATTCACGGTCGTTTGAGGTTTTTGTAAAGCTGACTCCAAACTCTGAGAACAGCCCGGCCTTTGTTTTGCCTGACTCCTGACTTCGGCTCCACATATCGGGCGGAGCCAGAGTTGCGTATATATTTTCCTTCTTCGGCGTGCGTGCGAGTATCGCCTCTGCCGCTGAGCTTATCGGCAGCCCGGACTCACAGTACTCACGGTACACGAAGCATTCGCCCCCCGGCGCTATTGCTATCCATAGCACGGCGAGACGGTCCAGTCCGTAGTCGAGAGTTCTGTATTTTCTCCACCCCTCGGGAATTTCGAAGGGAGATATGACGTGCACGTCCTTTGAGAATTCATCAAAATACTGACCCTCGAAGATGTTCCACTCACCGTATAGCAGCGCCCGCCTTTCACGCTCGGGCAGAGCCTCCAGCCGTCGTCGGTAACCCGGGTCGCTCGATTCGAGAAAGGCATTGTCTGAAAGAAGCGAGGGGATGAAGATTCTTTTCATCCCATCCCCATCGCCGAAGGCTACCTCGGGCGGCGAAGGGTCGACGAATCGGCTCTTCACCCAGGAGTGCCCGACACCGCCCGGGTTTGTGGAGGATTTTATCTGCTTTGGGAATCCGGAGACACCACGTACTCGAGAAATGAGGTAGAGATATTGCATTTCCGTGAAGTGGGTCAGCTCGTCAAACCGTATGCAGTCGTACTCGGCGCTCTGATATTGATATACGTCGTTTTCCGTACCGCAATATCCGAAGTCTATGCACGAGCCGTTCTTAAACTTTCCGAAGTGGCTGGAAGCGTTGAAGGTGAATATACTCTTCGGATACAGACCGAGCGCTGTGCGTATGAGGGATTTGTCCAATTCGGCGAAGGTTCTTCTGAGTATCAGCTGCTTCGAGCCGGGATACTTCAGTGCGAAGAGCAGCGCATCTACGGTTTGTCCGTAGGATTTTCCGCCCCCTGCCGCTCCGCCAAAGAGCACCTCGCTCTCTGTGGCGTCGATGAACTGCTTTTGCTTTCTCGTTACCGACAAATTCATTTGCATTATTCGACTACCTCCAGGGTGAGTTTTAACGAACTGTCCTCGTCGGATGTCGCCTTTTCTCCCATACCGTACTCTGAGGCGAGGATGAATTTTGTGAATGATGAGTCGTACCGCTTTGCTAACGCATTGTCAATAAGATAATCTCTTCGGATTTCGTTGCATTCTCGATACGCTCTGTCAAATTCCGAATGGGAGCGGAACCTCTCGATATCGGGTAGGGTCACTCCTATCGTCCTCGCAAATTTGTCGAAGCTCGGAGCTCCGACGTCGGTATAAGAGGAGAAGTAGGTGTACATCAGACGGGGCAGGTCTCGTCTGTAGCTTGCAGTCCTTCTTTTCATAATCCTCCTTTTTCAGGTGATTTCAGTAGAGATGTGCTCCCCGCGGTGGAGCTCTCTATGTCACCTGACACGATCATTATAACCTATGAAAATGGAAAAGTAAGTAAACTACCCTTCCAAAATTCACTCAATAAGTGACTTCTTGATTGTACAAGATGCACAAGAAAAATACCCTGCGCCCGCATCACCGATCCCTCGCAGGCGTTTTTTCATATATTTTATAAAGATAAGATGATCCCTCGCAGAGATAGATTTTGTAAATGGGGTGAATTATAGCCCCGCATCACCCTCGGCTTTCGTTATCCTTGAAAAGTTCTTCCGATATATAAGCCTGCTCTTTCCGATATATATAAAATACCTTTTTTGAATGGAGAAAATTGCTTTCGTAAGGTGATGAAACCTTCACGTCGCTAAGAAGAAACCTAAGGGCGACGCTTGGATGTAATAAAGTCCGTCCGGATGCTTCTCACTGCTGCTCGGTCACACTTCCGTGAAGTCCGAGCTCCCGACACGTCCGTGCCGCTTTACTCCCCTGCGGAGCGGGATTTTTATAGCAGAAGCGCTTTTGCCCGCCTAGGGTGGATTGCACTGTATGCATTTCAATCCGCAAAGGCGGTGCTTGTAAAGAAAAAAAGGACGAAGAATTCTTAAAATTCTTCGTCCTTTTCCTGTCGGTAGGTATTATATTGAAATTAAAAAGCGCCCTTAAGAGTACAGCGCATACCTTTTGGGTATTGAACCGCTCCTTTTGTCGGGGGTGCCGTATTTTCGGCTAAAGTGTTTTATGCTTTTCTTACATTACTATTTCGTAGAGCGCCAGCAGCTCTTCTTCTATCTCAGTGCGCCTCTTGTCTATCTCGGCTGCGCGCACGTAGTCTCTCGCCGCTTCACCGAACAGCTCCTCTCCTAGGGCTTCGAACTCCTCTTCGAGTACCGCTATCTTCTCCTTCGCACGCTCTATTTTCTTTTCCTCGCTTCTGCGCTTTGCGTTTTCACGCTTTTTATTTTCGTACTCGTCCTTTGCGCTGCTTGCCGAGACGTCGCTTTTTTCCTTCACGGGCGGAGTCTTGCGCATCTCTCGAAGTCTCAGATATTCCGCAAAGGCGTCATCATAGTCCTCGAGCGAGTAGTCGATAAGCCCTCTTTCCGAGTATGGGTCGAGCTCGATTATCCTCGTTGCGATTCTGTTTATAAAATATCTGTCGTGCGATACGGCGATAATTGTACCGGGGAAGGCTATAAGAGCATTCTCGAGCGCATTGCAAGAACCGATGTCAAGATGGTTTGTGGGCTCGTCCATTATAAGCAGATTTACCTTCTTGAGTATTAGCTTTGCAAGGGTCAGTCTGGCTCTCTCTCCGCCCGAGAGGGTAGAGATAGGCTTGTCTATGTCCTCGGCACCGAAGAGGAAGAGCGCAAGGGTGCTTCTCAGCTCGACGTCCTTCTTCTCGGGGTATTCATCGTGCATTTCCTCGAAGACGGTTTTATTTTCAGAGAGGCCTCTGTTTTCCTGGTCGTAGTATCCTATCTTGATATTATATCCCAGTGTGATTCTTCCTTCGCCCGGCGTAAGTCGGGAGTTCATCAGCTTCATAAGAGTAGATTTTCCGCACCCGTTAGGGCCTAAGAACATTACTCTTTCTCCTTTTCTTATAAGGAAGGAGAGATTTCTGATGAGCGGCTCGCTTCCGTAGGAGAAGGACAGCCCCTTTACGTCCATTACATCGTTTGCGCTCTCTTCCTCTGCCGAGAAGCTCATACGTATATCCTTCGGCGCTTTCGGCGCAAGCTCAACACGCTCCATTCTGGCAAGCTGCTTTTCCTTAGAGCGTATGGTTACGAAGTTATGCTCACGGTTGCACCTGCGCTGGAATTCGATATTCGCCTGTATTCTCGCTATCTCCTTTTGCTGCTCCTTGTATCTCTTCTCGAGAGAGGCGGCCTCGGCTTCCTGTTGCTCCTTGCATACCGAGTACGAGCCGTTGTAGAGCCTGGCTCTGCCGTACTGGATATGCAGAGTTTTGTTCGTTGTTCTGTCGAGAAAATATCTGTCGTGAGATATTATAAGCACCGTTTTTTTGTAAGAAGCTATAAAGCCCTCGAGCCAGGCGAGAGCATCGATATCAAGATGGTTCGTCGGCTCGTCGAGCATTAGTATATCCGGCTCTGTAGCGAGCAATCTTGCAAGAGCAAGGCGTGTATATTGACCGCCCGAGAGCGTTTTTATTCTTGCCGAAATCAATTCCTCCGTAAACCCCAGACGCAGAAGCATAGAGCGGCACCTGCCTCTGAACTCAAGACCCCCCTGCTCGGAGAAACGGCGGGTAAGGTCGCCAAGACGGTTTGAAAGAAGATTTACCTCGTCGGTAGAGCTTGTATCTGCGAGCGAGAGAAGCCTTTCCGTTTCGGATATATCACGCTCGAGGGACAAAAGGGCGGGGAAGGCCGTATACATATATTCGAGGCAGGTAACCTCGCCCGGCAGGCTCGAAAGATCGGGGTTCTGCTCGAGGATACCGACCGTATGTCCCTTTTGTATATAGACAGCGCCCGAGGTCTCCCTCTGTGTGCCTGTAATTATACGGAAGAGCGAGGTTTTTCCCGCACCGTTGACACCGATGACACCGACTCTGTCTGCGTCATTGACTGAAAAGGATATATTTTTTAATATTTCATCAGGGCCGAAGGATAGCGAGATATCCTGCACAGATAATGCAATCATAATCTACCTCTATATAAATAACGTGTAAAACAATTAAATGACTTTTGACGGATATAATTTTACCAAATTTTGAAGGATATGTCAAGGTTGAAGCGTATAGGTGTATGCCTACGAGTAAAAATGCATATTTATGCAACAATATGCTGCATATTCGTTGCTTTTGAAAGCCGAAAACGCCTGCCGAAAGCTTCCGACAAACAAAAATACCCGTTTTTACACCCTCTTTTTGGATGCTTCACGGCTCGCTTTTTGATTTTGTTCGCTTTCTTCGGAGAAAACAAAAGATTTTTAAATAAAAACGCTTGAAACTTATTTAAAGTATCTTAAAAAATAAAAAAATATTTTAAACATCTAAAAAACGACAGATACGGCAAGATATCTGCGTATTTGAGATGTGTGTGCATATTGCACAAAAACAAGGCGGTAAATTGTACTTATGAATAAAAATGCAACAAAAATGAATTTTCTTTCAAAATAGTGTTGACATTATGCAGAGACGGATGTATAATTATGACATCTTAAAACAAACGGGCACCGTCCCTAAACGAAAAGAGGAAAGAAAAATGAAAAAGATTATTTCACTTATTATCGCCGCAGCTCTTCTTTGCTGCATGGTATTCTCCTTCGCATCCTGCCAGGGTAAGAACCTCTCGGCGGCTTACGAAAAAGCGCTTGCAGACATCGATTACAATCCCGATGACTACACCGAGACGCTCACCGTCGCTATGTCTCCCGACTTCGCTCCTATGGAGTTCGTCGACCTCGCTAAGACGGGCGACGACAAGTACGTTGGCTTCGACGTCCTTCTCGCTAAGTATATCGCAAAGGAGCTCGGTAAGAAGCTTGTAATAAAGCCTCTTGCATTTGATGCTTGTACTGCTGCGCTTGATACAAATCAGGCTGACCTCGCTATTTCCGGCTTCTCCTATACCGAGGAGCGTGCGGAGTACTACCTCATCTCCGACTGGTACGAGGCAGGCGAGAATGAGAGCGACCAGGTTCTTATCGCTAAGTCGGGCGTTACTATTGACGAGAACACCGATTTCACCGGTATGAAGGTAGGCGCACAGGGCGCTTCGCTTCAGAAGATTCTTGTTGAAGAGCAGCTCGTTCCCGAGGGAGCTGAGATTAAGCTCTACGAGAGCCTTAACGATGCGTTCGCAGCTCTTGAGGCGGGAAAGATCGACGCTCTTGCGGTTGCTAAGGGTAACGGCGAAGCATTTGCGGCATCCTCCGACGGCACCGTAGTTCTTACCGACTATTACTTCGAGGTTAAGGAGCTTTACAAGAACAACGTAATCCTTCTCAATATGGAGAGCACCGAGCTTCTTGAAGAGGTAAATGCGGCTCTTGCAAAGGCTAAGGCTGCAGGTCTTTATGACGAATGGTACGAGGCTTGCCAGATTTACTCCGAGATAAAGACTGCTGACCAGCTCGGCTACGACGAGAACGGTAACAAGCTCACCGAGTGATAAAAGCTTAACAGTTTCAGAATATGAGCTGCCGCAAAGCCTGCGGTGGCTCATACTGTCGTTATTATAAGATTTTTGGAGGAGACTCTTTTGAATTATTTATTGAAGATTCTTAAGGATATGGTGGAGATTTTCGCCACGTATTGGAAGAGCTTTCTTATCGAGGGACTTTTCAACACACTTTACCTATCCTTTATAGCCGTGTTCTTCGGCACGGTGCTCGGCGCTGTAATATGCCTTATTAAGATGAGCCGTGTCAAGCCCCTCGCCTGGATAGCTACCGCCTTCGTCGAGGTCATCAGAGGCACGCCGATGCTCTTACAGCTCTATATAGGCGTATTTATCGTACCTCTGTTTTTGCCATTCCTCGGCGGAAACGACTTTGTAAGCGTTGCCGTCACTCTTATACTCAACAGTGCGGCGTACGTTTCCGAGATTATACGCTCGGGTATTGCGGCGGTCGATAAGGGACAGAGCGAGGCGGCTCGAAGCCTCGGACTCGGCAGTACTACCACTATGACGAATATAGTGCTCCCCCAGGCGGTGAAGAATATTCTGCCCGCTCTCGGAAACGAGTTTATCACCATTATCAAGGAGACCTCTCTTGCGGCGACATTCTTCGTCGGAGAGCTTATGACTATCTATAAGCTTGTCGTGGGAAACACTCACGCTACAATCGCCTGCTTCCTTATAGTCGGCGTTATCTACTTCATACTTAATTTCGTGCTTTCCAAGCTGTTAGCCGTCGTCGAAAGGAAGATGAAATATGCTTAGTATAAAAAATATTTATAAGAATTTCGGCGAGCTGAAGGTGCTTAAGGGTGTGTCCACCGAGATTAATGCCGGCGAGGTTGTCTCCATTATCGGCGCATCCGGCTCGGGTAAGTCGACGTTGCTTCGCTGTATGAATCTGCTTGAGACACCCACCTTCGGCGAGGTCTGGATGGACGGTAAGCTTCTTACTCCCGTTGACCCCTATCTTCACCCCGAGGTCATTATGGCGTCGAACACCTTTAAGAGGCTTGTCTCTGAGGGTATGGACGAGGCTTGCGCCATAGCGAAGATAAAGGCGGAGGATCTGCTTAACGAGAAATTCTCGATAGCCGAAGGTAAAGAATATAAGACGGCTATAAAGAAAATATACAAAGAGAATCACATCGACCTGAACGTCGCTCGTCAGAAGATGGGTATGGTGTTCCAGCAGTTCAACCTCTTTAACAACCTTACGGTAAA
>JAZORO010000010.1:0-5304 GCA_045656605.1 Eubacteriales bacterium
GCTCGCGCACTCGCTTCGGGGAACCCCTATCACGCCCGCAGGCATTTCACTTGCCGCAGGCAAATTTCACGCACAAAGTGCATTTCACAAATCCCGAAAGGGATTTATTTCGTTGCGCAGTGTCCTTAAGGGCACTACGCAGACGGCAGACCCTTTTTGATTCTCTTTTCGTTTATCGTATATGTAGAGCGAGTTTTAAACTATCAGAACACGCTTTCAATAACTCTCGAGCATCCGGGAGGAGAATAAAGCCAGGAGCTGATATGCGTTACTCTGTCGGTGTCTACGAAATATTCGAGAGGCTCGGGATATTCCGGCGCATCGTGCGAGTCAATTATTATCAACTTTATCTTCATTTTTTCCGGGATTATACTTTTAATGTAAACAGCGGCCGTTTGCCCCGGTCGGGAGTCCGACCTGTATTCTGCAAGTCCCGCAAGATTTGGTCTGAGCTCAACAAAGACCCCGTAGTTTTCGACACTTCTGATTATCCCTTTGACGGTTTGCCCTTCGGAGAACAGGGCGGCGTTTTCCTGCCAGGAACCGAGCAGCTCCTTTTCGGAAACATATATTCTTCCGTCGGAATCGATGTTTTTTACTACCGTATAAAGCAAATCTCCGACAGAAAGCCGTACCGACGGATGATTGATACGTGAGACGGAAATCGAGTCTATCGTCAGAAGAGAGGATATACCGCACCCGATGTCAACAAATGCGCCAAACCCCTCAAGATGAGTTATTTTTGTGGGGATTATATCTCCGGGTACAAGAGTTGATACGTAGTTTAAGAGGCATTCCTTCTGCGCCGCACGGCGTGACAGTATTGCGATTTTCTGTCCGGATGCGGTTTTTTGAAAGCCCGTGACCTTGAAGCATACGGCTTTACCTACTCTCGTAAGGATAGCGATATCCTTTACTGTGCCCGAGGTCTGGTATTGAATTTCCGATTTTGGAATTATTGCCTTGATTTTTGAACCGAGCTCGACGTGCAGATTCAGATTATGGTCGCACATTACTGCTACGGCCTCAAGTATTTCGCCTTTCTCGAGAGCTTTCTCAAGCCCTTCAATCGAAGAGGTGTATTCGTAGTTTCTTTGAGTTGCGATCAGTGAGCCCTCGGGCTTATAGCTGTTCATTTTTTTGCTCCGTTTCCTTGATGCAGATTTTAGTAAAATCTATGCGCACCAAAGGGGAATTATTACTTTAAATCACAGAAGAAATTTATCCGAAAGCATCGGGTGCCCCGAGTCCGAAGCTTATTTGTATTGCGGAGTTTACCTCTTTCATTGCCGTCTCATCGAGGTGGCCCATCTTTTCCTTAAGTCTCTTTTTATCTATCGTTCTTATTTGTTCGAGAAGAACGACGCTGTCTTTTGCAAGACCTGCGTCCATACCCGCAACGTCGATATGTGTCGGGAGCTTCGCTTTGCCCATTCTCGATGTGATGGCGGCAGCGATAACCGTCGGGCTGTATTTGTTGCCCACGTCGTTTTGTACTATCAGGACAGGTCTCAGACCGCCTTGCTCGCTTCCGATTACGGGACTTAGGTCAGCGTAATAAATATCGCCTCTTTTTATGTTCATTTGATACGTCCTTTCGCATATGTTCTCCGTATACTTATATTTTGTCGCTCAAACCTGAAATTAATCAAGGAAAGCAACAAAAAGGAGAAAAGATTGGTAGGGAAAATACCTACAGTAAACATTGTATGTTTTTCTACAAAAAAACTCTACAAGCCGGCCCTTTGAAGCGTTGTGCAGAATGATAAGAAAAGGAAAATGCCGCCGACTCCTCTCAGAGCCGACGGCACCGCCAAGCTTACCGTACATTAGAGCTTTTACACCCTGTTCTCACTCGCTGAGAATATTACCCTACAAAAGACTACGGAAAAGCTCCTTCAGGCGTCCTTAAGCGTGGCTCTCTGCCACGGATTCATCGTGGTGGAACAAAAGTGTAATACACCAGATTCCCGCCAGAGCAACGACCGTGTAAATGATTCTGGCAAGCAAGGTGGATGCACCGCCTGCGAGCCAAGCCACAGCATCAAAGGAAAACAGACCGATAAGACCCCAGTTCAAAGCGCCTACAATAGCAATTGCCAGGGCTATCTTGTTTACGAGCATCATTTCGTTTTACCTTCCTTTTTGGCTAAAGAGGTGTCTTGGCAATATCAATCGGAAAATGTCCGAAAATCAATTATCGCTCAGGGTTACACCTCGACGTTGCACGAAAAGAATAAGTAAATCTGCCGAGGTTTTACCCTGGAAAATTTCAACTTTTCATCCGTGCACACTCTTGTTATCCCCGCTTTTGAAAGTATTATTCATCAAGAATCAAATATGGGTATAATTTCTCCGAAGGAGTCTTTTAAAATTTCAAGCGCCTTTTTTTCAATGCGTGAAACGTATGAACGGGATATTTTTAAATGCTCTGCGACCTCACGCTGCGTAAGCGGCTTGTAGCCCTCTAATCCGTATCGCAAAACGATGATTTTTCTTTCTCTTGAATCAAGCTTCGAATAGAGCATTTTTCTTAGTTTTTCCGTTTTCAATTTTAAATCCAGTACCTCAGCTACGTCTTCGTCTACGCTTATTATGTCCATATACGTCAGTGGATTTCCGTCCTTATCCATATCTATTGTATCGTTTATGGATACTTCGTTCTGCAACTTTTTCTGCGCTCGGAAAAACATTAAAATTTCATTTTGAACGCACTTTGCGCCGTAGGTTGCAAACCTTGTTCCGTATTCGCTTTTGAAGGAATCCACTGCTTTGATAAGTCCGAGACTGCCGACGCTTATTAGCTCGTCGGGCTCAGGGTAAGAAGCATAGTATTTCCTTATGATATGCGATACCAGCCTCAGATTTCTTTCTATGAGTATTCCTCTTGCTTTTTTATCACCCTCTCTCATTTTTCGAAAGGCCTCTTTTTCTTCTTCCTTTGACAGCGGAGGAGGGAAATTTTGCATTTCCTCGATTCCGAGCACCAATGAAATAAACTTAAAGAAAAGTCCGACCAGCTTTATCATATTCACCCCCGATAAATTTATCCGTAAATAACGGCTCTGTAAAGCATATAAAAAAGACAAACTCTGAATTCCTCTTGGAGAGGAAAAGAAGTTTGTCTTTTGTTTAAAGTTAATTGTCGCCACAGAGGGATATGAGCTCGGGAGCTTTTATCAGATAGCCTTTTCCTTCGCTTGCAAATATCAACGGGCGGGAAAATGACTCTTGGAATTTCTTGTTCATTACGGAAATATGTGTCCTTACGCCTGAGGGCTCGGGCTTCTTGTTACTTCGGAAAGCATATTTGAGTATTTCTTTTGCGCTCATCGGTCTCGGATAGGATGAAATCAATGCTCTTAATATCATAACCTCGGTTTTTGTAAAAGGAATTTTGTCGTCGAAAAACATAGGAATGCTTTTGTCGCACCCAACGTCAATTCCCATAAGCGCATATGAGCCCGGTACACGCAGATTCCTTTCACTTGCGTAGTATCTGATTTTAGACAGCAGCGTAGAAGAATATATATTGCCACAGAACGATTCGTCAAAGCCTTCGTCGACAGCAGAGGTGCGCTCGTTTTCGCTGAGCGAGAAGATAGGCACAGAGCTGTTATACGCTTTGATTTTCTTTATGAAATCTGTTACGTCGGGAATCATATCCGGCTCGGATATTATAACGGCTCGGTAACTCAGTGATATTTCCGAGAGCGCTTCTCTCGGCGTTACAGCGTAGGACAGGACGCCCACGTAATAAAACATATCCCGTATAGTATCGGCTCTTTTTCTTTTTCGGTCAATTATCAGTATCATTGCGTCTTGTTCCTTTCCGATATATATTAGCATTAAAAATCTTATAAGTCAACGGTTTTTATTGACATCCGGCAGTGTAAAATGTATAATATAACAAAACAATTATCTTTCCCTCGGAGGTTCGATATGAAGACTGCGTTGATTACGGGTGGCTCGAGAGGAATAGGGAGGGCTATGGTTGAGCTCTTCTCGTCCAATGGCTACTCCGTCGCATTTACCTATAAATCTTCAGTTAAGGATGCGGAGGAGCTATCCTTACGCACCGGTGCTGTCGCAATCCGTGCCGACAGCGCATCCGCTACGGAGATTGTGGGGGCTGTAAATCGTGTCGTAGAGCTGTTCGGACATATTGATTGCCTTGTCAATAATGCGGCCGTTTCCGGCTTCTCTCTGTTTACAGACATATCCGACGAGCTCTGGCAGCATACAGTAGACGTTAATCTCACGTCTGCGTTCATTTATTCCCGTGAGGTTGCACGCTGTATGCTTAAGCGCAAGGAGGGAAGAATAATCAATATTACCTCTATGTGGGGTATTGTAGGCTCATCCTGCGAGGTACACTATTCTGCCACGAAGGCAGGACTTATCGGGCTTACAAAAGCGCTTGCAAAGGAGCTCGGTCCTTCGGGCATCACAGTGAACGCTATTGCCCCTGGTGTAATAAATACCGATATGAATTCATCGCTTGATGAACAGGCGCTTGCGGCGCTTAAGGATGAAACACCGCTTATGCGTATCGGAGAGCCGAGTGAGGTAGCTGAGGCGGCGCTGTTTTTGGCGTCTGATAAGGCTGCGTTTATCACAGGCGAGGTGCTAAATCTGAGCGGGGGATATATTGTTTGATAAAATTGAGTATGTGTCGAAAATAAAATGCACATACCTATTGATTTTTTAAAATAAATCTGTTATAATTTAATAATGATATCATTGGTGCGTCGGGCGGAGTCATACCGGCCGGGGCGGTAGCGGTGCCTTGTACCTGAAATCCGCTATAGCAGGGGTCAATTCCCGAATTGAGGATTATCTTTGTGTAGTCTGCACCGTCATTATCTGTGTTGAAGAATGGGTCTTGCGCAACGTGAGGCTGTGAACCATGTCAGGTGGGGAACCAAGCAGCATTAAGCGGTTTATCACGTGTGCCGCGAGGTTGCCTGTTCGGAGCAGATGTGGCGGTTACCGTATGTAAGGGTATTTTCGAATTTCGGGTGTATGGCTCTATCCGATGCATCGAACCAATATTTTAAGGCGCGCAGGCGGAAGAAGCGAGTTTTACCGCTTTCGTGCCTTTGATTTTTATTTGAGGAGCAGGTATGGCTGATTACAGAGCTTTATACAGAAAATGGCGTCCGCGTAACTTCGACGAGGTTTGCGGTCAGGACGGCATAACCGATATTCTTAAATACGAAGTGGCGAACAATAAGCTCTCACACGCCTATTTGTTCTGCGGCTCTCGCGGAACGGGAAAGACAAGCTGTGCCAAAATTTTGG
>JAZORO010000011.1:0-1029 GCA_045656605.1 Eubacteriales bacterium
CTGAATGACTGGCTCGACAAGGTTCATATTCACAAAATCCAAGAGTCTACGTACTACGGTTACAAGAGCCGCGTCAACGGAAAAATGAAGAAATATTTCAGCGATCGGATCACGCTTGCCGATTGCAAGCCGCGCCTTATTCACGGATTTTACGATTATCTTCGGGAGGACGGTGACAGTGAGCAGACGGTGCTTCACTACCACAATCTGCTCCACACGGCGTTCGAATATGCCATCCGTCAAGAGATCCTTGAGATCAACCCGATGGACAGAGTGGAGCGCCCTCAAGTGAAGAAATTCGTGGGTGCATTCTACTCGGTGGACGAGGTCAAGGAGCTGCTTGAAAAGGCAAAGGAGGATACGATTTATATCCCCATTGTCCTCGCGGTGTACTGCGGATTGCGACGGAGCGAGGCGCTGGGACTTTCGTGGAGCAACATCGACTTTGAGAACGATAAAATCTTCATCGGACAGAAGGTTTTGGAGGTGGTGCGCGAGGGCAAAATGGTGCAGGTGGTCAGCGATGAGATGAAGACAGAAAGCTCACGAAGAAGCTTCAAAATGATCCCCGAGGTCAAGGAAATTCTGCTGGAACACAGACAAAGACAAGCCGATTTTCAAAAGCAATTCCGCAAGGCATATTCCAAAAAGTATCTCGATATGGTGTGCGTCAATCCCCTCGGGGAGCTGATCAAGCCTAGCTATATCACGGCGCACTTTCCGAAGCTCCTCAAGCAGTACGGAATGAGGGATATCCGCTTCCACGATCTGCGCCACACCTGCGCGTCGCTCCTCGTGTCTCTCGACGTGAATATGAAGGTCATTCAGAGGTATCTCGGTCACAGTAATATGAGCACCACGGCGGATATTTACTCGCACCTTGACGCCAACGCTACGGGCGAGGCGGGTATGAAACTCGGCAAGCTCCTTGCCGATGACGAGGAGGTAAAATGACGTGCTGAAGGACGGAGAAATATCTTTGGAGCAGCTCTATAAGATGCTCCACGTGAGCAAACGAAAGGCGGCTTG
>JAZORO010000012.1:0-127435 GCA_045656605.1 Eubacteriales bacterium
TGAGCAAGCTTGATGAAGCAAGAAAGCTAATAAACGAAGTAGACAGCCAGATGGCAGCGCTTTTTGAAAAGAGAATGGAAGCTGCTAAAATGGTTGCTGAATACAAAAGAGAGCACGGTCTTTCTATTCTTGATGAGGCAAGAGAAAAAGATGTTATTCTCAAAAACTCCGCTATGGTAGAGGACTCTGTTCTTAAAGAATACTATATTCAGTTTTTAAAGGACACAATGAAAATATCAAGGGATTACCAGTCCCGTCTTAATTACGGAATGAAGGTGGCGTATAGCGGTGTGCCCGGCGCATTTGCCTATATTGCGGCTAAGAGAATGTTCCCCGAGGCTAAGCTTATAGCTTATCCCAGCTTTGAGGATGCATACAAATCCGTGGAAAACGGTGAGTGCGACGTCGCAGTCCTGCCCGTAGAGAACAGCTATAACGGCGAAGTCGGTCAGGTCACCGACCTTATGATGTCGGGCTCGCTGTACGTAAACGGGATGACAGAGCTCGAGGTATGCCACGACCTGTTGGTCTGCCCCGGAGCAAAGCTCGAAGAAATCAAAGAGGTAATAAGCCACGCACAAGCGCTCGGTCAGTGCGCACAGTTCATCAAGGAGCACGGACTTATCGCAACCGAATACGTGAACACCGCTCTTGCCGCCAGATACGTAAAGGAAAAGGGCGATAAATCCGTCGCAGCCATAGCAAGCGCCGAGGCGGCGGAGATATTCGGGCTCGAGGTTCTCTCAAGAAATATAAATTCATCAAAAACAAATACTACTCGTTTTGCCGTATTCTCGAGGTCTGAGTACAAGCACTCTTCGAGGGACATGGGCGTGCACTCCGTCATACTCTTCACCGTAAGAAACGAAGCGGGGGCTCTTGCAAAGGCTATCGAAATAATAGGTAATCACGGCTTTAATATGCGTACTCTGCGCTCCAGACCGATGAAGGAGCTCTTGTGGGAGTACTATTTCTACGTTGAGGCAGAGGGAAATATCAACACAGACGAGGGTGTCGCTATGATGAAGGACCTTAGAAAGTACTGTGACAGACTGAAATCTCTCGGAACGTACGTAAGACAGAAATAAATCCGTATATGCTAAGGCATAAAGGAAAGGACGAGAAAATGACCGCTTTAGAAGTCAGGCTAAAGGATAAGGAATACAGAATAACCGTCGGAGAAGGCTTACTCTCATCCATAGAGAAGTACATAAACCTCGAAAGACGTGTACTCATAGTCACCGATTGCGGAGTACCCGAAGAGTACGCAAAAGCAGTAGCCGGCAAAGCAAAAGAAGTAAAAACACTCACACTGCCGATGGGAGAAGGTACAAAAAGCTTTTCCTCTCTCGAGAGAATAACCGAGGCTATGCTCGAGCTGCAGATGGGTAGAAAGGATGCGGTCGTAGCCGTCGGTGGCGGCGTCATAGGCGACCTTACGGGCTTCGCCGCATCTATGTATATGAGAGGAATAGATTTCTACAACGTCCCGACGACTCTGCTCTCCGAGGTGGACTCATCGGTAGGCGGAAAGACAGCGATAAACTTTAACGGTATAAAAAACGTAGTGGGCGCATTTTACCAGCCTAAGGCTGTCGTAATAGACACAAAAACGCTCGAGACCTTACCGGATAAGCGTTTTGCCGAGGGTATGGGAGAGGTAATTAAAATGGCGGCGACCTCGGATGCCGAGCTGTTCTCTTACATAGAGGATACCGTAATCCGTGAGCCCTCCTGCGCTGCGGCGATAGGCAAGCTCAGAAAAAATGCAGAAATAATTATTGAAGGCGCTCTAAAAATAAAACGAGCTGTCGTTGAAGAGGACGAGCTTGAGACCGGACTCAGGAAGGTTCTGAATTTCGGACATACACTCGGTCACGGTATAGAATCCGTCGAGGCGGACAGCGACCTGTTCCACGGTGAGTGCGTAGCTCTCGGTATGCTCCCAATGTGCTCGCCCGAAGCAAGAAGCAGAATAACAAGAGTACTCAAAGCAATCGGACTACCTACCGAATACAACAAAGGAACAGATAGTGCGCTGGCTCTTGTGAGTCACGATAAAAAGTGCTCACACGGAGAGATAGACGTAGTTTATGTCGAGAAAATCGGTTCGTTTGAATTTATCAAAATGACAATAGACGAGTTCAAAAACAAAGTGAAGACGGTGTTTAAGTAAATCTTTATTTACAATTACACCCGTCTAAGGAGAGAAACAATGAAAAACACCTTTGGTACATCTATGACAATAAGCCTTTTCGGTGAAAGTCACGGGCAGATGATAGGAGCTGTGCTCGATGGAATAAAGCCGGGGATCAAGGTTGATGACGAATGCATCAAGGAAGCGCTGAGGCGTCGTCGTCCCTCGGGCAAAATATCGACGTCAAGAATAGAAAATGACGAATATAAAATTGTCTGCGGAGTATATAACGGATACACCACCGGAACGCCGATATGCATCCTCATTCCCAACACAAACACACATTCCGGCGACTACTCAAGGCTTTACGACCTGCCCCGTCCGTCGCACGCAGACTATACAGCGAACGTAAAATATCACGGGTATCAGGACTATCGAGGCGGCGGTCACTTCTCAGGCAGAATCACAGCCGCAATTGTTGCGGCAGGAGCATTAACCTCTTCATTTTTACGCAATAAGGGTATACGCATCGCAACACACATATCCCGTCTGCACGGAGTTGCTGACAGAGAATTCTCTTCCAATATTCTGACGGATATAGACATACTCGAAAGCGCCGTTTTCCCTACTCTTTCAGTGCAATCGGGAGAAAAAATGATAGAGGAAATCGAAAAAGCAAGACTTCTATCAGACAGTGTCGGCGGCACACTCGAGACTGTAATCTCGGGCATTCCCTGCGGCGTCGGGGAGCCCTGGTTTGATACTCTCGAGGGAGTAATCTCCCACGCAGTATTCTCGGTTCCTGCCGTCAAGGGTATCGAGTTCGGACTCGGATTCGGCTTTGGCGAGATATACGGAAGCGAAGCAAACGACCCCTTCGATACCGACGGAGAGAGAATCTTCACAAAAACCAACAACAACGGCGGCATTAACGGCGGTATTTCAAACGGTATGCCGATACTCTTCCGCACTGCGATAAAGCCCACTCCGTCAATCTTCAAGGAGCAAGCGAGCGTAAGAATATCAACTATGAAAAGCGAAGCCCTCACCCTCGAGGGCCGACACGACCCCGCTGTCATACACAGAGCTGCGCCTGTCATTGATGCGATAACAGCCATAGCCGTTTACGATATGCTTTCGGTAAGATACGGTACGGATATGAATTTCTGATTTTTCTCTCTCGAAATGAAGGTTATGATTTAACGGAGCAATTATGAAATACGGATGTATAGGAGAAAAGCTGAAGCACAGCTTCTCAAAAGAGATACACGAAGCGTTTGCCGGATATAAATACGAGCTCCTCGAGCTTGCGCCCTGCGAGGTCGAGACATATATTAAGGGAAAAAGCTTCAAGGCAATAAACGTGACTATACCGTACAAGGAGACGGTCATACCCTATCTTGATTACATAGACCCCGCCGCAAGAGCAATAGGGGCGGTAAACACTGTGGTTAACAAATGCGGAAAGCTATACGGATATAACACCGACTTCTACGGTATGAAAGAGCTGATTGCATACGCAGGTGTCACTCTAGCAGGCAAAAAGGTAGTAATACTCGGTACGGGCGGCACGTCAAAAACGGCAAGAGCCGTAGCAGACAGTCTTGGTGCGGGAGCTATAATCACCGTCAGCAGAACGGCGAGTGACTCTGCAATAGACTACGACGAGTTAAAAAGAAGCCACACCGACGCTGACGTAATAATAAATACGACGCCGGTCGGAATGTATCCTAAAATAGATGGACAGGCAGTCATCCTTTCCGAGTTCAAGAAGCTCTCGGGAGTAATCGACGTCGTTTACAACCCGCTGAGAACAAAGCTGATTTCCGAAGCGAAAAGACTCGGTATACCTGCGCTCGGCGGACTCTATATGCTCGTCGCCCAGGCTGTACGCGCCTCGGAGATATTCCTCGACACGGCATACCCTGACGGCGTGACGGAATCGGTATATAAAAAGCTACTCTCCGAGAAGGAGAACATAGTCCTTATCGGTATGCCGTCATCGGGAAAAACCACAGTCGGTAGGATGATAAGTGAAAAAATCGGACGTGATTTCATAGATACGGATGAAGAGCTGGTGCGCAAGGAAGGTCGAGACATACCGAGTATATTCTCGGATATGGGTGAGGATTACTTCAGAGAGGCAGAAAAGCGCGCCGTAAAAGAGGTTTCTGCACTGACAGGAAAGGTTATCGCTACGGGCGGCGGAATTGTCACCAGGTGGGAAAACGTAGAAAACCTAAGAATGAACGGAAAAATCTTCTTCATAGACAGGCCGAAGGATGCTCTGATACCAACCGAGGACAGACCTCTTTCAAAAAGCAAAGATGCAATGGAAAAGCGATACGCCGAGAGGTATCCGCTCTACTGTAAGGCATCGAACGTGAGGATAGACGCAGATGCGACGGCTGAGGAAGTGAAGGACAGAATAATAAGGAGCTTTTTCGAATGAAGATATACGTAATAAACGGCCCTAATCTAAATATGCTCGGCATAAGAGAGCCCGGGCACTACGGTAAACAAAGCTATGAATCGCTCATCGGAATGATAAGCGATTATGCGAAAGAAAGGAACGTCGAGGTTCTTCTCTACCAGTCAAATCACGAGGGCGACCTTGTCGACAAGATACAGGAAGCGTACTTTGAAGGAGCTGACGGAATAGTTATAAATCCCGGTGCTTACACTCACACGAGCATAGCGCTTCTGGATGCTGTCAAGTCGGTATCTCTGCCTACGGTCGAGGTACATATATCCGACGTCGCAAAAAGAGAGGCGTTCAGACAAATAAGCTATATAAGAGACGCCTGCATAAAAACCATAAGCGGTAAGGGCACTCAAGGTTATCTCGAGGCGATAGACTTCCTTATTGCAAAGATGGCATAAATAAAGAAGGATTGATATAAAAATGCGAGTAAAAATAAAACCCGGCGTTGCCCGAGGTAGGGTAACAGCACCGCCGTCAAAGTCAATGGCTCACCGTCTTTTGATTTCGGCAGCTATGTCGGACGGGGTGAGCGTAGTGCGCAGAATCTCCTCGTGCGATGACGTATCGGCAACACTCGAATGTATGAGGGCTATGGGAATACGGTACGAGCTGTGCGGAAATGACGTAACGGTATACGGAAGCCCCAACAAGGATTACGCCCCCACTGCCCCACTGTGCGCAAACGAAAGCGGAAGCACGCTAAGATTTCTCATTCCCTACGCTCTGTCATTAGGAAAAACCGTAATGTTTACCGGAGCTGAGGGGCTGATGAAAAGACCTATGACGGTATACGAGAGTCTTTGCAAAGAGAGAGGCTTAGTCTTTATCCAGGACGGAAACAGTATCACGGTGAAGGGGCCGCTCGAGCCCGGTGAATTCTCGGTAGCAGGGAATATAAGCAGCCAATTTATCTCGGGACTTCTCTTCGCCCTGCCGACTCTCAAGGGGGACAGCAGAATAAAAATAACGCCTCCCATCGAGAGCCGCTCTTACATAGAAATGACTATAAGCGCTCTTTCTTATTTCGGTGTAAAAGCCAACTGGGAAGACGAGTACACGATATACGTAAAGGGGAACCAGAGTTACAAGGCGAGTGAGGTAACGGTAGAAGGCGACTACTCCGGCGCTGCATTCCTCGAGGCGCTAAATCTCTTCGGGGGTGAAGTAGAGGTGGACGGTCTGAACCCCGACAGCATTCAGGGCGACAAGGTCTACAAGAAACACTTCACCCAGCTCTCTCGCGGAGTACCTACGGTACATATAGGTGACTGTCCTGACCTCGGACCTGTATTTTTTGCCGTTGCGGCGGCAAAAAACGGCGGAGTATTCAGCGGTACGAGGCGGCTCAAAATCAAAGAGAGCGACAGAGCCGCAGCTATGGCAGAGGAGCTCGAGAGCTTCGGAGCTTCGGTAACGGTTAAAGAGGATAAGGTCATAATATATCCGCTTTCGTTCCAAGCACCGAAGTCGGCGCTGAAGGGGCACAACGACCACAGAATCGTTATGTCGCTCGCAGTGCTGCTGAGTGCGGTAGGCGGAGAAATCGAAGGAGCTGATGCGGTGAAGAAGAGCTACCCCGGATTCTTCGACGACCTAAGAGCTTTAGGAATTGAGATAACTGAATATGAGGCTTGATAAGAATACAAACATACTGATAGTCGGTCTCGGCGTAATCGGCGGCGGATACGCAAAGGCTCTAAGCGACAAGGGATACCGTGTTGCGTGTATAACAAAGGAGCAAAAGGACATCGACTACGCACTCGAAAGAGGAATGATTTACGAGGGCTCTACCGAGGTATCCGAAAAGCTGATTTCAGATGCCGATCTTATTATTTTCGCTCTCTACCCTTCCGTCTTTATAGACTGGATTAGAAAATACCAGCACCTCTTCTCCCCGGGAACTCTGATAACCGACGTGTGCGGTGTCAAATCCGGCGTTGTATCAAGAGTACAGAATATGCTCAGAGACGACGTAGAATTTATCTCTGCACACCCTATGGCGGGACGTGAGAGAAGCGGAGTTGAGTTCAGCGACCCCGACGTTTTCATTGGAGCAAACTATATTATTACTCCGACAGATAAAAATACGCCTCCTGCCATAGATGCCTGTCGCAAGCTCGGCGAAATCCTCGGCTTCGGGCAGATATCTACCCTCACGGTAGCCGAGCACGACGAGATGATAGCCTTTCTCTCTCAGCTTACACACTGCATAGCGATAACGCTGATGACATCGGACAACACTCCTGATTTGGAAAAATATACGGGAGACTCATTCCGTGATCTGACTCGTATTGCGAAGATAAACGACCGAATGTGGAGCGAGCTGTTTGTGATGAACAAGGACGCTCTCTTAGCCAAGATGGATGCGTTTATAGATGAGTTTACACGATTCCGTAATTACATTGACGGAGAAAACGTGGAAATGATGAGAGAAAAGATGAGAAGCTCGACAGAAAGACGAGCAAGATTCGATAAACCAAAAAGAAAAAGCAACTAAAAAGAGGAAATTATGAAAAATAATCTTAAATTCTACAGAAAGCTCCCTGTACCAAAAGAAGTCAAAGAAATGTTTCCCGTAACTAAGGAGCTTGAAAAGCTAAGAGAAAAGCAGATACAGGAAATGAGCGATATCTTCACAGGGAAATCGAACAGACTCCTCTTGATAATCGGTCCGTGCTCGGCAGACAGTGAAGAGCCTGTAATCGAATATATTTCGAAGCTCAGAGAGGTGCAGGACAAGGTAAAGGATAAGATAATGATTGTCCCGAGGATATACACCAACAAGCCGAGGACAACGGGCGAAGGCTACAAGGGTATGCTGCATCAACCCGACCCAACGTCTGCTCCCGATATGCTCAAGGGCATAATCTCAATAAGAAAGCTACATATCAAAGCGATGATGGAAACCGGCTTTTGCGCGGCAGACGAAATGCTCTATCCCGAGAATTACAGATACCTCTCGGACATCCTCGGCTACGTAGCCGTAGGCGCACGATCGAGCGAGGACCAGCTGCACAGGCTCACGGCGAGCGGTATCGACGTTCCGGTGGGAATGAAGAATCCGACAAGCGGTGATATATCGATAATGATGAACTCTATCAAGGCTGCGCAGAGCTCGCACGTATTTCTCTACCGAGGATGGGAGGTAGAGAGTACGGGTAACCCTCTCGCACACTCAATTCTGCGCGGATACGTCGACAAACAGGGAAAATCGCACCCGAACTATCACTTTGAGGACCTTTACGGTCTATACGAAACCTATCAGCAATCGGCTCTTGTTAACCCTGGCGTTATCGTAGATACAAACCACGCAAACTCAGGAAAGAGGTTTTACGAGCAGCCAAGAATTGCGAAGGAAATTCTGCACTCGTGCAGATACTCTCCCGAGGTTAGGAGCATTGTGAAGGGACTTATGATAGAGAGCTATCTCGAGGATGGATCACAGAAGATATCCGACTGCGAGGTATACGGCAGATCTATCACAGACCCCTGTCTCGGCTGGGAAAAGACAGAGAGACTCATTTACGATCTTGCCGAAGCACTGTGATTCGTCAAGCAAGGCGCTCAAAGCAAAAAAAGGCTGCCTTTGAAGTCTCAAATGCAGCGCTTGTCAAAAAGGACGAGGGATTGTCGAATTCCTCGTCCTTTTTGACTGACAGAAGATATCTCTCTTTGCTATTGTTCTTATGGGAGTCGGGGTGATTAGTAGCCAAGCTTATCAAGATTGCGCTCGACAGTCCTTCTGCCTCGCCAGGCGAAGGCACGCTTTGAAAACGTCGCTTTATCCATAGAGGCAAGAAGATCGGACGTCAAGAGAGTTATTCTCTCCCTATGGAAGAACTCGACGGGTGTGACGATCGGCTCTCGGTTATACGGGCAGTAAACCTGACACTCGTCACAGCCCCAGACGGTTCCGACATCTTTCATAAGAGAAATTTCCTCATCGGTAAGCTCGCCCTTACGCTGGGTGATGAACGAGAGGCAATCGCACCCCTCGCCACGCAATATTCCCGTCGGGCAAGCGCTCTTACATCTGCCGCAATGCTTGCATTCGGATATACGCCCGGGAAATATAGCCGAGAGCTCCTCGGGCGGCGCATCCGAAATAACGTCAGCGACAAAGACGTATGAGCCGTATTTCTCGTTTATAATAAGCCCGTTGTCTCCCTTTATACCAAGACCCGCTATAAGTGCAGCGTGACACTCGTCAACGGGACTGTGGTCGCCGTAGCCCTTAAACGAATACTGAGGCGCAAGAGAGGAAAATCGGGAAATCAGCCCCTCTGTAAGCTCCCTAATAACGAGGTGATAGTCAAGAGAGGTTGCATACATAGAAAGATTCTCTGCGCTCGATACGTAATAGGGTATCAGAAATAGTATCGCACTCCTCGGAGTAAAGCTCTCGCGCAGCATAATCTCCGAATTTATCTCGTGAAGGTCGGCATAAGAAAGAGTGGCGTAATATTCAATTTTCTTTTCTCTGAAGTACTCTTCTAAAACGTGTGAAAGCTTCATATGCCGCCCCATCTTCGATTTTTATTAACGTAATTTTAGCACAGGCGAGTCGCAATGTCAAGCAGGGTGCAATCAGAAACATTACAGTATTGACTTTATATTTAAAATACTGTATAATGCTATTTGTAGAAGTTTTGTCGAATCGACGAATCTTGTTCGATGCCAAGACTTATACCAACAGATAATTTGGGAGGTACTCTATGTTTAATTTCAATACGGGTATTATGGGTGTTTTGTTCCCCGAGGTGGCGACCCTCGCTCTGCCGCCGTACGTATTAATCCCCGGTATCATCGTCATAGCGGCTATAGGTTATCTGCTCGGTAGTATAAACTCGGCTATTATACTTTCCAGAGCCATATATAAAGAGGATATAAGAACCAAGGGAAGCAAAAATGCAGGTATGACTAATATGTTACGCAATTACGGGCTCGGAGCGGCAGGTCTCACGCTTCTCGGTGACCTTATGAAAACCGTTATTGCAGTATGCGTCGCAGGTGTAGTATTTGGATTCCAGTACGTTGCGGGTATAAGCGTAAGCAATATGTGCTATATAGCGGGGCTTATGGCGGTAATGGGTCACATATTCCCTGTTTATTACGGATTCAAGGGCGGAAAGGGTGTTCTCGCTACCGCATCTATGGCACTCGTCTTGACTCCTCTGCCATTCCTCATCCTGCTTCTCATTTTCGTAGCTATCGTCGCTGTATCGAGATACGTATCTCTCGGCTCTGTAATCGGCGCTGTGCTCTACCCTATCATACTGCACGGCTTCTTTGCAGTGCTGTTCGAATCATCTATGCCGGTATTTGCGGCTCTTTCTACCATAACTATCGCTATACTTGTAGTGTGGTGCCATAGAGGGAACCTGCAAAGAATCGGAAACAAGACGGAGAGCAAGCTTTCGTTCGGTAAAAAGGAAAAGGACTGATTTATGTCTTCGGATATCAAGAGCGAAAAGACGGCAAAGCTCAAGGAAAGCATCTATGCCGCATTTGAAAAAGAAATAATAAAGAAGCTCGTCTTCTCACGTCCGTCCGAAAGCGAGATTATGAAGGTGTCCGGCAGATTGGTCTGCCACAGAGGAAGGCGTTTTATTTCATTTGAATACTCTTTACCAGGCAATACAGTCTCGCACAAAAACGTAACGAAGGAAGAGCTCGGGTCATTCATAGATTCACTCCTCGGAGATTACCGTCAGGCAAACCTCATAACCACCCTCGGAGAGGTGGAGTGGAAAATTTCCTCATCGGGGAAAGAGGCTCTCTTAGGCGCAGAAAAGCTCGAGAGACGTATGCACGGTGATGCGCCGGACTTCGTAAAGGCCGTCGAGGCTCTGGACAAGAAGAAGGACTATATTCTCTCGGGAAACGAGGACTTCCTCAAAAAGCTCGGCATAAGCGACAAGTCGGGGCGTGTGCACGATAAAAAGCAGGGTAAATTCCGACAGATAAACCACTTTCTCGAGCATATCGAGGAGATATACCCAAAGCTCAGCAGCAAGGATGAAATCATAGTATACGACCTGTGCTGCGGAAAAAGCTATCTCAGCTTTGCGGTATATTACTATCTCACCGCAATTAAAAAGAAGCACGTAAAAATGCTCGGCATAGACCTGAAGCGTGACGTTATCGACTGGTGTCAGGCGCTGGCGTGTGAGGTCGGTTTCGTAGGGATGAAATTTGTATATGACGACGTGAGAAATACCCCGGGAGGCGAGATCCCCGATATGGTTATATCTCTGCATGCGTGCGACATTGCAACGGATATCGTGATAGATACCGCCGCACAGCTCGGTGCTGAGGTAATACTCTCTACCCCATGTTGTCATAGATATTTATCAAAGAGAATAAATTCAAAGCCGCTATCCTTTGTCACAGAATATGCACATCTGTCAAACAAACTCTGTGAGACGCTGACTGATGCTATCCGTGCGGCGAGGCTATCGGCATACGGGTACGACGTGACTGTGCCTGAGCTGACCGACCCGGACGACACGCCGAAAAACACGCTAATACGTGCAGTAAAAAATCGAAGCATCGGTGAAGCTGAACTAAAGGCACGCAGGAATAGATATGATGATATACTCGCCTTCCTTCTAGGCGAGAGTAAGGACGAGTATCTTAAGGGAATATAAGTATTATGGTTTACAAGGTTAACGGTGTCGAAAGCACCGAAGAAATCGGAAAAAATCTTGCGAAAAGGCTCGACTCTGACGGAGTCAAGCGTGCATTCATTGCCCTGCGGGGCGAGATGGGCGTAGGAAAGACGGCGTTTACACGAGGGTTCGCCTCGCACTTTGGTATAAGAGGTGTGAAAAGCCCGACCTACACGATAGTAAACGAGTACTCGGGCGACGGTGTGCATATATATCACTTTGATTTATACAGGATATCCTCGTCAGACGACCTTTTCTCGATAGGGTACGACGACTACGTGGCAGCCAACGGTTATTCTATAGCCGAGTGGAGCGAAAACATCGATGACGATATACCGGCAGATGCGATATACGTCACTATATCCAGATGCAGCGATGACGAAAACGCAAGAATTATTGAGATATCGGATAAGAAAGAAGGGGAATCGGAATGATTACGCTTGCATTTGACTCCACGGCAAAAGCCGCCTCGGTCGCAGTGCTGGACGACGAGAAGCTCCTCGGGCTGTACAACATAGATAACGGACTGACGCAGAGTGAGCTCCTGCTCCCTATGGCAGAAAATCTGATGAAGAATCTGAAGCTGGGAATCGAAAAAATCGACCTCCTCGCCTGCACTGTGGGCCCGGGCTCGTTCACCGGAGTCAGAATAGGTACGGCGCTGGTAAAGGGGCTTGCCTTCGGCAGGAACATTCCCTGTGTCGCAGTATCTACGCTTGAAGCTCTGGCTGAGAATCTAGTTCCGCTCGACGGTATTCTTGTGCCTTGTATGGATGCCCGCAGGTCACAGGTATATTCAGCTACGTTCAGAAGCAACGGCGAAGAGTTAATAAGACTTACGCCCGACAGAGCCATCGCAATATCCGAACTTGCCGACGAGCTTAATAAATACGAAAACGAAAATATTTATCTATCCGGCGACGGATATAAGGTAGCCTATGACGAGCTCTGCAAGCTCGGCGTTAAGCTTAAGGCTACGCCCTCTCTTCTGGTATGCGAAAACGCATATTCCGTCGGTCTTATTGCGCAAAGAAAATTCAAATCCGGCGAGTACACAGACGACCTAGGCATCAACCCCACCTACTTAAGAGTGCCTCAGGCAGAGCGTGAAAGGCTCGCAGCGCTGAAGAATGAAAACGAAAAAGGAGAATCACAATATGAGAAGAATTATTATAGGCGCTGACAGCGCAGGATTCCCTCTCAAGGAAGAGCTTAAGTCATATCTTACGGAAAAAGGTTATGAGGTTTTGGACTACGGTACGGATTCCACGGCATCCTGCCACTATCCCGAGTTTGCCTCCCGAGTATGCAAAGGCGTGCTTGAAGACCTCGACGGTAGCTTCGGAATTCTCGTATGCGGTACGGGAATAGGTATGTCCATGTGCGCAAACAAGTACAACGGTATAAGGGCCGCTCTGTGCTCCGACACCTACTCGGCAAAGATGACAAGGGCTCATAACGATGCAAACGTGCTCTGCCTCGGTGCAAGAGTAATAGGAGTATGCCTTGCCGAGGAGATAGTAGACAGCTTCCTCGGTGCTGAGTTTGAAGGTGGCAGACACGCAGTGCGAGTCAATATGATGAAGGATATCGAAAAGGAGAACTGAAATGACTATTACTCTCGGAAACAGAAGCGAGGAAAGCGTTAGAACATTTTTCAGAAACACCCAGACAGAGGAGATAAAAAGGCTTCTGCCCCTAAAGGCAAAAACCGAGGACGAAGCCGTTGAGGATTACAGAGCGAGCCTTCTGCCCGGCGCAAGAAGTCACGGAAAGACCATTCTGGCAGACGGGGTGCACGTAGGTGACATATGGTGCATATTCGGCTGCCGTAACGACATACCTACGGCCGAGTTCAACTTCTGCGTATTCAACAAGGAGTACCGCTCTAAGGGAGTAGCTACCGAAGCGCTCAGACAGTTTATGGATGATATTATCGCAAGATACGAATCGCTTTTCATACTCTTATACGGGCTCGGCGGATATACGTATTCAGAAAACGAAGCATCCTGCAGAGTCTTCGAAAAGTGCGGCTTCGAAATGTTCGAGGAGTACGTAGACGAGGGTAGGTTTACAAAATACTTCCAGATAATGATAGACCACACCGACGAATAATTCTAAAGCGAAGAAAAAACGGCTATACCGTTTTTTTGACAAAGCAGCCTGCCTCTTTCTGCTATAACGGAAAGAGGCAGGCTCTTTTCGTTCGTTGCATACTCCGATATAATACAAAAATCTGAAAATCCGTCTACGCTGTGCTCTGTAAAGCTCACGTAATATGCACCGTCGAGCGAATACACATCCCACTCTCCGCTACGATCGAAAACCGCACGCGCCGCTCCGATAAGCGAGTCAAGCGAGTCAAATCTATAAAGTCGCTCCGCACCGGTATATGTACTGAGGCAATCATTGCTCAAAAGCCTCTTTCTATCCTTATCAGACAGGCTAAAAAGTCTGGTCACAAAAAGCTCGCACCCGTCTGCTTCCGTAGGATATAGCTGAACCAAGACCTGCTCTTTGCCTACTGTAAAGCCGACACACTCCTCAGCGCTCTTTAAGATTGATGCAAGGGCAACTCTCACCGTGGCGTTATCGTACTCACCCTCTCGCTCGACTATTCCGAGCTCCTGCGCTTCATCTTTGTTTATAACTACCTTAAGCTTTGTAGGGCCGATAAGAAGAAAATCCATAAATCAAAACACCTCGTTTTTTATTCTCATAAACATTGTAATCTATAATAGATAAAAACGCTACTCTGAAATATTGGTAAATAAAGAAATATACTTTAAATAGCTTCTATTTTTGCTTTATAAAGGAAACGTTGGAATTATTTTTTATATATCGGAGATTAATGTTTTACTCTTGATTTTTCACACCGGTTATGGTAGAATACACGTTGGTGAGTTCGAGACCTTCCTCACCCAGCCGATATCGGCAAAAAAACAAAACTAAAGGAGACAAAAATGAAAAAAGCAACAAGAAAAAGCGGGGTTCTATATCTCGCAAGAGCCGCAATGACGGCGGCGCTGTACGTACTGCTCACAGGAATATCGGGTATGGTCGGCTTGTCGAGCGGCGCCATTCAAGTAAGGCTGTCCGAAGCATTGTGTATTCTGCCGTTATTCTTTCCCGAGGCGGTGCCGGGGCTTTACGTAGGCTGTGTACTCGGAAACATACTCACATCAAGCGCTCCGTGGGACGTGGTTTTCGGAAGCCTTGCGACGCTCATCGGCGCTGTGCTGGCGCTTCCCTTCCGAAAAGTCGGGCATAGACTGAAATGGCTGGCAACGATTCCCACCCTATTATCAAATGCCTTTATCGTTCCTCTCATACTAATCAAGGTATACGGCGAACCAAGAGGCTACTGGTTTCTCGTTATGACCGTAGGACTCGGAGAGCTTATCAGTGCCCTTATCCTCGGCAGCTCGCTTTATTACGTATTAAAAAGATGCAAGCTCGAACAGCTTATAAAATAAGGCAGTCCGTGCGAATGGAATTTTACCCGCCATTTCGCACGGACTGTCTTATTTTATAAAGTTCTCTTATGCATTTTGTACAAAGTTTATTTGTTTTTTGTTCACACTTCTAACCGTTTGCTCTGCATTTTGTACAATTTGTCGAATTATGACTTGCGTTTTGATTTCAGATATGTTAAAATGTATAGCAGTATATAATGTTCTCAAAACAAATCACCTAAAAAAGGGGATAAGTTCTTATGGCGAGAAAATCAAAGGAAGCAATTCTTAAAGAAACGCTACGCAGTATTTCTGACTGCCCTTGCGACATATTCGACATTATAGAGCCGACGGACGACCTGTTCGAAAAAATAGATAAAGCCGAATCCGGGGATTTGGACTCTATAGAAGAGCTTATCGAACTTTTATTTAATTCCGGTGAAGACAAGACATACGATTCTCTCATATACTTTATCTGCCTCGGATGCGAATGCTCGAGTCTCCTTGCGGCGAACAGACTTATTGAATGCATAGCAAAGAGGGGTTATCCGCCCGAATTATACACTTTTGCCGATGCGGTTCTCTGCGGTGAGAAATCAAATAACGATTTACAAGCGAAGGAAGCGCTTCTTCTATATGCGATTAAGACAGCCGCCATCTCACATAAAGCAGATGATGTAAAGAAAATATTAGAAAGAATTTCTTCATTAGATGCAGAATACGAGCGTCTCTACGTTATCGGATGTCTTTTAAGACTGGGCGCAGACGTTGAAGACGACTCATCAAATCTCTTATCCCGCCTCGATATCTGCGAGTTGTCAGCGCTTAAATCCTTCTCGGGTTCTTCGGGCAACATACAGGAGTTTGATAGTAAAAAGGTTAAGCATTTTTACGACGTCGCAAAAATGCACGACATAGATATATGGCGAGATTTTTGGCTCAGGTGCGCTTACGAATACGTAACGTACTCGGGCGAATCCCTAGCTTACGTTCTGGATATGGCTCTGGAATTCTCGCTCGGACGTAAATATTCCGAAAAGAAGAATCTATATGCGTTGGCACTTTGCAAATACGGTATGGAAAATGCGCCTGATAACGACAAGCCCACTTACAGCGAAAACAGTGAAACGTATAAGAGGCTATGCCGCTTTGACGGCTTTGATATCTCTGATATAGACGTACACAAGCTGATAAAAGAGGCTGTATACCTAGATACAGAATCGGAAAAAGAGCGTATGATGCGTCTTGTGCATATGGGTACGCCCATTCTCCACGCAAAGAACCGTTACACACTCTCAGCAACACTCAAAAATCATATAAAAAGAGGAAAGAAACATCTTTGGCATACCAAGCTGTGTTTCCCGAAGGGCAAGAAAAGCGATATCCCCGTGTTCTCAGCCTTTGCAGTAACAGAGACAAGGCCAATAATAACAAGAGGCGGCATCTCGCTTCCGCAAAACAAAGCAGCGTGCCAAGTGATATGCTATTGCGAAATTAGTATTGATGGTCAAAACCATCCGTTCACGCTCGACCTTATACTCGATATTTCATACGTCAGCGCTACAAAATGCGCAGGTGGAGATATTTCTGTAAAACAAATTACGAGAGAAAACGACTCTTACGTTTTATCTGTCGATATTGCGCTATATTAAAAAAACAGAACAAAAAAACAAGGTACCGGAGCTCAAAAAACGGCTCCGATACCTTGTTTTTGTAAATAGTTATTAGCAAAAACCCACTTATTCGGTTAAAGCACGCATCGCCTCGCCGAATCTCTGATAGTGAACTATTTCTCTCTGCCTTAAGAATTTTATTACATCGTTTACGTCAGGGTCATCCGAGAGGCGGAGAATGTTATCGTAGGTCACTCTTGCCTTCTGCTCAGCGGCCAGGTCTTCGTTGAGATCCGAAAGAGCATCTCCCTTAGATGAAATTGCAAATGCCGAGAAGGGCTCGCCGGATGCCGCACACGGGAATACACCCGTACCGTGACCGATATAATACTTATCAAATCCGCCTGCAATTATTTCATCCTTAGTAAGGTTTCTCGTAAGCTGATATATAATCGAGCCCACAATCTCGGCGTGCCCGAGCTCCTCGCTTCCAACGTCGGTTAAAATGCCTATAATCTTACCTTTAGGCATACTGAAGCGCTGATTGAGGTATCTCGTTGCTGCGCCCAGCTCTCCGTCAGGTCCGCCTAGTGCATCTATAATCATACTTGCAAGGCGGGCATTGGGATTTTTAATTTTTACGGGGTATTGCAGTTTTTTCTCATATATCCACATATTATTTTACCCTCTCGCCTTTGCAATTTATTTTTACCTCGTCGCCGGTATGCCACGGCCAAGGTCCGTTTATCCAGTTCCAGCCTTCTTTAGCGCATTTTGCTCTGATAGGGCCGTGCATTCTCTCGTACTCATCGGTAAGTGCCTCAAGCTCGGGCAAAAGGCTCGTATACTTCTCATACGCCGCCTTGCACTCAGGGTGAGTATCAAGGAAAAGCTCCAATTCACACACAGCGAAGGAATACTCCTGGATTTTTCTCATAAGTTCGTCTCTATTCATTACCGTACACCTCCATAGGCTTATACAGTTCCTCAAACAGAGTACCGTGAGATAGGGCATCGGATACGGGATACATCATTCTGAAGCTCTGGATAGGAACATAGGCATACGCAAGAGGCTTATCGCCGAGCGACATAGCCTCATTCGCATTGCATCCATTCCCTGCCTCAGGAAATCCATTTAGGTTTCTTTCCATATTTTCTCGTCCTTTTTTGTATATACAGAATGCTATAAAGCATCTGTCTATATCATTATATGTTCTATCTTTTTTCGGGCTACCCGATTTATATTGATTTTACTGTGATATTGGTATATAATAAAGATAAAGGAGTTGATTTTATGCGAATTTACGATTCTATTAGTATGACTATCGGTAAGACGCCGCTCGTGCGTATAAAAAACATTGAAAAATTGTTCGATATAAACTGTACCCTATTGGTTAAGGCGGAATTTTTAAATCCCGGGGGAAGTATAAAGGATAGAGTTGCCCTCAATATCATTACAGACCTCGAAGAGCGCGGTGATTTGACACCGGGCGGCACGGTAATCGAGCCTACGTCGGGAAACACGGGAGTAGGTATAGCCGCTATATGTGCCGAAAGAGGATACAGAGCTATAATAGTAATGCCCGACACAATGTCTATGGAAAGACGGCAGATGCTGTATGCATACGGCGCAGAAGTCGTTCTGACTGACGGTAAGAACGGAATGAAGGGCGCTATTGAGGAGGCGAGCCGTCTAAAATCATCGATTCCGGGCGCTGTAATAGCCGGACAGTTTGAGAATTTAAAAAACCCGGATGCACATAAAAAAACCACCGGCCCTGAAATCTACGAGGATACCGATGGAGCTGTAGACGTCCTTGTGGCAGGCGTAGGCACAGGCGGTACGATTACCGGAGTAGGCGAATATCTGAAAAACAGAAGACCTGAGGTAGTTATCGTCGGAGTAGAGCCGAAGGAATCCGCCGTGCTCTCGGGCGAGAGTGCAAATCCGCACGGCATACAGGGTATCGGCGCAGGCTTTATACCTTCTGTGTTAAACACCGACATTATAGATATCATAGAGAAGGTATCCTACGACGAGGCGGTAGAATTCTCAAGATTGCTCGGCAAGAAAGAAGGTATAGCGGTAGGAATCTCCGGCGGTGCGGCGCTCGCAGCTACGGTACGTCTTGCAAAGCTTGCCGAATTTGAGAATAAGACCTTTGTTACAATACTTCCCGACGGCGCTGACAGATACTTATCTCTCAATATTTATAATTAATTTTAGCAAAAAGCTCTCGGCCATCAAAAAGATAGCCGAGAGCTTTTTTCATTGCTTTGCTACGTCTCCGTCGTTACAAAGCACGGTATAATCTCCTGTATTTCTGTCCCAGTTCTCTCCCTTCGGGAGCGCATTCCACTCTGCAACCGTACCTATAAAGCGGATGGTCGAAAGAGAGGTACATCCATCGAGAGCCTCGTCGCCAAGATAGGTTAACGTAGAAGCAAACTGAACCGTCTTAAGCTCCTCGCACCCTGCAAGAGCCCTGTCACCGATGCTTACTATATATTGCTGAAGGCAAATAATCTCCAAGCCCTCGGTATTCTCGAAAGCGCCTGCCCCCACAGCCACAATCTCACCACTGTTGCGATTCTTCGCCACGGTAGCCTTAGTACCGACATAATCTCCGAACCCGATAACCGTATAAGTTTTACCGTCCGGATTCATCTCGTAGTCAAGTCCTTTCGCAATTTCGGGTATACCGCAGGTCGTGCAAAGTCCGTCAGCGAACTTATGCGCAGCGGTATCTGTTATTTCAGCTAGATGCTCGCAAAGAGCATTATGCCAGTGTCGATCCCCGTCACTGCTCCACCTATCCGAATATCTGTGAGGAAGCGCATAGGTGACGCTCGTCTTGCTTTCACCACAAATGGTGCAAGTATATTTTGTTACTCCGCCGCGCTCGCAATCCGCTTCTCTTATAACCTCGCCCTCGTCATATACGTGCTCGCATCTCTTATCGAGCGAGCAGGATGAGAACAAGAAGGCGAGAGAAAGCACGAGAAGCGAAAGTAAAATCGGCAAAAGAAGTTTTTTCATCCTTATAACTTCGCTTTCCGGAAAAATTCCTATTAATCAAGTTATATTATACATTAAATTCGGGCGAAAATCAACCGTTTTCTCCTTTTTTTCGATTCCAAAATATAGCGAATTATTGACTTATACGGTAAGCTCTGGTATAATTGTAGCAAAGGAGATAGGTATGGGTGCGGTAAGTGATTTTGAATTTGAAAAGCTGATAGTCGGCGTTATATACAACGACGTCGACGTATATGACGAGGCTATGGCGATGCTTAAGGACGCCTTCGGAGAAATTGACTATGAGAGCGAGCACTTCTCATTCTCAAAGGAATTCTCTACCTATTACGACTCGGAGCTCGGCGGTGAGGGGCAAAGGGTTATACTGAGCTTCAAGACTCTCGTCGACCCGTCAAGACAGGCGGAAATAAAGAAGTTGACAAACTCCTTTGAGGCTAAGCTCTCTGTCGACGGAAACAGAAAAATAAACCTCGACCCCGGGTTTATCAATCACGGCAGGCTTATGCTCGCCACAACCAAGGTGGCGGGCTTCAGAATACCGTTAGAGGACGGTATATATACAGAATTGACCCTCTTCTATGCAAGAGGATCCTGGCACAAGCTCCCGTGGTCGTACAGGGATTATCAATCCGAGAGAGTGCAAAAGTTCTTAAGCACCGTGAGGAACGCCTACTTAAAAGAGCGCAGGCTCATCAAAGCGAGAAAATAAAAAAAATGTGACCAGCAGGTGGTCACATTTTTCTTTATGGAAGGGAAAATTACTTAACCTCAACCTCAGCGCCTGCTGCCTTGAGCTGCTCAGCAACCTTCTCTGCCTCGTCCTTGGAAACGCCCTCTTTGATAGTCTTGGGAGCGCCCTCAACGAGATCCTTAGCATCCTTAAGTCCAAGGCCGGTAAGCTCACGAACAACCTTAATAACGTTAAGCTTGCTTGCGCCTGCTGCCTTAAGAACAACGTCGAACTCGGTCTTCTCCTCAGCTGCGGGAGCTGCTGCGCCTGCTGCGGGAGCTGCTGCTGCTACGGGAGCTGCGGAAACGCCGAACTCCTCCTCAAGAGCCTTTACAAGATCAGCGAGCTCAAGAATGGTAAGACCCTTTACAAGGTCAAGAATCTGTGTAGTCTTTTCGTTCATTTTTATTATCCTCCAAAATTATTCAGAATTTAATTATTATGCAGAATTAAGCCTCTGCGGGAGCCTCAGCGGTCTCGCCGCCGTTTTCATTTTCCTTATCAATCTTAGCCTGAAGAACATAAGCAAGACCGTAAAGAGAAGACATAAGGCTACCCATTACCTTAGCAATGAGAACCTCCTTAGAAGGAGTAGCCGCAAGGGACTCAACACCTGCCTTATCGATTACGCCGCCGTCAACGAAGCCGGCCTTAATCTCAAAGCTGTTAACCTTGTCCTGGAATTCCTTCATAATCTTTGCAGGAGCAATAGGATCATCCTGGCTGATAGCAATAGCTGTCATACCGGAGAGATACTGCTTCATATCACCGTAGCCTACCATATCGCAAGCTCTACCCGTGAGGGTATTCTTCATAACGGCGTATTCAACGCCTGCCTTACGAAGTGCTGCACGGAGTGCGGTGTCTTCTGCAACTGTAATGCCCTCGTACTTCACAAGCACGCCCGAAGCAGCGGTCTGCATCTTAGCTGCAAGTGATTCTACGACCTGTTTCTTTTCCTCAAGAACCTTATTACTAGGCATCTTTGTTCCACCTCCATAAAAATTTCAATAAAAAAATCCTTTTCCGATAAACAGCCAAGCCATAAACCGAGAAAGGACAACGTAAAAGAATGCGCAAAAGGAGCGCATAATTATTAAGTTATTCTCACCTCGGCAGGAAAGCTCATCGCTTTTACCGGAACCTGCTGTCTTAGGATACCTATGGTATTATACACAAACAAGAATCAAATGTCAAGCCTTTTTTAAAAAATAATCAATTTTTTATCTGCCTGCGGTTTTTATTCCTTCGGACAGTTTTTATAACTCAATTAAAGGAAGCACTGTATGCTTATCCTCATCCGCTATATGCAAGGACGGACCCCACGATGCATTAAAATACAATCTTCCGTTTTCCTCATTTGCGAAGGGTGTATGTCTCTCCCCTCTCACTCCGTGCCCGTACAAATAGATATCAGCACTTATATCCGGATCTATACGCGAAAGCTCGTGGCAAAGACAAACTCTCTTCCCCATAAGCTCGATAACCGTATTCCTCGGACAGAACTCAAAGTCACGCTCGGGTGAATCGAGATACTCTTCAACGTCATTGTTCCCGGGGACGATAATAATCCTCGCTCCGGAAGAGCTCAAAATATCAAGAAGCCGAGGCACTCGGGAAAGTCATCTCGGCTTATCCTGCTCGTATCTGCCCGCCTTTGCCTCATCCGAAAGGTCGCCTGTATGGATGATAACTCCGGGCTTGAGTCGCTCTATGAGCTCCTTATATGCAGGGTAAGCGCAAAAAGGAGTGTCTCCTATATGCAAAACTCTTTTCTCACGAGGCACGCCCTCAAAGAATCTCTCTCCGCAGTAAAAAGCCTTACGTGCAGATGAAATAATCTCGGAATAATCAACGGAGTTATCGCTCAAAAGCTCCGTTGGAAGATGGTCGGTATTATATCCGTAGGTTTGCTCACCGGTATCGGTGTAAACGAGGCTTAGAGCGCAATTCGGAACCCGTGTATGATAATACACCTCCGGATGGTATAGCTCCAAAAGCGAGCTGTAAGTAGCTGTGCAAAGAATGAAGAGGACGTCGCCTCTATCATCCGCCATAATTCCCTCAACACTCGACCTAAAATCGGAAACAGCCTTATTTATTGCTTCGGTCGATGCCCACTCAAACGGATACTTCATATCTCTGTGCACCCGCTCTGAGTTTTCCTTATATTCGATACGAGACGATGACAAATCAGGCAGAAGAAAGCCGTCGAAAAACCGCTTTATCTTACAAACTTTACCAAGACTTGAAGACATAATCGCCGCAGTCTCTTTACATACCGCACTCGGCTCTGTATATATTCTGCCCGAGAACCCCAGACTTTTAAGATGCTCGGCGCTCAGCGCAGCCTGACGTCTTCCTCTTTGCGAAACAGTATCTCCGACAGTAGTCTCAGCGTGCCTCATTGCAAACAGCCTCATATCGCTCTCCTTTTTATTTAAGGTTACTCGTAATTGTTTTTATTTTTAAGCACTCTGTATATACTTCTGTATGACTCAAGTCGGCTGGGAGCAATCAAGCCCAGCTCGCTTGCACGAGCGACGGCACAATCCTCGCTCCCCTCGCCCACGTGATTGCAATCCTGGTATCTGCATTTCCCACGGTATTCACGCAGCTCTCTGAATGTATATGAGAGCTCTTCCAGAGTAAAGAAATCGAAGCGTGAAAAATCTATAAGCGAAAATCCGGGAGTATCCGCAAGATATCCGCAATCCACCCCTTCATCTATCGCATAAAGCTCAACGTGCCTTGTAGTATGCTTTCCTCTCTCTATCTTCTTAGATATCTCCGAGGTTGCAAGAGAAAGAGACGGAAAGAGCGAATTTATGAGTGTCGACTTACCTACGCCGGACGCTCCAGCAAATGCGCCTATCCTTCCGCCCTTAAGCTTATCTCTCAGATATACGAAAAGCGAGTCAACGCCTTCACCGCTCGCCGTAGAGGTGATGAAGGTATCAAAGCCCGCTGTGCTGTAAATCTTATACAGCTGCTCCGCATAGGATGAATCAAGGTCGCTCTTTGTGATAACTACTATCGGCTCTATATTGTTGTGCTCCGCTATCGCTATAAGCTTATCCACCGTCTCGGTGACGGGCATCGGCTTTTTGGACGCAAATACTATAAAAAGATAATCAAGATTTGCAAGAGGGGGTCTGATGAGCGAATTTCTGCGTGGAGAAATCTCAGATATGACAATGCCGTCGGGAGTATCCTCATCTATGGATACGGTAACCGCATCTCCGACAAGAACCTTTTCCTCATCCCTTTTCAGGATTCCCTTCGCACGGCACGCCATACGGCTTCTGCCCTTGCCGTCAAAGACGTCTACGTCATAAAGGCCGCCAAGACCCTTAACTACCTTTCCTTTTAACTTATTTATCAAAGTATACTCCTTAAAGATATTTATCTCGGGCAAAATCAGTCGCCAATAGACTTCCTTCTAAGCTGACCGCACGCCGCATTAACGTCGGAGCCGAGCCTGCGTCTTACCGTTGCGACACAGCCGAGCGACTCAAGTGTCGATGCAAAGGAATATGCACTCTCGGTGCTTCCCTGCTTGAACTCGGTCTCCTTAACCTCATTTACACGTATGAGATTAACGTGAATAGGCGCACCCGTACCCTTGAACGCATTCTTCAACACCCCCGCAAGCTCCTCGGCGTCGGTACTCGAATCATTTTTTCCGTGGATAAGCGTGTACTCAAAGGAGATGCGCCTGCCGGTAGTCTTATAATATCTGACACAGGCATCGAGCAAATCCTTAATTTTCCATTTATTATTAATAGGCATTATCTCCGAGCGCTTCTCATCGGTGGCGGCGTGAAGAGAGATAGACAAGGTTATCGGAAGGTCGATCTGTGCCAGTCTGTCTATACCCGTAACGACTCCGCAGGTAGAAAGAGATATATGACGGTATCCTATATTCAAGCCGTCCTCGTGATTTACAAGGCGTAAAAAGCGCACCACGTTGTCAAAGTTATCAAGCGGCTCGCCTATACCCATCATAACTACATTAGAGACCCTCTCCTGCGTATCACGAGATGCGGATATAATCTGACCGAGCATCTCAGAGGGCAGAAGGTCACGCACCTTTCCGCCGATGGTGGATGCGCAGAAGCGACAGCCCATACGGCATCCGACCTGACTGGAGATGCACAGGGTATTCCCGTGCTTATAGCGCATAAAAACGCTCTCTATACACTCTCCGTCGTGAAGGCGGAAAAGATACTTTATCGTACCGTCTAGCTTTGATACCAGCTTTTTTTCTACCTTCGGGAGCGTGTCAACGGTCAGTTCCGAAAGCTCCTGTCTCAGCTTCTTTGAAAGATTGGTAAATTCGGAAAGAGGCGTTCCGTCGTGCAGTCTCGGGAATATCTGCTTTGCTCTGAAGCGAGGCTCTCCGAGGCTGACGAAAAACTCTGTCAGCTCCTCCGGAAGCATCGAGTAAAGATCAGCTTTACCGTTATATGTACAGTACATCATTTCACCTTATTTTTCTTAGTTTTGAAATAAAGAAGCCATCTGTAAAGTGCCTGTGAGGATATGCGGTAAACATACCTCTTTCGGAAACGATATCCCCGAGGGCAAAATCCTCAGCCTCAAATTCCGGATGATTTTTCAAAAACTCCTCAACTACCCGCTCGTTCTCATCGGGATTCAGAGTACAGGTGGAATACACAAGGATCCCGCCCGTCTTAAGATATTTCGACGACTCTGCGAGTATTATCTTCTGAAGCTCGGGCAGCTCTGAACAGTCATCCAGAGATTTATATCTGATGTCCGGCTTTTTACCCATAACGCCGAGTCCCGAGCAGGGCACGTCGCATATGACACGGTCAAAAGCCGAATAAAGTGCTTCATCCGGCTCTCTAGCATCTCTTTCGAAAACCTTAATATTGTTCAGTCCAAGCCTCATTGCGCCGCTCTCGATAAGTGAAAGCTTGCTTTCGTGAAGGTCCAATGCGAGCACGCTTCCGCCATCACCGACTCTGATAGCAGATGCAAAGCTCTTACCACCGGGCGCTGAGCATACGTCGACAACGCTATCACCTTCACGAAGTTCGAGAGCGTCTATGGCAACCGAGCATATTTCGTCCTGAACAAAGAACAATCCCTTACGAAACTCATCTATCTTCTCCGGATTGAACGAGCCCGAAACTCTCATAGAATACATTGATCTATCCGAAAGAGATGAATTGATACCGTACTGTAAAAGTCCGCTTGAAAGCTCCTCTCTTGATATTTTACGTGTGTTGACCGTAATATCGGTATAGGAACTCTCGTTGAACGCCGCAAGAAGCTTCTCGGTTTCGCCCTCTCCTATCAAAGACACAAAGTGCTTCACCGTCTTCAGGGGGAAGGAGTAAAGCACGGAAAGATACCTCGGAAGATTTTTCTCACGCTCGGGCAAGGGCAATTCATCTCGCTCAATAAGCCGCACCGCAGCGCGGAGCACGCCGTTTACAAAGGCACGCTCTCCTTTATGACGTCCGAGCTTAACCGTCTCGTTGACGGCGGCGTAAGCAGGCACAGACTTAACGTGAAGGAGCTGAGCCATACCGAGCCTCAGAATATTAAGAGTATGAACGTCTATATCCTTCGAGCCTCTTTTGGATATAGACGAAACATAGTAGTCATAAGTCAGCTTGCGCTCGACTGCGGTATAGACGAGCACGGTCAAAAACGCCCGCTCCTCCTTTACGAGTCCATCGGTCAGATGACTTTTAAGAGACAGATTTACATATTTACCGCCGATTTCATATTCATCTAGTAAGGATAATGCTATTTCTCGTATGGTCATACACAAGCCTTTCGTATTTTTCCGATGAAAAAATTACCTTCTGCCCCTGCCCAAAAGAGACAGCAAGCGCAGAAGCTGAATCAAGGAAACAGCAAGAGATGCAACGTAGGTCATAGCCGCCGCAGAAAGCACCTGCTTCGCTCCGTAAAGCTCTGATTTGTTATACCATCCCGAAAGCTCCAGCTCAAGGAGCGCCCTCTTCGATGCATTAACCTCGCAAGGAAGAGTGACCAGGTGAAACAGTGTAGTAGCTGCAAAAAGCACAATGCCGGCAAACAGTACGTATTTACCCAGCACCTCATTAAGAGCGATAATAAGAACTCCCAGCAATATTGCTATCCAAGAAAATCTAGAAGCAAAGGTAACGACGGGAACGAGCTTAGTTCTGATTACTACCGGCTTATACCCTTCTGAGTGTTGTATGGCGTGTCCAACCTCGTGTGCGGCAACGCCGACCGCCGCCGCTGACGTCATACCGAAAACGCCCTCGGAGAGTCTGAGAACTCCTGCCCTCGGGTCATAGTGATCGGTAAGATTGCCGCCAATGCGTTCGATTCTGATGTGAAAGAGACCGTGCGCATCGAGTATACGTCTGGCTACCTCTGCGCCCGTCCTTCCGCCACCCGACGGAACACGTGAATATTTATTAAACGTGGACGAGACCTTAAACTGCATAACAATCGAAAAGAGTAGTGCTGCAATAAACAAAAGGTACAAAGGATCCATTATAAAAGAATATCTCCTACTTTAATTTTTCTGCCTCGGAGAAAATCTCCGGCGCTCATTTTACCCTTTCCCTCGGGTATAACGGCGCTGACTCTGAGAGCTCCGTCACCGCAAGCAACGGTGAAATATCCCGCCCCCTTCTGGTCTGCGTCAATAACCTCGCCGGGCTGACCCTTTCCACAGGTCGGCGCAGCCTTATTTATCTTCAGCATTTTGCCCTCAAGATATGCAAAAGCTCCGGGTATGGGGGTTACACCTCTGATAATAAAATCAAGCTCACGTGCAGATTTTGTAAAATCAATTTTGCAATCCGCCTTCTCAATCTTTGCGGCATAGGTAGCAAGGCTGTCGTTCTGAGGTATGCGCTGAGCGCTACCCGACTTAATAAGCTCTACGGCTCTTACGAGCAGCCTGCCGCCGAGCTCAGCGGAGCGATCGTGCACCGCCTCAAAATCATCCTCAGCTGCTATCGGGAATGCTTCATTTAGCAATATATCGCCGGTATCAAGCCCCTCATCCATATACATAACGGTGACGCCCGTCTCCTTCTCGCCGCACATTATTGCTCTCTGCATCGGCGCAGCTCCCCTGTATTTCGGAAGGAGTGAAACGTGGGCGTTAATACAGCCGTAGATCGGAAAGTCAAGAACGTTTTTCGGCAATATCTTTCCATATGCAACAACTATAATCAAGTCGGGCGCCGTCTCTCTCAGCAATTCCATAAACGACTCGTCACGAAGCGTATCGGGGGTGTAGACGGGTATACCGAATTCACAGGCGACCGACTTTACCGGCGTCGGAGTCAGTGTGTTTCCTCTTCCTCTTACTTTATCCTTTCCCGTAACAACGGCGCAGGGTACAATCTCACAGCTTATCAAATGCTTGAGACAGGTTGCGGCAATCTCGGGCGTGCCCATAAACATTATTTTCATCAAAAACCTCGCTTATTCCTCTACGGACTTGATCTGCACGTCCACGTAAAGCTTTCCGTCAAGATGATCGCACTCGTGGCATATAGCTCTGGCAAGAAGGTCTGAGCCGGTGAGCTCATAGGTTTCACCCTTGCGGTTCATAGCTCTGACGGTGACGCTCTTCGGGCGCTTTGTTATGCCTGCTTTGCCGGGATTTGATAGGCAGCCCTCCTGCTCCTCCTGAGTGCCGCTGAAAGCTATTATCTTCGGATTGATAAGCTCGTATACAACTCCGCTCTCAACCTCTATAACCGCAATTCTGCGCAAAACACCTACCTGGGGTGCTGCCAATCCGCACCCCTCCGCCGCTCTCATAGTCTCTATCATATCGTCTAAAAGAGTGCATATTCTCGGAGTAATTTCATCTACAGGTCTTGCAACCTTTCTGAGCGTAGGGTCTCCAAACTTAAGTATTCTCAGCTTTGCCATTTTAATTTTCCTTTCAAAATTCAACGTTAAACCGACAGCGGCGAAAGGTCTACGGTAAGCACCGCACCTCGCTCCTTGCCGAACTCCGAGAGAAGCTCGCCGAAAAGACGTCGGGTGTCCTTAGTAAGTCTGCATTTTACAACCATTCGCATCCTGTACTTATCATTTAATTTATAAACCTGCGCTTCGAACGGTCCGTATATCACGAAGGGCAGATTTTTATATTCATTCTTGACCTTATCTATAATTCTATCCGATAGCTTCTGCGATGCTTGTGCAACATCACTCTCGCTGTCTGCGGTAACAGTAAGCTGCACCATATCGCAAAACGGCGGATAGGAAAGCTCACGCCTTATTGCTATCTCACCCTCATAGAAGCTGTCGTAATCCTGCTTACAAGCGAGTCTTATAGTCTCATTATTCGGCGAGAAGGTCTGTATAACGGCGATACCGTTATCGCTCACACGCCCTGCTCTGCCTATAACCTGAGTAAGCAACGAGAAGGTGCGCTCCGCAGCTCTGAAATCGCTGACGTAAAGAGAAGTATCGGCAAGAGCTACTCCGACAAGCGTAACCTTCGGAAAATCGTGCCCCTTCGCAACCATCTGAGTGCCGAGAAGTATATCCGCGCCTCCCGCTCTGAACTCTTCCAGCATCCTGTCGTACGCAAGCTTACCCGACGTGGTGTCCGCATCCATACGCATAAGCGGCATATCGGGAAGATATCTCGAGAGCTCGCCCTCGAGCTTTTGCGTTCCAAAGCCTAAGAAGGAAAGCTTATCCGCTCCGCAGGATGGACACACCCTCGGAGTTTTCTCACTGTAACCGCAAAGGTGGCACAAAAGCTTACCGCCCCTGTCCGAATGATAGGTCAGCGACACAGAGCACCTCGGGCACGAGAGAACCTCTCCGCACTCCTTACAGCTTATCTGCGTGCTGTATCCCCTTCGGTTAAGAAACAGTATCGCCTGCTCATCCCTTTCCTTCACGCTTTTTAGAGAGCTCAGGAGTCTTGCACTTATCGAAGACGTGTTTCCGAGTCTGAGCTCCTCTCTCAGATCAACTATCAAGGCTGTCGGCAGCTTAAATCCGCCGTACCGCTCTCTGAGAGGAACGAGGGTGTACACCCCTTGCTTTGCTTTGTAGAAGCTCTCGAGCGACGGTGTCGCAGAGGCTAAGAGCATAAGAGCAGAGTGCTTTGCGCATCGGTATGCCGCAATATCTCTGGCGTGGTACTTCGGGTCGCTCTCCGACTTATACGTATGCTCGTGCTCCTCGTCTATAACTATCATACCGATGTTATTCAAGGGAGCAAATATAGCGGAGCGTGTGCCGATAACGAGGTCGACGTCGCCTCTTTTAATCCTTCGATACGCATCGAGTCTCTCACCGTTTGAGAGTGATGAATGAATTACAGCCACCCTCTCCCCGTATCGGCGGCAGAAAATGCTTACTGTCTGCGGGGTGAGCGAAATCTCCGGTACAAGCATTATTACCGTCTTACCGTCCTCGAGCGTGCGGTCTATCGCCTTCATTATAACCTTGGTTTTTCCGCTGCCGGTGACGCCGTAGAGAAGCGCAGCCTCTGCCTTATCGGATGAGTAAAGGCGACTGATAGTGACGTACGCTGTATCTTGAGCACGGCTGAGCACTATCTCGCTTTTATCCCCCGTACGTGAATATTCCTTATACGGATTGCGCAAGGCTTCTTTATCAAGCGATGCGATTATCCCTTTATCCCTCAGGGCGGAAATGTGAGCTGAGCTTACGCCCGGCAATCTCTTTACCAGCGAGTCATCAGCGCTGCCGATATCCATAAGATATCTGATAATCTGCCTCTGCCCTTCACTTCGTATACCGGAGCGTCCGCTAAGAGTAAGCAAAGCCGCCGCTTCTTCCTTAGATACAAGAAGCGAGAGTGTCCTCGAATACTTAACGTTCTCGTTCTCCGAGAATGCGCCCGGTGGGGTCACTGTCCTGACCGCCTCTCCGAGCGTGCAAAGGTTATAATCCTTCATAAACAAGCATAGCCCGAGCATCTCCTCGCTAAGAGCAAAATTTGCGCAAGGAGCGGAATGCACGGGCTTAATCTTTTCCGAGGGCGGCTTAAGCGTATCCGTGACGGAGACGACGACACCGAGCCTCAGCTTATCCGCACGGCCGAACGGGACCTTCACAATGGAGCCCTTACACAAGTCAAGAGAGCCGCACAGATAATCAAACGGACGGTCAAGGTGGTACGGAACGTCCAAAATATGCACGCTGCAAATTCTATACATATCCCGTCCCCCTTTTTTCGTCCTTTATTTACGTTTTATTTGACGAGCTTAAACTCGCCTCTTTCAAGCTTTGCAATCGCTATTTTTACCGCCTTCTGATCCTTATACTCGGGATCGATAAGCGTTGCGAGAGTCTTCTCGGTCTCGTGATTCTCGATCATCCTCTGAGCCTTTGCTCTCATCTCAACGTACTCGTCTGTAACGATACGAGCGCCCTTCGCAACTCCGACTACAAGCTCGTAGCGGTTGAAGTTTCCTTTTGTAAGCTGTTCAATAGTAGGGTATATCATTTTTTCTTCCTTTCCGGATAATCTTATTCTTTGTGAATTATTCCTCTTCATCCTCGTCATCTGTTACGGAGATATCATCGCTGGACAGACGGTTTGTTATAGTCTCGCTCTGTATCGCCGACAGTATAACGTGGTCGGAATCGGTAATGATAACGGCACGGGTGCGTCTGCCGCAGGAGACGTCGATAACTCTGCCGTCCTCTCTGGCATCCTGTACAAGCCTCTTTACAGGAGCTGAGTCGGGTGCGGCTATAGCTACTATTCTGCCTGCCGACACCATATTTCCAAAGCCTATATTTATGAATTTCATACGGACTCCTTATTCTATATTCTGCACCTGCTCGCGTATCTTCTCGAGCACGCCCTTCATTTCTACAACTATGCGTGCTATTCTGATATTGTTCGCCTTAGAGCCTATGGTATTAGTCTCTCTGTTCATCTCCTGCATAAGAAAATCAAGCTTCCTTCCGGCAGGCTCTTTTGCGCCCGAGATCTCATAGAATGCGTCAAAATGAGAGCGAAGCCTTACAAGCTCCTCGTCGATAGCAATCTTATCGGCAAACAAAGCGCACTCCGTCAAAAGTCTGTTCTCGTCAACAACGATACCGTTGTCGTCAAGCATCGCCCTGATTCTTGTCTCAAGCTTATCACGGTAGCCGACGGTATCTTCTTTCGAAATTTCTTCGATCTCTACCGAATAGATTCTGAGACTTTCAACCTTATCCTTAAGATCGGATATGGTTCTCTCGCCCTCCTGCGTGCGCATTGCAGTATGGTCGTCAAGCGCCAAATCCAGCGCAGCCTTAAGCTGTACCCACTCTTCTTCAAGATCGCACTCAGCTCTCCTATTCACGAAGACCTCAGGATTTCTCGCAACGGTCATAATGCTGATATCATCCTTCAAGCCGAACCTATCTCCAAGAGCTCTGAGCGCTGCGATATAACTCTCGGCATACGCCTCGTCGATCTCAACAGCCAAGCTTGCCGAAGCACGGTTTTCAACGGTGATATAGACGTCAACCTTTCCTCGGGATATCGCATTCTTCTGCACATAGCTCTTTACTCTTTCTTCAAGGAAGGAAAGCTGTCTCGGCATTTTTATCGAGCAGTCGAAATATCTTGAGTTTACACTCTTTATTTCAACGGTTACGTCCTTCTCGGTTCCTTCGACCTTTCCCCTGCCGAAGGCGGTCATACTCTTAACCATTCTTACCTCCGTCGGATTTATCCGATCTCTTCTTCCATCTTTTACCGAGGCTCTTAATCTCTTCCATAAAGGAATCTATATCCTGGAACTCTCTGTAAACGGAAGCGAATCTGATGTAGGAAACTATGTCGACGCCCTTGAGCCTTGCAAGAACCATCTCACCGATATCCTTCGAATTAATCTCGGTAACGAGCGAATTCTGAAGCTCGCTCTCAATATCCTCAGCAATACGGGCAGGATCAACGGGGCGCTTCTGACAAGCTCTCTCGATACCTAAAAGCAGCTTATGCTTATCAAAAAACTCACGTCTGCCATCTCGCTTAACTACGGCGATCGGAACACTGTCAACAACCTCGTAGGTGGTAAAGCGCTTACCGCACGAGGGACATTCACGACGTCTTTTAATGCTGGAGCCGTCCTCAACCGGGCGGGAATCCAAGACTCTAGAATCCTGGAAGTTACAAATCGGACACTTCATTTTAGACTTTGCCTTTCGACTCACGCACACACGTGCGCATTTTATAATTTTACATTTTATTTTAACACACAAAAACGAAAAAGTAAAGTGTTTTCAAAAATTTAAAGTATTTTTACCGTCTTATCTGTGCGAAAAAACAAAAAACGACCGTTTGCTCAAAAGTCTGGGCGGTCGTTTTTTAGTTATATGTAAACAATAGTTTGCCTTTATTCTGCGTCAGTCGAACCCGTGTTGCGTTTTTTGAAAAGAGACAAAAGCTTTTCAGTAAAGGAATCCATAAAGGGAATTCTAAGATGCACAAAGAACTTAAAGGTAAGAGGCCATACAAGACCCGCAAAAATAACGATGAGGAAATAGCGGATGGCTCTGGCGATATATACGGGACTTTCGGTAAACAGACCGACAAGAGTCTCTATGGGCTTACCGATGGTGGACTTAATCAACAAAACAAGTCCGAGTCCAAGAACAAGCTTTATAAGCTGAGCATACCATACACCGTCTGTGCGGAAGTTAGTAAACTTCAAATCAACAGGATACACCACCACAAGGCCGAGGAAGCAGCCGAACAGGGTTGAGGCATTCTTCCTCGCACTCTCATAATTGTGCGGATCGAGCCCTTCGGGGGAAACGAGATTAGCATAAAGAAGAAAACCAAGCGAGAGCGCTGCACACACTGCGATGAGCCACGGCATTGCTCGTCTGAACGCCTCCTCGTTAGCGAAAATAGGATATAGACCGATAACCAGCGCTGCGGCAACGGCGAGAGAAACCAAAACGTCCCACGGAGTATGTACGCCGAGATACATACGTGAGAATGCAACGAGAATGATAACGGAAACGGACAGAATCCTCGTTTTACGTCTCTTTGAGTATGCTCCAATACAGCCAAACGTACCGGCGATATTCTGCGTATGCCCGGATGGGAAGGAATATCCCGTAGCCTCCGCTCTGGCAGATTCCACTATTGTGAAGTTAGGGTCTTTAACCCACGGTCTGTCTATCCTGAAGGTCAGCTTCAAAATCTGATTCACAACGGTGCCGATAAGTCCTGTTATAAGTATGTAATACCCTTCTCTCTTATCGACGCACCAAAAAAAGAATATGGCAACGGCGAGGAAGACTGTCTCCTCACCGAGGTGAGTTATGAGTGAAAAGATAAAATCTAAAATTGGATTTCTGATTTTTTCAAGCAAGTATAAAAACTGCATAACGCTCTCCTTTTTAAAATCGGGATGCCAAATCTGGCATCCCGATTTAGGTATTAGTCAAGAAGCTTCTTAACGCACTCAGCGATTCTCTCGCACTTGCAATTAGCGAAGAAGTACTCACGGAACTTAGGCCCGGCAATAGCGCCCTTTACAAGCTCACGGTCAAGGTTCTCAAGAATGTAAACGATATCGTTATGCGTAACCTTCTTAACCTCATCAAGAATTCTCTTATTCCTCTGCTCGGGAACAGCCCTCTCTCTGGGATATCCAAGTCCCCATTCAGATACAAACAGCTTCTCAAAGACGTACTGAAGATTGAGCTCACAGCCCCAACCCCATCCCTTAGCGAAGGGCATTGCAATAGCATTGCCGTTATTAACCTGGGTGAACTGATATGCGTCGGTGGGATCTACTACGTGGCCGCAAAGCACTCCGGGGAATGCATTGCAAGCAAGCATAGCGCCCTCTCCCGTTCCACAACCGGTGATGACAAGGTCGCACGCACCCGAGTTAAGAAGAATGGCAGAGAGGATACCTATCTGAACGTAGGTAAGCTGCTCCTTATCCTCTGCGGAGTACATACCGTAGTTGAATACCTCGTGACCGAGGGGCTCGACAACACTCTTCAGAGTGTCGCAGATGAGGGCATTCTTAGCAGCCTGGCTGTTTTCATTTATAAGTGCAATTTTCATATTAAAGATTCCTTTCTCAGCTGTTATGATTTAGGGTGTAAGTCGGTTAGGTCCTCTGAAGAGGAACTGAACTTCCTTTATAGATATACCGAGGAACAGCATTGTGATTCGGTCGATGCCTATGCCGAAGCCTCCGTGAGGGGGGCATCCGTACTTGAAGAACTCGAGATAGAACTTTACGTCCTCTGCGAGACCCTTCTCCTCAGCCTGCGCCTTAAGAACATCGTATCTGTGCTCTCTCTGTGCGCCGGTAGTAATCTCGACGCCTCTCCAAATAAGGTCATAGCCCTGTGGCACGCCGTTTTCATCTCTCATATGGTAGAAGGCTCTGTCCTTAGCATCGTAGTCGGTGATAAAGAGGAACTCGTGGTTGAACATATCACGGCAGAGCTGCTTAGTCATCCTCTCGGCGTCGGTCGTGAGGTCGCCCTTAAGCTCATCGGGTACAGTATAACCGTATCTCTTCTCAAGCTCGTCGTAAACGTCACGAAGCTTCATCCTCGGGAAAGGCAAGGTAGGAACCTCAAGATCCATATCGAAGAGCTCCTTAAGCTTCTCGCCGTGAGCCGCCTTAACCTTAGAGATAGCGTAGGTAACAAGCTCCTCTTCCATTTTCATAACGTCCTCAAAGGAATCAATATAAGAAAACTCAAGATCGAAGCCGGTAAACTCTGTTGCGTGCTTATTCGTATAAGACTTCTCCGCTCTGAATACGGGGCCTGTCTCAAATATTCTCTCAAGTCCGGAAGCCATAGCCATCTGCTTATAGAACTGGGGAGACTGAGCAAGGTAAGCCTTCGTATCAAAATACTTCACCTCAAAAACGTCCGAGCCGGACTCACTCGCAGCGCCGATAAGCTTGGGCGTATGAATCTCTACGAAGTTGCGCTCGACAAGGAACTCACGCATTGCGGCGGTGAGAGTTGTCTGCAAAGCTATCATAAGATGATTCTTCTCACGTCTCAAATCGATCCATCTGTAATCCATACGGACGTCGATATCCGAGTCATCCTTTATAGGCAGTGCCTCTGCAACAGACTCGATCTTCATAGAGGTGGGATACATCTCCTTGCCGCCGAGCTTAACGTACTCGCTGGCAACAACCTCTCCCTCAAAGGACACTACCGAGTGGATAGTAAGCTTGTCAAGCAGCTCTATAAGCTCGGGATGCTCCTCCTTGATAACGGTAACCTGAAGCTTGCCGGTGATATCCTTAACAACGATGAACGCCATATTCTTCTTGTTACGGAAGTTCTCGACAAAACCCTGAATGCGGTGAACGCCGGGGGTGACGTCCTTAATATAGGTTCTTTTCATATAAATTTCCTTTCGGTTTTATTCTTTAAGTTTGGTTATTCCAGCGTTTTAATCCACTCGTAGGCAAGTATCGGCCAGCTCTGTGCCGTCGGGATAACGAAATTGGGATTTCCGCACGCCGAAAGCTCTGTGGCAAGAGAGGAGCCGTGGCATCCGTAAGGGTATACGTGCAAAGACATCCTAATCCCGTTACGGTAATAGCTCTCAGCAAGTCTCAGCGCACTGATAACGGGTACTGTCGCATCGGTAGCCGTATGCCAAATAAACGCAGGAGCGGAATCCTCGTCGACACGCAGTTCGAGAGAGAATCTCTTCTTAGTCTCATCGTCGATCTTGTCAAAATCATCGTTCCCTGTCAGGTACATAAACGAGCCGCAGTGGCAGTCGTCGACAGCAGTAATAACGGGGTAACAAAGAACAACGCCTGTGGGCTTATTATCACCCTTTTCTATACCGAGCTCCTCAAGCACGGCAGGGTCCTTATGAAGAATCGCACTGGATGCCGCAAGATGTCCGCCTGCGGAGAAGCCGAGAACGAAGATTCTATCGGGATTTACGCCAAGCTCTTCTGCGTTGCGCTTCACGTAGAGTATCGCACGGGATACGTCGATAAGTTGCTTGGGATAAACGTCCCCCTCTCTGCCAACTCTATAATTAAGTACAAAGGTGTTCATACCCTTAGCAAAGAACTCGAGCGCTACTGGCTCGCCTTCACGCTCCTTACATACCATTCTATAACCGCCACCGGGCAAAACGATAAGCGCATCACGAAGAAAGCTCTTATCATCGGCGACGTAAGTATCAAGAGTGACCCTATCATCGGTAGGATCAAGAAAAACCGTATCGTGCTTCATAAACGATCTCCTCGTTAACTGTTTTTATCTATTATACTACGCACACGTGACAAAAGCAATAGAAAAAAACAATTTTTCCTTGACTGTCTTTGCTTATTATGTTAAAATCAAGTGGAAAAGGGGGTACAATTATGAAATCTTCAATATTCAACGCTAATTTTATTTCCGCACCGGAAGAATTCGGCAAAATCTGCCCTTCATTTATGCGCACCTTTACCCTAAAGACCACAGTCAAAAAGGCTGTACTGTATATTTCTGCGCTTGGAATTTACGAGGCTGAAATAAACGGAAAAAGAGTCGGTACGGACAAAATGGCGCCGGGATGGACCGCCTATCAAAAGAGGCTCCAGGTCTTCTCTTATGACGTAAAAGATATGCTACAGCAGACAAACGTCATTACAGTGGGATTAGGAAACGGATGGTTCGCTTCAAAAGTCGGATTTCTGCAAGGGCATCCCGTTTACAATGAATTTCCCGCACTGATAGCATCTCTCGAGCTTACGTATACAGACGGCTCGAAGGAGCTGATAGTTACCGACGAAAGCTGGGCTGCGGCGAAGTCAGAGACTCTCGAGAGCGGCATATACGACGGCGAATTTACAGATGCGAGAATACAACCTGTGTACGAATATTCACCCGTTGTAATTGATTACCCCAAGGAAGTGCTCATACCTAAAGAGGGCGAGTCTGTAAAGGACGTGGCAAGCGTAGAGGTAAAAGAGGTAATTTACACAAAAAAGGGCGAACGGGTGCTCGATTTCGGTCAAAACCTTACCGGCACGGTAGAATTCACGCTTAGTGCGAAGGGTGGCGAGCACATACTTATTGAGTGTGCCGAAATACTCGACAACGACGGATGCTTCTATAACGAGAACTACCGCACTGCGAAATCAAGAATCGAATATATAGCTAAGCCCGGAAAGCAGACGCACCGTACACGTTACACGTTCTTCGGCTTCAGATACCTGAGAGTCACAGGATGGCCGGGAGAAATAAATCCAGACGATTTTGTAGCACGGGTTATGTTCTCCGACGTAAAGAGGGTCGGTCAATTTACTTCTGGACACGCAAAGCTAAACAAGCTGTACGCTAACGTAATCAGAGGTCAGAGAGGTAATTTCCTTGACATTCCCACAGACTGTCCGCAAAGGGATGAAAGGCTCGGATGGACGGGTGACGCACAGGTTTTTGCCAGAACGGCTATGCTCAACTTCGACTGTGAAAAATTCTTCACAAAATGGTTAAGAGACGTGCAGGCAGAGCAAAGAGATGACGGCGCAATCCCCCACGTTGTACCTGCGAGATGCGACGGATATGCCTCAGCCGGATGGGGCGACGTCGCCTGCGTTCTCCCGTGGGAAACGTACTATGCATACGGCAACAAGTCGCTTCTTAAGGAATGTCTGCCTATGATGAAAAAATGGGTGGAATACATTCACAAGGCTACGACAAAGAAGTATCTTTGGACAGGCGGTACACACTTTGGCGACTGGCTCGGCCTCGATGCTCCGTACGGCTCGTACAAGGGCTCCACGGACGACGACCTTATTGCTACCGCATACTTTTATCATTCAACGAGGCTCGTTGCGCTTGCGCTAAAAGAGCTTGGATACTCTTCCAAAAAATACGACAACCTAGCAAAGCATATTAAGCGTGCTTTTTCTAAGGAATTTATTTTCAGAGGAAAGCTTAAATCAGATACGCAGACGGCTCACGTCCTGGCTCTGCATTTTGGTCTTGTTGAAGATGAGAAAGCAAGGGCAAAGATTGGAAGGAGGCTTATCGAGCTTATCGAAGAAAATGCGGGAACTCTTACCACCGGTTTCATAGGAACTCCCTATATTCTTGATACTCTCACAGAGATAGGCCGTGAGGATCTGGCGTATAAGCTCTTGCTGAACGAGCAGTTCCCCTCCTGGCTCTTCTCGGTAAACAAGGGCGCTACAACGATATGGGAGCACTGGGACGGTATCAAAGACGACGGAACGGTATGGAGTCGTGATATGAACTCCTTCAATCACTACGCATACGGCTCGGTCGCTGCGTGGATGTACCGCAGCATTGCCGGTATAAAGCCCACAAGCCCTGCATACAAAACTGTGGATATCTCTCCTATAAGCTCGAGACGACTTGGGCACGCACATGCTTCTATCAAAACAGCGTCAGGCACAATCGAATCCGGCTGGACATACGAAGGCGATACTGTAAGGTATGAGATAAAAATACCGAAAGGCATTCTTGCAACCGTAACAATAGACGGTGTTAAGGAAGCTATCGGATGCGGAGAATACGTCACATATTCAAAAGCTAAGGATTAACAAAACGCAGAGCAGACTATTTTGTAGCAATACAAATAGTTGCTCTGCGTTTTTTGCATTTTAAGGTGCGATGATGTTACAAATTCTTTGTTTTCTTATATTTTTCGCTATTTTTCGTTTTTTATCTTCAGATAATTCCGTCGTGACCGGGGTAAAGCTGACGTCTCTCTTCTTCGGTAAGCTCGTCAATATCCTTCCCTGCAATCATCGCAGTCCAAGCTCTGTTAGGTACAGGCGGATTGAATGCGGGGAGCTCGATACCGGGAGTATTTATGCCGGGGATATCATTATTCCCCGTCTCATTCGAGTATCTGCCGTTTACATCGTCTTTAAGGCTTTTCTTATCATTTATTTTCATACTTATTCTCCTTTTGGCTTGACGCATTATTATCTTTACCAAAACTGAGAATTATATAATCGCTTTTTTATATTTTTTTAAAAAAACAGACGGCTATGCTTACGCTTCGCCGCCTGTTTTATATTTTATATTGCTTTAGGATTTAAAATACTTAACCATAGACTTGAACATCTTGATATCGTAGTCACCGTAAACGTTCTTGTAAAGTCCGTTTCCGATTCTCTCGGAGTGACCCATCTTTCCTATTACTCTGCCATCGGGTGAAGTTATACCCTCGATTGCATAGGTCGAGCCGTTAGGATTGAAGTCAATGTCAAAGGTGGCGTTTCCGTCAAGGTCAACATACTGGGTAGCAATCTGACCGCCCTTGATAAGCTCGGCTACAACCTTATCCGATGCAAGGAATTTACCTTCTCCGTGGGAGATAGGCACGTTGTATACATCACCTACGTTGCAAAGAGAGAGCCAGGGCGACATATTTGACGCTATTCTCGTTCTTACAATCTTAGACTGATGACGAGCAATATCGTTAAACGTAAGAGTAGGACAATTCTCATCGGTATCCATAATTCTACCGTAAGGAACAAGCCCGAGCTTTACGAGAGCCTGGAAGCCGTTGCATATACCGCACATAAGACCGTCTCTCGAGTCAAGCAGGTTTGTCACCGCATTTTTAACCTCATTGCCACGGAAGAATGCGGTAATGAACTTACCTGATCCGTCGGGCTCATCTCCGCCGGAGAATCCACCGGGAACAAATATTACCTGAGACTCTCTGATCTTCTTAGCAAACTCTTCTGCGCTCCTCTGAACGCCGTCCGCCGTAAGGTTTCTGATTACGAATATCTCAGGCTCAGCACCTGCATCACGAACAGCCTTTGCGGAATCGTACTCGCAGTTAGTACCGGGGAATACGGGAATAAGTACCTTGGGCGTTGCGGTGAGGACTGCGGGCGCAGCTCTCTTTTCGCATTTATAGCTTACGGTTTCGACAGGTCTCACAGGGCTCTCAATATTGCAAGAGTAAACGCTCTCAAGCTTATCCTCATATGCCTTGTAGAGCTCGTTTGCGCAAAGCTTATCTTCACCATAGGTGAATACGCACTCAGGGCTGACCGTTCCGACTGTCACGCCCTCAGATACTCCGTCTGCAAGCTCAAGCAGGAATGCGCCGTACTTATATCCGAACATATCGCCGAGAGTGAGCGACTTATCGAAATCGAATCCGAAGCCGTTACCCATAGCCATCTTCATTACAGCCTCGGATACGCCGCCCTGTACAACGGTGTACGCAGAGAGCACCTTACCGTCTCTCATAAGAGCGGTAACTCTGTCGAAGAGCGCAAGGAGAGAAGACGTAACGGGCAAGCCGTCCTTATCGTACTCGGGAGCAAGAAGAGCTACACGAGAGCCCGCCTTCTTGAACTCCGGAGAAATAACGTTATCAACCTTATCGGTTGTTACAGCGAAGGAAATAAGAGTCGGGGGAACGTCGAGCTGCTCGAAGCTTCCGCTCATAGAGTCCTTACCGCCGATTGCCGCAACGCCAAGCTCCATCTGCGCCTTAAATGCGCCGAGAAGTGCCGCCATCGGCTTGCCCCATCTCTTGGGGTCACGCATAGGCTTCTCAAAATATTCCTGGAACGTGAGGTATACATCCTTGAATTCCGCGCCCTCGGCAACAAGCTTACAGCAGGATTCAACCACTGCAAGGTATGCGCCGTGATAAGGGCTCGCAGAGGATACGTGGGGGTTGTATCCCCAAGACATAAAGGAAGCCATATCGGTATGCTTTTTCTCTACGGAAATCTTGTGTACCATAGCCTGTATGGGTGTGCGCTGATACTTTCCACCGAAGGGCATAAGCACTGTGCCGGCACCGATAGTACTGTCGAATCTCTCGGAGAGTCCACGCTTCGAGCAAGAGTTAAGGTCGGTAGCAACCGCCATAAGTCCCGCCTTAAAGCTCTCGGGCAATTTCTTATCAACAGATGCTATCTTGGGTGTCGATATCTCTATATGCTTCTCAGCTCCGTTGGAGTTAAGGAACTCACGGCTGATATCGCAGATAACCTTTCCGTTCCAGGTCATAGTAAGTCTGGGATCAGCCTTTACAACAGCGACAACTGTTGCCTCAAGGTTCTCGCTGTCTGCAAGCTCCAAGAATCTTTCTCTATCCTTAGCCTCAATGACGACAGCCATTCTCTCCTGAGACTCACTGATAGCAAGCTCCGTGCCATCAAGTCCGTCATACTTCTTGGGCACGGCGTTGAGGTCTATGTCAAGACCGTCGGCAAGCTCACCGATAGCAACGGATACGCCGCCTGCGCCGAAATCGTTACACTTCTTTATCATCGAGGAAACCTCAGCGTTTCTAAAGAGACGCTGAATCTTTCTCTCCTCGGGTGCGTTACCCTTCTGCACCTCTGCGCCGCAGTTCTCAAGCGACTTAAGATTATGGGATTTGGAAGAGCCGGTCGCTCCACCGCATCCGTCTCGTCCGGTTCTGCCGCCGAGAAGAATTATAATATCGCCTGCCTCCGGGGTCTCACGACGTACGTTCTCTGCAGGGGTGGCTGCGATAACTGCGCCAACCTCCATATGCTTTGCCGCATAGCCGTCGTGATAAATTTCATCAACAATGCCGGTAGCAAGACCGATCTGGTTACCGTAGGATGAATATCCGTGAGCAGCGGTCGTTACAATCTTTCTCTGAGGGAGCTTACCTGCGAGAGTTTCGTTAAGAGGCTTCAGAGGATCAGCCGCACCGGTAAGACGCATAGCTGCATATACGTAGGATCTGCCGGAAAGAGGGTCACGAATAGCTCCGCCGATGCAGGTAGCTGCGCCGCCAAAGGGCTCTATCTCCGTAGGATGGTTGTGAGTCTCGTTCTTGAAAAGAAGAAGCCAGGGCTCATCCTTGCCGTCAACGTTCACGGTAATCTTAACGGTACAAGCGTTAATCTCGTCTGACTCGTCAAGATTCTTAAGCTTTCCGCACTTCTTTAAGCACTTAGCCGCAATGGTGCCTATATCCATAAGGTTTATGGGCTTCGTTCTGCCGAGATAATCTCTTGCACTTACGTAATCTCTATAAGCCTTCTCCAAAAGCTCGTCCTCGAAGCTCACGCCATCTATCGTCGTATTGAAGGTGGTATGACGGCAGTGGTCGGACCAGTACGTATCAATCATTCTGATCTCGGTGATGGTGGGGCATCTGCCCTCCTTCTTGAAGTAGCTCTGACAAAACTCGATGTCGTCCGCATCCATTGCCAAGCCGTAATCCGTCACAAATCTGCAAAGAGCGTCTCTGTCAAGCTCAAGGAAACCGTCAAGAACCTTTACGTCCTTCGGAACCGTGTACTCCTGCACAAGAGTGTCACGGGGAGACAGGGATGCCTCTCTCGACTCAACAGGGTTGATTACGTGCTTCTTGATTGCAAGCACATCCTCCTCGGTAAGCGCTCCGTAAAGCATATAGACTCTTGCGCTCGCAACAGTGGGCTTATCTCCCTGGGAAATCAGCTGAATGCACTGTGCGGCAGAATCTGCTCTCTGGTCGAACTGACCCGGCAGATATTCGGTCGCAAATACTATCGCTCCGTCATTTGTCAAATCTCTATATACGTTATCAAGCTGAGGCTCAGAAAATACAGTGCTGACCGCATAATTAAAAAGTTCTTCGGTAATATTCTCTGCATCGTATCTGTTGAGTACTCTTACCTTCTCTATTCTGTCTATACCGAGAAAGCCGATTATCTCAGACTTGAGCGCCCTCGCCTCGTTTGCAAGCTCCGGCTTTTTCTCTACGAATATGCGATAAACCATTTAATTTATCCTTTCAAAAATCAAATCATTCTTATACTGTTAGGTGCTTAAGCATTCGGCTTAGCTTCAAGAGCTCTCTTTCCGATATCGTGTCTGAAGTATGCTGACGCAAACTCGACCAAAGATACCTTCTCATACGCCATCTTTATCGCATCCTCGAGCGTATCGCTGACTGCGGTAACTCCAAGAACTCTGCCGCCTGCGCTAAGAAGCTTTCCGTCCGAAAGCTTAGCTCCTGCGACAAACACGCTGTCCTTAACGTCCTCGGATATCTTAATCTCAAAGCCGCTCTCATACTTCTCGGGATAGCCCTTCGACGCCATAATGACGCAGCACGCACTCTTGTTTGCAAACACGACGTCAACGTCCTTCAGAGTTCCTGCCGTAGTAGCTCTCATAATCTCGAACAAATCCGATTCGAGAAGAGGCAGAACAACCTGAGTCTCAGGGTCTCCGAAGCGACAGTTATACTCTATAACCTTAGGTCCGTTGGGTGTGAGCATAAGTCCGAAGTAAAGGCATCCTCTGAACTCTCTGCCCTCTGCCTTCATAGCGTTTATTGTAGGAATGAATATCTTCTGCATACATTCCTTTGCAATATCCTCGGTATAATGGGGGTTGGGGGCAATAGTACCCATACCACCGGTATTGAGACCGGTGTCACCGTCGCCCGCACGCTTATGATCCATAGAGGAAACCATAGGAGCCAGACACTCTCCATCGGTGAAAGCAAGCACGGAAACCTCGGGGCCTGTAAGAAACTCTTCTACTACTATCTTACTACCGCTCTTACCGAACTTACCGTCCTCCATAATACTCTTTACGGCATCCTTTGCGGTCTCTCTGTCCTCGGCTATGATAACGCCCTTGCCGAGTGCAAGGCCATCCGCCTTGATAACCGTGGGAATAGGAGCTGTTTTGATGTATTCGTACGCCTCTTGCGCACTCTCGAATACCGAATATTCTGCCGTTGGAATACCGTATTTCTTCATCAGATTTTTAGAAAATACCTTACTGCCCTCGATTATTGCAGCGTTTGCTCTCGGGCCGAAGCAAGGAATTCCTTCAGCCTCAAGGCGGTCAACGCAACCGAGAACAAGAGGATCATCGGGAGCAACGACTGCGTACTCAATGCCCTCTCGCTTTGCGAATTCTACAATAGCGTCTATATCCTTAGCTCCGATATTAACGGGAGTAGCATCCTCAGCCATTCCGCCATTACCGGGAAGGACGAATATTTCATCAACGTCCTTGCTCTCTTTCAGCTTCTTGACGATAGCGTGCTCTCTGCCGCCACCGCCGACAACCATTATCTTCATATTTTCCCTCGCTATTAATGATGGAAGAGTCTCATACCGGTGAAGGCAACAACCATACCGTACTTGTTTGCGGTCTCGATAACCGCATCGTCACGCACCGAGCCACCGGGCTCAGCTATGTAGGATACGCCGCTCTTCTTTGCTCTTTCCACGTTATCTCCGAAGGGGAAGAAGGCATCCGAGCCGAGAGAAACGCCTGTGATGGTATCAAGATAAGCTCTCGCCTCTTCTGCACTAAGGGGCTCCGGGCGGTGAGTAAAGTACTTCTGCCAGTTACCCTCAGCGCAAACGTCCTCTTCGTTCTTGTTTATATATCCGTCAATAACGTTGTCTCTGTCGGGGCGTGAAATAGTGGGAAGGAAAGGAAGCTCGAGCACCTTCTTATACTGGCGAAGATGCCAGGTATCAGCCTTTGTGCCCGCAAGTCTCGTGCAATGAATTCTCGACTGCTGACCTGCACCGACGCCTATAGCCTGTCCCTGATATGCATAGCATACGGAGTTGGACTGAGTGTACTTGAGGGTGATAAGCGCAATGATAAGGTCACGCACTGCCTCGTCGGGAAGCGCTTTGTTCTCAGAGACGAGATTTGTAAGGAGCGCCTCGTTAATTTCAAAATTATTTCTGCCCTGCTCGAAGGTGATGCCGTAAACCTGCTTGCGCTCGGTTACCTCGGGCACGTAATTCGGGTCTATTTTTACAATATTGTAGTTACCCTTCTTCTTGGTCTTGAGAATCTCAAGAGCCTCATCGGTATAGCCGGGAGCTATGATACCGTCGGATATCTCTCGCTTGATGATAAGCGCTGTGGTCTTATCGCAGACGTCCGAAAGCGCAATCCAGTCGCCGAAGGATGACATTCTGTCAGTGCCTCTCGCTCTGGCATAAGCACAGGCAAGGGGAGAATCATCAAGGCCCTCTATGTCATCAACAAAGCAAGCCTTCTTGAGCTGGGCCGAGAGCTTAACGCCTACTGCGGCAGAGGTGGGGCTAACGTGCTTGAAGGAAGTAGCGGAAGGAAGACCAGTCGCTTCTTTCAGCTCTTTAACAAGCTGCCAGGAGTTGAATGCATCGAGAAAGTTAATATATCCGGGTCTGCCGCAAAGAATCTCGATAGGAAGCTCGCTTCCGTCAGCCATATAGATTCTAGAGGGCTTCTGATTGGGGTTACAGCCATATTTAAGCTCAAATTCTTTCATTTTTTCTCCCTCACTTCTCGTTCTTATTGATAATTCTGTCGGTAACCTTGTCGCTTTCAAGCTCTACGTATCTGACGTAAAGAGAAATCTTGTTAGCCTCGTTAAGGTTATTCCAAATAGTGTTCGTAAACTCATCTATGTCATCGGGAATGGCAATTCTTTCAGGCTCGCCCTGGAAGGTGGGGATAGGATTTCCGTCAGTAACGTAGGTATGAATGAAGTGACCGAGTCCGGCAATAGGTGTGTATTCGTAATAATACCTGTTGCACGCAGTTCCTTCACCGTCCGCACTCTTGAGTATACTCATCTCATAATCAAAGTCGCACCTGTTAAAGGTAAGCACAGAGCTTATGCGAGGAGTGAGGTTAGGAGCGTCGGGCTCGAACTCACGGGTAGCGAGCGCCGTTCTCATACTGAAGCCTCTGTCGGCAAAGCTGCAAATAGTATCGGTCTGGTCACCGTTTGTAACAACCAGAAGATTACCAAGCTCACGTACAGCCGCATATATGATAAGAGAGGGGTCCTCAACCTTCGAGAAGTCAAACGGTTCTGTGAATACATCTCCGTCCTTCTTGGTAAACACTCTGTTTCTCGAGTTTGCGCTTCTTCCCATAATGAAGTAAGCGGATACCGCATACTTGCCGTTCTTGCTCTTACCTACGGCAATACCTCTGCCGGGATAGGGGTTATTTGCGAGAAGCTCGCCTATGTTATTAACGTCGTAAATGCTCATAAATAATCCTTTCTGCCAATTCCGAATGTTTTTTGAATCTAAAAAGATATGCTTTACGCTTTTTTTGCTGCTATGTCACATGACACAAGCTCGCAAGACAGCGGGAGAATCTTCCACTCCGCTTCTTCCATTATGCGTTTCTGAAGAGTCTCGGGGGTATCTTCTTCAAGCACCTCAACCGCCTTCTGCATAATGATCCTTCCACCGTCGGGTATCTCGTTCACGAAGTGGACGGTAGCTCCACTGACCTTGACGCCCCTCTCGAGTGCCGCCTCGTGCACGTGCAGGCCATAGAAGCCCTTGCCGCAGAATGCGGGAATGAGAGACGGGTGAATATTTATCATTCTGTCCTTATAGTGAGAGGTAAAGCTCTCGGAAAGTATAGACATAAATCCTGCGAGGACAATAAGATCTATCTCTTCTTTATCGAGAATCTCGATTATCTTTTTCTCAAACTCCTCAGGTGATGGATACTCCGCTCTTGTGACCACGGCGGTGGGAATACCCGCTCTTTCCGCACGTGTCAGTGCGAACGCATCCTTCTTATTTGAAAGAACGAGCGAAATAGTACCTGAATGAATAATTCCGCTATGCTCCGCATCAATAAGCGCCTGCAGATTTGTTCCGCCGCCCGAAACCATAACGGCAATTTTTGTCTTTAGCATAAAATTACGCCCTCGTCGCTCTCAACGACCTCACCGAGAGCATAAGCATCCTCGCCCATAGCTCTGAGTATATCAATAGCCTTGCAGGCGTCATCCTTGCTTACTACAACGCTCATACCAACGCCCATATTGAAGGTGTTGAACATATCTCGCTCGGGAATATTTCCTTCCTTGGCGATGAGCTTGAAGATAGGAAGAACTCTTACGTCGCTCTTCTTAATCTTTGCGCCGAGACCTTCGGGGAAGCTACGGGGAATATTCTCGTAGAAGCCGCCGCCGGTGATATGAGATACACCCTTAACCTTGATGTTCTTGAAGAGCTCGAGCATAGGCTTTACATATATCTTGGTGGGAGTCAGAAGGGTCTCGCCGAGGCTCTTTCCGCCGAGCTCCTCACGAGGAGTCTTAAGATCAGCAGACTCAACGTCGAACACCTTTCTTACAAGAGAAAATCCGTTGGAATGCACGCCGCTCGAGGGAATGGCGATAATAACGTCGCCTGCCTTCATACTATTCTTATCAAGTATCTTATCCTTATCGACGATACCTACCGCAAAGCCTGCGAGGTCGTACTCGTCTATAGGATAGAAGCCGGGCATTTCTGCAGTTTCGCCGCCTATAAGCGCCGCACCTGCCTGGACGCAGCCTTCCGCAACACCCTTAACGATGTCTGCGATCTTCTCGGGCACGTTCTTGCCACAGGCTATGTAATCAAGGAAATAAAGAGGCTTAGCTCCACAGCATATGACATCGTTTACACACATCGCAACGCAGTCGATGCCCACAGTATCGTGCTTATCCATAAGGAACGCCATCTTAAGCTTGGTTCCAACGCCGTCGGTTCCACTGACTAAAACGGGCTTAGTAATGCCCTCCATATCAAGCTCGAAGAGTCCACCGAAGCCGCCGATATCGGTATCGGCGCCCTTGATAACAGTTCTTGCGATATGTGATTTCATAAGCTCCACCGCCTTGTAACCTGCGGTGATGTCAACGCCTGCGTTTGCATAGCTTTCGGATCTTGAATTTTTCACTTTCTTCCCTCACTTTTCGAAATTTTTTTATCATATTTGTTTTTAATAACAACGGGAGCCTCGGTAGGATAGTTACCGTCGAAGCAGGCTGTGCAGAAGCCCTTGCAGCATCCACCCTCAGCGAGCTTTGTAACATCCTCGAGCTTTAAGAAGCCCAGAGAATCAGCTCCTACGATATCGGCAATCTCATCAACGGTATGACGGCAGGCAATCAGAGTTTCTTTGGAGTCAATGTCAGTACCGTAGTAACAGGGATTGAGGAAAGGCGGAGCAGATGAACGAAGATGCACCTCGGTAGCTCCCGCAGCTCTCAGAAGCTTAACTATTCTCGCACAGGTAGTACCTCTGACTATGGAGTCGTCAACAAGGACAACCCTCTTGCCCTTTACCGTGGCGGAAACGGGATTAAGCTTTATTCTTACCTTATCCTCACGGACGTTCTGCCCGGGAGCGATAAAAGTTCTTCCTATGTACTTATTCTTTATTAGTCCGATGCCGTAAGGTATACCGGACGCCTCGGCATAACCGAGCGCCGCATCAAGGCCGGAATCCGGAACGCCTACGACAACGTCTGCCTCTACCGGGTGCGCAGCCGCAAGGAATGCACCGGCTCTCTTTCTCGCCGTCTGGACGGAGCAGCCCGCAATAACCGAGTCGGGACGCGCTGTATAAACGTATTCAAACACACAAAGTCTCTCAGGCGACTTACCGCAATGATCCTTCAAGGACTCGATACCCTCATCCGAGAAAACGAGAATCTCACCGGGTTCAATCTCACGGATAAACGTAGCCCCTACCGTATCAAGGGCACAGGTCTCGCTCGCTACAACGTAGTGACCGTCTTCGGTCATCCCGTAGCACAGAGGATGAAGTCCGTTCTCATCTCTGACAGCAATCAACTTCCTCGGTGACATAAGCACCATACTGAAGCCTCCGCGAAGCTTGTACATAGCCTTCGACACAGCTTCTTCGATTGAAGAGGACTGAAGCCTCTCCTTAATAATAATGCAGGATATAATCTCCGCATCCGAGGTGGTGTGGAATATCATACCGCCAAGCTCCAGCTCGCGCCTTAAAGTCGAGCCGTTAACAAGTCTGCCGTTCGTTGCAAGTGCGAGAGTTCCCTTAACGTGATTAACGACCATAGGCTCAGCGTTTGCTCTCCCCTTAGTTCCGAGAGTTCCGTAACGCACATGACCGATAGCCATACTTCCTTTTCCTAACGAGGCAAGCTCATCAGCGCCGAAAACATCGCCTACAAGCCCAGTCTGCTTATACGAGTGGAAGAGACCGTCATCGTTAACAACTATACCGGCGCTCTCCTGACCTCTGTGCTGCAGAGCATAAAGCCCATAATAGACGTCCGATGCAACATTCGTTCTCTCGTGTCCGATTATTCCGAAAATACCCATAAATTACTCCTGATATAATAGGTTTTATGCATTGAATTTTTCTTCTACGGCTCTGTTCTTCTCGAGCACCTTCTCATACGCCGCACGACGCACTGCAACAAGCCTCTCACGGAGCGCAGGCTCCCCGAGAGCTATTATCTCAGCGGCGAGATATGCCGCATTCGCCGCACCGTCTATGGCAACCGTAGCTACAGGAATGCCGGAAGGCATCTGCACTGTTGCAAGAAGGGCGTCCATACCGTCAAGATTTTTCGACGAAACCGGGATACCGATAACGGGCAAAACCGTGTTCGCCGCTACAGCTCCGGCAAGATGAGCCGCCATACCTGCGGCAGCTATGATAACACCGAAGCCTGAAGACTCAGCATCGGACACGAACGCTGCGCACTCCTTGGGAGTTCTGTGCGCTGAATACACGTGAACCTCAAAGGGGATGCCGAGGTCCTTAAGAACGTTTATACCCTTTTCTACTACCGGAAGGTCACTGTCGCTACCCATCAATACGGCTACTTTTTTCATTTAGTTTATATCCTTTCACGCCTGTCGGCTTTAATACAATCAAAAAGGTTAATACAATCAAAAAGGGCAGTTCTACCCTATAAAGGTAGATCCGCCCAGACGGTCGACACATACGGTTTTTTGCTCCCTGCGGTTATGCCCGCTGTCCGTCAGTTGCAAAAACCTTTACCGATAATATTTTATCACACACGCATTATATTTGTCAAGCGTATATGCATTCTTAATTAAAAAATTTTAAAGCGGTTTTAATGTCGTTTTTTGTAGTATTTTTACAAAGTGCTTTGCTCGTCCGACAAGGATATGAGGTAAACCTCGTTCTTACCTGCTTTCAGAGTAATGCCGCCTTTATCGAGTGGGATATCGGAAATTTGCTTCACAAAGCCTTCTCCCCTCTTACCGCCGCCGACTATTCCCTTTATCGAATAGGCCGAAAAGGGTGCGGAATTAATGACAAGGTTTATCACGCCCTCATAGGCTCGTGTAACAATCAAAATACTGGCACCGTGCTCATCCATAGATGCCAGAGAATAGAGCTCGCGTCTATAATCCTCGGGCGTTTCATACAAATCGGTGCGTAAATAGAGCTCACCGAAGGCGAGATACACGTTATACGGAGCGTAGTAATGCTTGTGGACTCTATCGTCGATTGAATAAAGGTAATTTGAAGGGCTATCGGGCGAAGCGTCAGACAAGAAAAGCATATCGACACTGCTCTTCTCCGCAATTATAAGCGCCGAAGCAACGAGAGCCGGGAGCTCCTTTGATACGCATATTTCATCATTTCTCGAAAAGCGCAGGCTGAATCGGGAAACAATACTTTTGGTTTTCTTAAATCCGTAGTTACCGAGATACGAGCGAGCATAATTTCCGTGCAGAGAAATCTCTTCGGGAGAATCGCCCTCGCACCTCCAGGAAAGAAAATCGAGTGGAGCCTGTACATCCTTACTCGAGACATAAGAAAGAAACCTGTCAAGATACGATACGTATCCACGCTCCTCTTCTGTTGCATCGAAGTGATTAAGAGAGCGGAAGCCGCCCGACGAATACGCACCCACGTTTACTCTTGGGAAGCGTGCCTTAATATGCTTCGCTACCTTAGCGTAAAATTCGGGGTAACGAGACTTGTCATCCGCTCTAACGCTATCGCTATCAATGCCGCTCCATATCTCAACGTACTTAATCCCCCATTTGTAGCCAGACGCAAAGCCCTCGTTGTAGTGAGATATGATTTTCTCACATATTTTAGCCCATTTTTCGGCATCATTCGGCAGACGGCTCTCGCACCTTATACCATAGTTGTCGGGAGCTTCTCCCAGTCGCAAGAATATCTCTGCGCCGGACTCCTTTATTTTCGAAAGATAATTATCGGCGGGGGCGAAATTATAAGAGAGCTCAATATTAGGATCGAGAGCAAAATCGGGAAATATAAAATGCACATCCAACACGCAAGCACCGGAAGACTCCGATTCTGCTGTCCTTACGAGCGGCACAGCCATCGCCCTATACTCGTCGGTAAAGTCGTATCTGACCGTTTTATCAAACACAGGTCCTGAGCAAACGCCCGATACAGGCTTTACTCTTCCGACTTTGTGCGAAAAGTCGACGGTTAATAACCTCGAATTCATACTCTCTCCTTTCTAAAAATCCACTCCGAGCTTTTCTGAAAATTTCAAAAAGACAATGCGAGAGGGCTTAACTCTCTTTACCTTTTAATATCATCCGAATTATCCGGAATTGCCGGCGCATACGTCCAGCCCTCGCCGTTAATCTCGTGGGCACGGTGAACGGTAATAAATGCGCTCTTATCAACAGACATAACGTATGCAATAAATTCGGCGTAACGGTTCATAGGAAATGTAACCATTATTACCTTGCGCTCTTTGCCCGAATAGCCACCTACAGCATCAAGAATCGTAGTGGTTCTATCCAGCTTTTCGATAACTATACGGTTTATCTTCTCATACTCATCTGAGACAACATGAGCAATCAGCGCTCTGGATTCTCCGATAAACACCTTATCAATAACGACGGCACAGACGAGCGCCGATGTTATACCTAAAAGAGAAATTACAAGGTTGTTTATAACGAACATACCGAGCACAACAATAGTGGCATCAATTATAAAGACGGCAAGCGAGCTCTTTGAACGTTTAAAATACTTGCAAATCACCAGGGCGATAACGTCAACTCCGCCGGTAGAACCTCCTCCGATGAAGGTGAGTGCGCACCCTGCTCCAACAGCAGCTCCGCCAAAAACAGAGGCAAGAACGACAGCTATCTCTCCGTAAGCGACATATTTATCGGCAAGAAGATTGAAAAATCCGTCGAGGAATCCGCTCTCTGCAAGTCTTACCGAAAGAGAAAGCGCAAACGGATACACTATGGTAGAGACAAGCGTCTTCGCCGCAAAGGATTTACCCAAAAAGATAAGACCGATGAAGAACAAAATCCAGTTGAGAATTGATGAATACAAATCCGCCGTTAAGAATTCGAGAAATGATATCGGTGAAAAAATCTTTGCTAAGATAATACCCATACCCGATACTCCGCCCGTGATAAGGTCAAACGGAATCAGAAATATACCCGTACCAAAGGCAAGAACGACAGTACCGCTTAAAGTTAGAAAAAGGTTTTTAACCGTTGTTACAAAGTTAAAGTTGAAAATGCTTTTGAAGCTCTTTTTCATACAGACCTCTTTTTTTACGATTTTATCTTTATTATTTTACACCAAAGTCCAAAGAATGTCAAGAAAAGAAAATATGCAATGTTTTATTTACATATCAGAGTAAACTTTTGCTTAAAAATGCGCAAAAGGTTTACACGGGGTGGTATTACCCTTGCTTACAATCAATCGTCACGAAATGCGAAAATATCATTTATTTATGTACTTGCGGCCTACTCTTTTAAAATTTGTTTTCTTTTTGTGTTGACTTTTCTCTTGCGTTATGCTAAAATTGTCTAGCGTTGATAAGTTCCTGACAATCTGCCGGCAACTTATAAACCGACAAATGAATACGCCTGCATAGTTAAATGGATATAATAAACCCCTCCTAAGGGTTAGTTACAGGTTCGATTCCTGTTGCGGGTGCCATAAAAATGAGGTCTGTCCTTGCGGCAGACCTCGTTTTTATTCTACCCGCCAGAATCGACCTGCTCCGCAAGCAAAGTGCGGCGGATTCAGGTTCGAATCTCAGCCTCGCCGTTTCCTGCGGAAACCTCGTATGGCGAGGCTGATTCCTGTTGCAATTCTTCGCCCTTGCGGTAGGCTCTTTTACGCTTTTTTTGCTGAAGGTTATCTAAACCATTTTTAGTTTTTCAAGAAAGGCAGCAGGGGGCTTGAAACATACACTTTTAAGCCGTCCTGCTTACTTTAAAACTCGGAATATTTAAGACGGTTGTTTTCCGAGGTTTGCTAGGATTATAATTACTTTAAAACAAGCAAATACCGATACCGACAAAGAGACAGTTTATTATATTAAACATATTCAACTTATTTACACAATTGTAAGATTATCATTGTATTTTATTGACTTTTTCGCTTGACAAGTGGTAAAATAGATTTGGCCTATTAAGACACAATCTTTATTTGAGATTTAAAATCGGTATCAGCCTATTATTTTCATTTAAGTAATTATTATATGAGAGGAACGAAAGATGGGAAAGAACAATCTTCTTGCGGGATATGCACGTGTCAACGTGACCCCTCCCCTCGGCGTAAATATCGCCGGTTATTTTGTTGAGAGAATTGCAGACGGGGTACTTGATGACCTCGAGGCCTGCGCACTTGCAATAGGTGACGGCAAAAACACCGCAGTGCTTATCACTGTAGACCACTGTGGACTCGGAAAAGAGTTTCTGAACGATTGGAGAGCCGACATAGCGAAGGAAAACGGCATCTCTGCCGAAGCAATATTTATTCATTCAACGCACACCCACCAGGGTCCCATACTTGATAAAAATCATCCCAATCCGCTTAATAACGAATACGCTATATTCCTGCATCGCAGAGTAGTCGACGTAGCGCGTATGGCTATCGAGGATATGTCTGAGGCTAAGATGGGAATCGGAGTCAGCGAGGCTAAGAACGTCGCATTTATTCGCAGATACAGGATGAAGGATGGCTCTGCTAAAACCAACCCCGGCGTAAACAACCCTGACATTGTAGCTCCTATCGGTACTACGGATGAGAGAGTAAACGTCCTCAGATTTGAGAGACCCTCCGCTCCTACCATAGTTCTTGCAAACTTCGGCAATCACCCCGACGTTGTCGGCGGAAACAAAATTTCTGCAGACTGGCCGGGTATGACAAGAAGATTTGTTGAGAAGGCTATCGACAACACAAGGTGCATATTCTTCAACGGTGCTCAGGGAGACGTCAACCACGTTAACGTTCATCCGAAGGCAGGCGACTTCAACGATATGTTCAACGACTTCGACGGATGCTCGAGAGGTTACGGCCACTCAAGGCACATCGCACGTGTTGTAACCGGCGCTATACTCTCGATATACGACAAGGTAGAGTACATAGACACCGAAAGCGTTCGCTACGTACAGAAGGTTGTTGAGATAGACTCCAACAAGCCTAATCCCGAGGATCTGCCTCTTGCGCATAAGTATAACGACCTTCACAAAGCAGGCAGAGACGATCTTATTCCCTACACCGAGATGATGCTCACCACCGTTGTGGCAGAGGCTGCCAGAATGGTCAGACTCGAGAACGCTCCCGACACCTTCCCAATGCTCTTTAGCGCTATCGCTATAGGTGAGGTGGCGCTCTTCGGTATTCCCGGCGAGCCCTTCACCGGAATCGGTCGTGGAATCAAGGAAGCGAAGGGCTGGCGTCTTGTGCTCCCCTGCTGCGCTACCAACGCAAGAGAGGGTTACTTCCCTATGCGCGACTCTTATGACGAGGGCGGCTATGAGGCAAGAAGCTCGAACTTTAAGGCAGGAACCGCAGAGAGAATCATCGAGGAAGCTCTCAAAATTCTCGACGCTCTTCACTGATTTTTTAACAAAATAATATTTTAACCGCCTTTTTTTCTGCCAAGCTCGAAAAAAGGCGGTTTTGCCGTTGTAAATACAGAAAACCTTATTGAATTGTTTGTTCATATATGTTAGAATATAAGAAAAGAAAAGGAGCGAAGGCGATGAAGGACATTATAGCAACAGAAAACGACTGGGAAATAAGCGACGGAATCTTCGTAAAATATTTCGGTCACGGAAATATAGTAAACATACCCGAGGGTGTCTCTTTAATCTTTGATGCGGCGTTCTTCCGCAAAAGGCATATAACCAAGGTAACGATACCCAAAACTGTAACTGAAATCGGCGAGTTTGCCTTCTACTACAACGTCAGGTTATCCGACGTTGAGCTACCCGAGGGTCTTGTTAAGCTGGGCAAGTACGCATTCTCTACTTCCGGAATACACAACTTAAATCTACCCGAGGGAATAAAAGAGATACCCGAGAACTGCTTCTCATACTGCTCGCACCTCTGTTCTCTCAATTTCAACAAGGGACTTGAGAAAATAGGCAAAGAAGCCTTCTTCGCATCCGACAGGATAAGCTCAATAAAGCTCCCCGAAACCGTAAAAGAAATAGAATACAGTGCTTTCTATGCCTGCGAGGGACTTACCGAGGTTAAACTTAACGAGGGCTTAGTAAAGGTAGGCAGCGGTGTATTCGGCGGATGCAAGAGTTTGAAGCGAGCGATACTCCCCTCAACACTCAAGGTTGTAAGCCGAGGGATGTTCGAAAGATGCACTGTACTCGAGGACGTTGTAATACCCGAGGGCGTAGAGACCATCGAGAGCAACGTGTTCGACGGTTGCAAGAGTCTTACAAGAATCAAGCTTCCTTCTACGATAAAGAACGTAAAATCTCTTCCTACAGCAAGAGGTCTTATTGTTTACGTACACTCTCTCGAAAGCCTGCCCGAAGGATTATCGCACGGCGGAAGCTACAAGATTTCAGAGTGCTGATTTTTCATAATTCAATATTAATAGCGCAGTCCAAATTCGGACTGCGCTCTGATTTTTATCGGTTTTTGTAAATAAATGTTGTCATAAAGATTACTTTCTATTCTTCGAGGAGATCTCTACGTTGTCCTTATAGACAATATCCAGAACAGCTCCATCACGTTTTCTACGATACACGAACTTGCCCTGCTTCTCGCCCTTTACCCACGTTCCGGTATTGGTGTCACCGTCTGCAAACGTAATAGTACCCTTGCCGGAGCGAACGTCATCGAGGTATTCACCTTCGTATACGTCACCATTCTTATAGCTGTATTTTCCGCGGCCGCTTCTCTTGCCGTCTTTCCACTCACCCTCGTATTTATCTCCCGACGGCCAGGTCATAACGCCATATCCGCAAATAGTGTCATCGACGTAATCGCCAACATAGACAGAGCCCTTAGGAAAATGCATCGTACCCTTTCCTCTGCGCTTACCCTTACTCCACTCACCGTCATACTTAGAGCCGTTTTTCCACGTATAGACACCGTGACCGTGCTTTTTATCATCATACCATTCACCGTCATAGACGTCGCCGTTAAGGTAGAAGAACTTTCCTCTTCCGCATCTTTTACCGTTTTCCATCTCGCCTTCGTAGCGTGTGCCGTCCGAATAGCTTTTATTTACTGTTTTTACCTGTCCTTTGGGAGATTCTTTTACTCTCGGCGTTCTCTTTTTCTCAACGTCTGACTCGTACAACATATCGTATACCATGCCGTATGCGGTAGTATATACTCCCTCTCCGTCCTTCTTGCCGTTTACGAAGTTGCCCGAATACTTGGCGCCGTCGGTATAGTATATCGTACCGTATCCGTGGCGGAAATCATTCTTGTAGTTGCCAAGATAATACTCGCCGCTCTTGAAGGTGTACTTTCCGTAACCGGAACGCTTTCCGTCCTCCCATTCACCATCATACTCATCTCCGGAAGGCCAGGTCATAACGCCTTTACCGTTTATCACGTCATTGTACCACTCACCGGCATATTTTGTTCCGTTCGCATAGGTGTAAACTCCTTTGCCCCAACGAACGCCGTTGCGCTTCTCGCCCTCGTAGAATGATCCATCCTTATAGCTTATAGTGCCTGACTCGTGAGGCATATACTCCACGCTATCATAGCCTGAGGATTTTGCGGTCTTCGAATATGTCGCCAGGAGGTCGTCAATCGCCTTTGATATATCGTCGTCGGAAGAATCTTTCTTGCTATCCGATGCGCCTGACGCACCCTTCTTCTGCCTGCCGACAGCTCTCTTTATCGATTGGTCAATGCCGCTATTTTCCGATTTTTCACTTTCGTAGCCCTTCTTCTGAGAGCTAATCCCATAAACAGGGGTATCGTCAGCATCATCCTCATCAAATCCAAGCAAGGACAGAACGTCAGCGCTTACAAACGTAGACTCCGACTGAGTGTAAAGAATCTCGCCCGTCGCGCTTTTGAGAACTCCTCCGCCCCACTCGCCTTCGAAGGTGTCGCCGTTCATAGTTTTTACTTTTCCTTTACCCTCAAACCTAAAGCCGGATATCTCTCCCTCGTAGGTGTCGCCCTCGGCGCTCACGCACACCGCAACACCTGTAAGGAAGCCTCTCTCCCAGGTACCGAGATAGTATGCTCCGCTCTTGAGTCTGAGCTTGCCCTGTCCGAATGTAGAATTATTCTTGAAGTCGCCGGTGTAAACGTCACCCGTAGAGAAGGTAAGCGTTCCTTTTCCGTTCCTCTTATCGTTATCGAATTCTCCGACATACTCGTGCCCACCCACGTAAGTAAGAGAGCCCGAGCCGTTCCTTTTATCTGCAAGCCACTCGCCCTCATACCTCGTGCCGTCGGCATAGATCATAATCCCCTCGCCGCATCTGGCATTATTCGCAAAGCATCCGTCATAACGGGATCCGTCGGCAAAGACAAGTATACCCATCCCATCCCTGTCGCCATTATCCCATTTACCGTCATAACGGGAGCCGTCGGGGTACTTTGCCTTACCCGAGCCCGTCATTTCACCTTTACTGAAGTCGCCGATGTACTCAAAGCCGTCCTTCCTCGTAAGCTTGCCCTTTCCCGAGCGGACGTCTGCAACCCACTCGCCGTCATAAACCGAGCCGTCCGAATACTCCTGCACTCCGCTTGCGTGTCTGACGCCCTCTTTAAAGTTTCCCTCATATCTGCCGATTTTATTGGTAAGGCATCCGAAGCCATTAAATCTGCCGTCAGCAACGCTGCCCTCATAGCGTACGCTGTCAGAACCGACGTAAACACCCTTACCGTTAGGTTTATCGCTTCTGAAATCGCCCTCAAAGTAAGAGCCGTCCTCATAGATAATCTTGCCCTTGCCGCAGAAAGCGTTGTCCTTGTGCTCTCCGGTGTATACTATTCCGTTCGGATATTTATACGTACCGAAGCCGCAACGTTTATCATCTTTATATTCACCCTCGTACACGGTACCGTCGGACCATACGGATTTACCTCTACCCGTTCTCGCACTCTCTACGAAATCGCCTTCGTAAACCGAGCCGTTATCATAATAGAATACACCCTTACCGTGCAAGTTTCCGTCCCGGAAGTCACCCTCGTACGACCAGCCCTCGCTGCTTTTAAGATACCCTTTTCCTTCATACGTCGAGCCCTTTAAGTCGCCGATATAAACGCCGCCGTCATGTCTTTGAATTCTGCCTCTGCCAGAAGGCTTATTGTCCTTCACCTGTCCTATATAAACAGCGTCGCTGTACGTGATAAGAGAATACTTCTCGTATCCCCAAACTCTTCTCTCACGAAAATAGTCTATTGCCATATCAACGTCGGCGGCTAACGAATCCTTGTTCATCAAAACCGAAAAGGCGGTAGCCTCATCAGTGTACTTACCATTCCTACGAGCCATAAAGCACCTCCAAAGTTCCTTCCTTCATATTAATTTTACAACATTATCACCCATATTACAATAGGCAGAGAGGTTTTTTCCATAATTCTTTCTTATGAAAGCCTCTTTTTATCTCCTGCTGTAAGCTATAACGGTTCTATATCCGGAAATCTGCGTATTAAAATGTTAACATTCTGTAAACATTGATATTTTTTTGTTTTTTTCTCGTCAAAGCATAGAATTTTCCGAAACTTTATGCTATAATATCTCAGCTACGGGTACGTGCGTACGTGGAGTATTTTTTTGTGTGCGTGTTTTGTCCGATAGCCACAAGTCGTTTTTTAAAAAATATTTATATTGGAGGAAAAACAAAAAATGAGTAAGAAGTATGTGTATCTCTTCTCCGAAGGAAACAAAGACATGCGTAATCTGCTCGGCGGTAAGGGCGCTAACCTGGCTGAGATGACCCACATCGGTCTTCCCGTTCCCCAGGGCTTTACCATTACCACTGAGGCCTGCACTCAGTATTACGAGGACGGCAAACAGATCAACGACAGCATTATGGCTGAGATCATGGAGAACATCGTAAAGATGGAGGCTATCACCGGTAAGAAGTTCGGTGACCTTGAGAACCCCCTGCTCGTTTCTGTTCGTTCCGGCGCACGTGCATCGATGCCCGGTATGATGGACACCATCCTTAACCTCGGTCTTAACGAGGAGGTTGTTGAGGTTATGGCAAAAAAGAGCGGCAACCCCAGATGGGCTTACGACTGCTACAGAAGATTTATTCAGATGTATTCCGACGTTGTTATGGAAGTTGGTAAGAAGTATTTCGAGCAGCTTATCGACAAGATGAAGGAAGAAAAGGGTGTTACACAGGACGTCGACCTCACCGCTGACGACCTCAAGACTCTCGCAAACCAGTTCAAGGCTGAGTACAAGGCTAAGATCGGTGTTGACTTCCCCTCTGATCCTAAGGAGCAGCTCATCGGTGCGGTTAAGGCCGTATTCCGTTCTTGGGACAACCCCAGAGCAAACGTATACAGACGTGACAACGATATTCCCTATTCTTGGGGTACTGCAGTAAACGTACAGGCAATGGCGTTCGGTAATATGGGCGACAATTGCGGTACCGGCGTTGCTTTCACCCGTGACCCTGCTACCGGTGAGAAGAAGCTCATGGGTGAGTTCCTTACCAACGCACAGGGCGAGGACGTTGTTGCAGGCGTTCGTACTCCTATGAAGATAGATCAGATGGCTGAGAAGTTCCCTGAGGCTTTCAAGCAGTTCAAGGAAGTTTGCGCTATTCTTGAGGATCACTACAGAGATATGCAGGATATGGAGTTCACTGTTGAGGACGGCAAGCTCTTTATGCTTCAGACCAGAAACGGTAAGAGAACCGCAGCTGCAGCTCTTAAGATTGCTTGCGACCTAGTTGACGAGGGAATGATCGACGAGAAGCAGGCTGTACGTATGATCGACCCCAGAAACCTCGACACTCTTCTTCACCCCCAGTTCGACGCTAAGGCTCTTAAGACCGCTCAGGCTGTCGCTAAGGCTCTCGGCGCTTCTCCCGGAGCAGCTTGCGGTAAGATCGTCTTCACCGCTGAGGATGCTAAGGCTTGGAAGGAAAGAGGCGAGAAGGTCGTACTTGTTCGTCTTGAGACCTCTCCCGAGGATATCGAGGGTATGAAGGCTGCTCAGGGTATTCTTACTGCAAGAGGCGGTATGACCTCTCACGCAGCAGTTGTTGCTCGCGGTATGGGAACTTGCTGTGTATCCGGATGCTCCGACATCACCAAGTTCGACGAAGACAACAAGACCTTCGAGATCAAGGGTGTTGTTTACCACGAGGGTGACATCATCTCTATCGACGGTTCTACCGGTAATATTTATGCAGGTGCTGTTCCTACCGTTGACGCTACTATTTCCGGCGACTTCGGCAGAATCATGGCTTGGGCTGACAAATACAGAAAGCTTGGCGTACGTACTAACGCTGATACTCCCAGAGATGCTGCTAAGGCAAGAGAGCTTGGAGCAGAGGGTATCGGTCTTTGCCGTACCGAGCATATGTTCTTCGATCCCGACAGAATCGGCGCATTCCGTGAGATGATCTGCGCAGACAGCGCTAAGGAGCGTGAGGTTGCGCTTGAGAAGATTCTTCCTATGCAGCAGAGCGACTTCGAGAAGATCTATGAGGCTATGGAAGGCAACCCTGTTACTATCAGATTCCTTGATCCCCCTCTCCACGAGTTCGTTCCTACCGAGGAAGCTGACATTGCAGCTCTCGCAGAAGCTCAGGGCAAGACCGTAGCAGACATCAAGGCTATCATCGCTTCTCTTCACGAGGCTAACCCCATGATGGGTCACAGAGGATGTCGCCTTGCAGTTACCTATCCCGAGATCGCAAAGATGCAGACCAGCGCAGTTATAAGAGCGGCTATCAACGTTCAGAAGGCTCATCCCGACTGGAAGGTTGTTCCCGAGATTATGATTCCCCTTGTTGGTGAGATCAAGGAGCTCAAGTACGTTAAGAAGGTAGTTGTTGAAACCGCTGATAAGGAGATCGCAGCAGCAGGCGCTGACCTCAAGTACGAGGTTGGTACTATGATCGAGATCCCCAGAGCTTGTATCACCGCCGACGAGATTGCTAAGGAAGCCGACTTCTTCTGCTTCGGTACTAACGACCTCACTCAGATGACTTACGGCTTCAGCCGTGACGATGCAGGTAAGTTCCTTGACGCTTACTATGGCGCTAAGATCTTTGAGAACGATCCCTTCGCTAAGCTCGACCAGGACGGTGTCGGCAAGCTTATGAATATGGCTATCACTCTCGGTAAGGGTGTTAACGCTGATCTGCACGTAGGTATCTGCGGTGAGCACGGAGGCGACCCTGCATCTGTTGAGTTCTGCCATCAGCTCGGTCTGACCTACGTTTCCTGCTCGCCCTTCAGAGTTCCGATCGCTCGTCTTGCAGCAGCTCAGGCAGCAATTAACGAAAGAAGGAAGTAATTTAACCCTAATTTCAAGGGTTAAACAGAGTTCATTTGTAAAAGTTTACTCAAAAACTTTCACAAAGAACGATGCAAAGGCTTACCTTTACGCAGAATCTACAAAGCATAGGATTTTGCAGTGGCAAGATATTACGGTTAATATCTTAATTTAAAGAATTTGAGCCATGACATTAACTTGTCGTGGCTCTTTTTCTATCTTGTTTTTGTGTAATTATTTTTGTATGAAAAAGCACTATCGCAAGTTGACAAAATACGCTATTTGTGTTATAATATAAATTAGAAATTTATCGAAAGGGATGCTTGAATCATGGCTTTAATTACCTGCCCTGAATGCGGAAGAAATAACGTTTCCGACACTGCTGAAAATTGCCCTGAATGTGGCTTTGCAATAAAACAACATTTTGGAAATCTTGAACAACAAAGAATTCAAGAAGAAAAAATACAAGAAGAAACCGAGAAACTTAAACCAGAACTCCATGCTAAATTAAAAGAGATTGATGAAATGCAACCGCCGAAAGAGCCGGAATATCAACTCTTTGCCAGTGCAAACGAAAAGTTTGTTTTTGGATTGCTTGTTTTCATTACCGCTGTTCTTGTTATTTTAGCATTCATTTCTTCTTTGTGGGTGCTTCTTATCGCTGGGTTCTTTGGTGCTTTAATTTGGACGCAATGTAATAGTGCAAAAGAAACATATGAATTCAAGTTAAAGCAATATAAAGAACGAACAGAAGATTGGGAAGGCTGGAAAGCAAAAGAAAAAGAGCGAATTATTGAAGAATACAAAAACTACGCTTTTAATCTTGCTACCTACGGCAATAAATTCGGAAAAATTATTCCTCGCAATCTTCCGAAATGTCCTCATTGTGCCTCTACGAATATTAAGAGGATTTCCGACACTAATAGAACGGTTTCGGTTCTCACATGGGGATTGGCTTCCTCGAAAATAGGAATGCAATACGAATGTAAAAGTTGTAAACATAAATGGTAATATAAAAGTTAGGGATGCCGAAATGGGCATCCCTTATTTTAATTCTCTTGTTTGTCCTTTGTTTTAGCCGCCAAGACTTACGTTAAATTCTACGGTTGCGGAATACATTCCGGCATATGCTTTTTCACACTCATATTCGCCATTTTCGAGCATGAAATATATTTTAGACGATGTATCTTCACCCTCAAATACACCAACACAATTTTCCGGTAATACGTAATTGGGCGAATAGCCGTTTTTGTTTCTGATTTCAAATCCTTTTTTCAACGTATATTCGCCGTTCTCGTGGGTAAAGAGAATACGACCATTTTCATCTGCATTTGCAACGGTCACATATATCTTTTCGTCAGAAGTGATATTCATATGCTCCGCCACTAACTGATACATTCCTGTTTCGTTCTCGGTTAATGTCTCTGGAATGTAGATTGAGTACGTGCTTGGCTGTCTGAATGTAATTGTGGAAGATGCAGTTCCTTCCATGACTTGTGCTGCACTTGCACCAACTGACAATACGGACAACATTGCAGCAACGACTAAAAGAATAGATAATACTTTTTTCATTTTGATTCCTCCTCGACTAAAAGGTTAAATGATACTTTTGCGCCATTCAATTCCGTTCCATCTGGCTTGAAACATTGAATTCTTAAATAGGCTTTATATTCGCCTGGTTCAATAGGCTCGGTTAAATCAATCTCATAATATCCACTTCCGGGTGGGCAATATCCAGATTGCCAACACACTGTATCACCGACAATTAGTGTCATTTTAAACAGTCTATCGGCATTGACCTCTGGATTATAGAAATTGACCTTTTGGCGTGTTTGATTAGCGAAGAAAACAAGAGAATCAAATCCTGGAATACATATATTCTTACCCGTATTGATATTGCCGCTGGGTAACTGTTGTTGACCGTTCCAATCTTCCGCATTAGAATCCAATGGTAATGATGGCGTTGGATTGTCTTTGTCGTTGCCTTTTGAAACACATAGACCGACAATTATAGAAACAATTATAAGCAACCCTGCTGCGATAGCGATATAGTAAAAAAGCAATTTCTTTTTCGACACTTTTCCACCTCCGACTACATTATATGGATGCCAATATGACATCCATATGTTTTTATCCTACATACGTTAGTCCAAAACTATATTGCATTGTTCCTATGTAATCGCCAGGTTTGCGAGATTCATGATATTCAACCTCAACAGTAAATGATTTGTCGCAATAATCCTGCTCCAAAAAATCATCATATGTGAAAGTAACCAGAGGTACAGTAGTGTTTGCATATTCAGATGTTTCGTCATTCTTAAACTTTGCAGTTGCTCCGGTAGTACCGTCTGTATGTACTAATCCGACATAGTTTCCTTGACTTGCATTATTAACAGTAACCCAAATCTCATAATTTTCTTCCATTCTCGCATTAGTAACTGTTATAAAGCCTTTATCTCCGTTGTTGGCTTGCAAGACAGCCGGAAATGAAATGTCAAAAGAACTATACAAATGAGATTCCAACTTCATTGAACCCTCTCCGGATTCCTGTTGAACAAACTCACTTGCAAAAGCAGTAAGATTCAAGCATGAAATAGCCAAAACAAGAGATACAAACACACAAAATATTCTTTTCATAATGTTGATTCCTTTCTTTTATCGAGACTGTATTTCGATAGTCATTTGACCACCGTTCAACTGTGCATGAGTTTGTAAATCAAAACACTCGTAAACAATGCGACAGTTTTTATATAATCCTTTTTGGAGTGGCTCTAACAACGTAATGTTTGTTATGCGTTCAGATGGCATTAGATTTTCGGATTGGTAAATTTTTGTTCCATCGGACAAATATAATGAAATTTTCATGTAGCAAGGATTTGATGCTGGATTATAAAAATCTACAACTTGCTCATAGGAATTTGCTTGCATTTTCAATCCGTTTGTGGTTGGTATTGTTATCATCGCTTCATCTGGATAGGGCGTAAAATCAAGTATGCCTTGTGTTGTATCTGGATGAGTAACAATAGGAGTATCACGCATAAAGTACCAAGTGAAAAACACAACAAATAGAATTAACAGCGCAATCACAAAGATATAGATAATTTTTTTATTCATATTGCCACCTCCATGTAAATTATAAATCTTTTCAGGAAAAATTTACAGGCAAAGTGGGTGTGTTATTTCTTCCTCCAGCGTGAGATTGTTTTCTCGTCTCCGCTAAAATAATCTATCGAGCCGTTGAGAACCTTTTCTATCGTTGGCTTGGAATAGTGCTTAAACTTCTCAATAAAATCTGGAATTTCAGTATGTATTTTATGACATTCAACACATTGTAAACGGCGCAACCGAAACACATATTTGTTACCGGATGCATCCTTCAGAATGCGTTTACGGCTATCCCGAACTTTGACATTTCCGCCGCATTCAGAACAGATAGGTTTGTCAAGATTGCAGACAATTAAACCCCTTTTTTAGACTTAATTACAGAATAGTTACGTGTGATAATCATTTGATTATCCTCCTTTATTTATTATGCAATAGGCACAAATACGCTTTAAGAGCCATTTAATACGCTATCGCATATAAATATTATATAATAAAATAAACATTTTATCAAGACGAAAATTCAAGCCGTGTGGTTTATACTGCACGGCTTTTATTTATATAAAAATAACTCGAAAGGAGAACATAAATGGCAAGACCAAAGAAAGACACTGTAAAGACATCAAACGGTGTTGAGAAAAGTATGTTGATGTCACTCAAAGAAATCACAAAGTCCGATGTAGAGGCTTATTTCATTCTCTGGAAGTATGCTCCGGAATTGTTACCTGAAGGCGAAACACTGAAAACTTTTGACGATTTGAAAAATAAATATGCTCAATTCGAGAACAGAACCGAACAGAGCATGGAAAAAGCAATGTACAAAGAAGATGTTCAGGCTGCTACTCGCTATTTGCATAAACGTCTTGACGGTAAAAGACAACTCGCTTTACTGAACAAATACTACGACCTTTCAATGAGTGGAGATGTACAAGCATTGAAGGCATATATGGAATTTAGAAAGGCATATTTCGCAGACCAAGAAGATGACGAACTCAAATCTATTCTCGCCGGCACTACGATTAGAACAGATTCCGAAGATGACGATGACTTTAAAATGGACTTTTAATAGGCGGTGAGAAAATGACAAATAAAGAAAAACTTAACCTCATAATCTCTGACCCTATTCTTTGGATTGAAACATTCGTGAACATTGTTGATAAAAAAAGTAGATTAGTTCCGTTCAAATTCAATCCGCAGCAAAGATACATAATGAAAAACAAGGGCAAATTTAATATTTGCTTGAAATCCAGACAGTTAGGTATTACCTCGGTTGCGTTGGCATACTCGCTTTATCTGGCAATTACAAAAGCTAACTCCACTTGTATGATTATGTCATATTCACTCGATTCAGCCAACAATATATTTGAAAAATTAAAGCAAATGTATAATGATTTACCGAACTGTGTGAGACTTGAAACTATCGCAAACAACAGAAAAGAATTGAAATTTGTAAACAACAGTAGAATCATTGTTTGCACTTGTGGTTCAAAAGATAACGCAAGAGGCGCAACGTTGAATTTCGTCCATCTTTCCGAGGTTGGCTTTATGAATGAAAACCTTGATAAGCAATTAACCGCTATCGAACAAGCGTTAGTTCCTAATGGCTGTATGATTCTTGAATCCACAGCAAACGGTCTAAATCGCTTTTCGGAATTATGGAATAAGGCTGTCACTGGCGAATCTCCATTGTGGAAACCCTTCTTCTTTTCCTGGGTTCAAGATAAAAGAATGTTTGCGGAAGAATACAAGGAATATAAAGAACGCTATAAGAATATTTTTGGTGCTTATTTAAGCGAACCGGAACTTGATGACAAAGAAATCGCATTGAAAAATAAAGGTGCTTCAATGGAGCAGTTGATGTGGAGAAGATTAAAAATCTCCAACGGTTCAGAGGACGGATTCTGTCAAGAATATCCCTCAAATCCAATGGAAGCATTTATTTCTACTGGTGCTAATATTTTTAGTGCTGCTATTCTCCATCAAAGATTAAACAATCTGAATAGCACTCCAAAACTTAAACTTCCCAAGACCGCAGATTACACTATAAAGAAGCACAGCAACAATTTATCAATTTGGAAACTTCCGGCAAAGGGTAAGAAATATTATATCGGTGTAGACACTGGTGAAGGTCTCGGACAAGACTATTCCGTTATCTCTGTTATTGACGAAGATGCTTTTCAATGCGCTGAATGGAGAAGCAACTTAATCAAACCATATGAATATGCGGAATTAGTCTATAAATTGGCTTTGTTTTATAACAAGGGATTACTTATAATTGAGAAGGAATCCGCCGGTCACACAGTAGTTGATAAAATTAGCCATGAGCATCGTTATATCAACATTTTCAAATACAAGGAATACGACCAAAAGAGTGGAAAGAAAGGTATTCGTGAACCCGGATGGAAAACCACCGAGAAAAGCAAACCTATTATGATTTCAGATATGCAAGAATGGTTTGAGACCGGGCAGTGCCTTGTCAACTCCAAAGACTTATTAAATGAAATGAAATTATTCCAAAAAGTTGATAATTCTATGAAAGCCGTAAGCGGTCATGATGACACTGTAATGGCGTTTGCTATGGCTATCCAAGGCTTAAAATCAAGACAGTATTATTCTCCTGTTGGAAAGTAATACTGTCTTTTCTTTTTACCCATTTTAAATTATAGAAAGGTATAATAATTATGTTTAATATCAAAGGAAAATACTTTACAAAAGAACCTGGTTTAGAATACTTTAAGCAGCAAATCGGGTCTAATGAGCATACATATCGCCAAGGTAAAGTAAACACAATTCACAAGCATTTACTTCGAGAGCATTCAGTTAATAAGAGACTGGCGGAAACGTTCACATTCAAGAACAAACAATTCGTTCCAGCCGCTATTATTTTGCAGGGTATGAAAACCGTTATTAACTTCCACACTGCTTATTTGCTCGGAAACCCTGTAACCATTACAGGAACTCCAAGTGCGGTTGAGGTAATGAATAAGTGTTATAGAAACGGCGTTTATTCTAAAACTGACTGGAAGATTCTTAATGAGTTAATGACATATGGAAACGCATTTGAATATGTGTACTATGATGCAGATAAGAGAGCCATTCGCTCAAAGGTTTTCAGAAACAAAGATTCTTACCCCATTTACGATGACCACAACGAATATCGCTATTTTGTGGAATATTGGAAGGACAAGTATTCCGGAAACGAACACTATGTAATCTACTATCCAACACACATTGATACATACCACAATAACAAGTTGGTTTCCTCAAAGAAGAATTTCACCGGATTACCTATTCACTACTCTGCGATGGAAAAGGCAGAATATGACCAATTCGGTGATAGCATGGTTCTTGACCTTATCCCCATTCAAGATAAGATTGAATACCTTTTATCCAAACTCGATGATGCGATTACAACATTATCATTGAACCCCATTGGTGTTATTACCGGTGCAAGAATCACAGAATCGGATATGGTAAATACCAATATTGCAGGTGCTACACTTAATATGGAAATTGGCGGTGATTACAAGTATGCTACTGCCGTAATGGACTATAACTGTATCAAGTTTGAACTTGACCAACTTTATCAGCAGTTTAACCTTGTTGCAGCAATCCCCAGTTCTATGCTCGGTCAAAGCAATATCGCCAACGTTTCCGAAAATTCAATGTCTATGGTGTATCAGTTGACCGAAAACCGAGGCAAACAGAACATTAACGCTCTTATTGACGGATTCCACACAAGATGGGAATATATCAGAAAATTGTTGAAGTTTAATTTCCGTCACTCCATTTCGGATGAGGATTTTGAATCTCTGAATGTATCATTTAATATCAATAAACCAGTAGATACAAAGCAGAATATGGAGAATATCAAAATGCAGTATGATATGGGAGCAATCAGCAAGAGAACCATTATGGAACTTTCTCCTTATACTACTGACTCCGCACAAGAATTACAGAGACTTGCAGAGGAAGGAAAGAGTATTTCGGACGATACTCCTAATAACCCCATTTCAGAAGAACACAATCATTCTGATATTGATGAAGAATAACCATATTACTTGATATAACCGTGCCATTTACTTTCTATTCGGTTTTATAGCCATAAGATAGTTAGTAAATGGTCGGTTTAACTATCTATGTATGAGATACTATTATAAGTGCTTTGCATAGATAGTTCCTATAATACAAGTCTACAAATCTATATAAACAATACTATATTTACCCCCATATCTTATGGTTACTTATTGATATAGTATTGTTGCATTTACCTATTGTATATCGAATTTGCGGATTATCTGTACATAAATAATACAATAGGTTAATGCGTTTGATATGAAAGAATATTAGGGTGCTACTTTCTTAATAGAATATCTATTACAAAAATAGCACCTTATTTTATGATTTTAGATACAAATAAATATTTAATCCTTAATCTGCCGTGATTTTCTCGCTTGTGGTTTATTGTGAGAATGTTGCGAAAGTTTCGGTATTTAATATTTGATAACTTGAAGGCTTTATAGAGAGGGTGACTTACATTGTCATTTTTCTCGCATATATAAGACTAACCCCATTTTTAAAGGTCATATATTCTAAATCTTTGACCAATATTAGATTATTTGACCTTCAGCATTGAATAACTACGGTCATATATTCTAATTTTACCATGACATTTAGAAAATTCGGAATGTTACGGTCATATTTTCTAATGTTGTAACGTTATTTAGAAAATACCCCATTTTCAAAACGACATTGAAGGTCATATTTTCTAAAATATCCCCTTATTTTAGATTATTTAACCCCATTTCTATTGTGGTTTAAGCGGTCATATTTTCTAAAATTAGTATTCAGATTAGAAAATTACCCCCATTTTGATATAACGGTCAAATATTCTAATTTGTGGATTATTTTTAGAATATTATCCCCATTTTTGACTTTCCGGAAGGTGTTTCGGATTCTATAATTTATCCCCATTTATCAATCATGAGGGAGCATTTTCCATTGTGGTTTTTATCCCCATTTGCACATATGAGGATAAAAAAATAGCAAGCCAAATAATTTGACCTGCTATCTTATGGTTAGTATTTAGAATAGTTGCAACTTTTCAACCGCATCTATCTTTTCTTGTTTGCTCGAATTGATGTAGTATTTCATAGTCAATTCTATGCTACTATGCCCTGCAAGGCTTGATATAGTTTTCAAGTCTATTTCGGGATTTTTAGCCATTGAAGTAAAACATTGATGGCGCAGCATATGAGGATATACATTCTTTCCGATGGCTTTTATCCCCATTTTGTTGACAATTTTATAGATTCCGTTTCGTGTTAATGCTCCACGTTGACCAATGAACACCTTTTCTGTTTCTGCATCTGAAGGTCGGGCATTGAGAATATAATCATTAAGAGCATTTCGGGCATCCACATTGAGAGGGATTTCACGGTATTTATTTCCTTTACCGCTTCTTATGATTATAACCCCTTTTCTATCTGATATGGTTACATCCGAAAGTTCAATATTGCACAACTCGGACTCTCGAATACCAGTATTCAGAAGTAATACTATTATTGCAATATTCAATTTGTTCCCTGTATTCTTGACATATCGCAAGTATTTATAAACATCATTCTTTTCAAGTATTTCGACTTCTGGCTCGGATATTCCTTTTTTCTGTTGTACTTTAATATCCGGCATTATTCCGATACTTGCCAAGTATTCAGAAAACTTTTGAACCGCCGTTAATTTAGCCTTGATAGTATTCAGAGATTGTTTCTTAATGTCGGAGAGATACCGAGAGTATTCAGAAGCATCCATCTCTAATATTTTGCCGTTAAACTTTTCATTTGTTATTTGCTCTAACCATTCAACAAATAATTGTGCGTTTTGCGTGTAGGTGTTCACGGTGTTTTGACTTTTGCCGCCTTTTATCATATATCGGCGGAATTCTTCAACATAGTAATTCATACAAACCTCCTTTAATATTCTTTTGCATTCTAATTGTATGCGATACTATACTATTAGTATTATATCACGATACTTTTATAATGTCAAGAGGTTTTTGAAAAATAGGCAACATATTATTAAATATGTTTCCACTTTCAAATATTATCGGGCATTTTGGCGGAAGTTTTGACCGATTAACGCCCGAAAAAGTGGCAACATATTTTTAAAAGAGCCTTGCACCCTGGCAAGACTCTTTTATAATATCAATATTCTTTTCCTGTTTTTCGGTTGCGGAGTATGACATCATAATCTAATATATCCATAATTTCCGAAACTTCATCAAAACGAATTGTTTTCCGTGCAAGTTTATTTGTGATATTTTGTGCCGTTGTTGTATCTTCTGGATGTCGGCGGTTTATTTCCTCAACTACATTTTTTAATGTTGTTCCTTCTGCCGTTATAACCGTTTTTATCCTGGTTCTGCTATCTTCCATATATATTATATATCCTCCGTTTTGGTTCTTCCTTTATATATTATTATATACCATTTATTTTAATTTGTCAAGTGTTATCTAACTATTAAGTTATAAATATAACCATTGAGAAAAAAATATTTCTATAAAGAAAAATATTTTTCAAAAACCTATTGACAAATATAACTCATTAGTGTATAATATAACCATAGAGAAATAAATCACACAAAGGGAGGATTTAATAATGATTCAAAAATTATTAAGACTTACACCGAAGGGAGAAAAGGCGGAACTAAAAAAGCAACTTGAAGAATTAGACGAATTTTATTTACAAATTGTTGAAGGTTGCTGCAAGGCTGGCTACACATTAAAAGAAGCAATTCAAAAAATAGATGATTGCTACATTTATTTTGACTGCTCTGATATGTCGGATGTCGCAAGACAACATTTGAAAAACTTTGTTGAATATGTTCCCGAACACTTGAAGGATTTAATAAACCTTGAAGAATACGGAAAAAAGATGGCGGAAAATTCTAATAGATTTACTTATGTATTCTTGAACAATGGAAACTGTATTGAAATTGAAAACACAAATATTTTTAATATAAAGGAGAATGAAACAATGACAAACACAATCACAAACGAGGCAAAAATGGAGATGTTCAAAAAGGCACTTGAAGCAACCGACAATTTCAATTTAGCAATGGAAATGGGAATGCCTGAATATTGGGTTGACAAAATGCTTTCGAGAATGAGAGAGGCAACACAACCGATTAAAGATGCTGGACTTGAAGGAGAGTATGAGGATTATTTATTGAGTGCATAAAACAAGACAATAACATTATAGAGAGGCAAGCGAAAAAGGCTTGCCTTTTCTTTTGCTCTGATTCTCAAAGCCTGGGCAATGGTCAAATTACGATGGCAAATATCACACCTATATATAACACCATAACCGCCCATTAAGAGCATAGAAAAGAACATTGAAAAGATAAAAATAAAAGATTATAAACGATAATTTATATATAATATAGTGGATTGCTGCACGGTGTACAAGGCACGAAAAACGGCGTATATTCAACGATAGGCGAAGGCGGTATCTGAACACTACCCGAAACAAACACGGCTTAAAAGGCGTTATTTTGGCTCTTACGTTACCCCCATTTTGCACCGGCAACCCCTATGAAACCAATTTTTTTTATACCGAAAATTTTTAAGGAGGCATTATGACTACTCTCGAAAGACTAAAAATCGAACTCAATAATAAACAATACTTCTCTGACGAAGTATATTCTCAATTTCTTGACGAAAACGGACTTGACCAATTCGACCTGTACGAAAAGGCGAATGACCAAGTAAATCTGCTCGAAACCGTCTATTCCGTATTAAGAGCATTGGCTAACGACCTTGATGCATTCCGCAAGGTTGAGACAGAATTCGTGTCTACTACGGCTGCTTATCAGCACCTTCAGAAACGCCTGAACGATTTGAGAGGCGAAATTGACCGAGTAAAGCACGAAACCAATTATCAAGACGATAACGGCAACGGCAGTTCTATCATTTCATATATGTTCTACAATTCCCATTAAGGCGGTGATACTATGAATAATACACTCACCGACATTTTCAATGAGGTTATGCAGCGAGAGGGGCAGACAGTAACCGCATTGACCAGCGTAAAGACGTTTAATGCCTTTTTCCGCAAGAGTAACGACAATCTAAACAACCGTGATAGCATGATTATCTTCTATCCGGTGGATGCTCCTGTTAAGGCTGGAAGTCTCATTGAATATAAGGGTAATACTTACTTACTGATGAACCAGGAGACAGGCGAAAACGAGGTTTACTTCAAATCCGCTATTGCTCGGACAATGGGTAATATCTCCACTCACTCCCTCTCGGTGGTTAATCTTCCTTTCTACGGAATCAATATCAATGGCGCAACGGCACAGGGAGACAATAATCTGTCTATCATTGACGGTAACATTGAAGTGCTGACCGAGGATTGCGAACAATCCCGAAAGTTAGCGGTCAACGATGTTTTCAATGAGTGGGGCAGAACGTGGGAGATTAAGAATCTGTTCTATATTGATGGCATTTGTCATGTAATTCTCGAAATTACGGCAGATGCAACACCGACATATGAATACACGCTCGTTCTGACGGATTTAAGCGTTTTAGATGTTGCTCCCGGAGACACGGCATCTATCAAGGCTACGGCATTGATTAACAATTTAGAGGTTGCTGCAACCATTGAATATAAGTCAAGCAATGAAGAAGTTGCAACCATTGATGCTGAAGGTAATATCGCCTATATTGCAGACGGTCAAGTTCAGTTCTCTGCTCTTTGGGTGGAGCAAGGACTTGAAGAAACTACCGAGTTAGTAACCGTTACAACCGTTTCCGCAGGTGATGATATTACTATCTATGTTCAGGCATTGCCCGAAATCTGTTATGACTTCGAGGAAGTATTAACTTTCTATGCTATGCGTGGCGGTGTCCGAGATGATACTATTCCTGTGTCATTCAAGGCTGAAAATATATCCGTAACGAACAATTATGATGCTTACTTGAAGCGTATCGTAATTACCGACAACGGAGACCACACTATTCAACTGTTGGTTAATGGTCAGCAAATGCTCGGAAAGACGTTTGACCTCGTGGCATACAATGAGGAATACGGCGTTGAATACCGTCAAACAATTAAGGTAACTTCTTTGTTCTAACAACTTGACAATTTATTAAAAATATGATACAATTATAACGACCTATAAAGAGTGCGTGAGGGACAGCCCCTTTGACCGCACAGCAACCTACCGGAAGGCAAGGTGCTAATGGCTGATACAATGGGTGTTATATTGAAGTAGCATCCATTTCTATGGGTGCGTTTTTTAATGCCTCTTTATAGGAATTATCTATAAGGAGGCATTTTTATGTCTATTCAAAGTCTATTACAATTAAAAGGTAGGGTATATGTTTACTTTGCCACCGAGGAAATCAAGGAAGAATTTCTCCGTGATGCTATTGCTGAAGGATTCACGCACGGTGACGGAATTCCTCTGACAGAACGACCACTTTCAAACATTATGGCGGTCAATCCAAACCACACGCTGAATTATGTTGGTAGCATTGGGCGCATGGCTTTTGGTAGCGGTGCAAAAACTGTAAATAATCAACAACTAATTAGAGTGAAATTTCATTAAAAAAAGGACTGCAAATTAACAGTCCTTATCCTCTGGCTGAAATTCGAGAACGTCCTCCGGATTGCACTCTAAAAAGATACAAAGTTTGTTAATAGTCTCTGTGGTTACTACTTCGTTTTTGCGAAGTTTATTTATTGTGGCAGGACTTAATATTTCTTTTAGGTCTTTTTGTTTTTTCCCGGAGCGATTAAGTTTATCCCAAAGTCGATAATAGGTAATCATGCAAATAACCTCCTGTTATTTTCTTACCTAATTATTATAACACACGGACTGTGATATGTCAAGATGTATTTTGGATATACTTTGACGAACTGTTTTTCAAATGATTTATAGTAAATGATTTACTATAAAATGTATTGACAATATGTTAAAACAGAAAAAAATATGCGAAAACATAATATTTTTTGATTTTCCTATTGACAAACCAAAAATTATATGATATAATGGGCATACAAGGGGGTTACTATGCGAATTTTCCTGAAAAACGGAGGTTCTACACCGGAATTTTCCGTTGATTTTCAAAAATGTGAGATGGTTCGTAATTCTGAAGGTGAGTTGAGATATTACTTGACCGAAGATGATTTACCCAGCATTGCAAGAAGCACTGTAACGCTCGGCTATTCGTCCGAGTTTAAAAAATGTTACTGTGACAAGTTGAAATATTATATTTCTTACGCTGGAGGCGAATCGTTCTTCTACACTGCTGACCGAACAGATAACAAAGTCAGATTTAAAGTCGAATTGACAAACGAAGAACAAGCAATTTTAAAACGAATTACTACAATTTAATATAATGGTGATGTATGTAAAGAGTAAACATTCACCATAGTCCAACAATCAATGAGCAGATACAGTTAAGCGGAAGTGACTGTATTTGTAATCCTGGCTTCCGTGTAAAACTTACTCAATATTTGGATTGCGACAATCCGACTTTGAACGGACTCGCAGCACTTAATGTGTCAGATTTCAAAGATGGGGATTACGACACCCATAGAATGAAGATTGCGCTCGAAATAAGCGTTTAAGATTGATTGATTAAGGCTATACATTTTAGGTCTATTTATTTAGGCTTGATTTGTATAGCCTTTTTGTTTTTATTCGGAGGATTTTATGAAGAAAAAAGAAAACAAAAATGAAAAATATATCGTGGTCAGGGTTTATGTCAATTCTATTACAGTTATAGAGGTATTCGACAATGATAATGATGCTCACGGAAGATTAGTTTATGAAGGTAGGCGCAACACCGCCGGCACGATTGCAACCTATTATGGTTCTATCATCAATGGTCAAGTCAAAGGAGAGGTCGAAGAAATCTACAATCCTTGGCTCTATAACTTGATGCATCGGAAGAAGTAATACATTGTTGCTTTAAAAAACCTTATTTTTACATAACAAAAAGCAATGTAACCAGAACAATTTTGAGATGACAATTTTATTCACAAGCCTTAATCCTCTTTTTGCATTGATAGTTTCGGACTCAACTCGCAAAATGTTCACACTTTTGCAACAAATTCTGAAAACCTTGATTTTTCGTATATAGAAGGGATATATAAATTAAGACGGTGTGTTTTTAGAGATGGCGGAAAAATAACCCCCGAAAAAGCCTTGTATTTCAAGCACTTTTGAGCATAGCAAAAAAACTTGAATTTTCGTATAGTGAATGCAATGTGAAGTTTTTAATTTTGAGATGACGAAAAAAATAAGGCTTGAAAACCCTTGTAAAATAAGGACTTTTCGAGGGTGTCAAAAAAACATTGATTTTTTGTATAGTGAATAGATATTAAAATTTCCGTTCAGCAAATCGAGATGAAAATGCTGACAGTTGACAAACGCTTATGACACAAGGCGTTTTCAGATGGTGAAACTAAACATTGATTTATCGTTAATGAATGGAGTGTGTCATTTATATTTTTTATCCCACACTGTTATTGTTGTGTGGGAGTTATGAAAGGAGGATTGAATATGAATCAGGAAGAATTAAAAAAACGAGCAATACGATTTGCGGATGAACTTCAAGTGCCTATCAGTAGATTTGCACAAAAGGCTGGCTTTGACAGAAGTTCATACTACCGCTGGCTCAAAGGCGAGAATGTTTTCTCGGAAGCAAAATTAAAGAAGATTGATAATTACTTACGTACATATGGATTTTAATTAAGAAAGGATTATTTATTATGGAATTATTTAAAGAATTAAAACTTACTCAAACACAAATTACAGAATTGATGCAATATTTAGGCAATTTTTTCAAGGAAAGACTTGGAACACAAGACAACAAATATGAAGCCGATATTATCGTTTCCGCCCTTATTGGTGCGCTCTTTATGCAGAAGGTAATTGAGTATGAGAACAAACCCAGTGAAGATAAAAAATGTGATTGATTTGCCAGGTGAAGAATGGAGAGTGATTAAAAATGCTCCATTCTACATGGTCTCGAACCTCGGACGTGTAAAGGCTATTACCTACGAAAAATTGACTGGTAAACGCTTGATTTACAGAGAAGCGCACATCATGAAACAAACACTAAATGCCTATGGGTATTTGGTGGTTCATTTAATCAATGAAAGCGGCAGAAAACAAGTGTTTAGAGTTAATCGCCTTGTTGCATTCGCTTTTTTGCCGAATCCTTTGAATTATGAGCAAGTCCATCATTTGAATGAAGTAAAAACGGACAATAGGGCGGTAAATTTGGCGTGGTGTTCCGCAAAACAAAACACAAACTATGGACTACATAAAACAAGAATATCAAAGACAAGAGGTACACATATCAGATGCGATGGACATGAATTCACAAGCATCACAAAGGCGGCTAAATTTTATAGAATTCCGGTCAGTACATTTTGGAAATGGCTGACAAATAAAAAGCCTATGCCGCCTGAATGGAAAGAAAGAGGTTTACAAATTATTTAACAAAAGAGGAAAAAATATGATTAGTATAGCAAATTTTATTAAACGTATCGAAAACATAGATGGAAGATATTTTCATCCAAAACAACTTGACTTTTTCAAGTATGCTCTCAATGTAATAAACACCGACACAGACACCGAGAAAGTAACCGTATTCTCTGCCAGATGCGGTCTCGGTAAAAGTACATTCCTTCAGATGTTGGTTCAAAGTTGGCTTTTAGAGAATAACGATTGCGGTCTCATTATCGTGACCGACAATTTGAACCGATTAAAAACTTTCTATGACGATGGCAATGAAAAGATTGCCTATCTCACAGCCGAAAACAAACAAACAGAAATCGTCCGTCAATCATATTGCCCTGTGTTGTTAATGTCCACACAGCGTTACTTTCAAATGGATTCAATAGAACCATTCCTCACTTACTATGACAATGGTAAGCAACTTCAAAGAACTACGGTGATATTTGACGAATCGCCTTATTTTCGGGAAGTTTCCGAAATCGGTATTGACGAACTCAATTTGTTACACTCTGCCCTCAATGAAGGAATTACAGATATGTGTAATCCTACCGAAAAAATCTGGCTTCTCGAACAATACAACTTGTTCAGAGACTCCTTGATTCAGACCATCAACAGATTAGAACAAAGACGAACACGCACAACTTATTTGTTCTACGAACCGGAAGTGAAAACCATTTCAGAAGATGACCATAGATTTATGCAAATTGTAAATGCTTCTATGGGTGAAATCATTATGAAATATCCGTCTGCACAGAAGATAATCAAGAACTTATTTGAGTTCTTAAATTACGGTGGTTTCTTCTCATCGTTCAAACTTCACGACTCAAACAACTATCATAAAAGTTTTATTCTTTCCAAGAACACGAGACAAAAAATCTTGATTGGGAAAGGCGTAAAAACTTTCATTTTTGATGCAACCGCAAACACTTCTGAATTCTATCCGGAAGATGCAGAATGGATTACATTGCACGATTGCGAGGAATTCACCGTTCCGCTTGATTTCATAAATATCAATTTGATTGACATTAACACTTCAAGGAACTCTCTGATTAACCAGCCTGATAGAATGGTTAGAATCGGAGCGATTCAAAACTATATCCAAAATTTAAACCTTGATATATCTGATGCTCTGTTTGTGTCTTACAAAACATTGATAGAAGATGATGTATTCAAGGCAAGCGGATTTGATATTGAAAATGCCATGTATTTTGGCAATACCAGAGGATTCAACCACAATTCCGATAAACATACATATATCCAGGTTGGATTGAACCGTCAAAGCGATATTAACTATTTGATTATGTTGCTTGATAATAACGAAGATTACGCAATGCGTGTTAAGTATGATACGGCATTCAATACGGAAGCCAACATTGCAGAACTTGACAACCTTTTAGCCAGCGACTTAACCGAAGGCTATATGTGTGCAGAGGTTGTTGCGGATTTCGTCCAAAATATGTTTAGAACCAAAGCAAGAGAAATTTCTAACCGTGAGAAAATTGATGTTTACTTGTTTTGCCGCAATACCGAGAACTTGATGATTGAGTTAAGATATGCGCTCGGAAGATACGGAGCAAATATTCAAGTAAGCAAACTTGATGAATTGCAGACGTTAAAAATCAAGAATAGAAAAGGAGACTCAAACTCTAAAAAGATTTTGGAGTGGTTTGAATGTCAGCCACTTGGACGTGAATTCACCGTTATTGAATTTTTGAACGAGGTCGGCATTAAAGCGGAAAGTTTTAAGGCAGCAAAGAGAGGAAACAACTTTATCAAAGAACTGTTTGAGAAGATGAAGTTGAAGAACTCACGAGGAAAATATTGCATTGTGAAAGTATAAGGTAGGATTACAATATGAAACGAAAATTAAAACAATATGAAATATATAAAATTGAGACATCACGATTTACTACAAAGAAAGGAAACAAAATAACCGTTATTCCCTTGACTCTTTCAAAGCGTGAAGCACTTGAACGTGGCGAATTGGTTAAAATCCAATCAAATCAACTCACGAATAGAATATTCAATTACTTCCGCAGCACTTCAAACGAAATGCCCGATATGCGAGACATCATAGTGAACATAGTTGTACCAACGGAAGCCAAAAAATCCGGTGAAAAGGAATATGCTGCAATAGCAAAACAAGGCATCGTATTAAACGGTCAGAAATATGTTCGCCTTTACTCTGGTTCTGGGCAAATCAGAAGAAACACTATTACATTTATTAGAGAAGATTTGTATGAAACAATCTTCAATTCTCTGCTCTGTGGTCTCACGCTGGAGGATTTCGGAAAGGAATTCAATGCGGCAAAATTCAATGCTTATTGTGGTTTGAATATGTCGGGGTGTCACTTGCTCCCTGCGGACTTATCGCCTAATGTATGTATTATTGACGATTATGAGGCTATCCGTCCTCACAATAATGTAAACTATGTGAGCGAAGAAGAAGTAAAATATATCACGTTACCTGAAGGCGATTATATCTTAACCTACGACCAAAATGATTTTGAGGTATCGGGAGAAAAGGCAACTCGCAAATCAGACGGAATAGAATTCACCGTTTACTCCGGCATCAAAAAACACATTGTTTCAGTTCCATATGATGAAATTGAAAATTCTCCTGCTCTTAACTCATTTGACGGTCAGGGTTTAATGAGTGTTGAATGGGCGCAACAGGTATCAGACTACTTGGGATGGGAAGATGTTCCGTCTGAAATCATCGTCCGTGCGCCTTGGGTAAAAGGCTTACTTGTTACTATGTCATTCAAAGAGTGGTTTGAAGAACAAGGCATAAGTACCATTACTGACAGTTTCGGCAAGCAAAGAAATGTGTCAGACATTGACTGTTTAATTAGCAAGTCTCAATTCAAAATGTTTAAGGTCTATAAAGCCAAATGTGAGAAATTGGGCGTTAATGCTTGGGATTACCACACACTTTCAATGAAAGAAAATAATCTGCGCTGGGGAGTCGTTAAAGGAAACAAACCAGATGACGATTACAAAGCACTTAACTATCAGTACATTCAAGCCCTTCAATTAAGCAATGAAGATGTTGAAAAACTTTGTCTCCCTATGGAAGAATTTTTGAGAAAATTAAATTCCGGGAACATCGAAGAAGTTTATGAAAATCTTGTAATCAACAATAAGGGATTTGACGATGGTGAAAGCCATGAGCATGATGATTATAAAGCACTTTTCCAAAAAGTTATTGAAACAAATCCGGATTTCATAAATGACAAATACATTCGAGAATTGATTTACAGAGAATGTTCCGCCAAATTCAACGGAGCGAAAATAGGAAAAATCTTAACGAGAGGTAATTTCCAATTCTGCGTATCTGACCCGATTGCACAATTAGAATGGATTGCAAATAATCACTGCGGCAAGGATATAGAAATTAGTGGCTCTATCCCTGCTGGGTGTGCTTACTCTAACTATTGGCTCAATGCGGAAGAAAACAGTTCTGAAATTGCGTTAATGAGAAGTCCTCTTATTGACCGTAATGAGATTGCGAAGCGAAAACTGATTGACCCACAGAATAAATACTTGAAAACCATCAAAAGTGGAATTGTATATAGTATTTTCGACTTAACACCGCTTCAACAGGGTGGGTGCGACTTTGACGGTGATATTACATATTCAACGAATGACAAAATTATCCTCAAAGGCTGCCTTGATTATGAGAATGCAAAACCTCTGTATTACGAATTAAAATCCACTGACTTGATTGGCTCAATTACTCAATTAAGTGTAATTGAGGCGGATATTAGAGGCTTAAATAGTGCTGTTGGCAAAATTTCAAACAAGGGTGTTAGTCTCTACGCCAAGTTAAGCAACTATCCGGAAGATAGTATAGAATACAAGAATCTTTACAATAGCATTGTCGCACTCGGTCAAGTGGTTGGAATGGAGATTGACAGAATTAAAACTGCCGTTGCGCCTACGTTCCCTCTCGAATGGAGCGCAATTCAAGCAAAGAAGTGTCAGAACCGAGACTTTGAAGAAATACAAACCATTTCCGATGAGGAACAAGCCGGCATATATAGACACAATGAGTTAGTTCCAAACATTAAACCATATTACTTCAAATACTGTTATGACTACTTGGCAAAAAGTATTGCTCAACTCGAAAAAACATTTAACACCGTTTCTGTTCGTACATTCGGTTGTAAACTCAAAGACCTCATTAAGATGTGTGAATTAGGAACAGCCGAGGAAAGTATGACACATATATACCAGCAATATCAAAGAGCCTACCCAGTGATTGATTCGGATTGCATTGTAAATCATATCTGCCATCACTTCGAGCAGTTTGAAAAAGATTTAAAAAGACAAGTAAACGTTGACGGTCATAATATGCTGAAGGACTTTGTGAAAAACAATAAGATTGACGAAACGATTTTGAAAGAGATTGATTTTGTCGTGGAAGGCTATCAGCGTTATAAAAAGTTGGTGGCTCAATCCTCTAATATGAATTTGAGTGAAAACAACAAAGCCAAAGCCAAGAACGCCAATGAAGTTCTTTCTATGATGCGGAAATATTACCGTGATTTACTTTATGAAATCACTTCCGGTGACTTGCAACTTGCTTTTGATTGCATTGTAACCATTAGCAAGAGCAACGAAAAAACCGTGTGGGAACTTATGGACTCGGACGTTATAGAGATTATCAAGTGAGGTTAGAATATGGTTATTTTTGAAAAAACAAAATACTTAAAAGACATTAAGCAGTGTGGTATTACATCAAATGATAAATATGCAAAGCAAAAAATAAACTTCTTGATTGAAGATTTAATCCTGAATTCTTCATATCGAAAAAACAAGGTCATAGAGTTGGTAAAAGAGTGTGCCAAAGATTATTTCTTTGGCTTACCCGATGAAATCATAACCAAAGAGATTGAAACGATTTACGACTCAACGAAAACCAAAACCGATGACATTGATTTGATTGAAAATCACGAAAACAAAACTATTAGACTATACAAATCGGAAATGAATGTGATTGCCAGCCTGAAGGATGACAAACTAATGCGCCTTGCCTTTTCCGCCCTGGTTCTACATAAATTCTGCGGACAATACTTCTCCGAAAGTGTTGAGAAATATCATTCGGCAATCAAAGAGTGCGATGCAGATATATATAGGGTAGCCGAATTAACCAACATCTCCGGAACAAAGAAAAATGAACTTTGGAAGCAACTCTCCGACCTCGGATTGATTAAATTCTACGTGAAAACCAATACTGCATTCAAATTCAATCCGGATTGGATTGCAATGACACTGTTTACAGTTCCTTTCAATGTTGATTTGAAATCGGACAAGTCTGATGAAATAGTATATACGCACATTTCAAACTACGACAATCTTTTGTACTACCTAAATTATTACCTCGGTGACAAAAAATTAACTCCCTGCGAGGATTGCGGATGTCCTATCCTTATCACTTCCAATTCAAAATGTTTGTGCAGTAATTGCGCCGTTGAACGCAAAAAAGCGAGTGACAAATCAAGATATTTTAGGAATGAAAAATTCCGAAAATTGACCGCCATATAAGCACCGAAAGTTTCGTGTCTTAATAGGTTGATTGTCAAAAATCAATAAATGGAATAGGAAATTCATTTTTCTATGTCCAGTTAAGTCAACGAAACTTTCAATTTTGAGGTAATACAATGGAAATCACTAACATTTCATCTCTGCAAAGAGAAGTGGAAGTTTTTGTTAAGCAACGAGGTATTCTTAAAAAAGATTTCGCACGAGAAATAGGTGTTACTCCTGTCAACCTTTCACATTGGTTGAAAGGTCGTATTACTTTCAACAAACAAGTGCTGGAAAAAATTACTTCTGCGCTTGACAAATCTTCGTCTCCTAAATTGGCTGATTAACAGTCAAACTACAAAACCGCTTGAAATAGTCTCGAAGCCTCTTGTGAAAACGAATAGAGATATTTCTTCTTTATCGCTACTGTTTGAAATATCAATTCCGAATCATTATTTTAAGCGGTTCTTTTTCAGTTAGTAAATCGTTTCGATACAACGATTTTGCTATATACAGTTCTTTCGATGTAATTTCGAGAGAGTTCAACTAATCATTGGTCTGGCATAGCCATATTATCATTCATATACTGGTTTCCCATTGCTCGTGTAGATATAAACGAATTTCATGTTATAAAAGAAGTAAAAACAAATAGAGCAACTTGATTTCTTCGAGAATGGGTGTTAATTAAAGTATGCCACTTCCTCTAATAAACAAACAAATAAATGGGTGATAAGTGTTAAACTTACGAGGGTAACATTTAACAAACATAGAAAGTGAGATTTAAAATGGAAAATAACGAAAACAACCCTGTTGAGACAGTTGAAAACACCGAGAACACGGAAACTGTTGAGAACACCGAAACTGTTGAAAACACGGAAACCGAAACCGTTGAAAATACGGAAACCACAGAAGAAACTGTTACCATGTCAAAGAAAGACTTTGATAAGAAGATTCAGAGCGAGGTTGACAAGGTAAGAAGCGAGTATAGCCGTCAGTTAAATGAATTGAAGAAGCAGATTCCCGAAAAGAAAACCGAGGAACAGATTGCGCTCGAAACAAAAGCCGCAGAATTAGACGCCAAAGAAAAGGCGTTCAATTTCAAGGTTGCGATGACCGAAAAGGGCGTTGCAAGTGAACTTCAAGATTTTATCAAGTTGGATTGCGATGTTGAGGCTTTTGCAACTGTATATGAATCTGCAATTCAGAAAGCCGTTGATGCCTATGTAAAAGAAAATGGTTATGTTCCGGAAAACCATAAATCTGGCACAACAATGACAAAAGAAGAATTTGCTAAATTGCCTATGAGTGAGCAAGAGCGAATTCATGACGAAAACCCCGAACTCTATAAAATTCTTGCTGCAAGAAGATATAGATAATTTGCATGGTAATTAAGACCATGCTTTTTTTTATTTTAAAATTATTATTTTTTGAAGGAGATATTTAATATGCCTAATAACATTATTAGTCCCGATGTTTTTGCTAATGCGGTAAATACGAGCTTGGACGTAAAACTTCGTGCTTGCAAACTTGCCACAGACTACACCGAGTTGGTTGAAGATATTACTACTTGTGGCGAAGTAATTCATTTCCCTACGTTTGATTCCATCAGTGATGCAGTTGTTGTTGAAAAGGGTACTCCCCTCGCTCCTGATGAGATTAACATGAGTGATTCTACTGCAACCGTCAAGCAGGTTGGTCACTCTGTTCGTGTTTATGACAAAGATTTGACACAGGTTAAGACTGATTCTATGAAGAAGAAGATGGCTGAACAGTTGACAGACAAACTTGCAAAGCGTGTCGATTCCGACCTTGTTGATGTTATCTATGATGAGGCTACCTACAAGGATACCAGTGAAGATTTAGATGAAAACATTCTTGATGCTGCATTTGATGTTTTCGGTGATGATGTAGACAATGATACATTTGCCGGTATTCTTATCCATTCTGAACTTCGCAAGAAGTTTATGGCAATGGATGCCTTCACTTCTATCATGAGAACTAACGCAGCAGCCGGCAATGGAATTGTCCAAAACGGTAAGATTGGTTACTGGAACGGCGATATTCCTGTTTACGTTTCTAACAACGGCACAAAGAGAGGCGGTAAGTGCTTGTGTGCTATTGTCAAGAAGGGTGCGCTCGGTATCGTTTGGCAGAAGGAAGTAAGCGTTGAGGAAGAAAGAGAGTCCAAGTTGTTTGCTACTGACATTGTTGCAAACGAGATGTACGCTGTAAAACTTCTCAATGCTGATGGCGTTTCCGTTCTTGAAATCGGTGCGTAACCAAATTTATATAAGACCTGCCCATCTTTAATGGTGGGCAGATTGTAGTTTTAAAATTTACAGAAAGAAGGATTACATATAATGCCCGAATTAAATCGTGCCAATCGTCAGGTTTGTGACGTTGATATTCGTGTTTTGAAAACACTTGCTCCGTTTCTGTTTTTGGACACAGCAAACACAACCACTGCTGGTTTGACTGGTGATGCTGTTTACGCTATGGCAAAGGGTCAGAGAGCAATCGCTTTCCATAATCCCCTTGAAGGTACTATGACTATCGAAGCACAGGTTCTTCCTTTTAAGGTTTATGCTTTGTTCTCCGATGGTACTATTGAGTCCAAGGGTGTCCAGGCTGTACGTAAGACCATTACTGCGGACGGAACAACTTTAAATATTACTGCTTCCGAGGGAAGCGAAATCAAGGCTGGTACGGTATTTGTTTACCCTGCTGGTTCTTTTGGTGACGAGAGTGCGGCTATTGCTGGTACTTTCGCATCCGGTACTTTCACACCTACCGAAAATTCCGCCATTGTTAGCGGTCAGGACTATGAAGTTGGTTACATTGTTAATCGTACTTCTGGTGTCAGAAAGGTTTCTTTCAACAACAAGAAAGTTCCGAAGGATTACTTCATTACAATGAACACTGTTGAGAAAGACGAGGAAGGAACTCTTACTCCTTATATCATCACTGCATATAAGGCTGCTATCGAGAGAAACCTTGAACTCTCCTTCAGTTCCGAGGGCGACCCTGCTTCCTTAACTATTACTTTCAATCTGCTTGCAGATAAAGACGGTAATGTTATGGACATCATGGAAGATACCGAAAACGCTGAATAATTTCGGATTCATTTTTTTATTTCTCTTTTTTTGAACCATTTTGGGATGAGTCAATCATCCTTTAATGGTTCAATTTTTTTACAAAATTTATGAAAGGATATTATTAAATGGAAAGGGTTTCAGAATTAGAGAAACAAATTACTACCGAGCGTGAAGAAACGAGAAAAATCATTGAAGGGTTGAAAAAACATATAATTAGGTTGCGTTTACACGAAAAAGGCGGTAAATATTTAATGCGATATAAATACAAAAACATAGTTGAAGATAAAAACTGTAAAGTTACCAAAGATGAACTAAATAAAATCTATGCAGATATAAGGGTAGCCGAGAAATTATGCTAAACAAGCAACAACTTAAAGAATATCGTGAACTTCGACAACTCACTACACGAGATGTAGCGGCATATTGCGACATCTCCCAGCCTCTAATAGTACAAGTCGAAAACGGCACAAAGCACGTAACGAAATATAATCACGATGAAATAATTAAAGGAATTAACGCCGCTTATCAGGCGAAAAAGAACGGTACTTTTGTTAAGCCACCTAACAGAAATAGACCGAGAACAAAATCGGAGGCAAAATGAGACAAACAAAAATCAGAGGATTGTATAAACAGAAAATCAAAAGTATGCTTTACAAATCCGACAATTTACTTAATTTACTTATTGGTGATTGCTCTGAATTGAGCAATACCGAAAAAATCAAAAAATTCAATGAGAATGTAAAATCTCATTTGTTTATTGACGATACATTGACCGAAAAAGAAACTTTAATCTTTTTCGATGTGGTTGTCCGCAGTACAAATTCACAAACAAAAGATTTGCGAATCGTGTTATACGCCATTTGCCATCGTGATTTACTTGACGAACCACACAAATTACAAGACTATTACGGAAATCGAGCAGATGTTTTATCAGAGTTAATCGAGGAAACATTACTTAATAAAGATAATGCAAATCAATTTGGAATTGGTAAACTCAAATTAGATACGGTTGATATTTACAATTCTGAAACCTACTATGGAACAGAAATGATTTTTTCAGCGACAGATTTCCGATAAGAAAGGAAGGAAATAATGGCTGAAAATAATTTTACAGCAAAAGTCACGGCTGAACTTGATACATCTCAACTTGAAAAAGATTTAGACAAATTAAGTAAAAAGAAAATCAAAGTTAAAGCCGATACAGGAAATTCCGAAAGTGATATTGCCAAAGTTGGTAATGCTATTACCAGAGCGGAAAAGGGTGCATATTCTTTTGGAGATGCAATCAAGAAATCATTTCAATTTGGTGCAGCCGCAAACATAGCATCCAAGACTTTCAGATTGGTTGATGAAGCCTGTGAAAATACAATCGAAACGGTAACTGAACTTGATGGAGCAATTAAGGATTTACGAATTGCCACAGGTGAAAGTTATGAATACATAGAACATCTTTTAAAGGATTATAATACTCTCGCCAAAAATTTAAAGGTAACGACACAAGATGTGGCGGAATCCGCTGATACTTGGTTAAGACAGGGTTATTCAATTCAAGAATCTAATGAACTGATTACTCAATCTACCATTTTAAGTAAGGTCGCACAACTTGAAGCAGCCGAATCTGCGAAGTATTTAACTTCTGCCGTAAAGGGTTACAATATCGAAGTTAAAGAAGCAGCCTCTGTCATCGACAAATTGACCTCGGTTGACGTTGTTTCTGCCGTAGATGCTGGTGGACTTGCTGAAGGTATGTCAAAGACCGCTTCAAATGCAAATCTTGTCAATATTGAAATGGACAAGTTGATTGGTTATTTAGCGGTAGTTGGTGAAACCACGCAGAAATCCATGTCTTTGGTTGGTAACAGTTTCCAGACTATCTTTTCAAGAATGGCAAATATCAAGAGTGGTGTTCTTGAATATATTGACGAAGATGGAACAAAGGAAACACTTTCCGATGTAGAAACGATTCTCAATAATCTCGATATTAAATTACGTGATAGTGATAATGAATTCAGAGATTTCGGTGTTGTACTTGATGAAGTAGCAAGCCGCTGGGATAGTTTTTCGTCAGTACAACAGGCAGCAATCGCAAAGGCTTTTGCCGGCACAAGACAGTATGAAAACTTTGTTGTCTTAATGGAGAATTACGACAAGGCAATTCAATATACAGAAGTCGCAATGAATAGTGCTGGCTCTGCTTCAAAGAAATACTCCGCATACTTGGATAGTATTGAAGCAAAGACTAACTCTTTACAGGCTTCTTTTGAATCTCTTGCATTCGACACGATTTCACCCGAAACGATTGGAAATGTTATTGAAGCAACGACAGCAATAGTTGAATTCATGGACGAAAGCCAAATGTTAAAGGGTGTCCTTGCTGGCTTGGCAACTGCCGGAGCAATTCAGGCATTCTTGATGTTGAAAAAGGGTATTTCCGGTGCATCTGTGCAACTCAATCAATTCAATTCCGCTTTAACTATGTTAAAGGCTGGAGGAATTGGAGAAGCGGAAATTCAGCAGTTGGCACAAATGACATCTAATTTGTCAAAAAGCCAATTACAAGCAGTATTATCATCCAAGGCATTAACCACAGAACAGCGCATTGCAATCTTAACAGCACAAGGAATGAGCGAAGCCGAGGCAAAAGCCGCATTATCCTCTATGGGTCTGGCTACTGCTGAAGGAACAGCCGCAGGAGCAACCGCCACACTTTCAGGTGCATTAAAGGGATTGTGGGCAACACTGATGGCAAATCCTTTAATCTTGGTAGCAACCGCAGTTGCAGCGGTAACGGCTGGTATTTCTAAACTCATTTCTCTGTCCGAGGAACAAGCACAAGCCGCAAAAGAACAGGCGCAAGCATCAAAAGAAAGGGCGGACGCTCTTACCCAGGAAGCAGAAGATATTGATTCTTTAATCAAAGAGTATAAGAAATTATCTGAAAGCGAAGAATGGGGTGTTGAGGAACGAACCGAGGCAATGGAAATCCAGAACGAGATTACAAGACTTGTCGGAACACAAGCCGATAATCTTGACCTCGTAAATGGAAAACTCGATGACGAACTTAACAAACTTTTACAAATTAAAAATGCAATCTCCACAGAAGCAACCTCCACATATGAGAAAGCATATCAGGATGCCAAGAAAAACACCGAAAAGTACGATACCCATAAAGGCAACTGGCTTATGGATATTGCCGCTTGGGATAATGAACTTACATTTGACTTCTGGGGAGATGACGAAAACCGAAACAAAGGTATTAAAATCATTGATGAGGTTTGGAGACAAAAAGGATATGGCTCTGCCAACATTGAATATGTTGATGGCTTAATCTTTACCTATGATACATATAGCAAACTCATTTTTGATGAATCTCTCAATGTTGCACAAAGAATTGAAGCATTAGATGCAGCAATCGAGGCTCTTGAACAAGCCGAGGGTTATGACTACTCTAATACTGAACTTTGGAAAAAACTTGTCGAGGTTAGAGATGAACTCGGTGGTGCTAATGGTGTATTCACACAGCAAATGCAAGCCGCCTATTCTCTGCTTGAAAACCTTACAAAGAGTTCTATTGGCAGTGGTAAAGACGTAGCGAATGTAGACGAATTTAACGCTTACAAAAAGGAAATCCTTGAAAAAGTAATTAGCAATGATGTCCTTATGCAAGCAATGAATGAGGGCGCATTAAGCACTGATACGGTAAACGCCTATATCAATAGTTACTTCACAACGCTTGATAAGTATGAAGAATTCTTCCAAAGTCAAACGACACAGGCTGATAGGCTTGCAAGTACATTTGGTTCGTTCAATGATACCATCAAAACCGTTAAAGCGGCAATAGATGAATTGAATTCTTCCGGTCAAGTCTCTGCTGAAACATACAATCAAGTTATTGCTCTTAATGAGGATTATGCGGATTTGTTTACATTCACAAACGGCAAAATTGAAATTGCCGCAGATGAAGTAGACAATCTTGTTGAAAGCCTTATTGAAGAATACGGTGCTACTCTCGTAGCCAATGGAGCGACAGAAGAAGAAATTGCTTTAATGGTTAGTCTGGCAAAGACACTTAAAGTGGTTTCAGAAGAATTCGATGACCTCAAAGGCAAGTACGAAAACAATTTAGATGGACTTGACCATTTAAGTAACACATACGAGAACGCCATTGACGAACTTGAAGCAAAGGGATTAAAGAGAACAGCCACATACTATGAAAAGTTAAAAGCGGTTGAAGAAAGTAAAATTTCCATTCTTCAAGATGAGTTGGCTGCTCTTACAGAAGAATTCCAAAATGCCATTACTTCCGGAAAAGTTGAGGACGGAAGCGAAGAATGGCATAAAATGAATGACGAAATCAACAAAGTAAAAGAGTCTATTCAAAAGTCGCAAATTGCTGTTTTGGATTTTGCCAATGAAATCCGAAAGATTGACTGGGAATATTTTGATTTCCAGCAACAGTTAAATTCCAAGATTACAAATGAATCTGACTTTTTACTTGATTTGTTTGACGATAAAACAATGGTTGATGAAAAGGGCAACCTCACAGAGCATGGAAATGCTTCTATGGGATTGCACGGTCTCAACTACAATGTGTATTTACATCAAGCAAAACAGTATGCAGACGAAATTGCTAATATTGAGAAGGAACTTGCTTCTGACCAATACAATCAAGACCTGATTGACAGAAAAGAAGAACTTCTCGAATTGCAACGTGAATCTGTTCTCGCTGCCGAGGATGAAAAGCAAGCAATGATTGACCTTGTAAAACAAGGCATCGAGGCTGAACTTGAAGGATTAGAAAAGTTAATCGACAAGTACAAAGAAACCCTTGACGGAATTACCGATTTGTACGACTATCAGAATAAAGTTTCTGATGTTACACAGGAAATCGGAACATTACAGAAACAAATCATTGCATATGAGAATGATACTTCGGAAGAAGCAAAGGCTCAAATCCAGCAATTAAAAGTTGACCTTGAAAAAGCAAACAAGGAATTACAAGAAACCGAATATAATAAGTTTATTGCTGACCAAAAGAAACTTCTTGACCGTTTGTATAACGACTATGAACAAGTCCTTAACAGGAGACTTGACGATGTAGACACTCTGATTAGTGATTGCATTACTTCTATCAATGATGGCGCAACCGAAATTAAGGAAACGTTGGAATTTGTAACAGGTGAAGTAGGTGCTTCTCTATCGGGGGAAATGGCTAATATCTGGTCTATTACGGACGAATTTAAGCAAGTAGTTCAATCTTCCGATAGTATTCTTAATGGTACAGTAAGCGGCATTGACGGTACATTGTCAGGTGTAGCCACAACAACTACAACTATCAGTAGTACACTTTCCGACATTAAGACTCTTGTTTCAAATATCAAGACAAACAGCACTAACCATAGTACAACTTCCGGAAGTTCTAATAATGCTGGAGGAGCAACTAACCCACCCTCAACATCGGCAACAGAACTTCCAACAAAGCCAAGTACACCATCAACAACTACTCCTGCGCCAGCCGTTAAAAATCCGACTGTCGAAGAAACGATAGCGGAAAAGATTGTTAAGTTTGGCAATGCAAGTGGTTCAGGTATGAATGCCGGAAAGTCAGGAGACAATGGCGTTATTACTTGGAATGGAAAGGAATATAATGTTCAGAATTCTGGTACTGCCTATGATAGTAGTACGCCGCTCTATAAAGCAGCCGTAAATGTACTCGGTTTCCAAGATAGACAGATTTTCGGCTACAATGGAAAAGTCTACGGATATTTGGACAAACACATTCAAGAACTTGAAGGTCGTACAATGTCCAAGAAAGGCTATAACAATTTCGTTTCAGCAATGCAAGCCAACTACCCTGCATACAAAGAGGGCGGAATTGTAGAGCATACAGGACTTGCATGGGTTGACGGAACAAAGACGAAACCAGAGGCATTCCTTGATGCGAAAGATACAGAGAATGTTTCTGATTTGACTTCTACACTTCGTAAAATGGCAGTAGACGATATTTATAGTTCTGTTCCGGTTAATATGCACTTTGAACCTATCAGTTATGATAATCAATTAGCCAAGGATTTAACCAACCGAGTAATGTCACAGATTACAAATAACAATAGTAAGATTGAACAGAATATCAAGGTCGAAAACAATATCGAAATTGACCATGTACAAGATTATAATGATTTTGTCACAAAACTTCAATCTGATAGAAAGTTTGAGAAGATGATTCAGTCTATGACTATCGGTAGAATTTCAGGTGGTGGTGCGCTTGATAAGTATAAAGTAAGATGGGATTAAAATACAAAGGAGAATACAATATATGATTTCATTTATATGCTGGGAAGTCGGGCAAGGAAATCAATTTAATTCATTTACAGCAGATAAAATGAAATTCGTAGGTAAATTAGACTCTATTTGTGTAAATGAAGAAATATATAAATTGCTCGGAAGCAGACTTCGCAAAGACCGTACTTTTTACATCATTTCTGAATATGTGGATGGTGAATATACGGCTTGTGTAAAGGTCGCTTTTTATAATGACTCCCAAGTATTGATTGAAGCACCTACCGAGGACTTCAAATCAATCAGTGATGAATTTCACCAAACACACTCGGTAAAATTTGTTTGCTGAAAAATCAGCACTTTTAAAATATATCCATCATATTCTACAAGGACTACTCTCTTTTATCACAGGGTAGTCCTTTTTATTTTATAGAGAGGTAAAGACAAATGACACAATATGAAATTTTTAGACTTGATATTTCTAAATACAATGTTCAACTAACCTTCCAGGATGATGAATTTGAATCAGGATGTATTGGGTTGAGATTGTTTGAACACGGCAAAGAACTTAAAGGAAATGGATTTTCTAAAACAAAATTACAACTTACGAGAATTGCACAAGCAACATCAAAAAGTGAAAATGTAATTGTGCCTTTAATCAAAGATGTGTATTCCGGAAGCAACGATTCTATTGGAACATATATCGTCAGAGATGGTAGCAAAATCAGTGGAATCATATTTTATGATAATTCAAATTCTACTAAATATATTGAAATATTAGATGATACAAATGTTGAATTTTGCAAGTCTCTAAACAATTATTTTGGTTTTCACAATGAAGAATTTACTTTTTATTACTTGTTAAAAGGGATTTTCAAAGAAATGAATTGTCCTTTTCAACGTAAAAACAAAACCGATGAAAACGTATATTGCTATTATATGAATTACTAATTATCAAGAGCCATCTTAACACATGGCTCTTGTTTTGATATAAGGAGAAAAGATTGAAGAAGAAATTAACAAAACAAGAATATAATACTACCTTTGCCGCCTTGAAACTCATTGAGCATCTTTTTAAGGCTGGCAAAATCAAACAACACATTTTCAAAAATATTTTGCGGGATTACCAAGATTCTATTGACATTTCCGCTTTTAAGTGTTATACTTAATATTAACAAAATTAGGAGTAAGAGGTAGGAAATATGTATTATGATTTAAATAACCCTGCTCGAAAAAGAAATGTTGTTGTTTACGCTCGTGTTTCAACTGAACACGAGGCACAATTATCAGCATTAGAAAATCAAAAAGATTGGTATAAGCCAATATTAGCACAGCACCCGGAATGGACTGTCATTAGAATGTACGTAGATGAAGGTATTACTGGTACTTCTGCCCACAAAAGACCTCAATTCATGCAAATGATTGAAGATGCTAAATATGGAGAGTTTGATTTAATCCTGACAAGAGAAGTGTCAAGATTTGCTCGAAATACTGTTGACACTCTTGAATATACTCGAAACCTGAAAAAACACGGTGTAGAGGTATTCTTCATTAACGATAACATTAAAACATTTGACGGTGATGGCGAATTGCGCCTCACTATTATGGCTACGCTTGCACAAGACGAGAGCCGCAAAACCTCTATTAGAGTGAAAAGCGGTCAGCAAACGTCTATGGACAATGGCGTGTTTTATGGCAATGGAAACATACTCGGATATGACAGAGTTGGTAAAACCCTTGTTATAAATCCAGAGCAAGCAAAAACGGTTAGAATGATTTTTGATGATTACCTTGATGGTGTCGGCATTCGTGCTATCAAGTTTAGACTTGAACAAGCAGGAAGATTAACTTCCACAGGAAAGTCAAATTGGCACGAGAGCAACATTTCAAAAATCTTGCAAAATACATTTTATTGCGGCATCATTACATATCACAAAGAATATACACCAGACTATTTGGAACAAAGAAAAATCCGCAATTTCGGAGAAATCGAATTAACCAAAGTAAAGGGTTCTCACGAGCCTATTGTTACAGAGGAAGAATTTGAAAGAGTTCAAAAGATGATGGAAAGCAGAAGAAAAACACTTTCTAATAATGAAAGCGGAAAACGCAGAACACGAGGCGAAAAACAGCCTGGTGATGTGTGGACTGAATTGCTTATCTGCGAATGCGGTCACAGATTTAATCGTAAAGTCTGGCACAAAGACGGTGATAAAAAACAATACGGCTATCAATGCTATTCCTCTATTCGCACCGGCACAGTTAGAACGAGAACAAATAAAGGGTTAGACCTCGAAGGCATTTGTGAAGTTCCTATGATTGCAGGGTGGAAGTTTCAGATGATGGCTAAACATATATTCCGTGAGTATTTGAAAGATACCGCACAAGTTCTTGCAATGGCTGAATCAATGTTAGAGAGACACATTGATGATGTCGAAGTGCAAGAAGATAATTCAAAAATAATTACACAAAAACAAGATGAAAAAGAAAAACTAAATAAGCGTTTGCACAATCTCATTGAGATGAGGGCAGACGGAGAAATAACACGAGAAGTTTTCAAAATGAAAAAGGAAGAAATTGAAAACAGACTCGCTATCATTGAAAAAGAATTAAGTGATTTACAACCCAAGGAAGTGGAAATAGAAGATGCCACTCACGAGGAAAAAATCACAATTCTGAAATATTATTTGGAACAATCAGTACACCCATCCGATAACGAAGATATTCCCGAAGATGTTGTAAGAGCATTCGTTGAAAAAATCGTTGCACACAAAGATGGATTTGATTGGTATTTGCGTTTCTCGCCAGATAAGCCGCCGAAAACATTAGGCATTGATGGCAAGAGACAAAACACGGCAAAAGTTTCCTCCCTTTGTTTGCCACAACACAGGCAGCACTTAAGTAATCTTTTGCAGGATTCAAATATGTTCCCAAACACACCCAAACAGTGTGTCTGAGACAAAACTAAATATTCTCAAATGAATATCGACCACCCTTGTTCGAGGTCAAACTCGACCAAGGGTGGTCTCTTTTTATCGGCACTTTTATGGCACTTGTAAAAGGTGCTTTGCACCGATAAATGTGCCTTGTTATGTGCCTTAATTAAATATAAATTGCCCACCAATTGCCATAAAACATAAGTAAAATAAAGGTTTTTACTGTGTTGTTAAAATGGGTAAACTAATGGATGCTTACTGCTACTGTTACAAGTGACAAACAATTAATTGCACTGTACTGCTCACAGATTAAGTACAAGTTATATGTGGTTATGTGTGTAGTGGTGAGGATAATTTAATTTGTATCAAGTAGGATATGTGGGGTTGTTTGCTTACAAAATATTGTTTCAGTACGCACCTAAACAGTGCTTTTGAAACAAACGCAAATATTCTAACATAATAACAATAGACCCTTGTTCGACCTTTCTCGGATGAGGGTCTTTTTGTACTTATTTTCAGTTCCGCCTAGCCTTTCCTCGTTCCCTCTTAGAAAGAGCGCCTTAACCCATCGGAGCGCACAGGGCAATGGACAAAGGCTGTTGACTGCCATATGGTGCTCGCCAAGCGCCGGCCAAAGCCGCCAAAGCACACAGAAAATGCCCATTTTGATACAGTTTTATCCTTGCAAATCTTTAAGACTATGGTTTGCGCAAATTGAAGTCAAAGCTCTATTAGTACGCATAATACAATTTAAGATAGCATTTTTTCGCTACTATTGACTTTCATTTAGATTTATGATAAGATTGACTGGACATTGGTTTTACAGTGTGTATTTTTCATTTATCCCGATAGAAAGGATACATGGTTATGGCAAAAAGTTCCAAGGCGCTCGTATTGACAGAAGGAAATATTCTGTCCAAAATAATCGTGTATGCTATACCACTGATGCTAACTCATCTATTACAGTTCTTCTACAGTTCTGCGGATATGATGATAGTTGAGCTCTCCACCGAAGCGGATGCCGTCGGAGCCATAGGCACTACTCTGCCCTTTGTTAATTTAATTCTCAATATTTGTATGGGATTTGCGACGGGTACAACCGTCGTTGTTGGAAAACGTATAGGCACGGGAGATACGGACGGAATCTCGAGAGCGGTACACACTTCCGTACTGTTAAGTGCAATATTCGGTTTATGCACCGGCGGGCTCGGAATAGCTATAGCGAGACCCGTGCTCATTCTTATGCACACAGAGGGGCGTTTACTTGATCTTGCCGTCACTTATATTTGCATATACTTTGCAGGACTGCCGTTTATAGCAATATCTACGTATATCGGCGCTATAATCAGAGCTAAAGGCGACTCGGCCACCCCACTGTGGGTAACGAGCCTATGCGGCGGACTTAATCTTGTGCTAAATCTCTTCTTCGTAGTTCTATGCAAAATGTCAGTCGACGGAGTTGCTATTGCGACTTTAATTTCGAATATGATATCCACGTTCATCTTTCTTATATGCCTTTATCGCTCGAAGGGTCCGTGCGCATTCCGTATAAAGAAGCTCGCCATTGAAGGAGCGGCAGCCAAAGAAATCGTCAGAGCGGGCCTGCCGATCGGGATACAAGGCTCTATGATGTCTTTATGCAATATGTACTTCCAGTCCTCAATTTTACTGGTAAACAATCTTGTAACCCCCGATGGAGCTCCTTTCCAGCCGGTGATAAAGGGCAACTCAGCGGTTGCGAATATGGAAGAAATAGCGTATGCGGGCACGTCAAGCGTATTTCAATCAGCAATAGTCTTTACAAGTCAGAACGAGGGCGCAGGCAGATATGACCGAATCAAGCGCATATTCGGCTGGTGCATTCTTGTAACGACACTGATTACATCCTGTTTCTCACTGGCTATTCTCGTCTTTAACCGTCCTCTGCTTTCGCTTTACGGAGTACACGCCTTGACTGACGGCAGTGTTGAAGCAATCGCATATTCTGCGGCTATGAAGAGGATATATCTCAGCGCACTGTAAACCGTGCTCTTGTCTATAACTGAGGTAGGAGCCGGGTGCGTTAGAGGACTCGGGAAGGCATTCTTCCCTACTGCTGTCAATCTCCTGTGCCAGGGTATCCTTCCTGTCATATGGTGTATCGCAGTATTTCCTGCCTTCCTCACGCTTGAAGCTCTGTTTCTCGCCTATGCGATATTCAGAGCTCTGTCGGCAATCATACAGACAGTACATGCTTCTATCGTCATAAAAAACAAAGAGAGAAGCCTTGCGAGTTACGAAACGGAAAAAGTGGTCAATATGTAACGTAAAGCTTACAAATTATAAGCAGTGAAGATAATCGCAGCGACCAATATGGAAGGGACAATGAGTCAAGATTGCTTCGATATTCTCGCTACGAGCTTGGGTAAAGGGTACGATACCGCCTAAGGAGTAGGTAGAGTCCATCGGTATTGTCAAGCCCTCCGAAGTGAAAGCGCCCTGTGAGTTCACAGTGACCTTCCGGCATACCGACTACTGCGATAACTACGCCTCTAAACATAAACACGAGAGGTCGACTCACAAGCGGTAAAAAAGATTGTACCCGAGATAGCCGATTGCTTCTCTGTTTTCAAATAGGTATACAAAACCGCCGAGGGCACCCCCTCGGCGGCGCTTTATTTCTCAAGACTATTGTGCTTTGTTTGTATAATTTCATCTTTTTTTGTATTCTATTGAAAAAGCAAGCAACGAGTGATAAAATAGAGTAAAATGTGCAAGAAGCATACTCTACCATATATACTCATCAAGACAAGGAGAAAACTATGAATGAGCATAGTATCGGCCCTATTCTTTCAACCGAGAGCTTCTTCTCTCTACTCGACGATAGAATAGAAGGACTTAAGCCCGCAATAAAGGCGGCAAAGGCAGGCGAACTCAAAGAAGCTACGCACCTCTTTGCTGATTTCGTAAGGCGAGAGCTTCCTACAGAAAAATTCTTCGAGATGGTTGAAGCAAAGAATGAGATAAGTGATAAGAAGATTAAGCAAGCAGAAATGGCTCTGAGGCACGAGCTGACGAGCTGTGGACAGACATATAAATTCGAGGGGGCTGTCGACTGGTTTATAAATCCTACCTCAAACAAGTATGGAGAATGGACCTGGCAGTTATCGCGCCACTGGGATATAAGCGCACTCGCAGAAGCTTACAGAGTTACACGTGAGGATAAATACGCAGAAGGAGCGGTCGAGCTCTTAATGAGCTGGATAAGGCAGGCTACACGTCCAGAGGACGGCGCGACAAGAGGAGAGACGCTGTGCTGGCGCACGATTGAGTGTGGCATAAGAATGCTCGGCTGCTGGCCGGATATAATCCACTCTCTGATACATCACCCCTCATTTACCGACGAGGTTATACTTGACGTATTCAAATCTATATACGAGCACGGTCATAGGCTCATCAACTGTCTGACTCACGGAAACTGGCTTATTATGGAGCTCTCAGGAGTAATAAATATAAGCGTGCTGTACCCTTACTTCCGAGAGTGTGACGAGTGGAGAGAGATAACCGTGAATAGGTTCTTGGATGAAATGCTCGCACAGATACAAGAAGACGGCTTCCAGTACGAGCTCACGACCAACTATCACGACGTAGTGCTTGTAAATATGAAGGTCGTTATGCGCTTGACCGAGACCTATGGTTACGGAGTGAAAAAGCGTCTTTACGACACGATGCGCAAAATGCTTTACGTATACGTGAAGCTGATGCAATCGGGAGAGCAATGCCCGGACATCAACGACGGAACACGGGCATCTGCCGCAGGCTTTATCAAAAAATACGTAAAGTTCTTCCCGGATGACGAAGTATTAAGGTTCGTCGCCTCAAGCCAAGAAGAGGGTAAAGAGCCCGACTTCACCTCATCAATACTCAAGACGTCGGGATTCGTCTCGTTCAGAGAAAGCTGGGACAAGAATGCCACGACTGCATTTTTTGATGCGGGAAAGCTCGGAAAGGCGCACTCGCACGAGGACAAATTAAATCTTCTTATTTATGCTAACGGCGAAAGAGTCATTACCGAGGCGGGAAATTATGCTTACGACTCATCCGATATGAGAAAGTACTGCGTGTCGAGCTACGCTCACAATGTCTGCCTCATCGACGGATACGGGCAGTCGAGGAGAAGCTCCTTCGTATGGGATGACGCTATGCTCACAGAAGATGAGCCTGTGGTATTTATACCCGGAGAAAGAGTCGACGTTGCTAAGGCGACGTATGACGAAGGATGGGGCGGTGAAGACAAGGATGGCGCATCGCATACACGTAAGGTTATATTCGTAAGGAAGCCTATCGAAGGCGCACCCTACTTCATTGTAATCGACGACGTCACCTCGAAAAAGCCGCACAAGCGCACCTTCTTATGGCATATTCTCTCGGACAGTCTGGAAACAGGTGCAGGATTTGCCGAGTGCGACAAGGTCAAGATGCTATTCTCATCAGACTTTGATGCTCTTGAGACGGTACAGGGACAGGAATCACCCTTCAGAGGCTGGATAGCAAACTCCTCTAAGCAGGGCGACTATCACCCCGTCCCCACGCTGAACGTACATACCGACGGATGCATAACGCACACCGTGACTCTCATCGCTCCGAAGAAAGACGGCTACACACCGATTTCTAAAATAGACGAAGCGAGCGGTATCCTTACCGTAACCTATGCGGACGGAAAGAACGAGTGCTTCGATATATAAGGTTGAAATATGCAATTTAATTTCTACGGACTTACCTTCGAGGTAAGCGAAAACAGAATATATCTTACCGACGCCTTCGGAGCTGCGCAATCAAAGGGATGCGGCTTTGCCGAGGTGCAGGTTGCAGGCGAGAACAAACACTCGCACGATGGAATTAAGACGGTCTTCTCCTCTGAGGGGATGCGGCTCGAGTACGTATCTCACAGAGTGTGCGCTAACAAGCTCACCGTTGTGCAAAAGAGCGCTCTCATAGAGGTTACAACCACATTTATCGGATACGGTGACTGCGAGGCTGTCAGGGTCAAAACGCAGGTAAAAAACATCTCCGAGGGTGAAATCACACTTGAGGAAGTGTCGGCCTTTATGCTGCACGGTATAGGATCAACGGATATCACAGACAAACTTTACTTCACAAAATTCATCCAGAGCCACCACACAGAGTGTCAGCCACTTACCCGCTCCTTCCGTGACTACGGTATGGTAAAGGGCTCTGCCTCGAGCCAAAGAAAAATATCCTTCGCAAACGTCGGCAGCTGGTCTACAAAAGAAGAATTGCCCCAAGGTATAATATACGACGGGAGCAAGGGCGAATATCTGATGTTCCAGATCGAGTCAAACAACTCGTGGTACTACGAGCTCTCAGACTCCTCTGTTTCCTGCGGCTTCTATCTCTATCTCGGCGGAGCTACCATCACAAACGGCGCTTGGCAAAAGCACCTCAGATGCGGAGAGGTATACGAGACCGCACCCGTAGCGCTCGCCCACGAAAAAAGCCTCTGCGCAGTCCTAAAGGAAATGACGAAATACAGAAGGCATATAGCGGGCAGATGCGAAGCCGACGAATCTCTGCCGACGATATTCAACGAATATATGCACCTTTCGTGGGATAGCCCCAGCGCTGAAAAAACGAGAACCTATGCGCCTGTTGTCGCATCTCTCGGTATAAAATATTACGTAATCGACTGCGGATGGCACAACGAGGAAGACGGCAACATCATCTATCCCTACGTAGGTCAGTGGATAGAAAGCAAGAAGAGATTCCCCGAAGGAGTCAGGTCGACAACAGATTACATACGCTCGCTCGGGATGAAGCCCGGACTCTGGATAGAGCCTGAGATAATCGGGCAGAAGTGCGCTGATATGCTCGACTACTACGATGATGACTGCTTCTTAAAAAGAGGCGGGCGAAGGATAGGTGTCTTCGGCCGGTATTTCTTAAACTACAAAAATCCAAAGGTAGCTGCTTATATGACCGAAAGCATCCGCCGTATGGTCGAGAAATACGGAGCGGAATATATAAAGCTCGACTACAACCAGGATATAGGCATCGGATGCGACGGTGATTCTTACGGCGAGGGGCTGGAAGAAGAAGGAAGAGCCTACCTAGAGTGGATAGACTCAATACGTAAGGAGTTCCCCGACGTTCTGTTCGAGACCTGCTCCTCGGGCGGATTGCGGATGGACTACGGTACTCTCTCGCACTTCTCGATAGTATCAACGTCCGACCAGACAAATTATTTAAAGTATCCGTATATTGCGGGAAATATACTCTCGGCGGTAACCCCTGAGCAGGCGGCCGTATGGAGCTATCCTGTCGGAAGCAACGGCTCTACACCCGAAATAACGCGGGAATGGGTAGAGGAAAATATATCGAACGAGCAAGTCGCTATGAATATGGTAAACAGCTTCCTCGGCAGGATGCATCTGGCAAGCCACCTCGAGCTTCTGAGCAAGAAAAAACTCGCACTCGTCAAGGAAGGAATAGAATACTTCGATTCTATATCAAACGATAAAAAATGCGCTTTACCTTATCTTCCGAAGGGCTTCACGGGCTTTGGAGAAAGGCTCGTCGCAGCCGGTCTCGAGACGGATAAGAAGGTCTATCTCGCCGTATGGAATCTCGACGGAGATAAAAACGCTAGGATAGAGTTGCCGGATATACAGCCTAAGGCAGTAAGAATAGCCTACCCCTCAGATAAAAGGTACGCTATCCCCGTAAGACTCGACGGTAATACGCTCTCTTTAGAGTTTACCGACGGATATCAGGCGAGAATGCTTGAAATAGACCTATAAGCGCAAGGAGTGCGGCGTAAATACAGCCGCACTCCTTTTATTTCTCTTGCTCGCTCTTAATATTTTTATAAAATCTATTGTAAAATTCTCGGGATTGTGTTAAAATAAGCTTGACAAAAAACAGAGTAGAAGGATATGCGTTTGTAAGTGCCTTGTGGACGGGGAGTTGTCACAGGGACGAAAAGGCACACGCCTTGCGGTATCTCCTTCGCATCCCACTGTTGCCGTAAGAATCCTAAGGGAAGCCCCCTGCGATACCACCATGGTACAGAAGATGTCAAATCTGTATATGGGGGTATTTTTTATGCGAAAAAGCATCTTTTCCGGCGTTAAATCATTGACACTCGCCGCTATGCTCGTCGCTATGAGCGTAGTTATAGGCATATTCTGCAAGAGCGTGCTGAATTTCGGCGGCGGACTATTCCGTATCACCTTCGAGAACTTCCCTATCATTCTCTCGGGAATACTCTTCGGCCCTGCGGTCGGAGCTATCGTCGGAGTTGCGAGCGACCTTGTCAGCTACCTTCTGTCCGGACAGGCTTATCCGCCGAATCTGGTCGTAACGGTAGGAGCTGCAGCAGTGGGACTTGTCTCAGGATTTGTATCTAAATATACAGTAAAAAACAGAGGAAAAGCTCAGATAATTCTGTCGGGCGGGCTTGCGCACCTTATCGGCTCTATGGTAATAAAGCCTATCGGTCTATATACGTTCTACGGGTGGGCGGTATTATGGCGCTTGCCTCTATACTTAGTTATTGCACCTATCGAAATATTTATAATTTGCCTTCTGTTTAAAAACAACGGGTTCTGCCGTCTGGTTGACCGCGCACTCGAAGGGAGAGATAAAAAATGACATACGATGAAGCCTTAGAATATATACACAGTATCAGCTGGACCTTCTGTAAGCCGGGGCTCGAGCGCACCGAGACGCTGTGCGATATGCTCGGAAGTCCGCAGGACTCGCTAAAATTCATTCACGTAGCGGGGACTAACGGCAAGGGCTCATTCTGCTCTATGACAGCAAAGGTGCTCGAGAAGGCAGGCTATAAGGTCGGGCTCTATACGTCGCCGTATATAACGAGATTCAACGAGAGGATGCAGGTAAACGGCGTTCCTATCTCCGACGAGGTGCTCGCAGACATAACGATGTGCGTCAAGCCCCTCGCAGAAGCGATGGATGATAAGCCGACCGAGTTTGAGCTCATTACCACTATTGCATTCGAGTTCTTCAGAAGAGAGAATGTAGACATCGTCGTACTGGAAGCAGGTATGGGCGGCAGACTCGACTCTACTAACATAATCAAAGCCCCCGTGCTGTCCGTCATAACAGGAGTAGCTCTCGACCATACGGCATTCCTCGGTGATACCGTCGAGAAAATAGCCACTGAGAAGTCGGGCATAATAAAGAAGGGCTCGCACGCACTCTTCGGCGGTACGGACGAATCCTGCAAGGCGGTAATAAAATCAAGGTGCCTGGACGTCGGATGCGAGTACCACGAGGTCGACTACACGCAGCTTTCTGTCAAGGAGATGGATTTCAACGGCACGGTGTTCAGCTACAAGAGCGCTCGGGATTTGAGGCTCGGGCTGCTCGGCTCATATCAGCCGAGAAATGCCTGTACAGTGCTCGAGGCTATCGATATATTAAGAAAATGCGGTTACAATATATCCGACGAGGCAGTAAGAGAGGGGCTCTGCGAGGCGACGTGGCCCGCACGCTTCGAGCTTATCGCAATGGACAATCAGAACGGACTGACAAAAGTCATCTTCGACGGAGCTCATAATCCCGAGGGAATCGAAAGCGCAGTCGAAAGTGTAAAACAGTACTTTAAGGACGAGAAGGTATACGTGCTCACGGGAGTTCTGAAGGATAAGGACTACGTATACATAGCAAAAAAGATAAGCGAGATCGCCGAAAAGGTCTTCGTCCTCACACCGGACAATCCGAGGGCGCTGGACTGTATCGAGTATGCCGCACTTTTCAGTGAGCTCGGAATAGAGGCTATTCCCTGCTATAATATTGAAAACGCTACGTTCGCCGCAGCGTGCGCCGCATACGACGACGGGGTATCTCTCGTATGTCTTGGATCGCTCTATACCTACTGTGAGATAGTTCCTCGAATAAAATCAAATATATACTTCTACAATTTTAAAAACAAAAAGGAGAATTAAAATGCCTTATATCAACACAGTGACAACAAAAAAAATCTCACCCGAGGCAGAGGCGGAGCTTATACGTGCGTGGGGCGAGGCAATCGAGATTATCCCCGGTAAATGTGAAGAATATCTTATGCTAAACTTTACCGACAACGCAAGAATGGCGTTCAAGGGCTCTAAAGAAGACTGCGCCATACTCGAGGTCGAGATACTCGGAAAAGGAAAGGCCGAGGACTTCTCTAAGCTCGCAGACGTAATGATAGAGACCATCAACAGAGTGCTCGGAGTACCCAAGGAAAGAGTATACGTAAAGTATGCCGAGGTCGATTACTGGTACGCAGGTTAACTAAGGTCGAAAATCCACGCTCCGTTATAAAACAGTGAGCGTGGATAAATAATTATTATATATTATAATAGGAAGAAAAGATGGATAAGGAAAAAAGAGACGCACTCCTTTCGGGTATAGAGGCAAGCGAGGAAGAAACGGCTGTGCTGGCAATTGCCTGCGAAATACTCGAGCGATATGAAAAGGCGTTCAAGGAGCTTGCAAAATGATAAGAATAGATACGGAACTCGCAAAGAAGATGCACGTAGTGCTGACTCGTGTCTCCGGCGGCTCTATTGGAGTACGTGACGAGGGCTTGATCGACAGCGCTCTGTACGGAGCGTATCAGACCTTCGGCGGTGTCGAGCTGTACCCGACGGTAGAGGAAAAGGCGGCAAGGCTCGGTCACTCTCTGATATCCAATCACGCATTTGTCGACGGAAATAAGAGAATAGGTATGCTCGTTATGCTGGTGTTTCTAAGGATAAACGGAATCGACGTCTCGACGAGCGACGAGGAGATCTTTCGTATAGGAATATCGGTCGCATCGGGAGAGATGGATTATGACGGACTGCTCTTGTGGATAAAGAGCTTTTCACATTAAGTAAAAGCGGAATAAACCGGATTAGAAATATATTTTTCAATATAAGTATTGACAAAGCGCAAAAATCTTGATATAATACTATGGCAGGCTACCAAACGACGGTCTGCAGCGATATTTCGCTTTAAGCTTGGAGAAGTACTCAAGTGGTCGAAGAGGCGCCCCTGCTAAGGGTGTAGGTCGGGTTTTTCCGGCGCGAGAGTCCAAATCTCTCCTTCTCCGCCAACAAAAAGGAACTTTTGTATACCAAAAGTTCCTTTTTTGTTTATCCAAGCCGCAGGCTTGGCATATCATTGACGCACGAAGTGCGGCGTATATCATCAAGGGCGCATCGCGCCCTTGTATCTCATCACGCGCCAGCGTGCATCTACCTGCGGCTTGATGATATACAACACTTCGTGTTGGTGATATACCGCAACAAGTTGCGGATGATATACACGCCTTTGGCGTGATTGGGACGCGAGATTGCGGAAATTTCTTGAATTACTTTGCAAAATATGATATAATACTCTCGAAGGGAGTGATTGTATGGCTAAAAACTACTTATTGACCTATTCCGAACAACTTGCAACCAATATAGAATTGCTTTGTCAAAATATAAAAGTCGTTTCCAACACTCTTTTCCAAATTCGCAAGAGTTCAAGCAGTGTGTATGCAAATATCCGTGAAGCCAATTACGGACAGAGCAAGGCGGATATGCTTTCAAAATTTGAAATAGCTCTCAAGGAATGTAGTGAAACAGAAGGTTGGTTACAGTTGTTATTCAAAACAAACGGCATTGATGAAGCAACATATAAAAATTATCGAAATCTTTGCGGGCGCATTAGAAGAATGTTGATTGCAAGTTGCAAAACTTTGAAAGAAAAGCTACAGGAGAAGTAGAATGAAAAAGTTATTTGTAATTGTTTTTGATAATCAGCTTGAATTTGACGAATTAGCTGACAAAATCGGAAATCGTTTTATAAATTCAGATAACACAATAGAATATTGCGGTTCTTGGAGTAAAATTATGTTTAACAAGGATGAATGCTTAAATGCAATCTCTTCTACGGTTAATCATTTTATTATGTTGCCAGAAAAGAAGGAAATATATTTTGGATGCGATCAAGAAAATCTTTTGGAGATTCAAGAACTGCTTTTATCTGAGTCTTGCGAGATTATTGTTGTTCCATGTGCTGATTTCGTGTGATAAGTGTACTTTTAGTCGTTCTTACCTCACTTTGCGCACCTTTTAGTCGTTCTCCACCAACAAAAAACGCACTTTTGTCTTGCGACAAAGGTGCGTTTTTTGAATGATGTTTGCCTTTGGCAAATGATGCAGGGCTTCGCCGAGTGATGAACGCTGAAGCGAATGATGTGTGCCTGCGGGCACATAGGGACAAGCATCGCATCGTTGCGCAACAAAGTGGAGCAACATCATTTTGAGCGAAGCAACTCGAGCAAAGCTTTTAATATACAAGGGCTGGAGAGCTTGGCAAAGTTCTCTGCCCTTTTTGCATTGGTTGCGGTATTCGGGAGAAAATGGCGAGAAATATGAAAAGGACAGAGAATTTCGGAGAAAATTCTCTGTCCTTTTTGGGAAGCACTACGATTGAGTGCGAGAATTGGCGGTTATGCAGTTTTGCTTGCGCAAAGCTCTGATTACCAAGCCCAGTCTATGATTTCAGAGTCGCCTGTGGAAGCTGTGAGGATATCCTCTCTTCCGATAGCGAGCAGGGTCATCTCAGGAGATTCGTATATTTTCTTGCTGTTCATTACAAATTACTCCTTTCCCTGTTAAGAATTTGCTTCGGGGCGATTTTCATACGCCGCCTTGCAGTAGTTATAAAGTGCTGAGAGAAGCGCATCAAGCGCATCCCCATCCTCAACGTCGACCTTATCACCTAAGATGTAGTTCACAAGGTTGTAAGCGCCGTTAAGCGTTACCGCTTCACCACCTACCGTGCCTTCGCCCTTAACGACGAAGTCGGAAGAATAAAGCTTGAACGCTCTGGCGTTGACTTCGATATAATCATTTCCGTCAACCTGACCCGCTTCTACGTTATAGGTAACGCCGTTGATAACGAGAGTACCGGTGTACTGAGCGTTAAGAACAAATCTGATCTTAAGCGCAGTGGACATATTGAAGCGAACGCCGGAGATTGCAGAGAAAACGTTTTCGGTATCTGCCGCATCATCCTCTACGGGAGCGCTTACTGTGAGGTTGGAAACCGCATTGTTTGCAAGAAGAGCTGCTACGTCATCGGGCATCTCATCACCTGCGAAGGTGTAGACGGATGCAACGTACTTAACTACGTTTGCAATAAGGTTGAGAGAGTCTTCCTCCGTAGCAACGGAAAGCGCCGTAGTGAGATAATCTACTATGGAAACATCTCTAGATGCATAGAAGGTATTATCGCCCGAGGTATAAGCAACCTCAATCGATACGGAGTTATGAACATCGTTGGCATTGCACTCAGGAAGATTTACTACGTAGTAAAGACCGGTGCGGCCGGGAAGCTCAGTCTGCTCAAGTTCAGCAAGAACTACATCAACGCCGTCAACAGTAACCTTAGTCGTGTTGGACACGGGGAAGTAAAGGTTGAGAACGATGTCGGTGTAAAGAGTGAGGTTGGTGCTCATAGAATACTTAGGTCTTGCGGTAACTACGAACTTGAACCCGTCCGCAGATGCATCAGCAAGTCCGAGCGTGCCACCCTCGCCGAGGATAACTTCAAAGCCGTTGCCTACCGCTACGGTATCGATAAGAGTACCCTGCGCAAGAGTGATGGTATTGCCTGTTGCACGGTCGCTGTAGCTGTATGCAAGAGACGGAGCTGTGGTAGATATCGAACAGCCCTCGCCGAAGACGACGGTGGTCATATCGGTCTCGCCCGCCTGATCTCCTATGTTCAGAAGATAGTTACAGCCGAGCTTAAGGGTGCAGCGAGTGAAGGTAGCGTTAACAATGCTCGCATAAGTGTTGTATACATCATCCTCAGAGCCGGCTCTGCAGGAGTTACCGAATACGAATGAAGGTGTTCCGGGGTCTTCGTTATGCATATTGATATCGGTGTCAACGAACTCGAGGTTAGCAGTAGCATTTGCCTTCTGATAGTTGTTGGTAACGATATTCGATTTAATGAAATATACGTCAATTACACAACCGTCGAATATAATCTTCTCAGAGCCGCGGTTATCGATAACGGCGGTGTCGTGAGCCTCGATGTTTACGTTGGTGAAGGTACGAGTACCCGTGCCTTCGACGAACATAAGGTTAGTGCCGTTCTGTAGTACCAGAGTACCACTCTTAAACTCAACGTCAACGGTACCGGCACTGAAACGGTTTGCGTTCTGAACTTCCTTGCCCTCATTTAAATGTACACCTTCGGAAACGAGAGTTACAATATTGTCACCGAGGTCAATTACTGTAGAAGCCGAGAAGGTAACGTCCTTGTTGTTACGGAAGTAGAAGTCAGCATCCTTTGCGAAGGTGAATTTTGCGCTACCGAACTTCTCAACAACGTCGGCAGGAACTCTATCAATGGTGTAATATGCAAGAATAGCATCTTCACTATCGTAGACAGCAAGCGTATATTCGGAAGGCGCTGCGCTATAAGCAAACACGTCAGTCTCAGCGAATACAGGGAATGCGGGGTTCTCGGTGCCGAGAACTATGAGCTTCTCAGAGGGAGTCACGCCGAGAGTAGTGACGCTGTCGAGAGTGAAGCCCTCTCTTACAGCAACAACGAGGTAGGGGTGAGTACTGGATATAACCTTTACGCCGTCCGCCAGGTCAAACACTACGTCAGCATCAATCGATATCATCGGATAATCTGTCTCACTGTATTCGTCATTTTCATTAACAGTGAAAACGGTGTTGTCGGATGTGATAGTAGTTCCGTTCTTAATTACCGCCTTGGAGTGAGAAGCGATTTTAGTCTTATTCCAACCACCCAAGATAACGGGTGTTGTAGAACCCGCTTTTAAGGTACAGCCATCAAGGGTGAGAACAGGGCCTACGGCGGTTGTGCGTCGAGTCGTGGCATTAAAATACCCTGCACCCGCACCGTAGGTAAAGTCTATATCACAATTAATAAAGGTGTTATGGCAACGCTGGTCGGCAAATCTGACACCGGTCAAAACATTAAGATTCTCAAAGGTAACAGTATCATTGCCAGAGTTTCCGTCACCAATGAAATATCCTGCTTCAGAAATTATAGTAGCCTTAACTTCGCCTTCCGTAATGCCCTCGAACTTATAGCTACCGAGACTGTTGATAAATATACCGGCAGGAACATTGTTCGTGAACGTTACGCCGTGAATCTTGACTATATCACCGTCGCGTACTCCCAGGCCTGTATTAGTAAATGTAACATCCTTATAAATATCATACGTAGCGCCTTCAGAACCCTTTGCGAAGGCTACCCAAGCAGCCTTAGCATCGTCGGAATATCGAGTAACCGAGCCACTAACGCTTCTGGACACTGCGTAGTCGGAAGTCAAAACGTAATAAGCACTGCCTTCTTCGTCAAAGTATAGCGTCCAACCGGCATCAACAGCCACATCGCCGGATGCGTCAACGAAAGTGGGGATAGTCGTATTATTGATACCAACGATTTCTCGTATCATTGCACTGTGCATCTCATCGCCGGTCACAGTAGCGCTTGAACTAGTTTCAAGGTCAACAACGAGATCTGAGCCTGCCTTAACACGATGGAACTTTACGCCCTCCTCAATTGTTAAGGACGAGCCTTCATTGTTGTTACCGACGAAGATGGGAGCATTATCCTCTCCTCCCTCAACAAAGAGCTTAGAACCGCCCTTGACAACGAGGGTGGTCGCACCCGATCCCCTAAAGTAGATGGCAGAAATGGATGACTCAGTGTCCTCCGCCAAAGGAACTCTTATAGTCGTATTATCAAGAACACAACTAACGGATGAGTTGGAATTAAGCTGCAATCCCATATTGTAATGGACCACAAGATTACAGTCGGTCATAGTAAGACTACCGCCGCGGAAGTCGCAGAGTTTGTAGTTAGTCTCAATGTCAATGTTTTCGTAAACGTGGGTGATAATAGAATTATCTTTACAAGAAAAGAGCTCGGCAGTGGCACCAGGAACAGCAGAAACAGCTATCTTTCCGCGCTTACCGTCAATGGTATACCCATTTATAGTAACTGTAGAAGAACCCCTACCAAAGATTCTGCCGGTAATCTCCACGAAGTTCATCGTAGCGCCGTAAAGATTAATATTCCAAGTTCCTGTACCAAAGACCTCATTGATTGTGACGTCCTTATATACATCTATCGTGCAGCCACTCTTAGCAGTGGATATGATAGCCTTAGAATCGTCGCCTACGTAGATTACGTTGGAGCCTTTAGTAATCGTAATAGCATAGTCATCAGAAAGCATAACACCGATTGTGCCGGCATCATCCGCCACTCTAACGTCGTAGAGTTTCTCGACCTCGTTGCCGTTGCTATCGATGTAAGTAATATCGGTAGTCGTAAGGTTAGCAGCAACAGGAGCGTTTGAATAGGGGAAGAAGGCTGTGCCCTCGCCGAGTGTGAGAGCGAGTGTAGCCTCCTTGAGAGACATCGCAACCTTGTTCGGTGAGGTAATCTTAGTACCGACAACCTTCATATAGTTGTTCAACTCAGTGTCGTTATCAAGCGTAACGCCGGGGTTTGCAGGAGCGATTATCTCGCAATCTTCTATAGAAATTGTCTGACGATACTGACCGGTGAGATAAAGTACGCCGGAATCATTAGCGGTTTCGTACGTCGACTCAAGAACAGTATTTTTAAGATAGACTGAGACACTCTTTTCACTGTTAATCTGAATAGCAATAGAGCCCAGTGTCTTGATATGACAATTCCTGAGAGTAAGGCTACCACCTCTGAAATCGCACATCTTGGAATTAAGGTCGAAGAAGATGTTGTCGAACATAAAATATGCTCCGGTTGCATCCGGCATCATAACATCTTCATAATCGTCCTCACCGCTAGGTTTACCATTCATCGTAATAGTAGCACGGTTGCCGCCAACGTCGTGACCATAATAAAACGCACCGTCCGCAGTAGCTATGCTAATCATCTTGCCGCCGTATGTACTATTAAGAGTAACGCCGTAGATATGGTAATAGCTATTGGTATAATCTCCGCTAACAACATTAGAAAGTGCGGAGGTCATCGTTATATCCTTATAAATAAGGTATATCGAATCGGAAGTTTTTGTTGCAGCGAGAGCAGACATCGCATCGATCTCACTCGTATAATTGGTGACGGCTCCTGCAGCATCAATAAGCTGCATGTAGAGACCGTCGTACACAAGAGCCGTATCTATGGCGTAGAAGGTTGTATCCTGAGTTACGGCAAACGTACTAACGGCGGTGATGTCACCCTGCACGGTAGTCCAGCCGGTGTGTCTCAATCCGATATGGTCGAACTCACCGGGAGCGGTAGCAAAGTTACCCGCCTTAACCTTCTCGGTCTTATAGGTCTCAGTGCCGTCAGCACTCTTCCAGGTTACGGTGTACTCGGTATCTACTACGGGAGAGGGGGTTACGCCCTTCTTGTACTCAAGGTCGAACGCACAGTCATTAAGGTCGTAGACAGTGCCGCTAGTAATAGCGTCGAGCATTTCATTACCGTCAAGCTCTTTGTAGTAAGACATCTGTCTGGAACGTACAAGAATACTGGAGCCGGCATAATTATACCTGCTGTCGATCTGAATTCTGACGTTGGTGTTTTCCAATACATTAGTTCCGAAGATAGCCGCAGTCTTAGCAACAAGTACACCGTCGGCATAAACAGAAAGATGTTCGTCTCAAGGTCGAGCGCCAGAGTGATATTATGCCAATTCATAGGTCCGTCGTTCATACTATACCCATTGAAGGCACCACCATCAATGTTTCCAGCCAAACCGAACACATTAGATTCAGATACAGCCGTAGCATTCTTGTCAGCATATACGCTAGACGGAAGATGAATCTTAACGCGCTCGGGCCAGGTAGACGCCGTAGTTATGTCGAAGCTGTAAACGAGGTAACGATAGTTGAGAGCAACGGGGGTCTGTACAGCCGTACCATCTTCCGAAAGAACAGCAGGCGCAGAAAGACCCTGAAAGAGGCTTCCTTCAAGATATCCGCCGTCACTATGATTAGGCAGATACGTCTGAATAGAGTTGTAGCTTACATTCTGCCCGGATACGTTATACGAACCCGTACCGTAAACAACTCCGATACCTGCATTTCCATGATTGATACTGAACGCACCATTTTCGGTCTCTGCGGGTGTAGGAGCTGCTTCTGCGGAGCCGACAATGGCGAAGATACCGCACAGAAGCGACAGGATAAGCAAGGGGATGAGAATTTTGCTTAATTTCCTCATATGAATTTCTCCTTATAAAGAATAAAATATTTATTAAATATATTATTATATATTATTTTAGCACCGAGGTTATGAATTGTCAACCGATTTTGTGTTTTTTATTTACGATTTGTAAAAAAGATACAAATTAATATTTTAAATATGTTTATTATGTTAGGAATTGCAACATTAAAATAAATTCAACTTTAGGGTTGACATTTCTCTTGCAAAGTGCTAAACTTTTTATTCGGTCGAAATATTTTCTTTTTTATATTTTGTTTACAAAAAAATTATAAATGCAAGCAATTTTTTTGCTTCGGGGGGAAAAATGTCAAGCACTGCTACAATTCTCTTGTGCCTTGCGGTCGCTTTACTCGCAGGACTGCTTCTATCAAGGCTTGCGAAGGTCTTACACCTTCCTGCAGTAACAGCGTATCTTGTCGCCGGTATTCTGATAGGACCTTTTCTCATAGGAAAGCTCGGTGTGCCCGGGCTCGGCTTCGGAAGTATCGAGCAGATCGAAGGTTACGGAATCATATGCGACGTCGCACTGGGATTCATCGCCTTCTCTATCGGAAACGAGTTCAGACTCTCCGAGTTAAAGACGGTCGGAAAGCAGGCTACGATAATCGGTATTTTTCAGGCTGTTTTTACGACGCTGGTTGTTGACGCTCTTTTGATAGGGCTGCACTTCGTTATGCAGGAGAAGCTCTCTATATCGAGCGCTATCGTGCTCGGCGCTGTTGCTACAGCCACCGCACCTGCGGCGACGCTGATGGTCGTCCGTCAGTACAAGGCGAAGGGAAAGCTCACCGATATACTTCTGCCCGTCGTTGCGCTCGACGATGCCGTTGGTCTTGTCGTGTTCGCAGTTTCGTTCGGCGTTGCAAAGTCGCTGAGCGTAGGCGGTGTAAACTTAGCTTCGGTTATCCTTGAGCCTATCATTGAGGTCCTCGCTTCGCTTCTGCTCGGATTCGTTATGGGGTTGCTCTTCTCGCTGTGCGAGAGATTCTTCCACTCCCGCTCCAAGAGAATGGCGGTTTCCGTCACCTTCATTATGCTGACGGTCGGAATTTCAACCTTACGCTTCGAGGTCTTGGGTATACATATCGGATTCTCCTCTCTGCTCGTATGTATGATGCTCGGAACTGTGTTCTGCAACGTATGCGACTTCTCTGAGGAGCTTATGGAAAGGGCGGACAGGTGGAGCGCACCTATTCTGATTTTATTCTTTGTTATCAGCGGAGCTGAGCTTGATTTCTCGGTATTCGCAGACTACGCTATAATAATCGTCGGTATCGTATATATTGCGGCACGCTCGCTCGGAAAATACTTCGGCGCAAGGATAAGCGCCGATATGACAAAATGCGAAAGCGGTATCGTAAAGTATCTCGGTATTACGCTCCTACCGCAGGCGGGAGTTGCGCTCGGTATGGCTTCTAAGGCTACGGAGCTTGGCTCCGAGGGTGATATCGTAAGGAGCATCACTCTCTTTGCGGTGCTGGTATACGAGCTTATCGGTCCGTTCCTTACAAAGATTTCGCTGACTAAGATGGGTGATATTAAGCCCGAGGAGAAGAAGAGCGCACGTGGGAAGCTGGTTGACCACTGAGATTCGCTGCTCGCCGTACCCTCGTACGATTCTGGCTCGTCAGACGTCGATTTCTCCACAACATCCACTCGGGATGCTAGGATTTTTTTGGGTAATCGAACGAATAAAAACATTTTTAAGAGGCGCTAAGTTATGCTTAGTGTCTCTTTTTTGTTACTCAGTTATAAGGTTGAAGGGCTTCGGCGTTTTCTGTTTTTTATTCCGTTCGATTATCCCGAAATACGTCGGGAAGCTCGCTTTTTAGTATAATTGAACGAAGAGATATATTCATATTCATACGGAGCTATCTTCTACAATAATAGGAAGAAAAGAATATGCTCGGGTATGAGAGCTATGCGATTTCAGCGCAGAGATAGCGTGACGAGGGGCGTGTTATAGTCTCGGCGCAAAACATAAAATTATAATCAGACAAAAAAGCGCCGATGCGAAATGCATCGGCGCTTCAAAACTTTCAATTAGCCTTTAACCATCTTGGCAACTTCTGCCGCAAGGTCATCCTCTCTCTTCTCGATACCCTCGCCCTTATCGTAGCGAACGTATCCGGTAACCTTGATATAACCGCCGAGCTCCTTAGCAACGGAGTCAACGTACTTAGAAACGCTCATAGAGTCGTCCTTTACGTATGCCTGCTCAAGAAGGCAGTTGTTCTCATAAAACTTACCAAGCTTACCTGCAACGATCTTCTCAAGAACTGCCTCGGGCTTGTTAGCCATCTTGGGATCCTGCTTCATCTGAGTGATGAGAATAGCCTTCTCCTCAGCGAGAACGGACTCGGGAACAGACTCCTTATCAAGGTATGAAACGGGCATAGCTGCGGTCTGAAGAGCTACGTTCTTAGCGCACTCAGCGAAGCCTGCCTTATCAGCGAGGTCGGTCTCGAAGCTGACAACGACACCGGTAGAGCCGATACCGTGGATATAGGTGGATACAACACCGTCAACGATAACAAAACGACGGATAGAGAGCTTCTCACCGATCTTATAGGTGTTCTCGTCGAGAGCCGCCTTGATAGTGCCCTCTGCGCCCTCTGCGTTGCAAGCAAGAAGAGCTTCAACATTCTCGGGCTTGTTTACAATAATGGTCTTAAGGATTACCTTAACGAACTCCTTGAATACAGCGTTCTTCGCAACGAAGTCGGTCTCGGAGTTAACCTCAACCATAGCGGTGACGTTGTCGATAGTCATAATATCAACAAGACCCTCTGCTGCGATTCTGTCCTGCTTCTTTGCGGTGGCGCTCATTCCCTTCTCACGAAGAATCTTTACTGCTGCCTCAAAATTGCCGTCTGCTTCCTTGAGTGCATTCTTGCAATCCATCATACCGCATCCGGTCTGCTTTCTGAGTTCAGCAACTAACTTTGCGCTAATTTCTGCCATTTGTGTATTCTCCTTTTCTTATTCGGATTTACGCCTCGGTAGCCTCTGCTGCCTCTGCGTCCTCAGCAGCCTCTGCCTCTTCAACTCCGCCGTGCGCAGCGATTACCGCATCAGCAAGTGCGCCTGCGATAAGCTTAATAGCACGGATAGCGTCGTCGTTACCGGGAATGATATAATCTGCATCATCGGGGTCGCAGTTGGTATCAACGATAGCAACTACGGGAATGCCAAGCTTCTTAGCCTCGAGAACAGCGTTTCTCTCCTTGCGAGTATCTACGATGAATACGCAGGAAGGAAGAGTTTCCATCTCCTTGATACCGCCGTAGGACTTCTGGAGATCCTCCATCTCCTTCATAAGCTTAGCGATCTCCTTCTTAGGAAGGACATCAAGAGTTCCGTCAGCCTGCTTCTTCTCAAGGTCCTTAAGACGCTTGATAGACTTACGGATGGTCTGGAAGTTAGTAAGCATACCGCCTGGCCAACGCTGGTTTGTGTAGTACATACCGCATCTCTGAGCTTCCTCGCGGATAGTCTCTGCAGCCTGCTTCTTAGTTCCTACGAAGAGAACTGTGCCGCCTTCCTGAGCAAGAGAAGCAACAAAGTTGTATGCCTCCTCGAACTTAACAACGGTCTTCTGAAGGTCTACGATGTGAATACCGTTTCTGTGTGTGAAGATGTACTCGGACATCTTGGGGTTCCACTTCTTGGTAGGGTGACCGAAGTGAACGCCTGCTTCAAGCAACTGCTTGATAGTAATTTCGAACATTTTATGTTCCTCCTTGGTTTTTCCGCCATAGCGACAAGCGAAGCGACGCAGTTTACTGCGCACCGGCAACGCACCCACTCGCTATGTGAGAATTTTTTATTTGCGCTTTTCGCGCGTTTATTATATTAACATAGTGAATCTTATTTGTCAATATTTAGTTTTGCTGAAATATGTAAAATTTACAATGAGTTCATAAATCGACTTCAATTACGCATAGTTTTTCTTAAACTTCAAATGGGGGTTGCAAAGAGGCGATTTCTGTGGTAAAATTGCTTTACAAATGTTTTTCGGACGGTTTACTGTATGTGTGAAAAAAAACTGATTAAGCGGAGCTTTATCATTTTATCTGTCGGAAGCTTCGTCTCCTACCTCTTACTGCACGTCTCCTTCCTTCTCGCCGAGTCTTTCCCTATGGAGTTTTGGAGCGAGGCTATGGAATACGTAAGATTCTATCTTACGAGGGCGTGGGAATTTCTCTTCCCGGTAGCGCTCTCGGCAATATGCTATGAGCTTTACAAGCGGAGCGGTTTTTTACGAGCTCTCTTCGTGCTGTGCATTCTGTCGCTTTCGAGGCTGTTTTACTCGCTGTTCTACTACTACATCTATTTTCTGACTCTCGGATTCCATACCGATGAGGCTATCCCCTTCTCCCTCTTAGCTTCGGCTGCGATGGTTATACTGACCGTCTTACAGGTCTTGGGGCTTACCCTTTGCGGATATTTGGCGCTTCGAATTTACAGGAGCAAGTACAAGGGGAGCTGCGAGGGCTCTGCGGGCGTCTTTGTCTTTGGGGGATGCGTCGGCGAGTTTTTACTCTTCTTTGTTTACGAAATAATCGACACGGTAGGCTTCTTTATTGAATACGGCTTCGATTTTAAGCCCAGCGAGATACTCATAATGTGCTTCAATTATTTGTTTATTCTTGCGCTATCCGTTGTCGCATTTTTCTTTACACGGCGGCTATCCTTCAGAATCTCGGATAATTAGAAACCGACTGGTTTTTTGAGCTTAACCAAATTAAAAACGGGTGAGGAAGATTTTTCTTTCTCACCCGTTCTTTATTTTATACGGTCTGTGGTTTTATACGTTTGTTTTTTACCCGAGCTTTTATCAGTTCTCTTTGCGAAGCTCGACAAGAATCGCAGGGGGCGGCAATTCAAGCTTCTCGCAGCTCGAAATCACGTAATCCGCCGCCTCGGATGCAAGCTTAAGAGCATCCGCCGACAGAGCTGTATTCTCAAGAAGAGAAGCTATTACGTCCGCAGCGGATACGGTAGTCGCCATACTCACGCTTCCCGCTGTGAGATTGAGCGAGAGCTTAGCGCCTGCTGTTGAATAATCAAGCCCCTTCAGCGAAAACTTGTAGCATTCGACGCCGTCAACGTCAACCTTCTCTGCCGATGCAATGCCGAGATCTTTGGAATTAAAGGTTACGGCAGTCAAGTCGGTAGCGGTGACAGGTATATAAATATTGAAGTCGAACTTAGAGTAAAGGGTGAGGTTAGCCAAGACCTTAAACGCAGGTTTTGGCGCAATGTTATAGGTCTGCTCGCTGTCGGTGCTTGACACAAGAGTGTGCACGTATTTAACGGTATCGGTAGCGGCGGGGGTAACGAGACCTACGTCAAGCGTTTCTCCCTTCTTCCACACTTCGACCGAAATATCGGTGTTCAAGAGCCATCTTACAGTAACCGTATCCTCGGGTACGACATACTCGAAGTACGTAGGCAGGCTATACTCGGCGGTGTTGAGCGTATAGTCGGGAGAATCAGCGCCGTGAGTATTAAAGCTAAGCGTTCTTGCAACAGAGGTTGTTGCTCTGGCAAGAATCTTCCCTTCCACTTCCGCAAAGTAGTTTGAGGTGTCTGCGGGAATGGATGAAGAAAGCTTGCAATTCTCTTTGATTACAATCTTGTTGTTAAAGCCTATAACCTTCTGAGGGTTTCCGACTGTTGTGGTGATACCGGACGTAATGCAATTATCGAACTCTACGTACGCGGAATTTGCGTACCTTAACAAAAGATTGCTCTGGCTACCTCCCACGTTCGCAAGCAGCGAATTTTTCACAACAAGTCTGGATCCCTCACCGTCTGCCGAGAGGCTGACGCCATCTGCAATTCCGTAGAAGCTGACGCCGTCAAGAACGGCAACACCGGAGCGGATAACAACGACTCCCTCGCCGCCCTTCAGCGTTTTATACAGATTCACGCCGCATACATCAACGCTGACGCCTGTGAGTCCGGAGCCGACGGAGATGAGTGTGGGAGCATAGACGGTGAGATTCGAGTTCGCCTCGCCGCCAACTGCGCCGATATTCACGGTACAGTCGTTCGCATTAACATTGACGAGCGCACCTGTATATACTCCGTTAGTCGAATAGGTGAAGTAGTTAGCGCCGGGTCTCGAGGAGAAGACGTTTACAGTCGTTCTCTCTACCGTAGCGTTAAGGAAATATCCGGCTGCCTCATACTTAAGCGTATGGCCGTTGAAATCAAAGCTGATGGTCGAGCCGCCTACGACAGAAAGCTTACTGGTCACTGCTACGGTAAAATCGGAAAGAAGCTTCAGAACGTCGCCGTGGAGCAATGCGCCAACGGTTTTCGGAAGGTCAATTTCTTCTCCATAAAGGTAGCTATCGTCGCCGTACGTATGCTCTACGACAATTTTAGGCTCATACGTGATGAAGGAAACCAAAACGTTTCTGGTCTCACCTGCCGCAAGCGGCGTCATATTCTGAGCCGAGCCGTCCTCGGTGACGCTGTCCAATACGCACTTCGTTCCATCTGCTTCGGTATAAGTGTAAAGCTTATATTCGCCGTAGTATATAGGTACGCTTCCGACAGAGTAGACGGTGGGAACGTCAACGCCGTTAAAGTTCCAGACGACGGTAGCCTTATCGCTCGTCTCGGCAAACACCGTAGAGGTCTCGGTCGACTCAGCCGTGGGGGCATACGACGATGAATAATACTCAATAGGGCCGAAATTATGAAGCACGGTTACCGCCTTCTCTACACGGATAGGCTTACCGGGGTCCATAGTAAGGGTAATCACCTCACCGTCAGAGGCTGCCGCTTCAGCCTTCTCATAGGTATCGTAATAAACACCGTTATAGAGCGCCTGCGCATTAGTCGGAAGCTTATAATCGTCGCTGAAGACCGCATTCGGATATTCGGTCATATTCTCGTAGGTACCGTTGAAGAAATTGTCCAGGGGACCCTCGTAATCGGTGCCGTACTGCTTTATTACTATATTATCGATTTTTATATCGGCTTCCTTAGGCACGGCTCCGCCTCCGATATCAAGTCTGAGCTGACCGAAGGAGAACGTCTCCGCAACTCTCAACGGCATCTGTTCGGTGAAGAACTCACCGTCGATAAAGACTTTAACCTTTGAGGTGAGGTAATCGTCCGGCTCAGAGAAGAATACGTAGCTGATGTGGTGCCATTCCGTAGGATCAGCCCCTAGAGAAAAGCTTCTGTTTCCGTGCTTAAAGACGTAGACACCGTCCTCTTCCTCTACGTATATGTGGTCGGTACCGCCTTTAATGCGTCCCGCTTCGTTTCTGCCTATTATATAGAGATTAAACTTGTTGAAGTAACCGAGATCGCTCGAAAGGTCAAAATCAACGGTCAGATAGGAAAGCTCGCTTACCTTTGTTCCAAACCTTATGTCGGTATAGGCGTTCTGCATTGTGTAATCTCCGCCTTCGCCTATGTACTCCATTTTATAGTAAGTGTTTCCGTCAGGAGACGTTACGGGTCCGCCCGTCACGTCGCCGCCGTGGCTCGTCGTCTTCAAGGTATCGGTTACAAAATCGCTGACCTCAGTTACCTTCGTCGGGGAGCTCTCGGTAGTTTCTGTCTCACCCGCAAACGCAGGCAGAGCAAATGCCGCCGCAAGAGCAAGCGCCAGAATAAAAAGCAGAACGCTTCTAATCGTTTTTTTCATCTTTAACCTCACAGTTCGTTTAAGTTTATATGGTGATTTTTATACTTCAAATTGTTCCGAATTGCGCCTTCGGACTTTTCTCAATAAGGAAAAAGTAGGGTGACGTCGGCGAATTCAAAATCCTGAACTCGGACGGGCACAGACGAAAGCGCGAGGTCTTCGTTAAATACTCTCGAATCATCTCTCCCTCGAGCCAGCCCTCCTCGTGCCCCGGGTAAACAGCGACAATCAAAACGCCGTCGGGGGCAAGCAATTCAAGAGCCGCTTCAACCGCAGGCATCGTAGTTTCTCTCATTGTAGTGACGGATTTATTACCCCCGCCGGGCAGATATCCGAGATTAAACATCCCCGCCTTTATAGGCTCGGATATAAACTCCTTCGCTCTGTGGTGAGAGGCGCAAATCAAGGTGTAGTTCTCAGCAGCGCCCTCGCTCTTAAGCCTCGCCTCGGTGGACGCTATTGCCGCAGGCTGAATATCGAATGCGTACACCCTTCCCTTTTCACCTACGACCTGCGAGAGGAAGAGGGTATCATTCCCGTTTCCCATAGTGAAATCCGCCGCAACATCGCCGGACTTCAAATGCTCGAGGATAAAATGCTTTCTAAGCTCGGCAAGATCAACCATTATCCGAAAGCTCCTCTCCCGACATAGGCTTTACGTATGCCGTATAATTGGTTTTGTATATCACGAAGCCGGGCTTAGAGCCTTGCGGCTTGCGCATATTCTTAACACGGGTATAGTCTACCGCAACTCTATCGCCTGTCGCCTTTGAGTAATACGCCGCAACGGACGCCGCCTCGGTATAGTCCTTTTCGGATGGCTCATCGCCCTCGGTAACCATTATGACGTGAGAGCCGGGTATATCCTTAACGTGGAACCAGACGTCATCCTTAGTGGCAACCTTGAAGGTAAGGTAATCGTTCTGCACGTTATTTCTGCCGACGAGAAGCCTGTACCCACCCGAGGTGGTAAAGGTCATATATTTGAGCTTAAGCTGCTTTGGCGAGCGATAATTTCTGAGCTTCGCAGAATAGCCCGAGCGATACAGCTCCTCTCGTATTTCGCTAAGGTCCTCCTCAGTCTCGGCTCTGTCGAGAAACGCACGCACGCTCTCGAGATAAACAAGCTCTCTTTCCCAAATCGATATTTGCTCGGTGAGTACCTCTTTCGCATTTTTCGCCTTAGTGTAAAGCTTGTACATCCTCTGCGCATTCTTCGCAGGGGTGAGCCTCGGGTCAAGCTCGATCGTTACGGTAGGCATCTCGGGGGCGTAATAGTCCTCTGTCGTAAAGGACGTCATACCCTGCTTCAGCCTATATAGATTTGCAGTTATTAGATCCCCCTTACGCTTGTACTCCTCGCCATGCTCGCTCTCTTTAAGAGCTTCTCTCTGTATAGCGAGCTTACGCTCTGTCCTTGCCGTGGCGTTATTAAGCAGGGTTATCAAATCCTTCGCACGCTGGTTTATGCGCTCGATTCTGTCCTTGTTTGCAAAGTAGACGTCGAACATCTCGGAAAGCGTGCTGTAATGAACGACACTTGCGTGACTACCGAGATAAGATATATCCATATATGAGAAGTCGATCGGCTTCCCTTCCGAATTAAACGCAACGGTCGGCGTATACGTATGGTTGCGAAGAATCTGCTGCCACTCGTAAAATACCGAGTAGAGTCTAGCGTCATCGACGTCGAAAAGGGGTACGTCGTTATCGCCCGCAGCTCGGTAGCACAACTCTCTGGCAATCTGGGTGGCAATGCCCGAAAATGATGCTGTAATAAATTTCTCGACAGTTTTATCCTTCGGAAAAGCATCGAGGGCGGCGTAAAAAGCCGTCTTATCCGCATCGAGCGGAGAAAGCTTATTCGGCTTATCCGGTATCTGATATTTCAAGCCGGGCAAGACCTGTCTGACCGTGCTCGCCGCAAAATCTATAACCTTCAGCGCAGCTAAGATTTTATCATCCTTATCCAAGATTATGAGATTCGCATATTTGCCCATTATCTCGCACACAATCTTCTTAGTTGTAAGGTATCCCATCTCGTCATAAGCAGAGACGGTAAACACCGCAATACGGTCGAAATCGAGCTGCTCTGCCGATACTATCTTAGCCCCTACAAAATATTTGCGCAGTAGCATACAGAACATTGGAGCTTGAGGCGGATTCTCCTTTGCGACCGAGGAAAGCTGAAGTCTCGGAGCGTTTGGCCCAACATTAAAAACAAGCCTCGATGAAACTTTACCGAGGTGTATAATCATATCTATTTCATCATTGCGCGGCTGAAGAACCTTCTCAATCTTAGCTTCCGGAAATTTACAAAGATAATCCCAAAGCACCGCACGCATCATACAAGCATCAAAAGCCATACGTCATTCCTTGCGCGATAATATTACTTAAAAAGTATACCACACAAGTGCGCATATGTCAACAATTATTTTACAATAAGAGACGTTTTCCAGTGTATTTTATACAAATTCGGCCTTCAAATACATCATTACGTTATCCCCGTTTATTAATTTTCCGACTATGCTTTTTTCACCGAGTCGAAGCATATGCTCCTCATTCTCATTCATACTAAGAACGGAAAATGTGTGCTTTGCCTTTACAATTTCGATAGTGTCTCCAACCGAAACAACTCGATTTACCCCTGCGGTCGAAACAGCGGCAGAAAAATTCGCTTTTACCAGTCCGGGAATCAGCAGTAGTTCCGAGAGTCTGCTTTTTTGCACCCTGTCAACGTCGTCTACCTCTATAAATCTCGACACGCTCCCCCCGTATACAGTAGTTACGTCAAGTTCGACTCCGTCGGGCATCGCTATATGCGAGATCTCCTTTTTATCCCTTTTCACCGTTTGCGCATAATAATATCCCAAGTGCTCGGAAGCTATTTTCCCCCTGTCCGGCATTATCCCCTCGACCCATCTCGAATAAAATGAGCGGGCTACCCTGGCATATGGCAAAAGAATCTCGCCATCGGGATATACCGAAGTAATCCAAAGACACCTTCTCATTTTTGCCGAGCCCTCAAAAAACGGACGAGCCGCACTGACAGGAGTGCGGCTCAGCTTAAATATTCTGTCAAAAATTCTAACGTAACACACAGGCGTATACTCCTTTTTCTAACAGTATATGCCTTCACCGACATTTTGCCCCCTTTAGTCATCCAAAAATGCAAGAAGCGCTTCTTTTTCGTTCTCGCATCTTCCGTCTATGACGGCAAAAAGCAGCTTCTCAAGAGCATTGCCCAAAGATTCACCAGTGATACCCTTACTCAAAAGATCGTTACCCGAGATTGATAGGTGAGAAATTTTATATGGCATATTATCACTGATTATCTTTCCGACGAAAATCACAACAGAGTCATCAACCTTGCCGAATGCTTTGGAAATATTTACCGCCGCCACAGTTGCATCGGCACCGTAACGGTACATAAGGCGCTGCAAATCTTCAACACCCGGGTTGTCAATTTTCGATGCGCACTCCAAGGCTTTTCTGCCTAACTCCCTTATCCGTCTATCCGTCTTGAGCTGCTCGCAAAACTCGCAAAAAGTCTGCACGGGTCCCCGGGGTGAGCTATAAAACAAGGCAATCAGTCTTTCATTGGCACTTAACCTATCAAAAGCATACGGCCGAGGCAGGTCAACGCCTGCTATATCGGGTATAACAGTAGAAAGAACAGCACGATACTCGTTTATTATACGGTGAGCAGCTATGCCGCCGATGAGCTTAATCAGCTCTGCGTAAACACGCTCCCTCGAGACGTCGAGCAAGCGCTCTCGAAATTCATACGCCGCCTTCGCCGTCTGCTCATCTATCCTAAAATTCAAAACCGAAGCGAATCTGAGCGCTCGAAGAATTCGCAAAGCATCCTCGGTAAACCTTCGTCTAGGGTCGCCGACAGCACGAATTATTCCCACCTCAATATCCTTCATACCGTCAAATAAATCGGTATAACCGTATTTAGGGTTATAGCAAAGTGCATTTACGGTAAAGTCTCTGCGTGCAAGATCCTCGGACAAAAGCGAGGTGAACGATACCGCCTCGGGATGCCTGCTGTCTTTATAATCGCCATCTATCCGATAGGTTGTTACCTCATACATTTCACCCGAGATCACAATCCCGACGGTTCCGTGCTTAATTCCGGTTTTAACCAAGGGCTTGTCGCTAAATATTTCTATAATCTTCTCCGGCTTTGCATTCGTGGTGAGATCAAAGTCGGACTGTGCCCTGCCCATAATACTGTCTCGGACACTGCCACCGACAACGTCGGCACGGTATCCGTATTTTTCAAGCGTACGGATTATATAAAGAACGTTATCCGGCAGCTTTACTCCACTGTGGCTCATAGGTCTCACCTCCTTTACGGATTATTTTAGCATATACGTTTGCGTTTGTCAAAGGGTATTATAATATTGACTTTTATAAAAGGGGGTGATATACTAAAGAAAAAAGTTAGGGGGAAGTATTATGTCATTCATATGCGAAGAAATTGCGAAAAGAAATATACCCGACGTACTTGCTCTCGGAAAAGGCGAGAGAATCGGTTCTAAAGAAGATTTTGAAGCAAGGAAGCCTTACTTAAGCGATATGCTCGAGAGACTCGAATACGGCAGAATACCCAAGAAGCCCGAGCATATGAACGTCAGAGTAGACAAGATTGAGAAAAATTATGCAGCGGGAAAAGCAAGGCTCAGCCGAATCACCCTCGAGTTTACAAACGGTGACAAGTCTTTTTCCTTCCCCATAACGACGGTCATCCCCATCGGAAAGAAGAACATTCCGGCATTCGTATTCATTAACTTCCGCCCGGAAGTACCTGACAAATACCTTCCATCAGAGGAAATCGCCGACCGTGGATATGCGGTGTTCTCCTTCAACTACCAGGACGTGACCGGAGACAACGGAAGCTTTAAGGACGCTGGAGCAAAATTCCTCTCACCCGGAAGAAGAGCAAAGAGCTCACCCGGCAAAATAGCTATGTGGGCTTGGGCTGCAATGAGGGTTATGGACTATATTGAAAGTATAGACGAAATCGATAAGAAAAACGTAGCTGTTATCGGTCACTCCCGACTCGGAAAGACCGCTCTTGTGGCAGGAGCGTTTGACAAAAGATTCAAATACGTAATATCTAACGACTCCGGCTGCTCCGGAGCAGCTATAACCAGAGGCAAAATCGGCGAGACAAAAAGTGCAATAACAAGCGTATTCCCCTTTTGGTTCTGCCCGAAGTACTGTGAGCCAACACCTATTGAGGAATTGCCATTCGATCAGCACTTCTTACTTGCTCTGTCCGTACCGAGACACGTTATGGTCGGCTCCGCAGAAGAGGATCTGTGGGCAGATCCGAACAGCGAATTTTTGAGTCTTGCGGCAATCGGAGAGGTTTATTCTCTCTATGGCAAAAAGGGCCTTGTCCATAACGATTCTTATCCCGTACCGAAAGCAGAATATCTAAGCGGAGACGCATTCTATCAGCTAAGAAAAGGGACGCACTATTTAAGCCGTGAGGATTGGAACTCATATATGGATTACATAGACTCAAAGCTAAATAACGGCTAATTTTGTAAATATTTATTTGCATATTGTGCAAAAAAGAACGGTATCAATTTTCGATACCGTTCTTTATATTTTAAATCTTCGTGCATATCCACATCTGCGGCATAAATCGGCAACCGCTCTTTTCTCTCTGAAGCCGTTTTTTACAGCAAGTGCGAAATCGCTCTCCAGTATTTCCGTGAGGGGTGTCGAAAGCACATTTCCGAGAGTCATAACGCCGTCGCTGTCAAGGCAACACGGAACAACAGAGCCATCGCACAGGATTCCGAAGTGATCGCCAAGTCCGTGGCAAAACACTCTGTCTCCGAGCTCTTCGGCATTCTGATCCGGCCAATCGAATCGCTCACCGTATTCAAGATGAAGTCTGTGTCGAAGTCTGGCTCCCCTGTCGCTCACCAGCATTTCACATCCGAATCTCTCGGTTATAATCGAATAAATCTCATCATTCCTGCCGCCGTCAAATCCTTTGTTCCAAAGGCGCAGGACGGTGAGAATTCCTTTACTCGATGCTTTATCGGCAAAGTCAACGCATCCTTCGATATACTTCAAAAATTCACTGTGTGTTCCGTCTTCAAAGCTATGCAACGATATGTTTATTTTATACAAATCCGAGGACAAAAGTTCCTCCGCCCTCTCGGTCAAGAGCGTACCGTTTGTAGTGATAGCCGTCTTAAAGCCAAGAGAGGATGCTATCGAAACGAGGCTTTTCAAATCGGGATGAAGTAAAGGCTCGCCCATCAGATGAAAGTAAAGATAATCAGTATAGCCTACCAGATTCTGTGCGATTATCTCAAACTGAGACGTGCTGATAAAGCCCGGCTCCCTCTTCGTCCCGTGACAGAAGGAGCAGCTCTTATTACAAACGTTTGTTATTTCCACGTATACTCGTGAATATTTCTTATCCATTTTTTTGCTCCTTTACGTCTTGACGTATTTATTAAGTTACTTTATTTCTCATAACTGCATCGCCCTTAAGTCTTTTAAAATCAAATTTTTAAGGACGGGTTGACGTAATTAAACAAATTTTCGAATTAAACTGCTAAAAAAACAACGGCTTCGAAATGAAGCCGTCGCTTTTTATGGTGGGGGAAGCTGGGTTCGAACCAGCGAAGTACGATGACAACAGATTTACAGTCTGCCCCCTTTAGCCACTCGGGAATTCCCCCATAATTGGAGCTGGTGAACGGAGTCGAACCATCAACCTGCTGATTACAAATCAGCTGCTCTGCCATTGAGCCACACCAGCATTTTGTTCGTTCGTTCTCTGCTTTCATCAGCGGAACGGTGATATTATAACACAAGCCTTTTCGTTTGTCAAGCCTTTTTTCAAAAAAAATTTAAAATTATTTTTTGAAATTTGGACCATGTTTTTTTACGATTCCTTATAAATTTCCGTCTACCTCTTGAAATGAAGCTATCTTTGTGGTATAATATAATAGATTATACGCTATGAACGATTTTTCAACCGAAAGGAGTTTCATTGTGGCTTCGTCCAAGTCCGTTTCTTCCAAAAAAACTGCCGCTCGTCTGCTCGACGCCGCCAAAGCCTACGATTACTTCCCTCTTTTCTGTTTTTTAATCATCGCTGTCGGCTTTCTTCTTCGTCTTCATTATACCCATCTTACGCCCTACAATGTATCCAAGCACGATCTCGGGTACGTCACGGGCCTTGGGTCCACCAAGCTGGGATCGGGCCATCTCGGCTACATTGAATATATTTGCAGAGAAACAGCGTTGCCCAATTTCTCCCCCATGTCCCGCTGGTCCTTTTACAATCCTCCCTTGTTTCACACCTGCGCCGCCATCATCCTCGGCTTTTTCCATATGCTGGGTATCCCCGA
>JAZORO010000013.1:0-13068 GCA_045656605.1 Eubacteriales bacterium
GCGCCATTTCAACAAATAGGTTTAATTGTTTTGTTATGAAATTTGCAAATAACAAAACGAAATGTCTGTTAACAAAAGCAGATTTGAATCATATAATATGCTCGTAACAGCACCGATATTAAGAAAAATTAAAATCAGTGAGCTTTAAATAATCCTTGCTTTTTTTAGTTTCGTTTATTATTAACAACAATGAATATAAGGATAAGGTGTATGCCTGCTGGATAGGCAAAAATATAGGCGGAACTATGGGCGCTCCGTACGAGGGTAAGAGAGAGTTTTTGGATATTAAGGGATTCGCCACGGCTCCCGGCGAAATTATACCGAACGATGACCTCGACCTTCAGCTCGTTTGGCTTTATGCGCTTGAAAATTGCGGACCCTTCGGAGTAAACGCCGCTACTCTCGGCGAGCACTGGATTTCCTTTATTGTACCGCACTGGAACGAGTACGGAATTTGTAAAGCAAATATGAGAAGAGGTCTTCCGGCTCCTATGTGCGGAGATTATGAGAACGACTGGAATAACTCTAACGGCGCTTGGATAAGGACGGAGGTATGGGCGACGGTATGTCCCGCTATGCCTCACATTGCGGCAAACTATGCGATGAACGACGCTATGGTAGACCACGGCGCCGGAGAGGGTACATTCGCTGCGGCGTTCGTCGCTGCGCTTCAGTCCTATGCTTTTGCTATTTCTGATTTGAGAAAATGTATAGAAATCGGTCTTGCCGCTATACCCGAGGACTCGAGAATGGCGAAGAGCATAAAGTTCGTGCTCGAGTGCTATGACTCGGGAATGTCCTGGTCGGATACGAGAAATGCGGTGCAGAAGCTTAATGCAGATATCGGCGACGGATGGTTTGAAGCACCGTCCAACGTTACTTATGCGGCGATAGGTCTTCTTTACGGCGAGGGTGATTTCAAAAAATCTATGATTACAGCAATAAACTGTGGGGATGACACGGATTGTACAGCCGCAACCGTCGGCGCTACTATGGGTATACTCTACGGCACTGCGGGGATTCCGAAGGAGTGGCGTGAGTATGTCGGAGACGATATTGTGACCGTCAGCATAGCGAAGGGAAATAACGGAAGAAACGTACCTAAGACCTGCAAGGAGCTTACCGAGCGTGTAGTCAGACTTGCAAAAATAGTCGTCGGAGCGCACTGTGTCCGTCACTCGAACTGGATGTATTCCGGAGAGCTTTTGCCCGGTTACGTTGTTGAGTTCTCGGATTCTACCGATACCCTCGGTGTATACGATGAGCTCTACGAACTCGCCGAGCGTGCAGGGAAGGTTGCAAAGAGCTTAAAGCCGTACACTGTCTACGCAGAGAACGTTATGATGAACGTAAACCTTACTCTCGACCGTGCGCCGTTTATTACACCCGGAGCAGAAATCGGCGTACACGTAGAGATGAAGTCGAAGCGTTATTTCGAGGATGAGCCGAGACCTGTTGAGCTTAGATGGATTCTGCCTGATGGATTTACGGTTTCGGGCAAGAGTACCGTTATGACGAAGGCGTATAACCCCCACACCGATGGCAATGCGGAGAGCGACTTTATAATTACGGCTCCCGATTCCGTTAAGGGGGTTAACAGGATTGTTCTTGAGATTTTCCCCTCGGGAAGATGTACTCCTCTTTACGTATATTTCCCGCTTTACTCATAAAGCGTTAGCGTTTTCCAAGGGTCGACTACACTGCGACGGGTCTTGGCAGATGCGTTCTCTATTAATGAATAACGGTTATCTCGGGTGAGACTCAAGAATGCTTGATTTTTCACTTTACAATTCGTTTTACGACTACAATTTGCCGTCTTGTGCACCTTTTGATTTCGTTGATGCGGTTATACCGATGTGGGAGCTTACCTACCACGGAATAACGCTCTATAACCCGTGCTCTCTTTCGATAAATTATCCTATAAAAGGGTCTGATTCGGAGACAACGTACCGTTTTTACGGGGGTAAGCCCTCGTTCTATATCTATTCGAGGTTTTTGACCGAGGGGAGAAGCCGGATGGGCGAGGTCGATTTCACTTTGGACACGGAGGAAGCGTTCGAGCGCGTCGTTTCGCTTGTACGACGTGCCGCAGTCGGGTATAGCGAGATTGCCGACCTGCAGTTCGAATATAAGCATTCTTATTTTGAGACAAAAGACGGATTAAAGGTTATAAGGTATGAGAGCGGGGCAGAGTCTGTCGCTAACTACTCGGACAGCGCAATCTGCTATAATGGCAGAGAAATACTGAGCCATAGCTGTGTTTTCCTCGGAAAGAGTAGCAAATGAGCTTTTTACATAGTAAAGAAAAATGTAAAACGGAGCTCGTAGCTTATGTCGTATGTTTTCTTGAGATATGTTTTTAACCGAAATGAGTAAACGAATTATGCAGCCCGAACTGACACTCAGATATTCGAGTCCTGCTCCTATTGACCGTGAACTTATCAGCCACGGGTGCGACGGAGGAGCGTGGGAGAGATATTCCTTACCGCTCGGCAACGGTTATTTTGGCGCAAACGTTTTCGGCAGAACCGAAATTGAGCGCATACAGATAAGCGAGCCGTCTTTATCAAATCCTTATAAAACTCCGAAGACCGTGAAGAGAGTCGCTTGCTCTGCCGCAGGGGTAAATAGCTTTGCTGAAATATTTATCGATCTGGGGCACACGGACCCTGTAGACTACCTTCGCACGCTTTCTCTTGACCGTGCGATTGCCACCGTCAGCTATACAAACAACGGAGTCAGATATACAAGAGAGGCTTTTACCTCTCACCCCGATAGGATTTTAGCCGTTCGTCTTACTGCAGATAAGGTCGGTGCGCTTTCCTTTACCGTAAGAGCTTTAATACCTTTTGTCGCAGACTTCGTCCTTGAAGAGGGCGACGGCCTTTCGAAAAGCGGATCTACGGAGATTTGTGACGGACTTATCACTCTTTACGGAGAGCTCGGATATTTCGGAATTAAATATTTCGGTGCGATAGGTGTTTCCACCGACGGCGCTCTCAGTACCGTGGGGAACGACAGTATACGTGTCGAAAACGCAAGCGAGGCTCTTCTTGTTTTCTCCTGTGATACTAATTACAGATTGTGTTCCGAGGTGTTTTCCGAAGAGGAGCGTGAAGGCACGCTTCGCAGTGTTGCAGTCGACACAAGCTCCGTGCTTAACAGAGTTAGTTCTGCACTGAAGAGCGGCTATGAAGCACTTAAAGAAGGTCATCTCAGAGACTATAAGCGCCTCTTCGGCTCGGTGAGCCTCAGCTTATGCGAGCAGGAAACAGAGTGCACGGACGTTCTTATCGCAAGGCATAATGGCGGTGTGCGCTCATTGTATTTAGAGACTCTTCTTTTTCAGTACGGAAGATATCTGCTTATATCCAGCTCCAGAACACGACTTCCCGCACATCTTCAGGGCATATGGAACGCCTATTCAAATTCTCCGTGGTCGTGCGGATACTGGCACAATATTAACCTGCAGATGAATTATTGGCCGTCCGGACCTGCTAATCTTTCAGAGACGTTTATTCCTTATATTAACTACGCAAAGGCTTATATGCCCGTAGCTAAAAAGCACGCTGACAAATATATAAGCGAAAAATATCCTGAAAATTTAAGTCCCGAGGGAGAAAACGGATGGATAATAGGTACAGGCGGCTGGGTCTGCGGAATTTCGGGTTTTTCGGCAGGAAGTCACTCAGGACCGGGCACCGGAGCTTTTACTTCGCTCCTGTTTTGGGATTACTATGATTACACGCAGGACGTAGAATTTTTGCGTGAATTCGGTTATCCTGCGTTGTACGGAATGTCGGTGTTTTTGTCAAAGGCGCTCGTTAAGACCGATGGAAAGTATCTAATAAAAGAGTCTGCATCGCCCGAAAACGTGCATAACGGCTCGTATTATCACACCGAGGGATGTGCCTTTGATCAGCAGATGGTCTTTGAGAACTTCCGCCGTACCATAGAGAGCGCTGAGATACTCGGTATAAAAGACGATTCCTTCATCGAGAAGATAAAGTGTATTATGCCATATCTCGACCCTGTTCTGATAGGTGATGACGGGCAGGTGAAGGAGTACCGTGAGGAGACCACCTATTCTTCAATCGGCGAACCGAATCACCGTCATATCTCGCACCTTGTCGGACTTTATCCTGCAACTGTTATAAACTCAAATACACCCGAGTGGTTAGAGGGGGCAAAGGTCACCTTGACAAGGCGAGGAGATAGGTCGACGTGCTGGGCGGTAGCTCACAGATTGCTTTTGTGGGCAAGGACAAAAACGCCTCATAAATGCCGTGACCTAATTGATTCCTTCATCGAGCGCAACGTGTTGCCCAATCTGTGGTGCTATCATCCGCCTTTTCAGATAGACGGAAACTTCGGTTATACCGCCGCAGTTTGTGAAATGCTGATGCAGAGTCACGAGGGCTATATCAACCTTCTTCCGTCCATACCCGAAGAGTGGAAGAGCGGCTCGTTCAACGGCCTTTGCGCAAGGGGCAATTTCGTTATCGATTGCACCTGGAAGGATGGTGTTCCCGTCTTCGTCAAGGCTACTGCCGGTGTCGACGGAACTCTGAGAATAAAGCTGCCCGAAGCTCTTTTGCCGCTCGGCTCGTCTGCCGATAATAAGATTTTCCTTGTCGAAATGAAAAAAGGAGAGAGCATAAGCTTTAATCAGAAAAACTAAAACTTGCGGCGCTTCAAGACAATCAAGCCAAATAAAAAGCCGCAGGCGAAAAGAATCAAGGACGAAAGAGAAGCATTTATAAAAACCGCCTAATAACTCATCGGTTTTTTCGGATAATGACAATACGATTATGGCTTTTTAATGCTTTTTCGTTAACAAAATAGAGAGTTCAATGCACAATATTTGCGTTACCAAAAACCGCATATTAAATCTATAACGAAGTTAAAATATCGGTCGCTAATCTCGCTTGCCGTATAGTGGCTTATGAATACGAATAAAAGCTTCCCGTGAGCCTTTGCCGACCGAATTGCACAACTTCACCTATACAATGTAAAAGAGGCCCTCGAGCACAGCAAGAGAGCCTCTTTGTTTTTATGGTTTAATCAGATTTTAGTTAAAAATCAGCCGTTGTTCTTGATGGAGTTCTCGTAAGACTCAACCATCTTCTTAACCATCTGACCGCCAACGCTACCTGCCTGACGAGCGGTGATATCACCGTTGTAGCCCTGCTTAAGGGTTACGCCAACCTCGTTAGCTGCCTCCATCTTGAATTTGTCGAGGGCAGCTCTTGCCTCAGGAACGTTTACCTTGCTCTTAGACATTAGAATAAATCTCCTATTAATCTATATATTATCGAGTCTTAATGCGGGGGCTTAAAGCCTCTGTCAATCCGACTCTGATAATATTTTGACTCGTAATCGCTCAAATATTAGTGGAAATTTATTCTAAATAATTTACAGTCTTTTTTTAATTTCTGAACTGACAGCCTCTGCGAGAATTTTAGCCGCATCGGGCGTTGGATGACAGTAATCGACAAAATAAGATGCAGGGAAGGAGCGTGACAGAGTATATAGGTCAATAACGGGAACGTCCAGCTCTTGAGCGACAAGGCATGCGGCCTTGTTGTAGGTCGATATCTCCTCGTTAGTCCTAGGATTTACCTCTCGGCCTGTTCCTCTCGGATTCATTGCGGTTGTCGTTAAGAAAACAACCTTAGCATTTATAAACAGTCTGCTCGAAAGCTCGACTATCATTCTGATGTTTTTTGAATACTCGCAAAGAGTAGTCAGAGGCTCTTTAAGTCCGCTCCAATGCGCAACGTCCCAGTGTCCGCAGTTGAAGAGTAAGAGCTTTACTCTCTCGGGGTGGTCAAATTGATTGCTGTAGCTAAAAAGCGAGCTTATAACAAACTGCGTTGAACGACAGTTTTCTCTCGGATAGAAGACGTCCGCCTCGTTCTTTAGCTCATCTTTAACGTAGGAGCAATAGGCGAGTCTGACAGAGTCGCCTATCAGAAAGACGCTCGGCTTATTCTCACGGGTCAGAAATACGTGATGCGAAAGCCCGTTTTCGATATGCTCGTATGATGACATTTTACTTCTCGTGCTTCTTTAAATACTTCTTAGATATCTCGGCATCTCTGGCTGTCTTGATAATACTCTCGATACCCTTCTTACAGTTAGTCTTTACGGTATAGCCCTGAGAGTGCACGACACAGCTGCCGTTCGTTGCATAGAGTCTGAAACGATACTGACCACCGTTGTCAAGATATATCTCCCACTTGGGGAAGGAAAGTGTCTCGTACGTCTTGAGCGTTGTGTCCTCGATAGGGGAGCGCTCCGCATTTGCGATAATGCTCTTGATACCCGTCATAGCGCTCTGAACAGAGCTGTATATCTGTGAGGTCGCAACAATAACGTGGTTTGATGCATAGAGATTGAATACGTATCTGTCGTCCTTCGTCTTTTTTATCTCGAACTTTCCCGTTCTTGCGGTACGGGTCTGCTCGGGCTTAGAATCTTCTGCACCCTCAAAGTCGAAGTCATCCGAAGCGTCGGGCTCCTCCACGACAGGCACGGGCTCTGCCTTGGTTTTTGTGGTTGTTTTCTTTGTCTTAGGCTCTTTGGGCTCGGCTTCCTTTGCGTCGGCGGGCTCGACTCCACCTTCGTCGCTTTCGAAGTTGACGCTATTCTTTCTCGGAGACTTCGCCTTCTTTTCCTTCTTTACGATCTCGGGCGCATCCTTATCCTCGAAGGCTTCGCTTTCTTTTACCTCGGGCGTGTCGTCGGCCTTCGCCTCGGGCGCTTTAACCTCATCGACGGGCGCTTTATCCACTTCCTTTTCAGCCCTTGCCGACTCTTCCTTTACAGGCTCAGCCACAGCCTTCTTTTTCTTCTTAAATAAAAAATCAAAAAGTCCCATATAATCCTCCGAAACTGTTTTCTTATATTGTAGCACAATCTTTCGGATAAAACAAGAATATGGGACGTTTTTTTATTTGTTTTTTTGTGTTTTTTTTCTCAAATACGCAAGAGCCTCTTTTATTCCGCCGACTTCGTCTATAAGCCCGCATTTGCACGCTTCCACTCCGTCGAGGATTGTGCCGATATCGTTAGCTAAAACGTCTGTACGTGTTATCATACTACGGAAGTATTCTTCCTTTACGTTTGAGTGTTCGGTGATAAAGTTGACTATTCTGTCCTGCATTTTTTCAAGATAGTCAAACGCCTGAGGAACGCCGAGAATCAAGCCGCTCGTTCTGACGGGATGGATTGTCATCGTTGCGCTCTTGACTATGAAGGAGCGCGTGGCGCTTACAGCCAGAGGTACGCCTATCGAGTGCCCGCCGCCGAGGACGACCGATGCCGTAGGCTTTGACATACTTGCGATAAGCTCGGAGATAGCTAGTCCTGCCTCGACGTCTCCGCCGAGGGTGTTTAAAAGAATCAGCACTCCGTCAACCTTTTCGCTTTCTTCGAGCGCAACGAGAAGAGGGAGCAGGTGGTCGTATTTCGTTGTTTTTTGCCCCGGATCGAGAGAATAATGACCCTCTATCTGTCCGATTATCGGCAGACAGTAGAATGAGCCCTCGCATTCTCCGTCGAGCATAGTTCCGCAGCCCTCGCCGGCACCGGGCAGGGTATTTTTGCTTTTTTCATTCTCACTCATATAAAACTCTCCAAAAACGTTTTTCTTATTTTTGTAAATTTATTTGAAAATATACATTGATTTTAATCTTGTAATGTGGTATAATGTTAAACGGAAAAATTCGGGCAACTGATTTTTTTTGAAATTTAAAATTATAATTACATAAAGGAGAACAAAAAATGAAAAAAGTCATGGTTGAAACCTCCGCAAGACACATCCACCTTTCGAGAGAGGCTGTTGACGTCCTCTTCGGTCAGGGCTACGAGCTTACTAAGAAGAAGGATCTTAGCCAGCCCGGTCAGTATGCGTGCGAGGAGAAGCTCACCGTAGTAGGCCCTAAGGGCTCTATCAAGGCATCTATCCTCGGTCCTACCCGTCCTGCAAGCCAGGTTGAGATTTCTCTTACCGATGCTCGCTCTATCGGTGTTACCGCACCTATCCGTGAGAGCGGTGACGTTGCAGGCTCTGGCGCTTGCAAGCTTGTTAACCCCCTTACCGGCGCTGAGCTCGAGCTCGCAGAGGGCGTTATCGCTGCTAAGAGACACATCCACCTCACCCCCGATGCTGCAGCTGAGTTCGGCGTAGCTGATAAGGAGATTGTGTCTGTAAAGATAGATTCCGAGCGTTCCTGCATCCTCGGCGACGTTGTTGTACGTGTTAGCGAGAAGTTCGCTCCCGCTATGCACATCGATACCGATGAGGCTAACGCTGCTTGCGCATTCGGCGCTGTTTTTGGTGAGATTGTTAAATAAAAAATATAAGGAGAACACAAAATGGCAGAAATCATTTACTCTCATGAAGTTGAGAATATGTGTGTAGTTGCCAAAGGACCTAACCACGGTCCCGCTCCCATTCCCGAAGAGGGTCTTTGGGTTAAGGCAAAGGAGATTAAGGATATCTCTGGTCTTACACACGGTATCGGCTGGTGCGCACCTCAGCAGGGCGCTTGCAAGCTTACTCTTAACGTTAAGGACGGAATTATTCAGGAGGCTCTCGTTGAGACTATCGGTTGCTCCGGTATGACTCACTCCGCAGCTATGGCGGCTGAGATCCTTCAGGGTAAGACTATTCTCGAGGCGCTCAACACCGACCTTGTTTGCGACGCTATCAACACCGCTATGAGAGAACTCTTCCTTCAGATAGTTTACGGACGTACTCAGTCCGCATTCTCCGAGGGCGGTCTCACCATCGGCGCAGGTCTCGAGGACCTCGGTAAGGGCTCCCGTTCTCAGGTTGGTACTATGTACGGCACTCTTGCAAAGGGCGTCAGATACCTCGAGATGGCAGAGGGCTACGTTACCAGAATGGCTCTCGATGAGAATGATCAGGTTATCGGCTACGAGTTCGTAAATCTCGGTAAGATGACCGACTTCATCAAGAAGGGCGACGATCCCACCACCGCATATAACAAGTCTATGGGTCACTACGGCAGATTCTCTAAGGAAGACGGCGCCGTTAAGTTCATCGACCCCCGTAAAGATTAATAGGAGGGCGTAACGATGGCATTATTTGAGAATTATGAGAGAAGAGAAGCGAAGATTCTCGCTACTCTTAAGGAATACGGCATTTCCTCTATCGAGGAGTGTAAGGAAATTACCCTCGCTAAGGGTATCGACTGCGATAAGATAGTCAGAGGTACTCAGCCTATCTGCTTCGAGAACGCTGTTTGGGCGTACACCGTCGGCGCAGCTATCGCTATCAAGAAGGGTTGCACAAAGGCTGCTGATGCTGCTGCCGCTATCGGTATCGGCCTTCAGTCCTTCTGTATCCCCGGCTCTGTTGCTGAGAATAGACAGGTTGGTCTCGGCCACGGCAACCTCGGTTCTATGCTTCTTTCCGAGTCTACCGAGTGCTTCTGCTTCCTTGCGGGACACGAGTCCTTCGCAGCTGCTGAGGGCGCTATAAAGATTGCTCTTAACGCTAACAAGGTTAGAGTAAAGCCCCTGCGTGTTTGCCTTAACGGACTTGGCAAGGATGCGGCTATGATAATTTCGAGAATCAATGGATTCACCTATTGCCAGACCGAGTTCGACCCTGCTACCGAGACTGTAAAGGTAATTAAGGAGATCGCTTACTCTAACGGCGACAGAGCTAAGGTTCGTTGCTACGGCGCTGACTCCGTTCCCGAGGGCGTTGCTATAATGAAGCTCGAGAACGTAGGCGTTTCCATCACCGGTAACTCCACCAACCCTACAAGATTCCAGCATCCCGTTGCCGGAACTTACAAGAAATGGTGCGTTGAGAATGGCGTTAAGTACTTCTCGGTTGCTTCGGGCGGCGGTACAGGCCGTACTCTTCATCCCGACAATATGGCTGCAGGTCCTGCTTCTTACGGTATGACCGATACTATGGGTAGAATGCACGGCGACGCACAGTTCGCAGGCTCTTCGTCCGTTCCCGCGCACGTAGAGATGATGGGACTTATCGGCGCAGGTAACAACCCCATGGTTGGTATGACCGTAGCAGTTGCCGTTGCCGTAGAAGAGGCAAGCAAGTAATTAAGTCGATTTTTCCTTGATTTATAAGGCTTTTTACATCTTTTATACAAGTTTGAAAGAAGTCTAAAACAAGTAGAAAACATCTTAATAACATCTTTTAACTAAAAAATTGAGTTGGACACATCATTTTAGGTTTTTGCCTATTGATGTGTCCAATTTATTTTTTATATATAAAGGAAGAGTTTTACGATGAAAAAACTGAAAATGGCAGCAACTCAATCAATTACTTTTGAAGAAGGTTGTAACAAGTATCTTGAATATTGTCGGCAGAGAAATTTAAGAGAAGGAACGATAGGACATTACAGGCAGAGCTATACGCAGTTCTATAAATACTTCTTGAAATTTTCAAGTGCTATTTTAATTTCAGCGTTGGTCATTTTTTATCCTTTCTTTAATAGCGTGAGAGCCCGTCACCTGCCGCGTGTGGAATTCAACTTATACCCCTGCTATTTCCTGATAGTTATCGAAGCCGAAATACTTCGATTTGAGTCTGGGCTCTTCAAGCTCCTCCAGCTTATCGAGCTCACCCGAAAGATACATATCGAGAAATTCAATGGCGGTTTTTATTCTTTCCTTCATAAATCCGTATCTTGTGTTAAGAATCTTTACCGTAAGCGTCTTAAAGTCGCGCATCCAAGCGTTCTTGTTTGCTAGGTATACTGCCTCTGTGAGCTCGTAGAGCTCTGGGAAGAGTACGTCCTTGATGTGGGTGAGGGTAGCCTTGTCGCCTGCCATATACGCGGGCTTGAGCTTTTCCGCTATCTCGGACTTGACTGCCAGGTATTTTAGGGTAGTGGCAACGTATTTATACATATAATCCCACTCTCCGCCCTCGTACTTCTCGTATTTCATATGGGCACGCTTGTAGTGCTCGCTCATAGGTCTGTTATAAAGGTCAAAGTCGTACTTGCCCATCAGTACGTCCTGCCAGAAGATAACCTTGCCGAAGAAGCGCTTGTGATGGCCGAAACGACCCTCGTACTCGGCGGGGTTGCTGAAATCGTTGTGGTAGAGGCTCATATCCCAAAATGCCTCGAAGATGCCGCCCGTGGTAGCCTCAAAGCGGCTTTTCAGCTTAGCCATATCGGGCTTTTTGTCATAGCAGAGCTCTGCGGACATGGAAAGAGCTAGGAGATTGCAGAATATGTCGCACTCGCCCTTGTTCCAGATGGTTGCCATAAACTCGCGCACACCGTTGTTGCGGCACGCCTCAAGCGAATCTCTGACGGTGGTGTATGCGTACTCGCTCTCGGGGAAGTGACCCGACCAGGACCAGGTGCCGGAGGCGAAGATGACCTTGCGGTTGAACTCCAGGTGGTTCTTTATCATTCCGTCGTCACAGCCCTCGTCCTCACCGTAGTGCCAAAATACCAGCTCTACATTTTCGGGTACTTTGTCGCGTACCGTCTTAGGAACCTTAGTACCCACGTTATAGTACCATCTGTCGGGGTCTGAGTTACGGAAGTACATATCACTCCACATCATCGGGGTGAGGCCGTGACTCTTACATATAGCGGCAAGACGCTCCATATATTCTTCGAATATAACGCTACGCTCGACGTAGCCGTTCTGCTCTAGGAACTTGCCCGTTCCCATCGAGTGCGCCTCGTCCATACCAATATGCACACGGTGCGAGCGGAAGAGTGTAGACGCCTTTTTCATTATCTCATCGAGAAAGGCAAAGGTTTTTTCGCTCCTTGCGAGCATAACGTCAGCGGTATCCTTAATGTCTGCCGCCTCAGGCCACTGGAGGTAGCCGCTCATGTGACCGTAGCACTCGAAGCAAGGGATGAGTTCTATTCCGTAAGAATAGCAGTAATCGTCGATCTCGCGGATGTCGGCATCCGAGTATTTGCCCGCCATATATCCGAAGTAAGGTCTGTTATCGAGCTCCAGCGTATATTCGGTATATAGCATAAGCATATCATAGCCCATAACGGCAAGGTAGTCGATAAGCTTCTTCGTTGAAGCAACGGTGGGTACGGTGGTCGTAGCCTGAAGCATTACGCCTATCATGTCGAAGTGGTTATTCTCGATTATGTCGAGGTCGTCGGATTTTTTTGCGGCCTCAGCAAGCACACCTATTTCGCGGAAGAACTGATTTTTCTTATTGTAATAGATAGTGGCAACACCGCCCGAAAGCGATACGCCGGGGGCCTCGGCAGTCATGGCCTTGACGGTTATTCCGCCCTCGCCAACCTCACAGCCGAGGAGCGAGGCGATCTTTTTCGCTCCGGGGAGCAGATCCGATGAAACATCAAATGAAAATCTCATAATATTACCTCTCGTTTTTGTTTTTAGCAATCTCAAGTCTATAGTATCAATATAGTTTTGCACTTTCATTATATCATAATGAAGACTTTTTTTTCAAGACTTATGACAATATTTAGATTGCAACTTTTTCGCAAACGCTTTATCCACATCATGTACGAACACATTAAAACGTGATATAATGTTTTCAGGAAATACGCAAACGATGTGTTTGACAAATGTTATTTCATGGTGTAAAAGCTTCTTAAGTCTTATAATAAGACTTTTCAGAAAGTCTCCCCGCTCTGAAGCTCTCATAAAGCTCCTGATGCGTAGAGATGATGGGCTTGATCGGCGCAGGTAACAACCCCATGGTCGGTATGACTGTTTCTGTCGCAGTTGCGGTCGAAGAGGCTATGAAGGGCTAATCCATTTATCCACAAGCCATGGAGACTTTGTCGTTTCCATGGCTTGTTCTCTTTCAAGTATTGTGTTAGGAGGGATTCTATGCGTAAATCCGCTTGGTACTACTATACCCTCGCTATTTGGGTTGCCAATGTTAACCTTGTAGTTATATCATATTTTGTCAGTTGGTCATCCGCTCTTTACCTGCTCCTTTTTGCCGCTGTGTTTGTTGGCTTTGCAGCATTTATGGTTGTGCAGCGAAAAGAACAAATCCAGCTGACGCATATCCTCAAGAAAAGTTCTGCA
>JAZORO010000014.1:0-1139 GCA_045656605.1 Eubacteriales bacterium
GTCTGCAAGCACGATTACGGTAGAATTCTCATTTTCCTCTACGACGTCTACGTGGTCGCCGCAAAGCTCTTCGCCGACATGATTGATGCTTTTATATCCGATATCTGCACACAAATCATTCATCGCCGATAGACTCCTTCAGTTTAGTCAAGGCAATCTTGGTCTCTGCTGCGGTTTCGCCGAGCAAGGATGCGATCTCCTGAACGATTCTCATCTGCTTTTCAACAACGGTATCGGCAACCTCAACCGTCTGCTTATTGATTCGTGCCTTCTTTTCTCTGTCGGCTTCCTCATCGGTAATGTCACGCATAATGCCGATCAGCATACGAGAGTCGGGAGCGTAAACAACGGTCTGCTCAACGTACTTTTTGTATTCAGCGAGATACGTGCGCTGATCACGTACACTTCTGCCGCTGTTTCTGACCTGTACGAACACGGTAGGATCGAGAATGCGAATAACGGGCTCACCGAGCACGTCGGATGCCGCACGGATATTCATGATCTTGCGAGCCGCATTGTTGATCTGCTGAACCTCAAGATTTTCGTTAAGAACAATAAGTCCGTTGGGCGTATTCTTAACGATAGTATCCGAGAAGCTTTCTGCCTTATCCTTAAGGAACGGCAGACACATAGAGCTTTCAGCCTTACCCTGAATGATAGCGATCGCTTTCTCACGGCAGGAATTGTATCCGCAAGATCCGCAGTTCAGCTCGTCGGCAGGCTTGAACTTGCCCATCTGACGAAGAACGGTCATGATCTCGTTCTCGGAAGGCTGCATGAGCTTATGCTCAATCATAGTGAAATGCTTTTTGATCTCCATAGGAGCAGGCTGTGCAACGTCGAAGTCGCGCTCGCCGGCATAGTCTGCAATGGTGATAAAGTCCTTAATGGGAGAAGTATTATGATACTTTTCCATAACGGGGCCGCCGATACAGCTACCGACACAAGCAGACATTTCAATAAAGCATTTATGGATCTTTCCGCTTTCAATATCACGAAGCGCGGAAATACAGTTTTCAACACCGTCAAGTGCAATATAGGTATATCCGGGAGCGTTCTGCGCCATCGTCTTAAGTACGCCTCCCGTTGTCGGGAAGAAGCGTGCACGGCTCTCGGGAGTTTTGTCCACTTGCTGTTCA
>JAZORO010000015.1:0-1031 GCA_045656605.1 Eubacteriales bacterium
TCGGGAACGCTGTCGGAGCCGTAGCACTTAACCTTTGCTCTATCACCTGTGGAGTAAGCGGTCTCCTTGAGAACGTTAACTTCCTCTGTGTAGGGATCGAACTCGGTCTGAACGTATGTAAAGCCGTTGATTCTGGAGATGATCATAGCCGCGTCCTTGCCGAGACCGTTAAGGATAACGCGGAGGGGCTTAACTCTTACCTTGTTAGCGTTAAGAGCGATTTTGATTGCGCCCTCAGCAGCCGCGAATGACTCGTGACCTGCAAGGAAGCAGAAGCACTCGGTGGACTCGGAGAGAAGCATCGAGCCGAGGTTTCCGTGGCCGAGACCAACCTGACGGTTTTCAGCAACAGAGCCGGGGATACAGAATGCCTGAAGTCCGATACCGATAGCGGCAGCGGCGTCAGCAGCCTTGGTGCAGCCCTTCTTGATTGCGATTGCAGCGCCAACGGTGTACGCCCATTTTGCATTCTCAAATGCGATAGGCTGGGTTTCTTCAACTATTTTATAGGGGTCAATTCCTTTTGCATCACAGATAGCTTTGCACTCGTCGATAGAGGAAATGCCATATTCTTTAAGCGCAGCGAGAATTTTCGCTTCGCGTCTTTCATAACCTTCAAAATGTGCCATTTATATTTCCTCCTTAATTACTCTTTACGAGGGTCTATGTACTTAACGGCGTCAGCAAATCTTCCGTAAGTGCCCTTAGACTTTTCGTATGCTTCGTTGGGCTCCATGCCCTTCTTGATGAAGTCGGTCATCTTGCCGAGAGAAACGAACTCATAGCCGATAACCTGATCATTTTCATCAAGAGCCATTCTGGTGCAGTAGCCCTCGGTCATCTCAAGGTAACGAACGCCCTTTGCCTTAGTACCGTACATAGTACCAACCATTGAACGCTCGCCTTTTCCAAGGTCTTCCATACCTGCGCCGATTACAAGACCGCCCTCGGAGAATGCGGACTGAGAACGTCCGTATACTATCTGAAGGAAGAGCTCACGCATAGCGGTGTTGATAGCGTCGCAAACAAGG
>JAZORO010000016.1:0-5389 GCA_045656605.1 Eubacteriales bacterium
GCAAGGCTTATCGCCATACCGATGAGAATCATCAGGAAGAGATAGCTTGTTCCGCATCTCGGGTGGAATCTCTTGTGCTTTGCGGCATTTTCGGGGGTCAGCTCCTCGCCGGACTCGAAGCAGGCGATTGACTTATGCTCAGCACCGTGGTACATAAAGGTGCGCTTAATATCGGGGATAAGCGATGTGAAATAGAGATACCCGATGAATATTCCTATCTTCACAATTCCCTCGATAAGCACGCGCCACGTGCCGAGATCAACGGAGAAAAGCCAAATCGTGAGAAGATTAACGCCGTCTGCAATCAAGGCAGGCAAAAGCTTGAAGAGCGTCAGCGAAAGAAGAAGCCCAAGAACAAGAGCCACCGCCATAATAGCGTCTGTGAGTCTGATCCCGACGTGCTTTTTCAGCCATTTTTCAACCTTGCCGTCCTCTTCCTCAATGCCGAGCGCATCGGCAGAAGCGCCGAGGGTCTTGAAGCTGAGCACCATCATCTCGATAAAGTTGACAACACCCCTGAGGATGGGTATGTTGAGTATCTTGTATTTTTTTCTGACCGAGGTAAACGAGTTGTCTGTGACAACTATAGATCCGTCCTCGGTGCGGCAGGACGTAACGGTGCGCTCGCCCGCCTTCATCATAACGCCCTCCAGCACAGCTTGACCGCCTACACGGTTAAGCCTGTCGGGGCATTTGTTTTCAGAGCATTTCTTCATATGTTCATTCTGCCTTAGGGGCAGTCCTTTCGTACGTACGTTGCAATTTCTGGCGACAGAGAGCTGCCGCCTTTATTTGTCGGGGTCTGCCGAGCTGTGGACACAGGGTTTTATACTGCCGTCTGTTTGTCCGTCGCCTGCCGACATATACCCATTTTATATTTTAGCACAAATGTTTTCAAAAATAAATAGATAAAAAGAAAAAAATAAATTTTTATGTGGAAAAAACTATTCACCGTCGCTTTGTTGACAAAAAGCCGAAGAGCGACTATAATGTATTCAACGAAATCAAGGAGAAAAGCAATGAAAAAAATATACAGACTCACCCCTGCGACGAAGAACAACGTCTGGGGCGGAAACAGACTGAGAGAATACGGTAAGGTAAGCGAGGATGACAGAATAGCGGAAAGCTGGGAGCTCTCCTTCACTAAAGGGGGAGAGGCGAGGATTGAAGATGGGAGAACACTCTGCGAGGCTTTCGGCCCCGATGCGTGGGGAAGTGCGTGCAGGGACTTTGAATTCTTCCCCGTGTTAACAAAATTTATCGACGCTAAGGATAAGCTCTCCGTACAGGTGCACCCATCCGACGAGTACGCTTTGCAGAATGAGGGTCAGTACGGTAAGACCGAGATGTGGTACGTTGTGGATGCGGAGCCCGGAGCGGGAATATACATAGGGCTTAGGGAAAAATGCGAGCCCGACTCATTTAGGAAAAAGGTAGAGGACGGTACTGTTGAAGAGCTGCTGGCGTTCACCCCGGTAAAGGCAGGGGACGTGTTCTTTATCCCTTCGGGGACGATACACGCTATCCTCGACGGCGTGCTCATCTATGAGATTCAGCAGAACAGCACCCTCACGTATAGGCTCTACGACTACCTGCGACGCGACCAAAGCGGCAATCTGAGAGAGCTCCACGTGGATAAGGCGATGAAGGTCTCCTCTCTCGATGTGTACAGCTACCCCCGTGTTGAGAAAAACGATGTAGTTATTGGCAAATGCAACTATTTTACAGCCGAGAAATATAAACTAAAGTTTACAAAAAAGTGGTTTGACGTAACCGATGAATCCTATCTCGCCTTCACCTGTATCGCCGGCGGCGGAAGGATAAACGGAGAGAGTATCTCAAGGGGAGATAGCTTCTTTGTTCCTGCCGGCTCGGGTAGGATAGAGGTTGAGACGGATGGAGAAATCGAGCTGATAACCGTAAAGACCGAGGGGAATGCGGGATAATTGATGAGTGCTTGCGGCGTAAATCCGATGCAGCTCTGATTTTATGGTTTTGTCTTTTCGGAGTTGCGGTCTTGAACTGAATATTTCGGAGTGCGGGCGTAGTCGTCCGCACTTTTTTGCAAAGAGAAGGCTTGCTCGGAGTCGGAGATTGCACGATGGAAAAATTGAATTTAGAAGCAAGAGAGTAAACTACGGCGAGCAGAGCCTAAATCTGTGCGAAAATGTGACGAACAGAAGAGAGCGAACCGGGGAGAGCGGCCGATAAAAAGCAATACAAAGAGGATAGCCGACCGAAGATAGAGATTTGAGCAGCAAAGAAAGGCAGGAGAATCCGACCAAAAGCAGAGAAGCAGAGCGAGAAAGAGTTCGAAAAAAATAGCAAGTGGCGGAGAAGCGATGCGTGGCGACGAACAGGAGACACGCTCTAGCATTAGGCATTCGACAAAAGACGACACCGTGTGATTACGCAAAAAAAGCGCAAGTCACGCGGTGGGTGACTGTTGAAGCTTGGTAAGACGGCGTTAATCCTATCGCTCTGCCGGGAGCAATCAAATGAGCTTGTTTTTTCGTAGTTGCCGGCTTGCAAGGCTTGCGAGGTTTTCTAGTCGTTGTCCGAGTCTCTTGCGTGTATTTTAAGTATTTGGATAAAAGAATTTGTCGTTTTTACACAAAGAGTGAGGAGTATTTGTGTTTGATTTATACGAAATCACCTTTTAAGATTGTTTTCTTGTCGACTATGCGTCGCACGTGTGGTAAAATTTAAATAGCACAAACATAAAACCTACAAAAGGAGAAAAATTCTGATTCCGCTCCTTGTGCTTTTGCTTCTTTGCGGTATGTTCGCAGTAATTGCTTCGGCTGCGGCTCCTTATAAGGTTGGCGATGCTTTCTATAACGATATAGACAGCGCTATCGAGGCTGCAGACGGCGAGACTATCTCTCTCGTTACAGGTGTCGGCGAGGTGGAGATCGGCTCTGCTTGCGTAGTCGACTCTAACGGATATAACTTCGTTCCCGTTATCGATACCGAGAGCTTTACTCTCTCTGTTCAAGGAGACGTGTATACTATTGCTGAGGCTGATGCTGACGCTAAGTATGTCATAGTGCTATTCTATGATGATAACGGCGAGCTCGTTCTCGACGAGTACGACGAGCCCGTAATGGCGTATGCGGCAGAGAACTCGGTAATACCCGAGAGCAGTATGCCGGTTATGCCTTCTTTAGCTGCTAAGTCCTTCGTTGGCTGGTCTGCAGCTCCTGATGGCGAGCCCATCGGCGGCGGTATAGTTGCCGTTTACGATGAGGAAAGCTATGACGCAGATTTTGATGCGGTAGTATACAATCTCTACGCTGTATATGAGGAAAAATTCGCTACCAAGACAGCAGGCGGCGTAACAATCGATATAGCGGATGCGGATAGCCTCAATTCGGCTATAAGCGCAGCGGCAAACGGTGACGTATTCGATATCTATAAGGATTTCACTCTCACCCTTGATAAGATTGCTGCCAGCATTACTATCCGTATCCACGGTGGCGCCAGCTTTATCGGTACCAGCGGTAAATATATTCTGAGCGATACCAGCAACTCTGTTACACTCATAGGAGTTGATGAGGGCGGAGTAAAGGGTAAATACGTTGCTAATGGCTTATGGTTTACCAGAGGAAGTTCTCCCGGAACCTCTACCTATAAGAACCTTGATATGGATCTTACAAGCGGCCGCCTTTCTGATATGAGAGTTGGCGTGCTTGTATTCGAGGATTGTATACTTGACTTCGGTTCTCTCGGATATATTTCCGCAGGTTATTCCGGAAGCGCATCCGCTGTTCCTAAGGTTTACGTACGCAACTCTGTTGTTAAGACCAACGGTGTCACCTGCTTCCCTAACGGTGGTAGAACCTCCGGCTCGCCTAACACGTGCAGACTGTATCTCGAGGGTACTACGACCTTTGAAACTAAGACGAACAAGGCTCCCATAGCATACGGCGCAGGAACTTCTGCCGCAAGCCCGTATCTCTACATAGGTAAGGACGTAAGGTTCGACACGTCTGTTTGCGCTAACCCCATAAGCAATTCCAACGCACATCTTGTGGTTGATGTCGAGCCCGGATATACCTGCAAGACTCCTCTCTCGATAGAGAACGTTACCGTATTCGGAAACGGCGAGGGCGGTATAGGCGAGTTTGTACAGAACGGTGATAATTACGTATTCACCACCTCTACGAACGTTACTATCAATATTGTTGTAGGCGAGACTACAACTGCAAACAAAATTCCCGTTGGAACGTCCTTTACTCCCGATAAGCCTGTGAGCAGTTGGGCGATGGATGGTGATAAGGTTGTCGTCACTGCATTCTCTCACTGGTCTCTTATCAAGGGCGGCGAGCCTGCGACAATCAGCACCGACGAGGACGGCACCTACTATGCGGTGTTCACCGAGTTGGATAACCCTCATTACGTGGTTCGCAGCAGCGATAACACTGTGACAGCAGCCGGTGCGTTCGATGATCTTAAGTCAAGCTACGTTACTGCTGGTAAAACCTTAACCCTTTATGCAAATTGCACGATGCTTATGGACGGCTCGACAATTGCCGGTGATGCGACCATAGACCTTAACAGCTTTACTCTTACGACTGCAGGCGGCGGTAGATTCTATCTCAACTCTGCTAGCAAGACTGCCCTCACTGTTAAGAACGGTACCTTGAAGCATTATCACGGCGCTAACATTGCGTATGCGGATTCGGAAGGCAACCTTGTAGGTCTCTGCTTCGTTGACGTCGACATATATACTACTAAGGCTTCGATTGTTGATAACCGTAGTAGCGCTACCTTCAGCTTTAGGAACACTGACATCATCTTTGATGGAATAAAGGCCGATAGCGACAGAGCCTATCCGCCCTCGCTTTTGACTATGGGCTACACGGCCGGAAGCTGTAGCGCAACGATTGAGTTCGACGGATGTACGATATCTAACGTTAAGGACAACAACTACGGCGTGCGCCTTGTTAATTTCTCCTCTCGTTCCGCAGCCACGGTTAACAACATCACTGTAAACATTAACAACTGTACTATTGATATTGAGGAGCTTGAGCTCTTTGAGTTCTCCGCAGGAACAGCAGGCGCAACTCTGAACGCTGTTGTAAACTTCACGGGTGTGAACAGGATTAAGAGCGCTTCCGGATTCACTACCACCTCATCGACACTGTATGATGCTAAGATGAACGTATCCGGTGAGCTTTATACCTGCACGCTTGATTCTGCGGTTGCTACCTTCAGCCTTGCTAAGGGTCTTGTTCCTGCTGACCTCGGCGAAGAGGCTGAGTACAGATACGTAGTCAAGGCAGGTAAGCTTGGCGGCATTCTCTCCAACCTTACTCTTTACACCGACATTTCTCTCAACGTGCTTATCCCCACCGACTTCGCTCCTGCAGTTAAGCTCGGCGGC
>JAZORO010000017.1:0-44923 GCA_045656605.1 Eubacteriales bacterium
TTGGCAAGGTGGCGCTCTACCAAATGAGCTAAATCCGCATATATGGTGCCTCCGGTCGGAATTGAACCAACGACACGGGGATTTTCAGTCCCCTGCTCTACCAACTGAGCTACAGAGGCATTTTTGTATTGGTTAATAACCTGCCGGTTATAACAAAATCAATAATGGCGACCCGGATGGGGCTCGAACCCACGACCTCTAGCGTGACAGGCTAGCGCTCTAACCAACTGAGCTACCAAGCCACTCCGTAAAGGGTGTTTCCACCGTGGTGGAAAGTACAGGGCTCGAACCTGTGACCCTCTGCTTGTAAGGCAGATGCTCTCCCAACTGAGCTAACCTTCCGTCAAATGCCTCACTATTATATCAAATCGATTTTTGTTTGTCAAGGGGTTTTTAAAAATAATTTGAATTTTTTTTCAAGGCCTTAACCCCACCTTAAAGGAATATAATTCATACGCCTCTTTGCCCTCTTTTTTGCTCGCTTTTTGATAAAGATTCCGTCTCTTCTTCATACGAACGAGGGAAAAGCTCAGCCCCTTTGTGCTTGGCAAGTCCGTGAAAAATGCGTGCCAGATAAATAGTGCGCATTATATTTTTTTAGTGCGCATTATATTTTTTTAGGGAATTGACTTTGATATAATCTTATGATAAAATATTTTTAATAACAATATTGCGGTAAACCCGCCGAAGGAGGAAGCTATGCTTAAAGTAGATAAGATTTCCGTTATGAATATGGAGAATGCGATCAGAGGTGCGAGAAACCCCTTGAACAGCTGGGCGAGGATGGATAGTACATATGACGAGAAGGGCAATTTTATTCTCGGTGAGAACGACTTGTCCTTGGCGCGTAAGCTCGCCGTTGCGGGTAGCGACCACAGAAAGTTTTTGCGCCAGATTTTCGTATCGATGGACATAACCGCACCTCTTTATTGGTGGAAGGAGTTTGATACTTATAAAGTAGGAACGGTTGCTAATTCCTGTTCTACTATGCATAAAATCCAGGCGAAGGAGTTCTGCCGTGACGACTTTTCTCACGATAGGCTCACGGGTGAAGGGCTGGCCGTTCTCGACGGAGTTATTGCCTTCCTTGAGTCGGAAAGGCAGAGATATCTTGAGTCGAAGGATAAGTCTGCTTGGCACAATATGATTCAGATGCTCCCCTCTTCCTTCAATCAGATGAGGACTGTGTCCTTGAATTACGAGGTGCTCATAAACATATATTATGCGAGAAGAACGCACAAGCTCGCCGAGTGGCATACTCTTTGCGAGGCTATAGAGAATCTTCCTTATGCGAAGGAGCTTATACTCGTTAAGGATAATGCATAAAACGAAAAAGAGAATTGTAAAATGAAAAAGCATTTAAAAATTGCCGCCGCTACGCCGAGAATAAGGCTGTGCGACCCCGAGTATAATGCAGAGCTTTTTGCCAAATGCGCAAAAGAGGCGGATAAATGCGGCGCTGACATAATCGTATTTGCCGAGCTTGCCCTGACGGGCGCTACCGCAGGTGACCTTTATTTTCAAGAGGCTCTTACGGATGCCGCCGAGTCCGCTCTCGGAAAGTATATTCAGCTTACCCAGGGCTTGAATCTTACGTCCTTCGTCGGCCTGCCGGTGAGAGACGGAGACAGACTGTATAACGCCGTCGCCTGCGTAAAGGGCGGAGAGGTGATAGGCATCAGCGCCTCGGGCGCAGCCGACCGCCGTTTTTCCGCTATGTCCAATGAGGGCTGCGAGATCGAGCTTCTCGGACAGGCGACAGACGTCTCGAGGAGCAATATATACGAAATAGGCGACACTGGGCTTGAGGTGTTTGTGAAGGTGGGCAGCGATTCGGCGCTTTCCCGTGACGGAGTCGCAGCCGTAATCAACCCCGTGGCAGAGCCGGAATATCTTGGAAGGAGAGCCGAGCGTGAGGAGTACGCCGTACGAGTCTCGGAATTTCTCGAGCGCCCATTCCTTATGGTTGGTGCGGGCGAGGGCGAGAGCGGCACTGACGGTATATACTCATCGAGCGTTGTAGCGGCTAAGAACGGAGAGCTTTTATTCTCGTCCGAGCCCTTCGACGAGGGAATTCATTATGTTGACACGGGGGATAACGGCAGACCTTTTTCGGCTGTTTTTGAAAATTCGGTTAAGAGATTCCCGTTTGAGCCGACGGATAAGAGCGACTACGACCTCGCTCTTGAAATACAGGCGAGATCTTTAGCTCACAGAATAGAGCGCTCGTTTTCAAAGTGCGCAGTCATCGGCGTCTCGGGCGGACTCGATTCTACTCTCGCCCTGCTTGTTGCGGTGAGAGCTATGGACTTTTTGGGCTACTCGAGAGATAAGGTTATTGCTATAACTATGCCGTGCTTCGGCACGAGCGAGAGGACGAAGAGCAACGCCCTTTGCCTCGCAGAGGAGCTTGGCTGTACGCTCAGAACCATTGATATAAAGGCGGCTGTCACCCAGCACTTTCGTGACATTTCTCACGATGAGGGCTGCTACGACGTCGTTTACGAGAACTCTCAGGCAAGAGAGCGCACTCAGATACTTATGGACGTTGCAAACGCTGAGGGCGGCCTCGTTATCGGCACGGGCGATTTGTCCGAGCTTGCGCTCGGATTCGCTACCTACAACGGCGACCATATGTCTATGTACTGTGTTAACGGCTCTGTACCAAAGACGCTTATGCGCTCTATGATTGCCCATTTTGCGGGCAAGTATAAGGACAAAGGGAACGAAAGCCTCTCGGACGTGCTTTTCGACGTGATTAACACGCCCGTCAGCCCCGAGCTTCTTCCGATAACCGGAGAGGAGAATGCTCAGCACACCGAGACGATAGTCGGCCCGTACGAATTGCACGACTTCTTCCTCTACTACACGGTTAAGTACGGTTATTCGCCGTCAAGGGTGCTGGAGCTTGCAAAAGGTGTGTTCGACGATTACAGTGAGGGCGATATTGCCGCTTATCTTGATATATTCGTACGTAGATTTTTCTCTCAGCAGTTCAAGCGCTCCTGCCTGCCCGACGGCCCGAGGGTGACCGAAATAAGTCTGTCTCCCAGAGGAGCGTGGCAGATGCCGTCTGACGTATCAGGCAAAATATGGCGTGATAATCTTGCGAAAAGGTAAACAATGAGTAACATTTTTGATTTATTTAAATCCATAGAAAAGAAGGAAACAAAGCAGCCCATCGGCTTTATTGTTGCAGGGCTCGGGAACCCCGGCGCAAAGTATGAGTGCACAAGACACAATGCGGGCTTTATAGCGATAGATTATATTGCCAAGGCGTGCGGCGTGCGTATCGACAGGGCTAAGTTCAATTCGCTTGTAGCGGAGGCGGAAGTCGGTGGGGCTAGAGTTCTTCTGATGAAGCCCGAGACGTTTATGAATAACTCGGGTGTCGCTATTGCGCAGGCTGCTAATTTTTATAAGCTCACACCGGATAAGGTCATCGTCCTTCACGATGAGATAAGCTTCGACCCCGGTATTTTCAGAATTCGCAGGAAGGGCTCGAGCGGCGGACATAACGGACTAAAGAGTATTATTGAGATGCTCCCCGGCGAGGATTTTCCGAGAATAAAGATAGGCGTCGGTAAAAAGCCGTCGCCCGATTACGACCTTGTCGATTTTGTGCTCGGCAAATTTCCGAAGGAAGACCTCGAGAAGATTGAAGCAAGGTTGCCGGACGTACATTCGGCTGTCGAGCTTATAGTAAAGGGTAAAATCGAAGAGGCGATGAACCGTTATTCGAGATAGTCGCAGAATTTTCGGGAGAAAGTAATGCAAAGAATATCCTGTATTATCAGAGAGGATAAAGAGTTTTCTGCCGCTATGTCGACACTCGCCGAGACGTTCTCCTCGCAGAATCCTCTGCCCATAGCTGTAAACGGGCTTTCGGGCGGAGCCGAGGACGCTTTCTTGGCAGAGGGGGTTATAGAGGCGCTGAGCTTTTTGGGCAGGAGGACGCCCCTGCTTATCCTCACAGAATCGGATGAGGCAAGAGACGCTGCCGTCTCGATGCTTTTGTCCTCGGGCGTTAACGCTTTGAGCTATAAACCAAGGAGTTTTGTATTCAATAATATTTCAGCCTCTCACGACTTAGACAGGGAGAGGCTTTCGGTATTGTATTCGATACTGAGTGGAGAGTGCGACGCCGTTGTAACCACTCTCTCGGCTGCTCTCGGCTGTACGATGTCTCCCGACAGGCTTATTTCCTGTTCGCTCGGTATAAAGCCCGGCGATATGCTCGAGCCGGGTATGCTCACGGAAAAGCTCTCTCGGCTTGGGTTTACCCGACTGGATTCGGTTGAGGGCAGGGGACAGTTTGCCAGAAGAGGCGGCATCGTCGATTTCTGGGGTGGAGAAGAGGATATGCCCGTGCGTGTCGAATTCTTCGGAGATGAGGTAGACAGGATGGTCTACTTCGATCCCATAACGCAGAGGGCGCTCGGTTCATCCGCCGGTGTGACGCTTCTGCCGGCAAGAGAGGTTCTTGTCGATAAAGAGGCGAGGGGCAGAATGGCAAAGGAGGCAGAGCGCCTCTTGAAGAACGATAAGCTCTCGGAGAATATGAGAGCTAAGCTCACCTCGGAGCTGTCCGTAATAAACTCAGAGCTCACCGTCGATTTCTGCGACAAGTATATGGGCGTAATTTACGATACCCCCTCTACGCTCCTCGACTACCTTTCCTCGTTCGGACGTACCGCAGTATTTATTCTAGGCACGTCGGCGGTTAGGGCAAACGGGGATAAGTTCACCTCAGAGATTTCCGAAATCAGAGAGGGTATGCTCTCACTGGGCTCCGTCAGCCAAAGGGCGGCGGTTTATTGCAAGGGGATGGATTTCTTCGAGTCCTTCCTTTCCGAGAATTCCGTAGTTCATATAAATCCCTTCTCCGGCGGTCTTGGTTCTTCTAAGCTCGCAGGGCTCTTCGGCTTCAGGGCGAGAAGGACGGTTTCCTACGGAGCAAATATAAATATGCTCTACGAGGATTTGAGCTCGATGCTCAAGAGCGGATACAGGGTAGTCATTCTCTCCGAGAATGGGCAGGGAGTTGATTCGCTCGTGTCAGCGCTCGGCGAGGAGGGCTTTTCACCCGCCTGCTTAAAGGACGGCGCTGCCACCTTGGATATAGATTCTATGCCTAGGGGCGCTGTTGCGGTTACTGTGGGCACATTTGACGGATTTGATTTACCGAGCCCGAGGATTGCGCTTTTATCGACCGCAAGAGATAAGGGCAAGGCGATTCTCGCAAACAAGCGTAGGCAGAGAATAATGAAGAGAGCGGGCGGCTCTGCCGAGAGAATTATGAGCTACGCTGACCTCTCTAAGGGTGATTACGTCGTACACGCCAATTACGGTATAGGACTCTTCGAAGGCGTTGAGGCTGTGACCGTCGGCGGCGTTACTAAGGATTATATAACGATAAGATACGCAGGAACGGATAAGCTGTTCGTGCCCTGTGACCGCCTCGAGATGATAGGAAAGTACATCGGCGAGAGGGATAAGAACGGTGGGGTGAAGCTCAGCCGTATGGGCGGCGGAGAGTGGATAAGGGCAAAGGCAAAGGCAAAGGCGGCGGTAACCGATATTGCAAAGAATCTTATTCAGCTCTATGCCGAGAGACAGAGACGCCCGGGCTTTGCGTTCGGTGCCGATTGCGATATGGAGATTGATTTCGCAAGGGACTTCCAGTATGAGGAGACCGAGTCTCAGACGAGAGCTATCGAGCAGATAAAGGCGGATATGATGCGCCCCGTGCCTATGAATCGCCTGCTTTGCGGAGACGTTGGCTTCGGAAAGACCGAGGTCGCCCTCAGAGCGGCGTTCAAGGCGGTCGCTTCGGGTAAGCAGGTTGCTATACTTGTGCCGACGACCATACTTGCGCTTCAGCATTATCAGACGGCTGTTTCTCGTATGCGCAGCTATGCCGTAAACGTGGAGATGATATCCAGACTGAAAAAGCCGAAGGAGCGTGCCGAGATTCTGAAAAGATGCGAGAGCGGCAAGATTGATATTCTTATAGGAACTCACGCTATCCTCTCGGGATCGGTGAAATTTTCCGACCTCGGACTTCTTATTATAGACGAGGAGCAGAGGTTCGGTGTCGTGCAGAAGGAGAAGCTGCGTGAGATGGCTAAGAACGTCGACACGCTGATGCTTTCTGCGACGCCCATACCGAGAACTCTGAATATGGCGATGAGCGGTATTAACGATATATCCGTGCTTGATGAAGCGCCCGGCGAGCGCCGTCCCGTGCAGACCTACGTAATGGAGCACGACGACGGTATGATACAGGATGCCATAGGCAGAGAGCTCGACAGGAGCGGTCAGGTGCTCTATATACACAATAAAATTGAGAATCTCGATTTGGTCGCAGGCAAGATTTCGGATGCATATCCCTACGCCAGAGTAGCTACGGCGCACGGCAGGATGGAGAAGGATGAGCTCGAGGATATCTGGCACAGCCTTGTTGCGGGAGATATCGACGTGCTGGTATGTACTACCATCATAGAGACGGGAGTCGACCTTCCGAACGCAAACACACTTATAATCGAGAATGCGGACAACTTCGGACTTTCTCAGCTTCATCAGATACGAGGCAGAGTTGGAAGGAGCGAAAGACAGGCTTACGCCTTCTTCACCTATCGACGGGGCAGGGTGCTTTCGGAGGAGGCAGAGAAGAGGCTCGACGCAATCAGAGAATTTGCCGAGTTCGGCGCAGGCTTCAAGATAGCCTTGCGTGACCTCGAAATAAGGGGAGCCGGCAACATACTCGGTGCCGAGCAGCACGGTTATATCGAGAGTGTCGGATACGACCTGTATTTAAAACTTCTTTCCGAGGCAATACTTGAGGAGAAGGGCGAGATAAAGGCGAAAAAGCAGGAATGCCTCGTTGTGGCAGATATATCCGCCAACATACCCGAGACCTACATCTTTTCTTCGTCCGTTCGTATGGAGATGTATAAAAAGATTTCTCTTATAAAGAACGAGGATGACGCTGATGACGTGCTTGATGAATTCCTCGACCGATTCGGCGACGTGCCTAAGGCTACGCAGAGGCTTATCAACGTGGCTCTTACAAAGGCGCTTGCCGAGCAGGCGGGAATAAATAAGGTCGAGTTTCTCGGTGGTAAAATCTCATTTATCAGCGATAAGCCGAATATAGCGATTTGGGCGGAGCTGTTTGCCAAGTACCGTGAAATCTCCTTTGTTGCCCCCTCTTCGCCAATAATTGTTTACAAAATGCGCAAGGGAGACGACCCTACGGAGATAATGGCGAGAATTATAAAGGAGTATTGTGCGGTTGCAAGGTCGCTCGAATAGCCTTTTTCTGAAAGTCTTTCGAAAATAAATCGGAGCTGTTTTTATGAACAAAAAGCAAAGCGTAAGTAAAAGTAAAAAAAATAAAACCGAAGCAAATCCGAAAAGAACCGTGACGGTGCTTGTGTCCGTCTTTCTTTCTGTAATTCTTGTCTTCGGTCTGACCCTTGGCGCAGTATACGCCGTGCGTGTGCTGGGCTCGGTCGTAACCTATAACGGTATGCATATGGATAAGGGAGTCGCAACCTATCTTGCCGTGACTAATAAAAATTTCTTTATGTCAAAGCTCGGCTTTGCGGCTCAGGATACGCCCGTATTCTGGGCGACGGATGCCACAGACGGCAAGACCTACGGGGAGCTGCTTAGTGAGGATACCGAGGAATATATCAGATTCGTTATGCTTGGCAGCTACCGCTTTGACCGCAGCCGAGGTCTTACGTCCGAGGAGAGGACGGCAATAAAGAACGCCGTGCGCTCAAGACTCGAATACGTCGCCGACGGCAGCGTTTCAAGGTTCAACGAGATGGCGAAGCCTATGGGCTTTGATTATAACGATTTTATGCGTGCGACCGAGATGATGTATAAGGCGGAGTGCGCCATCGAGGCCGTGTACGGCACGAACGGAGAGGCTTTAACCTCGCCCGCATACTCGGCTCTGTGCGACGAGTATTATTCAACCTTCAGCTACGTCAGAATTGTTTTCATAAGGACAGAGACCGAGTTTAAGGTCGATGAGGACGGCAACAGGATAAAGGGCGATAACGGAGAGGATGAAACACGTGAGCTCTCGGATGACGAAAAGGCGGATCGCCTTGCCGACATAGAGGAGATGAGGCGTGCTATCGAGGCTTTTAATACGGGCTCGGACAGAGCTATGTCAGACATATATTTCAATACCTTCCTCGAAAGATACAGCTACGACTATTCGCAGGATTTGTCGGGTCATATGCTTTCTTCTCTTTCCGACTATTCCATAGAACTGTCACAATATTGCTACGACGTTGTCAAGGAGGCGCTGGCTATGGAGACGGAGAGCTTCTCTGAGGCTGAATATCCCGATGGCGTTGCGTTCATATACAGGATGCAGAATCCCGAGGGAGCTTATACGTTAGGCTCTCTTTCCGAGTTCTTCGAGGATTTCTACAAGGATTGCGCATCCTATCAGTATAGCAAGTACTTTGCTTCCGTATCGGACGGCGTGGTATTCAAGGAAGGATATTACGGCATAGACCTCGGCTTCTTACCGAAGAACGATATCTTAATAGCAAGTATCGAGTTTTAAATTTTTAAAATAATTTCAGTATCAAGGATTAATAATGGAAATTGATATTTTTAAGCTGGCTTTATTGTGCTTTTTTGCCGTTTTAGCGCTTCTGCTTTCTGCCGTACCGGGCTACTTCTTTGTAAAGAAGCGTGTCTTCGGGGAGAAGAGTATAAAAGATTTTTCAAAGATTCTCATATACGTCACTCAGCCGTGTCTTGCTGTGTACACCTTCAGTGTTACCGATTTCTCTCTTGACAAGCTTGCGAGCCTCGGTATATTTGCTCTTATGTGTGTTGCGGTTAACGTAATAATGCTTGGCGCAGCCTACCTTCTTTTCAGAAAAAGGTATGATAATCCCTTGTACAGAGTAATGACGGTGGCTACCACGTTCGGAAACTGCGCATTTTTCGGCATACCTATCCTCGAGGTCCTTTTCCCGGATATTGCGAGCGGCTTGATTATATATACCACCGTATATGCGCTTGTTATGAACGTGCTCGGCTGGACGGTTGGCTCGGCAATTATTTCGGGGGACAAGAGATTTGTCTCACTGAAGCAGATATTGACAAACCCGGCTCTCATAGGCTTTACCGCAGGAATTCTTATTTATATTTTTAGAATACCGCTCACCTTCACCCTTCCCGGGAATATGCGCTTCACTCTGCTTCTCGACATCATCACGATAGGCGGCAGAATGGCTACACCTCTCTCTATGCTGATTATGGGTATGAGGCTCGGTACGATGAGACTAGGGGACGTGTTTAAAAATCCGAGGACATATATTGCCGTCGGTATTAAGCAAATAGTGATGCCTCTGGTTGCCTTCCTCATAGCGGTCTTCCTTCCCATACCGAGTGAATATAAGATGACCTTCTTCATAATATGTGCGTGTCCCGTGGCTTCCATAGTTCTGAACTATGCGGAGATGTGCGGAGCGGGGCAGAAGGAGGGCGCAAGCCTTGTTCTCTTAGGTACTATTATGAGTGTTGTGACCCTGCCCTTGATGTCGCTGATGCTTGGTTTGCTCTAATTTATAGAATCGTATTGAGTGAAAGGAATTCACAATGAAGCAAAGATTTAAGGTAACAGGTATGAGCTGCGCCGCCTGCTGGCAGAGAGTGGAGCGTGCCGTATCCTCACTCGACGGAGTCGAATCCTGTGCGGTAAACCTTCTGAAGGGAACGCTTACCGTCGTCGGTAAGGTTGATATTCAGAGCGTCGTTTTGGCACTTGAGAATGCCGGCTACGGCGCTTTTGCAGAGGACGATACGGGTGATGCGAGAGCGAAATATAACGTGTCGGGCACCGATAAGGACACCCCCGTGTTAACAAAAAGGCTGATTTCCTCTCTTGTACTGCTCGTTTTTCTTATGTATTTTTCTATGGGGCATATGTGGGGGCTTCCTATGCCCGCTTCGCTCGCCTCATATCCGCAGATAATAGGCACCGCGCAGGCGCTTATCTCGGGTGCGGTGTTGATTATAAATCGCAGGTTTTTTGTAAGCGGGTTTAAGGGCGTTATACACAGAGCGCCTAATATGGACACGCTTGTAGCGCTCGGCTCCTTTGTGTCCTACGTCTATAGCCTTTATCTTCTTTTAAGAATGTGGCTCTCAGACTCGCCCGAGACTCTTAAAGAGCTTCTGCACGGTCTTTACTTCGAGTCTGCCGCAATGATACTTGCCTTTATCACAATAGGGAAGATGCTTGAGTCGAGGGCGAAGGGGAAAACGGCGAATGCGCTTTATTCTCTTATGAATCTTGCACCAAAGACGGCTCGGCTTCTTAAGGACGGAGAGGAAACGACCGTCCCCGTTGGCGATATTTGCGAGGGAGACGTATTCGTTGTCCGTGCGGGGGAGAGTATACCTGTTGACGGCGTCGTCTTAGAGGGTGAGGGCGCAATCGATGAGTCTATGCTTACGGGCGAGAGTATTCCGAAGGATAAGCCTGTGGGCTCGGACGTCTTTTGCGCCACGGTGCTCGCCTCGGGATTCGTCGTATGCCGTGCGACGAGAGTGGGCGCTGATACGGTCTTGTCCGGAATAATAAGAACGGTGGAAGAGGCGCAGGAGTCGAAGGCGCCCGTAGCAAAGCTTGCGGACAGAGTTTCTGCCGTTTTCGTTCCTTCAATATGCCTTATCTCGCTGGTGACGCTTGTTGTTTGGCTACTTTTGGATAAGGGGCTCGGCTACTCGCTCGGCAGGGCGATATCGGTGCTTGTTATCAGCTGCCCGTGCGCTCTTGGGCTTGCTACGCCCGTTGCTATTATGGTTGGCAGCGGAGTCGGTGCGAAGCGAGGTATACTTTTCAAGACCGCCTCAGCGATTGAAGCGGCAGGGAAAGTAAAGACGGTGATTTTTGATAAGACGGGTACGATAACTAAGGGTAAGCCCGAGGTTTCCGAGGTTATAGATTACTCCTCGGGTGAGCTTCTTCCATTGGCATATTCGCTTGAGTATATGAGCGAGCATCCGCTCGCAAAGGCGGTGGTGGAATACTCGGAGCGCATAGGGGTGCAGAAATACCCCGTAGCGGAATTTACAGCTATCGGCGGCAGGGGTGTAAGGTGTACGGTGGACGGCGATACGGCCTTCGGCGTAAGCTATGAGTATGCGAGAACACTGTTGGATTTCCCCGCCGAGGCAGAGAATGCCTTCCTACGTCTTACAGAAGAGGGTAAGACCCCGCTCTTCTTTATTAAGGCCTCGTCGCTCGTCGGTATAATTGCCGTGTCGGACAGCCTTAAGGATGACGCAGGCAGAGCTGTCCTTCTTCTTAAGAATATGGGGCTCGGTGTCGTAATGCTGACGGGAGACAACAGCCGCACGGCGAATGCGGTGGCAGATAAGGTCGGTATAACCGAGGTTATATCCGATGTCCTGCCCGAGGAAAAAGCCAGAGCTGTCTCGGAGCTTGAGAGAAACGAGCGTGTGCTTATGGTGGGCGACGGCATTAACGATGCGCCTGCTCTTGAGTCTGCGCACCTCGGCATAGCGATAGGCGCAGGAGCTGATATTGCCAAGGAGAGTGCGGGAGCTGTTATAATCGGCTCTGAATTGTCTCTGGTAGCCGATGCCGTCTCGCTCGGCAGAGCAACCCTCAGAGTTATAAAGGAGAATCTGTTCTTTGCATTTATATATAACGCTATAGGAATTCCGCTTGCGGCAGGAGTATTCGGGCTCGCGCTGAGCCCTATGTTCGGAGCAATTGCGATGAGTCTTTCGAGTCTGTCGGTTGTTTCGAATGCCCTGAGACTCAATCTTTGGAAGCCGACCGGCGGAAGGAAGCCCGAAGAGATACCGGTCGGTAAAGAAACAGACGTCGCCGGAAGAAATCCCATAGAGATAAGGAACGACAAAGAAACAGACGAAAGAGAGGAAAAGAAAATGGTAATAGAAATAAAGGTAGTCGGTATGATGTGCCCGCACTGCGAGGCGAGAGTAAAGAAGGCTCTTGAGTCGATTGACGGAGTTCTGTCCTGCGTAGCCTCGCACACCGAGGACAAGGCTACGGTTACTCTGGAGCGTGACGTGGACAGAGAGCTTCTCGTCTCTGCCGTTGTCGATGCGGGATACGAAGCAGAGCTCTGATATAAATAAAAGCTCAGGCAGAAGAAAATCAAGAAAAGCAAGGGACGCTGTTTTTCTACAGCGTCCCTTGCTTTTTCCTTTTAAAAAGAATTAATACTTTTTAATATCCGATGAGAAGTTGCCCCAGTTGTAGTGGTTCTTGAAGTTGGAGTATGCGCTGCCGCCTACGTAGAACTTGACGCCCGTCGTGTCGGAAAGAAGATTCTGTCCGCAGGTTACCTTGTTCGGGTCACATCCGCCGTCGATATATACGTCGAGCGAGGAGGTTCCCGAGAATGCGCCGTTAGACAGATTTATGGCGGTGTCGGACGAGCCTATAACGAAAGCGCTGAGAGCGCCGTCTGCAAATGCGCCTTCGGCAATGTTGGTGACACCCTTGGGAGCAAAGAGCACCTTCTTCGTTTTACCGAGCTCGGTAAGACCTGTGATAGTCTTTCCGGAGTCGCCGAGAGTGAAGTATTCCTCGCCGGCATCCGGCATCTCGAAGCTCGCCTCGGAGAGAAGCGATTCGTCGATCTCAACGCCGTCGATAGTGTAGACGGTGCCGCTTACGGAAAGATCCACCGACTCAGCTCCGCCAGTGCCGACCTTGATTGCTCCGTCGTCGGTCAAAAAGTACGTGACTCCGTCAGCGGTGTAAGCGCCCTTCTTTGCCGAAGGGGCGGGAGTGCAGGCGAAGAATGAAAATACCAGAACTGTAATAAGAATAGTTGAAAGAATCTTTTTCATATAAAAATCCCCCTGATATGGTTTTACTGACTTAATTATAAACCATATCGGGGGATTGTCAAATGAATTTTTCTTTTTTCAGCTGAGCTTAATTATTCCGCGTCCTCTGCGGCGTCCTCGTTAGACTTCTTGAAAAGCTTGGAAGCGATTTTGGAAGCTACGCTCTGACCGTTGATATTGCAGAAGAGAGCTCCGATGAGCATAAATACCGCAAATACGATGAGGTACCATACGTTCGCCATCTTGTGGCTGACGATGCTGGCAATAACCATAACTGCGATTCCAACGAAGGAAAGGCAGGGAAGAACGAATCTCTTAACAGGGTGCAGATCCTTCTCCTTCATCATGAAGCGAACAAGGATCGGAATGTAGAGAGGATAGATGGTTATGATAGGAAGCTCGGAGGAGTCGAACGCATAATCGCCGAACCATCCGAAGAACTGTCCGCCAACAAAGTATGCAAGCCAGATAACGCAGATGAAGAGTGCGAAGGATGCGGAGTTGTTGGGGATGTTTGTCTTTGCATCAACCTGGTGGAGCGTCTCGGGAGATATACCCTCGTTACGTGCGGAGAGCGCATAGAAGCCTCTCGTGCATCCGAGCATAAGACCGTTGAGAGTACCGAGGCAGGATACGATGATAAGAATGTTGATGATAGCGGCAACGACAGGACCGAACACCTTGAATGCCTCGGTAGTACCGTTTGCGCCGAGCTGACCCATATCGGCAAGACCGATAACGCCTATGTAGTAGAGAACGTAAGCTACGATGATGATAGCGGCGCCGATACCGAGAGCGATAGGAAGATTCTTCTTAGAATCCTTGATCTCGGAGTTGATAGCGGTTGCAACTATCCAGCCCTCGTAAGCGAAGACGGTGCAGCATACTGCGGTGAAGAGGCTTCCTGCGCCTACTGCCGTCTCGGTTCCGGGATAGGTTGTGCCAGCCGCATCCTTAACGAAGCCGAAGCTCTCTACGAGATTTCCGTTTACGAGGCCTATAACGGTTCCTACGATAGCGATGAAGAAGATAGGAACGAGCTTGATAACCGTAGTGGAAACCTGGAACTTACCTGCTATCTTGGGAGCGATAACGTTCATAAAGTAAATGCCGATGAGATATATAGCTGCAAGAACCATACACTCGGGACTGTCGAGAGAGCTCTTCATACCTGCTTCGAGGTAGGCGGTGGGAGCTTCAACGAAGCCGATAGCAACAAGAGTATATCTGGCGGAAACCCAAGCAAGGACGGAGGTCATAGCGGGATAGTAAATCATAGCCATAAACCAACCGAGGAAGTATGCGTAGGTCTTTCCGCAGGTAGCCTCTGCGTAGTCAACAGCGCCGCCGCACTTCTCGTACTTTGTAGCCATAACGCCGAAGGTGATTGCAATAACAGCCATAACAGCGCCGCCGATGAGCCAAGCCGCAACGCCCATAAAAGCATCGCCTGCGGTCGCCTTAAGTACGTTCTGGGTCTTGAAGAATATACCCGAGCCGATTACTATGCCCACGACCATACAAATGGCGGTGAACAGACCGTATTTCTTTTTGAGTTTGTTATCCATTTTATTTATCCTTTTCTTTCTTCGTCTTCACGACGAATATAATGTTAAATTGTAGCATATTTTTTCAGAAAAGTAAATAGCTTTTTGAAAAAACTTTTAAATTAATGTTAATAAAATGAATTTTTATGCGTTTTGTCTTTTATTTTTTGTAGGTCGAGGGGTTGAACAGGAGCAACATCGGGAACAGCTCGAGCCTTCCTGCCAGCATATCGAATATCAAAACGAGCTTGGACAGGGGAGAGAAGAAGGAATAGTTTTCTACAGGACCGACCATATCGAGTCCGGGACCGGTGTTGCTGAGCGATGTCAGAGTTGCCGTGAAATTGGTGACAAGGCTACTCTTCCCATCCGCAAGCGCATAGTTGTCAAGCGACAGGAGCAGCATCGACGCCGTAAATATAAGGAAGTAGGTAACAAGATATGCGTTTACAGTCTTTATTACCTCGTCCTCGACCGTTCTGCCGTCGAGCGAGATGTTTTTTACACTTCTCGGGTTGAGCTGCGAGCGTATCTCCTTCGTCATACCCTTGAATAAGAGAATTATTCTGGATACCTTGAAACCGCCCCCCGTGCTGCCGGCGCACGCACCGATAAAAATGAGCGCAAGCGCCAAAATTTTCGAAAGCATCGGCCATAGGTTAAAGTCGACGGTAGCAAATCCCGTGGAAGAAATCAGCGCCGATACGGTGAAGAATGCGCCGAGCAGAGCCTCGCCGGGTGTTTCCGCTCCTTCTGCTTTTCCGAGCGTGTTCAAGGTGATAAGCGCCGTAAATACGACGACTATCGCAAGGAATACCTTAAGCTCGGTGTTGAATGCATCCTTTAAGCGCTTCTTTATAACAAGGTAGTAGGCGTTGAAGTTGATAGAGAAGACCAGCATAAATATCGAGCAAACGATTTTTATATACGTGCTGTAGCTGTTCATCGAATCGTTCTTCGTGCCGAAGCCGCCTGTTCCCGCAACGGAGAAGGCAGAGTTCAAAGCATCGAACAACGGCATATCCGCAAGGAAAAATAAAAAAGCGAGAAGCGTCAGACAAATATAGATGCCGTAGAGTATTATAGCCGTGTTCCTAAGCCTCGGAACAAGCTTTGATACCTCGGGCCCCGGGCTTTCGGCCCTCATTACGTGGATGTTCTGAGCTCCGCTCTTCGGCAGGATTGCCATAACGAAGACCAGCACGCCCATACCGCCGACCCAGTGCGAAAAGCTTCGCCACATCAGTATGCTTTTGGGCAGAGCCTCAATTTCCTTTATCACGGTCGCTCCCGTCGTTGTAAAGCCCGAAACAATCTCGAACAGTGCGTCGATATAGCTCGGGTAAGCCCCCGAAAATAGAAGCGGAAACGCTCCGAAAATACTGAGGGCTATCCAGCCGAGCGACACGATTACGAACCCGTCTCGTGCATAAAGGCGGGTGTTATGCGGCTTTTTTAAAGACATAAGCGCTCCGAGCCCTATGCACACCGCCATAGTGATTGCGAAGGAGCAGAGCGATTGCCATTCTCTGTATACCAGCGCCGTAAGAGAGGGAATAAGGAAGAACGCCCCCTCAAATATCAGTATTAAACCGATGGTATATTTTGTCATTCTGTAATTCATGCAAAGCCTCTTTGACTTACGAAATTATATCGGTTATGTCCGACATACCCATAGCCTTCGAAACCACGATAACTCCGTCACCTACAAGAAGGCAGTCCTGACCTCTCGGGATTATAACCTCTCCCTCTCGGATTATAGCGCCGATAAGCACGTCCGACTTGATTTTTAATTCGGAAATAGGCGTATCCGTTACGGTGCTCTTTTGGCTGATGATAAACTCGGACGCCTCGATTTTACCGTTCATAAGCTTGTATAGAGTCTCCATATTGCTCTCCAAGCTCCGCTCGGCAGCCCTGACGTACCTGACTATCATATCGGATATTATATCCTTTGGATATATGACGGTATCAAGGTCGAGTCTCTTTATCACACCGTCGTAGTCGAGTCTGTTTATCTTTGTGACAACCTTGCCGTGAATTCTTGAACGGGCGAAGAGAGAGGAGAGAATATTCTCTTCATCAACCGATGAGAATGCGAGGAAGGCGTCGTGAGAGTCGATTCCCTCTTCTACCAGCACGTCCTCGTCACGGGGGTCGGCGTGAATGACCGAGAGACTCGGGAAGCTCGAGCTCATTGCCTTGCATACGGCCTTATTCTTTTCGATAAGCTTGAAGGACATCTCGTGAGACTTAAATACAGATAAAAGGTAGTGAGTAAGCTCTCCGCTTCCCACTATAATTGCGCTTTTTGCCGCTTCAGTCTTATAGCCTATCTTCTTGAAAAATTCTACGGCGCACTGAGGCGATGCGATAATTGTAAGCACGTCTTTCTTTTCAAAGACGAGGTCGCCCTTTACGATTATAGCCTCGCCATCCCTATCTACCGTTGCAAAAAGGACCTCGCTCTTGTATTTAGCCGCAACCTCTCGCACCGACATACCGACAATCCTACTGTCCTCGGGCAGTCTCACGCTGATTAACTCTACACGCCCCTTGCCGAAGGTGTCTATGTTTGTAGCGGAGGGGAAACGCAATATTCTCGCTATTTCTCTCGCTGCCATATATTCAGGATTTATGAGCATAGCCAGCCCGAGCTCTTTCTTTAGGTATTCGGTGTCCTCGAGATATTCGTGGCTTCTGACTCTTGCTATCGTCCTGAGATTCTTCGACCTTTTTGCCAGAATGCAGCAAAGGAGGTTCAACTCGTCCGAGCCCGTCACCGCAATCAGAAGGTCAGCTTCATCAATTCCCGCCGATACAAGGGTGGAGTGCGATGCTCCGTTACCGATTACACCCATTACGTCGTATCTGTCGGTTATCTTTTTTACGTTCTCTCTGTCTGTATCTACTACCGTAATGTTGTTGTGCTCCTCGTTTAGCTCGGATGCCAGAGCCTGACCGACCTGTCCGCAGCCTACGATTATTATATTCATATTCAATCTCCTTTCGAGAGAGCTTCAAATGACTGTTTGTTCCTGTATTATATTACTTTTATCTTTATTTGTCAAGCGAAGTCACGGTAAAGACGATTTTTTAACTCCTTCCTTTCTGTAGCACAGGAGCGAGATACCCGTTCTTTGCTTGAAGATTCTATGGAAATAGCTGTCGTTTTCATATCCCACAGCACGTATGATTTCGGATACGGCGAGGTCGGTTTTTCTGAGCATTTTCTTTGCTTCTCTTATTCTCTTTTCGATAAGGAGCTCCTTGAAGCTCTTCCCGAACAGCTCGTTTATGTGCTTTGACAGATAAGGAACCGTGACGTAAAGCCGCTTTGAAAGCTCGGATAGGCTCGCCGTGCGGTATGAGGTGGAGATATAGGACAATATCTCCTCTCTTCTGTCCGACTTGTCGTATACGTCCGTACCGTCGATAAGAAGGCTGTCCCTTTCCGCCGACAGACAGAGGAGAAGAAGGGCGACCGTCCTCTCCATAACCGCCATATTGATTTTTTCACCCGTCAGGTGTATCAAGAGGTTTTCGATAAGGTTTTCGTTTGTGCGGTGCCCCGCCGTTCGGAAGTGCAGGAAGCACTCCTTGCCCGACGGCTTTGCGTTTTCCGCAATCAGCCTTGCGAAGGCCGTGTCGCCGAGCTCCTTCGCCAGTGTTGATGCAAATCCGTCGGATATAATCACGTTTACACCTACGTCTTTGGTCTCGGCTCTTTCGACAGAGTGACACAGGTGCTTGTTCATTATGAGTATTTCTCCCGGGGAAAGTAGGATTTTTTTATCGCCTATATTGTGCGTTATACTTCCGGAAAGAGCAATCATTATTTCGAGGTAATTATGTCTGTGCGGGGGGAATGACGTATACCGTGTATGAGTTCTTACACTGATACCGCTCTTTTTATCTGACAAAAGACCGCTCTCAACGACAAAACCGCCTCTTTTCTGAGTGTAGTCGGTTTTGTTGATGCTTCCGCCGGAGAGTATGCGCTCTTCTTCGGGGCTTACCCTTGATAGAAGCTCGAGAATTTCCTTTTCCATATTGTTACTCCCTACGTTGGTTCTTGTACTGATTTTAACATATCGCAAGAGAAAAATCAAGAAAATTAAATAAAGACGGTTTTTTGGACAAATAAAAGGCTTGTAATCAGCTCTGGCGTATGGTATCATAAAACCGAAGGGAGATTGTATTATGAAATATTATCTTGCTATTGATATCGGCGCATCCGGCGGCAGACATATCGTAGGATATGAGAAGGACGGAGAAATACTCACACAGGAGATATACCGCTTCTGCAACGGTATGGATAAAATCGGCGAGCGCACCGTATGGAATACCGACAGACTTTTCACCGAGGTAAAAGAGGGGATAAGGCTCGCTCTTCTGAGTTATCCTAGGATAGAAAGTATGTCTATCGACACCTGGGGGGCGGACTACGTGCTGCTTAAGGGTGAGAGTGAGGTCGAGCCCACGTATGCATACAGGGATTCGAGGACGGATGAATCGATTGATAAGGTGCACGGGTTGATTCCCTTCGAGGAGCTTTACCGTCGCACGGGAATACAGTTTAACAGCTTCAATACGATATACCAGCTCTATTGCGACAAGCTTTGGGGTAGACTCGAGGGACTCACTGACTTCTTAATGATACCCGAGTATCTTATGTATAAGCTCACCGGCGTGAAGAAAAAGGAATATACTAACGCATCTACCACAGGGCTTGTAAACGCAGCGACAAAGGAGTATGACAGGGAAATATTCAAGACGCTCGGTATAAGCGAGGAGCTCATGTCCCCCTTGTCTATGCCGGGGGAGACGCTAGGCGGCTTCCTTCCCGAGGTACAAGAAGAGGTCGGTGGAAATATCAAGGTCGTCCTTACCGCTACACACGACACGGCGAGTGCGGTTGAGGCTGTCAGGATGAGTGAGGATGCGCCCTATATATCCTCGGGCACGTGGTCCCTGCTCGGAATAAAGGCGGACGCTCCACTGACTGACGAGAAAAGCAGACTCGCAGGATATACCAACGAGGGTGGCGTAGGGTACATAAGGTATTTGAAAAACATAACGGGAATGTGGCTTATACAGAGCCTCAGACGTGAGAATTGCCCCGAGCTCGATTGGGACGGAATAGTAGACCTTGCCAAGAAGAGCAGCTTTGAAGGAACCTTCGACGTAAATGCGCGCGAATTCCTGGCGCCCGACAATATGGCGACGGCTATAAGAGAGTATTTCAGAGCGAGAGGTGAGCGTGAGCCCGAGAGTGTCGGCGACCTCTTTAACTCGGCTTATCACAGCCTTGCAAGGAGCTATAAAGAGGCAATAGAGCAGCTTGAATTCAGCACGGGTAGGATTTATACCTCGCTCTACATTGTTGGCGGCGGCGCTAAGAATGAGTATCTCAACAGCCTTGCAGGCCGTTATACGGGCAAAAGGATTGTTGCTCAGCCTATCGAGGCTACGGCAATCGGAAACATTATGGTTCAGATGAAATACGACAACTAAACTTTACATACAGGAGAATGAATATGAAAAGATACGATTCTGCAAAAGTAGAATATGCAAAGCACGGTATTGATACTGACAAGGCAATTAAGACCCTTATGAATGTTCCTCTTTCGATTCATTGCTGGCAGGGCGACGACGTCACGGGCTTTGATTCCGAGGAGGCGCTCTCCGGAGGAATACAGGCGACCGGAAATTATCCCGGAAAGGCGAGAACACCCGAGGAGCTTATGGCGGATATGGATAAGGCGTTCTCTCTGATTCCCGGAAAGAAGAAGCTGAATCTCCACGCTTGCTACGCTATATTTGCAAAGGGTGAGCACGCTGAGAGAGATGAGCTTAAGCCCCGCCATTTTGAGAAGTGGGTTAAGTTTGCAAAGAAGCATCGTATAGGCATCGATTTCAACCCGACCTTCTTCAGCCATCCTATGGTTAAGGACAATCTGACTCTTTCTTCCCCCTGCGAGGAGGTCAGAGCCTTTTGGGTAAGGCACGGTCAGGCCTGCCTCAGAATTGCCGAGTACTTCGCTAATGAGACGGGTATTCCCTCGGTTGTAAACATCTGGATACCCGACGGTTATAAGGATACCCCGGCTGATAGAATTTCTCCGAGAGCACGCTTCAAGAAGTCTCTTGACGAGATTCTTTCTATCCCCTATGATAAGTCCAAGGTTTACGTTACCCTTGAATCCAAGGTGTTCGGTATAGGCCTCGAGTCATACACGGTCGGTTCTGCTGAATTCTGTCTATCCTACTCGGCGCAGAAGCGTATCACGCCTCTTATGGACAACGGTCACTATCATCCCACCGAGCTCGTCTCGGATAAGATTTCCTCGCTCCTTCTCTTTAATGAGAAGCTTGCCCTTCACGTTACACGCCCCGTGCGCTGGGATTCAGATCACGTAGTTACTTTTGACGACGAAACCCGTGAGATAGCAAAAGAGATTGTCAGATGCGATGCGCTCGACAGAGTGTTTATAGCTCTTGACTATTTCGATGCTTCGGTAAACCGTGTTGCGGCTTGGGTCATAGGCGCAAGAAATATGCAGAAGGCTCTCCTTTATGCGCTCCTGCAGCCTGCGGCAAAGCTCGCCGAGTACCAGAATAATGCCGATTACACTAAGATGCTTGCGCTTACCGAGGAGTTGAAGACCTTCCCCTTCGGAGATGTATTCGACGAGTATTGCAGGGTATGCGGCGCTCCCGTTGGCCTCGATTGGATCAGAGAGAGCGATATATATGAGTCCGACGTGCTTTCGAAGAGGAGCTGACTTACGGCTACTGCAGAGAAGGCGATCGGATAGCTTAAGTATTATCTGAAATAAACACATCGGGGCTGCGACTGCAGCCCCGATGCTTCGAACTTTTGGGGTACGTGCCCCTTTTTTTATTACCGATTCGCCTTGCTTTATGCCTTTTTGATTCTGAATACGGTATCAATTTTATCCGTAGTTACCTTGAGGTGTATTCTGTAAAGATACTCCGAGCCCCACGTGCTCTTAGCGTTCAGACCCACCGAGAGGAATTTCTCAATCTCGCACTCGAGCGCTCCGTCGTATTCGAGCACGCATCCTGCGGCAAGAGCGATTTTTCCCTTTTCCAAGAGCACAGGCTCAACCGCAGACATAAAGTGGAAGTCTATTTCCTTCTTCTCCTTAAGGGTGATACTGTCCGATACCGAGACCGTGCCGTCCTTGAGCACTCCGCACCTTCTGTAGCTGACAACGCCCGCCTCGGCAGGATAAGCTCCGCCTATCTCGGCACAGTAAGAGCCTTCCTCGGGGTCGTATACGTCATCTCTCGAGCGGTACTCGCCACCCTGCATCTGATCGACTCCGCCGAACGAGGGGAGAGTGTGATAGCCTGACTGCATAAACCATATCTTATATCTGTCGGGGCTGAAGGTCTGCTTTGTGTACTGACCTACGCCGACGTCGATAAGCACGGGCTCGCCGTCCGAGTATACCATAAAATTACCGATGTCGTTGTGGTTATGGCTCTCCGAATTGTGTCCGCCCTTCATAGCTAAGAACATACCCTTCGAGGTGTCCTCGCTCTCACGGGATATCATAACCTTCAATTCCGAGAACCAGGTCTTGAGCGACGCCTTCGTCGTTTCCGCCTTCGTATATACGGGACTCATTGCATTCTTGAGATTCCTGTATGCAAGATTCAGTGAGATACCGAGATCGTTGGACAGGGAAGTCATTTTACCAAACGCAACAAGCTCCTCTGATGCGCATCTCTTTCCGTATCTTGCAAGCAGAGTACCGTCGGGACGGCATCTTCCGCCCGCATCGGCAAAGTTCACGTACCTGTCTGCATGTATGCAGAATTTCGCCTCGTATTCGCCTATGGCGAGAATGAGCGGGTCATCAAATATGCTGACCTTGCCGCCTGTCATATCGTAAATGAGCTCGAGTCCGTCGAAGAGCGCACCGCCCGCTACGTTCCAATAGGTAGGTCCCTCGTCACATCCGCCGTCCTCACCGTATCCGGAAATGAAGTTGTCAAGGAAGCTCATCGCTTTGTTTACCGCAAGAGTTCTCTTTGTCAAGTCTTTTTCCAGCAGCGCTATTGCAAACAGCGTGTTTGACGTACACCACGGACACCAGTTGTTTACCTTATTGCCCTTTCTTCCCGACCATCCGAATACGCAGTTGTAGAAGGGGAATATGCCTCTTTTGTATATCTCTATCTCCATTCTCTCGGCTATTACGGGATGAACCTCGTCGAGTATGTCTCGGCACAGATAAAGGATGGTGGCCAGCATTCCGCTTGTTCCGGCGGAGAAGAGGTCGATGCCGTGTATTCTCGAGTCGTCGTAAACCTCGGGCACATCTGTGCCGGGTCTTGACGGGGAGTGACTTGTATGAGCGGGGATAATCCAGCTCGTCTCCTCAAGTATAGCCCATACCGCATCGCACAGTTTGTCGGTAAAGCGTCCTTTTCTCTCGAAGGCCTCAGCCATAGCGAGTCTCAGTGCCATCTCACGTCTTTCGAAGTATTTATGTTCATAGTTCGCTCTGTTGCCGATGAGATTGAACTCACGGTACAGCGATAGAGGAAGGAACGGAATGTCCTTATCAAGATCGGCCTCGGCTCTCTTGACTATCGCCTTAAGGCGCTTGGTCGTGAACTTCGGATTTTTCATATCGAGGAAGAGCTTAAACTCCTCGAGAGGCAGAACGAGCCCGTCGGCTTTCATTTTTCTTTCCGCAAATATCTTTCTCATTTTGAGTCTCCTTTAGGTTATTGTGAAGGTGAACGTGCCTTCCTTGCACCTTGCCTTCAAATGTATACGCCAGAGCCTGTCAACTCCCCATTTAGCCATCGAATCATAGTCCTGGGTGATAAAGCCTTCTATCTCGGGGGTCAGCCCCTCGCTATAGCTTAAGGTGAGACCCGTGTGGAGTAAAATGCCCTTATCCGTTATTTTCGGTTCAATATACGTGAGGAATATGAAGTCGCATTCTCCCTCGTTCGAGAGGCGTACGTAATCGGTTAAGGCGACCTTACCCGAATTTAAAGAGCCACACCTTACGTAGCTTTCGACTCCCGCCTCGCTCTCGTAGCAGCCTGCGAGCTCGGCCTTGAGCTCTCGCTTACTTTCATCGAAGGATACGTCCCGAGCAGCGAAGGCCTTGCCGTTGCGCTGACCCATACCGTTGAACATACCTACGTTATGATATTCGGAACGGTTGTTCCAAAGCGTGTACCTCAGAGCGCCGAAGGTTCTCTTTGTGTATGCGCCTGCTCCTGCATCGACAAGAACGGGCACGCCACCGTTATAGAGTACAAAGCTGCCGACATCGTTGTGGTTGTGGCTCTCGCCGTTGTGTCCCGCCTTCATTACGAAGGTCAGTCCCACCTTCGGATTCTCGCTGTCTCTTAGGTTAGCGATTTGAATGTCGGGGAGATAAACCGTCTTCTTTGCGACCTGGGGAGTGCTGCCGCCCTCAAGGTCCGGGGATGCGAGGTTTCTCAGCGTGCGGTATATGTGGCTGTATTTGAGCGCCGTGTCACGAATCTCCGCCATTCTGCCGCCGAGAGATATTAGCTCGGGTGAAGCGCATTTTTTACCGTAGCGCATCATCATATGACCGTCGTGAACTATGCTGGGACCGGAGTCGGCAAAGTTAGCGAATCTGTCGTCGCATACGTTCATCTTTACCGCGTACTCGCCCATATTTTTGATTATCGGAGTGTCAAATACGTCGAGGTACCCACCCGTCATATCGTAGAGTATCTCCAGGCAGTCGAACATAGAGCCGCCTGCCGAGCCCCAGTAGCCGGGTCCTTCCTCGCAGCCACCCTCTTCGCTGTATCCCGAGATGAAGTTGTCAAGATACCTCATAGCTCTTTTGACGGCTGTTTCTCTTACGTAGTCGTCCTTTTCAACCATAGCTATTGTGAAGAGGGTGTTCTTAAGACACCAGGGGCACCAGTTGTTTATCTTGACTCCGAATTCTCCGTACCAGTGGAAGGTGCAGTTCATAAACGGGTCTATGCACCTTTCGTGCAGAGCTTTTTCGATTCTATCGCATATCAGGGGAGAGATATCGTCAAGCTCCTTGCGGTTAAAGCGGTAAACCATAGCGAGTATGCTTGCTCTGTATGACGACCCGAGCTCAATACCGTGCAGATATTTGTTGCCCGCTACGAGCGGAACGTCGGTTGTGATACCGAGAGGAGTGACGCTTGAGTGCGCAGGCTGCATCCACCAGCTCTCCTCGAGCACAGCCCACAAGTAGTCCGCAAGCTTCTCGGTAAATCTGCCCTTTTTTTCGTAGAATTCGGCAAGGCTCAAATGCATAATGTTGCTGATTCTCTTCGCCCAATCTCTGTCGTATATGTCTCTCGAGCCCTGCGCCTGATATTGACGGTGAGCCCACAGGGTGAGCACGGTTATATCCTGATTAAGTATCTCTTCGGCATTTTCTACAACCTTCTGCATTTTTTCGGGTGTGTAGATTGGTTGCTCGACGTCACGCATTAGGCGGAAGTCGTCGAAAGAAAGCACCTTGCCCGTGGGATTGAGTCCGCTGGATTCAAAAACCCTCATTTGTCCTCTCCTATCACTTTTTGATTTTGCCTTATTTTAAAGGTGAAGCTATCGCTCTTTACGTCTGATTTCAGATGGATTCTGTAGAGCAGCTTAGTACCGAAGCGCGATTCGGTATCAATTCCGACAGGCTCAAACTCCTCGACTTCGGGGGTCAGCCTCTTGTCGAATTCCAAGACGCATCCCATATGTAAAAGGATACACGTGTCGCTTATTTGCGGCTTTCTGACCGTCATGAAGATAAAGTCGACCTCGGATTTTTGCTCCAGTGAGAGTGTGTCACGTATAGTTACGATTCCGTCCTTGAGGCTGCCTTCCCTTACGTAGCTTATTATCCCCGCATCCTTCGGATAGGCGAGTGATATATCGGCTCTCATAAGTCTATCTTCCTCGCTTATACACACGTCCTTCGCCGCATATTGACGTCCGGGGAGCTGACCCTTGCCCGAGATAATAGGCAGGTTATGATATTCTGAGCGCATAGACCAAATCTTATATCTGTTAGGTCCGAACGTGTCCTTCGTGTAAGCGCCTACTCCCGCATCTATTAATACAGGCTCGCCGTCCTTATACAGCACAAAGCTGCCGATGTCGTTGTGGTTGTGACTCTCGCCGTTTGTGCCTGCCTTCATACCGAAGCATATACCCGTGTGAGGATTTTCAGAATCTCGCACTACCATTACCTGAAGGTCGGGATAGGCTGAGAACAGGCTCGCCTTATCATCTATATCCGAGCCCTTTACGGGAGCTGTGGTGACCGCTCGCAGAGCACGGTACGGCTGACCGTAGGAGAAGCGGACGCCCCCGCCGGCTTCCATACGATCGCCTAGAGAGGCGAGCACGGTGGATGAGACCTTACGTCCGAAGCGCTGCAGAAGAGCGCCGTCGAGATTTATGATACAGCCCGAGTCCGCAAAGCTTATAAATTTGTTGTCGACTATGTTGAGAGTGCAGATGTATTCGCCCATCTTCTTTAAGAGTGGGGTATCGAATACGTCAACCGCACCCCCCGTCATATCGTAAAGAATCTCGAGTGAATCGAAGAGGCATCCGATCGCAGCACCCCAATAGGTGGGCCCCTCGTCGCAGCCGCCGTCGGGCGCATATCCGTTTACGAAGTTATCGAGATATCTCATTCCTCGCTCGACTGCGGTGCGCCTGACTTCCATATCCTCTTCTGTCAGCGCTACGATGAGCAAGAGGTTTGATACGCACCAGGGGCACCAGTTGTTTACCTTATTTCCCATTTCGCCCGACCAGTGGAAGGGATAGGCGAGGAAGGGCTTGATTATTCTCTCCTTCATCGACTTCACGATTCTCTCGCCGATGAGAGAAGATACTGCGTTTATTTTATCCTTGTTAAGCGAGTATACGAGCGAGAGGGTAGCGGCACGATAGAGCGAGCCGAGCTCGAGACCGTGCAGATATTTATCGCCTGCTACAAGAGGCACGGACGTCTTTACTCCCATTGGAGTGACGTGCGAGTGCTCTGCGACCATCCAGCTTGATTCCTCGAGGATGGCCCATATGTAGTCGATAAGCTTAAGGGTGAATCTTTCTTTGCTTTCATACGCTTCCGCAAAGCCCAGATACATCATTTTTCTGAGTCTGTCTGCCCAGGGTGCGCTGTAATCCTGTATGCGCCCATATCTCTCGTAATTTCTGTGCTTTGACAGCGGGATAACCTCGGGCTCTGTGTCAAGGTACTCGACAGCCTTTTCAACTACTTCTTTCATCTTGTCAGAAGAGAATGAGTAGCTATCCAGGTCACAGAATAGCTTAAACTCCTTGACAGAGAGCACTTTTTCTCTTATTCCGCTGATTTTATCACTGAGGATTTTCATATTCAGCCTTCTTTCTTTTGCGTTGTTTTTGGAAATAGTTGACCAGCACACGTGACTGCGTGCGCCCGCATTATACATCGCTCCCGTGCGTGAGCGTGTGCGAAATACAATGTCATTATAGTAGTCGAGAGGCGGAAAGTCAATAAAAAAAGAGCAACTTAAGCACTTTGCACAAGAACATTCGGTCTATTCAACAAGGAGAATTTTAAAATTGTGAAGCTGTTTCGGACGTATTTTTGAAAAAATTAAAATTTAAAAAAAGGTATTGCAATTTTTGAATCTTTGTGGTAGAATATCTCTATAAATTGACAGCGCAAGGGATATTTGCGCTTCGATGCCTATATTGTTTTTGAAAGGAATATGAGATGGAGTACGTACTTTTGGCAGTTTTACTGCTTTCTGCTCTCTTTATTATAGTTGCCGTTGTTTTACAGAAGTCCGGTGACGAGGGATTGTCGGGTACTATCGCGGGAGGCAGTGAGACCTTCTACGGTAAGGAAAAGTCGGGTAACACTGAGAAACTTCTCTTCAAGTGGACGCTGATTGCGAGCCTTGTGTTTGCCGTTGCGGTTCTTGCAGTATACGTTATGCAGCCCGATTACAGCTACGGATTCGACCTCGACTACTGGAAGGGTCTTGGTGAATTCTCCGGAATTTTTGATAAGTAATTAGAGAAAACGGAAGGCGACTTCCGTTTTTCTTTTTTTCTTTCAAGGCATAATAGATAGACAGGAATCAATCTATATGTGCAATTCGTGCCGCAGGGCGCATATTGCCTTCGGCGAAGCTTTTGTTTGAGTGAGGAATATGAAAAGAAAGACAAGTAAAAATAATTTTGACAAATTTACAAAAAGGAACACCCATAAGCGTAAGGGTAAGGAGCAGGCGAAGAAAAAACTTCTGAAGCTGGTTGCCGAGACGGGCGTCGGATATGATGGAGCGAGGATTCGCTTTACCGAGGACAGAGGCGGTGCTTACCACTCTTCTTCTCGCACAATCCACGAGTGTGAGTCTACCTTTATGGGTAGCTCGCAGGGCTTTGGCTTTGCGTCCTGCGAGGGGCTTCAGCGTGACATATTTATACCCGAGGACAGGACGCTCGGAGCTATTGACGGCGACCGTGTGCTGGTTGAATACAAGACCTTTAAAAGCCGCACGGGTGAAGAGAAAACGGAGGGACGTATTAAGAAAATCCTTTCCTATGGGCGAGAAACGGTTGTAGGAAGGCTTGAGAGAAGACGCTATTCTGTGCGCTCTCGGCGCAGGACTGATGCGGTATATACGGTTATACCCGACGACCCTAAGATTTGCGTGTGGCCGACCGTTACCGACACCTCGGGAGCCGCCGAGGGTGAGAAGGTGGTTGTGAGGCTCGTTCGCTCGGCGGGTGCGCCGTTGACGGGAGTGGTAACGGCGTGTCTTGGCGCTGCGGATTCCTTCCGGGCTAATTATGCCGCTGTTCTTGCCGAGTGCGGAATACCGGTAGATTTTTCTCCCGAGGAGATTGCAGAGGCTGAGAGAGCCGCCGCAAAGCCCATTTCCGATATCGGACGGACGGATTTCAGAGGCAGAGTCGTTTTTACTATGGACAGCGCCTCGGCGAAGGATCTCGACGACGCCGTGTCGGTTGAGAAGCTTCGGGACGGATGGTTGCTCGGGGTTCATATAGCCGACGTTTCCTACTACGTAGCGGAGAAAACTGCGCTCGACAGAGCGACAATGAGACGAGGGACGAGCGTATACTTCACAGACAAGGTAGTACCTATGCTCCCCGAGAGCCTTTCTAACGGAGCGTGCTCCTTAAATGCGGGAGAGGATAAATATGCTCTTTCCGCCCTCATCCGCATCGACTTTTGCGGAAATATTCTCGAAGTCGAGATAAAGAAGAGCATAATCAGGAGCAGAGTGAAGGGCGTGTATTCCGAGATAAATGCGCTTCTTGACGGAAATGCGGATGCGGGGATTGAAGAAAAGTATAAGGACGTGCGAGAATCCTTGAGCCTAATGCACCGACTGTATATTGTGCTCGCCGCTCACTCGAAAGTAAAAGGAGCCGTGGATATGGATATACCCGAGGCAGAGATAGTTCTTGACGCTGACGGATATCCCATCGACGTGGTAAAGGCGGAGCGAGGGATCTCCGAACGTATGATTGAGCAGTTTATGCTTGCCGCAAACGAGGCGGTCGCAAGCTGCCTTTACGAGCGAGGGATTCCTTGCATTTATAGAGTCCACGCACAGCCCCCGGAGGAGAAGATTGAGTCCTTCGCTGATTTTTTGAAGAGCGTCGGCATAGATTCAAGAGGCATTGCCTCGTCGGGCGCTACCTCAGAGAAGCTCTCCGAGATTCTTTGCGAGGCGAGAGAGAAGGGCATAGAGCAGACCGTCGCATATTCTATGCTCCGCTCTATGGCTAAGGCGGAATATTCCGATAAGCGAGAGGGGCACTTCGGACTCGGCATTGAGAATTACTGCCACTTCACCTCGCCAATACGCAGGCTGTCCGACCTCGCTACCCACAGGATAATACACAGAGTTCTCTTCGACGGCAAGGATGCAAGACAGTATGCTTCCTATGCATCGAGAGCCTCTGTGGCGGCTACCGATACGGAAATCAGAGCGGTAGAGGCGGAGCGACGGATAGAGAATCTTTATAAGGTGATATATATGAGCGACAGGCTTGGAGAAGAATTCGACGCCGTTATATCGTCGATAACCTCGTTCGGAATCTTCGTCAGGCTAGAAAACACCTGCGAAGGTCTTGTGCCTATGTCCGACCTCGGACTGAGCTTTGTCTACGACGAGAGAACTCTTTCTGTCAGAAGGGGCTTGACCTCTTATCGCCTCGGTGATAAAATAAGAGTTGTTCTCGAAGAGGCGGACCCTGTCAGAGGTAAACTCAGATTCAGTCTTATCGAGTGATGCCTTTTTGTCTTGGCTGAGAGGCTAAAAATGGTAAAATGCAAAGATTTTACACGCTATCGTACCTGCAAAATATAATTATTTCGGTGGAAATATGACTAAAGCAATCAAATATCTAACTATACTTGATATTCTCTTTATAATCCTTCTCTCCTGCTCCGGGAGCTTTTCCGGAGTCTTAGGACGTTTGTTTTATTACGCATCCTTCGCCCTGCCGCTGTTCTTCGGGATATATCTTGCCAGAAGACTTAAGCGTGAGAGAGAAGAAGAGGCAGGGTGCAGCGAGGCTTCGACACGGCTTTTTAAATATCCGCAGGGCTTCGTCGGGAGATTTCTCCCTCTCATTGCTCCGACCGTGGCCGTAGTGTTCCTTTTGGCGTTCGTTACATCGAAGCTCCTCGGGCTTATCGGAATCGAGGACGGAGGCGTGCCCGACACGGGGCTTGTCAATATGCTGTTCGAGCACGCACTTTTGCCGTGTGTGAGCGAGGAGCTCGTTTTTAGGCTGATTCCGATGATTTTGCTTCTACCTTATGGAAAGCGCAGCTATATCCTCATCTCTTCATTGTATTTTTCACTATGCCATCTGAATCTTGTCAGAATGCCGTATGCGTTTGTTGCAGGTCTTATTTTTGCGTCTCTTAATTGCGTGTTCGAGAGTATGTATCCTTCCTTGATTCTTCATTTTCTCAACAATGCGGCATCCGTTGTATGGATAAGGATATATGGTGATTCTCGGAGTATGCTGATTTTTATCCTTGCGCTTCTCGTGCTTTCCCTCGTCTCGTCTGTTTTTATCTTTATCGGCAGAAATAGGTATATAGAGGATATAAAGGGCCTTCTCGACAGACCCGCCGAGCATAAGGCAGGCAGAGAAATTCTTCTTCTTGCCGCATTTACCTTAATCCTTGCGTTTACCGAGCTCTTTATTTAAATTCAACCGGAGTGATAGCTTATGAGTGAAAAGTTTTGTGTTGACCCCGAGCAAGCCGAAAAAAGAGATAGGCTTGTCTCTTCTATGCCCGATGCCCCCGCAACCGATGAGGAGTGTATGGCTCTTGCGCTCGAGCTTGCGAAGGAAGCTGTGACGCACGACGAGGTGCCCGTGGGCGCTTTGATTGTATATAAGGGGAAGATTATCGCTACGGCAAACAACCGCAGAGAGCGGGATAGGATAGCTACACGTCACGCCGAACTGATAGCGATAGAAGAGGCGTGCAGGCTTCTCGGTGGATGGAGAATCCCCGATGCCACTCTTTACGTCACCCTCGAGCCCTGCTGTATGTGCGCCGGCGCTATTGTGAACTCAAGGATAGACAGAGTTGTATACGGAGCCTGCGACACACGCTTTGGCGCTATAGGGTCGCTTATCGATATTACGAGCATAGGGCTCAACCATACTCCCACAGTACAGAGAGGTGTAATGGGTGAGGAGTGCAAGGACGTTTTGACCTCGTACTTTAAGGGCAAAAGGAAGTAAAAGACGGTAAAACGCACCTGCGTATCACTGTTTTTTGTACATAAGTAAATAGAATTTTACAAAAATAGCCGTACTCGGATGTTTCTCGTATATCCTGAGAACGGTTATTTTTATATTGACTTTTATAAATATATGTGATAAAATTATAGCTATGAAAAAAGAATTTTTAGAAGGCGGCAAGGTGCACGGTGCGCACGGTGTCCGCGGAGTTATGAGAGTTGAGTCCTGGTGTGACAGTCCTAAGATTCTCGCCCGAATGAAGCGCGTCTATATTCCCGATAAGGCGGGGGAATATAAGGAGTATAACGTCCTTACGTGCTCTTTAAACGGAGAGGGTGTTCTTATGAGCCTTGAGGGTATCGCCACACGGGAGGATGCCATTGCAATGAAGAATACGGTGCTCTATCTTAAGCGTGAGGATATCCCTCTTAAGCAGGGCGCTATGTTTTTGCAGGATATGATTGGGCTTAAGGTCATTGATTTTAACACGGGCAGGGTCTACGGCGTGATTTCTTCCGTCGACGACGGTGTCGCATCGAGGCTGTATACCGTCAGCACGGATAAGGGCGACGTGCTTTATCCGGATGCCCCGGGATTTATCAAGGAGGTTAACCCTGATGTGGGGATGCTGATTACCCCCATACCCGGTTTTTTTGAGGATGAGGTTTGATATTTTGACTCTTTTCCCTGATTTGGTTTGCGGCGTGCTCGATGAGAGTATCATCGGCAGAGCGCAGGATAAGGGGATTATCGAGGTGTATGCGCACAATATCAGAGATTACGCAAAAAATAAGCATAGAAAGGTCGATGATACCCCCTTCGGCGGCGGTGTCGGTATGGTTATGTCGTGCCAGCCGATTTACGACTGCTATACGGCTGTTAAGCGAGAGATTCCGCCCGACAGTCGTACCCGTGTTATATATATGTCACCGAAGGGAAGGATTTTTAACCATTCCGTAGCTCAGGAACTTGCGGAATACGACAATCTTATAATTCTCTGCGGTCACTACGAGGGCGTTGATCAGCGAGTCCTCGATCTTATTGTAGACGAGGATATTTCTATCGGTGACTATGTTCTTACCGGCGGTGAGATTCCCGCTTGTATTGTGGTAGATGCGGTTTCCAGGCTTAAGGACGGCGTTCTTTCCGAAAGCGCCTGCTATGAGGGCGAGTCGGTCGCATCAGGTATTCTCGAATATCCTCAATATACAAAGCCGAGGGTTTTTATGGACCTCGAGGTACCCCCCGTGCTTCTTTCGGGCGACCATAAAAAGATTGAGAGATGGAGACTTCTTGAGGCTATCAGGATAACCGAGGAGCGCCGCCCCGATATGCTCGAGTCACACCCGGAGATTCTCGAGTCGGTAAAGCCTAAGCAAAAGAAAAACAGAAGAACAAAATCCCCTACGCCCTTGTCCGAGGACGAGAGCAAAAAGGAATAATTCCCAAATTATTGCAAACTAATATTTACAAATTTACAAAAAGGAGGATATAATGGCTGATTATACAGTGTCAGAGCTTATCACAGGATACAGGCGTGATAAGGATAGCGGCAGACTTGAGTTCGTATTGAATACGATATCCGGCTCAGCGGGCTACAGGCATCAGACAAAGATAGCAAAAAGCTTCGCCGCCTTTTCGGACAGGGTATCCTCTCTTGTCGCATATACCGGTACGAGAAGCTACGGTATATTCTTCCTTTGCTTCGGACTTTTATCCCTTATACTTCATTTTATAAAGGATTATCTCGGTATGTACGAGGACGTTCCGCTCTGGATTTTGGTTTCGGGTGCGCTCTTCGCTCTGTTTTCTATACCGTTTTTAGTGTCGGATAAGCCGCTGTTCACTGCTTTGCAGTCGTTTGCGCTTACAGATTACGTTCTGTTCGAGTTCTTCTGTATGAAGCGTATGCAGAACGACGAGGAAAAGAAGGGAATACACACGGGTCTTATGGTGCTCTTCGCCCTTTTGCTTTCCTGTATCGGAGCGTTTGTTCCGCTTTGGTGGATAATTGCCTTGATAGTCGGCTTCTGGTACGTCTATTTTACGCTGATGTCGCCGGAGTTTTCCTTCCTGTCTATGTTCCTCGCCCTGCCGTTTTTATCCGAGGTCGGAGTGGATAACGCACTGTACTTGACTGTCTTAGTCTTGCTTACAGCCGTCTCCTTCTTTAGAAAGGTCTCGCTTGGAAAACGTGTGCATTTCCTCGAGCAATACGACGGATTGATTGCTATTTTCGTACTTCTGATTCTTGTCTCCGGGTACCTGTTCGGCGTGGGTGCGGATGCCCTTGCGCCAATTTATATGGCGGCTTTGGCGTTCGGGTACACTCTTACGAGCTGCCTTGTTGCAAACCGACGTCTTGCCGACTGTGTTGTTAACGCTATCGTAATATCATCAGTGCCTGTCAGCGTGCTCGGTATCGTTGATTTCGTAGGCGTCGTGAGGTCTGTCGGCTTTGCCGGATTTAACGGTATCAGCAGACCCTTTACAAGCACCTCTTCGCTTGCGGCGTATCTTATCGTTTGTTTCATTTTCGCTATATATGCTCGGCGTTCCTCGTCGGAAAGGGAGCATATTGCCGTCTATACGGTTGTGCTTTTGCTCATTTCCGTGAACCTCGTTCTGACCCTTTCGATACCTGCCCTTGTAGCCCTTCTTCTTGCGGCTTTGGCATACCCCGTTACACGTTTACGCAGGTTTTCGGGTCTTTTGTCAGCACTGATAGCCATTCTTCCGTATTCGGTCGTGTTTATTCCGCCGCACGTTGCGGATATGCTTGATAAGCTCCCCGTCATATCGAGGCTCGACCTTCCGTCTCTCGTTGTGAAGTGGAGAACGGCTATGTCCCTTATCCTTGACAATATTTTTGTCGGTACGGGTGTCGGTGATGCGGCATTCCGTCCCGAGTTTATCGGACACGGCGGCTTAGGGCAGGATTCCTCGAACTTCTTTTTGCAGCTCGGCTGTGAGATGGGAGTTATTGCTCTGTCCTTCTTCGCTATACTCTTGCTTTCGAGAATCGTCCATAAGGGAGTTTACCGCAGATACGTCAGAGCGTCCGAGGTCAGCTCTATCGCTGATTTTGCAACCGTGACTCTGGTAGCATTGATTGCTTACGGCGCATTCAATTATATATGGGCAGACTATGCCGTATACTACCTGTTCTGGTGTGTATTCGGGCTCGAGAGCGCAGCCTTGAGAATTTCACGCAGAGAGTATGACGACAGGGTTGATTATTACAGCGACGGCAGGAGCTCCGAGTCGAGCTCGGTAGATATTTCGCTCTGATTTGCATTTTGTCATTTTTACCTATTAAAGTCATCGATATTTGTGAAAAAGACTCAAAAATTTTCATTAAAGGTATTGATTTTCCCGATTTTATTTGGTATACTTTAACTAAAGAAACTCTAAGGAGAATGATTTCCCATGATTACTCGCAGTGTTACTGTACAGAACGCAGTAGGACTTCACGCAAGACCTGCCACCTTCTTTATTCAGAAGGCAAATTCTTATAAGTGCTCTATCTGGGTTGAAAAGGAGGATTGCCGCGTTAACGCTAAGAGCTTGCTCGGCGTTCTTTCTCTCGGCATAGTTAAGGGTACTGCTATAACCATTATCGCCGACGGCGCTGATGAGGCTAACGCTGTAGAAGGTCTTTGCGAGCTTATCGATAGCGGATTTAACGGAGTCTGATTTTCACTCCGACGGATAGGGCGTTCGCATAAGCTTATATCCTAAATTACAAAAGCGGGCGGCTCTGCCATTGTTGAGCTGCTCGCTTTTGCTTTTGTTTTGAGTAATCACGGCGGCTTACGGCCGCTCTCTAAGGAAGAGAAGGAAGGAGGGACGAGTATGACCGTAATAGAAAGGCTTAGGGATAAGGCGAATTCCTTGCCCGAATGCGCAGGAGTCTATATAATGAAGGATTCCGACGGCAGGATAATCTACGTCGGTAAATCGAAAAAGCTGAAGAACAGGGTCACGTCCTATTTCGTGGGCTCTTCACATAGCTATAAGACGGCTAAAATGGTGAGTCTCGTCAGGGATTTCGACTACATTCTGTGCGACACCGAGATTGAGGCTCTGACACTCGAAAATACGCTGATAAAAAAGCACGCCCCCAGGTATAACGTAAAGCTGAAGGATGCAAAATCCTATCCGTATATAAAGGTAACGAAGGAAGCGTATCCAAAGCTGTTCGTTACCAGAGACCGCAGGGCTGACGGCAGGTATTTCGGACCTTACTCTTCGTCGGCAGCTGCTCACAGCGCCCTTGATACCGTTATGAAGATTTTTTCTTTGCCTACCTGCACTCGCTCCTTCCCGAGAGATATAGGCAGAGAAAGACCGTGTATATACAGGGATATGGGCAGATGCGTTGCCCCCTGCGTTGCGGGCAGTATCTCCGAGGAGGATTACCGCTTCTTAGTTAAAAAGGCGGAATGGGTCCTGTCCGGAAATATCAAGGGCGCAAGAGCAACCTTGGAGTGCGAGATGCAGGACGCTGCGGAAAACCTCGAGTTTGAGAGGGCGGCAGGTATAAGAGACAGCATCAGAGCTCTCGAAAAGCTATCGGAAAAGCAGAAGGTCGTATCCGACGAGAGGGTAAACAGGGACGTGTTCTCGATTTATACCTCTATGACAGAGGGCGCTATGGCAGTCCTGTCTATCAGAGACGGCTCTCTTGTGAACAAAAACGAGTTTATTCTCTCGCTTTCCGAGTTGACGAGCCCCGAGGATGCACTGTCGCTTGTGGTTGATTACTATGATACGACGGGCAATATTCCGAAGGAGGTAGTGCTCGATTTCCCGATTTCCGAAGAGGATTTGGCTCTTTTATCCGATTATCTTTCGATAGATGCGGAAAGAAGGGTAAGTATCCGCATACCCGAGCGAGGCGAGGCAAAGCGCCTTTGCGAAATGGCGAGAGAAAATGCCGCAGAGGCGGCAAAGCAGCATAGATTGACCGCCGAGCGTGAGGATAAGAACGTAAAGAGGCTCTCGGAGCTTCTCGGACTCGGCGAGGTGCCGAAGAGAATCGAGGCTTATGATATATCCAACGTGGGCGACGAATGCATTACGGCGTCTATGGTAGTCTATGAGGACGGCAGACTGAAAAAGAGCGACTACCGCACCTTTACCGTTAAAACCCTCAAGACTCGGGATGACTATGCCTCTATGCGCGAGGTGCTTTCGAGAAGACTTAAGCACATAGGCGATGGCACGCCGTCGCTCGGCGAACGCCCGGACGTTATTTTTCTTGACGGCGGAGCAGGGCACGTGGGGGTCGTGCGAGAGCTTATGAGGGAGTACGGTGAGCAGATTCCCCTTTTCGGAATGGTAAAGGATGATTATCACAAGACCCGTGCACTTACCGACGAGCATACCGAGATATCCATAGCCAGAGAAGTTAACGTCTACGGATTTATATATAACCTTCAGGAGGAGGCGCACAGGTTTGCCTTTAAAGGCTCGTCCGGAGCTAAGCGAAGGAGCCTTACGCATTCGACCCTCGAGCGCATTTCGGGCATCGGTCCGAAGAAGGCAAAGCTGCTATTGAAGGCAAAAACGATTTCTGAAATCAGAAGGATGAGTGTCGCTGAGCTGGAGAGGATAGAAGGTATATCGAGGAAGAATGCCGAGGATATCTATGCGTACTATCATAAGTGATACGCTCTTCATTCCGAATTGAATTCGGTGGGGATTATGCCCATCGCTATGAGCATTCGGCCGAGACAGCCGAAAGCGGTAAAAATGAAAGGAAGTGTTCAGCCGTGTTAAGAATAATTACAGGTACGAGGAAAGGAAAGAAGCTCTTGAGCCTGGAGGGAGATGCCACAAGGCCGACGTCCGACAGGATAAAGGGCGCTATGTTTTCGTCTATTCAGTTCGATCTCGAGGGAAGAAGAGTCTTGGATCTTTTTGCAGGCACGGGACAGCTCGGGCTTGAAGCTATGTCTAGGGGCGCCGCATCGGTTTCGTTCGTTGACTCCTCGAGAGAGGCTATGGACGTTGTAAAGGCTAATGCAAAGGCTACGGGCTTCTTTGAATCCTCGAGATTCTCGGTCAGCGATTACCGCAACTATATTCGCAAGGCGTCGGGCAGAGAGCGCTTCGACCTTGTTTTCATAGATCCGCCCTACGGTCTTGAGTGTTGTGTCGATGCGGTGAAGCGGCTGACAGAGCACGAGATGATTATACCGGGTGCTATAATTGTTATGGAGTGCGGTGAGGAGAGGGTAGATCCCGAATCCGAGGAATTGTCCTCTTTTGAGCTTTTGAAGGAAGGACATTACGGTAAGAAGACGTCCGTTTACGTGCTCCTTTACAGAGGAAGCTGAGCAAGCCCAAGAGAATCATAATAAAAGCGCAGGCACACGCAAAAAAATTGTAATACTCCGTTGACAAAGCCCTGTGTCTGTTGTATAATAATTCATTGTAAATCAGACAGGACACTGTCGAAGAGGAGAGGGACTATGAGGGTAATTATGCCTGGTAGCTACGACCCCGTTACCGCGGGTCACCTCGCTATGATAGAGCGGGTTGCAAAAATGTATGACGAAGTCTTTGTCGTCGTCTTCCGCAATCCTAATAAAAGCTACACCTTTACTCTTGAGGACAGAGTTGCGATGCTTATGCTCGCAACGGATAAGCTTGATAACGTTATGGTTTCCTATTCCGACGGGCTGGTCGTCGATTATATGCGAGAGCACGGAATCGATAAAATAGTGAAAGGGTACAGAAACGACTCCGACCTTGAGTGGGAGCGCCGGCAGGCCGAGTTTAACAGCTTGCGCGGCTATGACACCGAGCTTTTGAGGTGCGATGACGAGCTCAGCGAGATAAGCTCGACCCGTGTGCGTGAGCTTTTGCTTAAGGGCGAGCCCGTTGATGCGCTTGTGCCAGAGTGCGTGTATGAATATTTAAGAACAATAACCGAAAGGAAAGAGATAAAATGAAGGAAAAAATTGAAGCGCTGAGAAGTGAATTCAGAAGTGCTCTCAGCACAGCCTCGGACGCAGAGGCTCTCGAGAGTCTCAGAATTGCATATCTTGGTAAGAAGGGACATCTCTCCGAGCTTATGAAGGGCTTACGTGAGGTTGAGGATAAGAAGGCTGCAGGTCAGCTTATCAATGACCTTAAAACCGAGGTAGAGAGTGCGATCAAGGCGGCTGACGAGGCTCTTAAAAACGCAGCTATCGAGGCGCAGATCAGAAGCGCAAAGAAGTACAACCCCACACTTCCGAGGGATGCTGAGCTCGGCTCTTATCATCCTATCACCCTTGCTACCCGTGAGGTTGAGGAAGTCTTTATCAGTATGGGATTCACTATCGAGAACTACTTTGAGATAGTAAATGATTACCAGTGCTTCGAGGCTCTCAATATACCGAAGCATCACCCTGCCAGAGATATGCAGGATACCTATTACCTTGACAACGGTCAGCTCTTAAAGACGCATACCTCTGCCGCACAGAACGCAATAATGAAAAAGTACGGTGCGCCTCTGCGTGCCATATTCCCCGGCAGATGCTTCAGAAACGAGTCTACCGACGCCTGCCACGAGAACACATTCTTCCAGATGGAAGGTATGATGATCGACGAGAATATTTCTATTTCTAACCTTATCTACTTTATGAAGACTATGCTCTCCGAGGTGTTCAAGAGAGACGTAAAGGTAAGACTCCGTCCCGGCTTCTTCCCCTCCGTCGAGCCAGGCTACGAGCTTGATATCAACTGTGAGATTTGCGGCGGTGACGGCTGTCCTTCCTGCAAGAACTCCGGCTGGCTTGAGCTTTGCCCCTGCGGAATGATTCATCCGAACGTGCTTAAAGAAGGCGGCATAGATACGGAGAAGTATACCGGATTCGCATTCGGTCTCGGACTTACGAGACTCGCTATGATGAAGTACGGAGTCAAGGATATCAGAGATTTCAACAGCGGAAGCTTAAAGTCGCTCTCGCAGTTCAAGTCGCTCTGAGTCTCGAAAGGAGTAGTGTAATATGTTTTTATCAATGAATTGGATAAGCGATTTTGTCGACCTTCAGGGCTTTGACAAAAAGACGCTGATACATAACTTCACACTCTCGACCGCAGAGGTTGAGGACATTATAGTTAAGGGTGAGGACACCTACGGCGTAATCGTCGCAAAGATACTCACAGTGGACGAGCACCCGAAGTCTCGTAAGCTTCACCTTCTTAAGGTTGACACCGGCTCGGGCGTTGTCGATATCGTCTGCGGAGCCCCCAACGTAAGAGAGGGAATGCTCGTTGCACTCGCTACCGCCGGCGGCTCGGTTTCGGGTCACCCCATCGCTCCTGCCACCATTGCGGGCTACACTTCCTACGGTATGTGCTGCTCAGAGGCAGAGCTTGGCATCAGCGACGACAACTCTGGCATATGGGATATCGAGCGTGATCTTCCTGCCGGTACCGCTCTCGGAACAGACGTCAAGGACATTTTCGATATTGACGATATTATCTTTGAGGTTGATAACAAGTCTCTTACCAACCGCCCCGACCTCTGGAGCCACTACGGTATTGCACGTGAGTTCGCTACCATTACCGGCAGAGCTCTTAAGACGCCCGATGTTAAGGACGTGTCCGTGTATTCCTCTCTTCCCGACGTTGCGATAGACGTCAAGAGGGTGGACCTTGTGTGGCGTTATTCGGCTATTAAGGTAGAGAATATAACTCTTGCTACCTCTCCGGCAAATATGCGTATCCGCCTATATTACTGTGGCTCGAGAGCGATAAACTTCCTTGCCGACCTTACGAACTACGTTATGATGGAGCTCGGTCAGCCGATGCACGCCTTCGACTGTAACAAGGTTGACAGGATCGAGGTACAGACCTTCCCTGAGGGAGCGGATTTTGTGACTCTCGACGGCACGGAGAGAAAGATCGATGAGAATATGCTTATGATTACCTCTCACGACGTTCCCGTAGCTATTGCGGGCGTTATGGGCGGTGATGCTTCCAAGATTGAAGACGGGACTACGTCGCTTCTGCTCGAGTCCGCTACCTTCGACGGCGTATCTGTCAGAAAGACAACGACACGTCTCGGACTTCGTACCGATGCGTCGCAGAGATATGAGAAGATGCTCGATCCCGAGCTTTGCAGAACGGCTACCGAGAGACTGCTTTATCTGCTCTTCACGTTTGACCCCGGCGCCCGTGTCGTATCATCCTTTACAGATGCATACGTAAGACACTATCCCACCATCACTCTTGATTTTGACAAGAGATACGTTGACAGATACACGGGTATAGACATCTCTACCGAAACGATAGAGAAGACTCTCACTTCCTTAGGCTTCGGCCTTAAGAGAGACGGAGATTCCTTCACCGTTAGCGTTCCTTCCTGGCGTGCTACCAAGGACGTAACGATAAAGGCGGACATAATAGAGGAAATCACCCGTATTTACGGCTACGATAACTTCAAGATTTTCACCTCTGAGAGCGCACTTAAGCCTGTACGTACCGAGGTTTTGAAGTCGGATGAGGATAGAATGAAGGATATGCTTGTAGCACGCTTCCGTATGCACGAGGTTCACTCCTACATCTGGAGCGACGAGGCTAAGAATAGTGCTCTCGGCATCTCCACTCCCGAGAATGTAAGGATTATAAATGCTCAGACCCCCGATCACGAGTATCTTAGAGTTTCTATGATACCCACCCTTCTTTCTTTCGTTAAGGAGAATAAGGGATATCGTGACGAGTTCGGAATCTTTGAGATAGGTCACACCGTTGAGGGCTTTCGTGAAAACGGAGACTGCAATGAGAGGAACAAGCTTGGTGCAGTTATGTACTCCAAGCTTGCGAAGGAGGAGGACGTATTCTTACGTGCCAGGGACGCTGTTGTGGAGCTTTGCAGCGATATTCTTCATAAGAGCTGCGAGTTCGTATCCAATGAGGCGGACTATGACTTTGAGCATCCGGTAAACTCCTTTGACGTCACCGTAGACGGTAAGAAGCTCGGATTCATCTCCGTTCTTCACCCCGTAGTACTCGGCAATATCGATAAGAAGTGCGCCATAGCCGTATTTGAGCTTTCCACCGAGGACTTCGCAGCTGTTAAGACCGGAGTCAATAAGTATAGAGAGCCTTCTAAGTTCCCTGCGATTGAGATTGACGTTACCTTCTCCGCTAATGTAGAAGAGGTCGATTTCCCGCAGGTTGTGAGAGCGGCTAAGGCATCCGCCGGAGCACTCCTTTCCGAGGTTAAGTTCAAGGACGTCTACACCGATGCTGACGGAAACAGCGCCCTTACCCTCAGATTCGCATTCGTATCTAATGAGCGTACGCTTACGAAGCAGGAGCTTCAGCCCGCAATTGATGCCCTTTGCGAGTCTCTTACCTCGCTTGGACTTCTTGTGAAGGCTTAAGATTCCTTGCGTAGCTTTTGCTACTCGGGCTCAGCGCCTCTTTGCATAGAGCGAGGAGCTCGTATCGCTTACCGCCGTCGCATAAGCGCCCACGTGCGCCCACGCATATGTTAATATTAATGTAGAAAAGCCGGTTGCGACCTCGTCGCAGCCGACTTTTTTGTTTCTTGCCTTTTCTCCTTGACTGCTTCTTATTTCGTAGGTTTTTTTGCTCGGTTTTTAAAAATTATAAGCATAAGGGTAAGCACTCGTATTAGAGATAATTTTAGGCAGAGTGCCTTTCACGTAAAAGATACCCAAAAAAATTTTACGAAAATATTTAAATTATTTTGAATTTAAGGCTTGACAATTGCATTTTGGGCTGATATAATACTATAATGCATTATAATCGCCATAACTATGGGGATTTTCTGCCCTTTTTTCAGGGTACATCCTGGAAAATTCGGCAAAATCTACATATTTTCGACGTAAAAACTGTGCAAACTGCCACTTGGTAACTAATGGCAGAGCAGGGTATACAGTATACTGTAACCCGACTAGACTTGTAAATTTTCAGGAATGGAGTGATTCTATTTATGATGCTTAAACCCCAGAAGCTTGGCACCAACGTAAGAATGAGCTTTTCCAAGATTGAGGCGGCGACAGAGATGCCGAACCTTATCGAGGTACAGAAGGATTCTTATAAGTGGTTCCTCAGGGAGGGCTTGGACGAGGTTCTTCGCGACGTTTCTCCGATAGTTGACTTCACGGGAAACCTTTCCATTGAATTTACCGATTATACTCTGGACCCCAATCCCAGATATTCGGTAGAGGAGTGTAAGGATAGGTCGGTCACCTACGACGCTCATATGAAGGTGGGCGTGCGCCTTACGAATAAGGCTACGGGTGAGCTTAAGACCGCCCAGATATTCCTCGGCGATTTCCCGCTTATGACCGATAACGGAACCTTCGTTATCAACGGTGCAGAGCGTGTTATCGTATCTCAGCTTGTTCGTTCTCCCGGTATGTACTACGGTGACACTGTTGACAAGCAGGGTAAGCATAATTATTCCGCTACGGTTATCCCGTACAGAGGCGCTTGGCTCGAGTATGAGACCGATGCCGCAGGCGTATTTTATGTAAAAATTGATAAGAACCGTAAGATTCCGATTACCATTCTTATACGTGCGCTTTGTCCCGTAGGACAGGATTCCGACGAGGATATTTTCGCTATGTTCGGCGATGAGGAGCTTATCAGAATCACCCTTCATAAGGACGAGTGCCGCACTCAGGCAGAGGAGAATAACACATCCCTGCGCGACGAGGCTCTGAAAGAGATATATAAGAAGCTTCGTCCCGGCGAGCCCCCTCTTGTTGAGAGCGCTGAGACACTTATCAATAATATGTTCTTCGACCCCAAGAGATATGATCTCGGCCCTGTCGGAAGATATAAGTACAACAAGCGTGTTTCGCTTGCGGCGAGAATTGCGGGCTTTGAGCTTGCCTCGACCGTAGTCAATCCCCTTACCGGTGAGATAGTTGCCGAGGCAGGCACTAAGATCACCCGTGAGCTTGCGGAGGCTATTGAGGACAGCCTTGTGAACGACGTAACCGTCAGAATCGAGACCGGCAGAGAGGTTAAGGTCTTCGGCAACAATACCGTACGTCCTGAGCTCGTGCTCGGCTATGATCTTGTCGACTCGGGCGTTAAGCTCGGCGAGAAGGTCAGATTCTCCGTGCTTAACGAGATTATAGCAGCTGCTGACGAAGAGGGCGTCCTCGGTGACGAGAGAGTTGCCTTCATTAAGAATGCGGCTAAGGCGAGAATTACAGAGCTCGCTCCCAAGCATATCACCAAAGAGGATATATTCGCATCTATCAACTATATGATAGCGCTTGCTCACGGAGTAGGCAATTCGGACGATATCGACCATCTCGGAAACAGAAGACTTCGTTGCGTAGGCGAGCTTCTTCAGAACCAGCTCAGAATCGGTATGTCCAGAATGGATAAGAACATCAAGGAGAGAATGTCTGTGCACGACAGCGACGACCTTCGTCCCGAGGCTCTTATCAATACTCGTCCCGTAGCTACTGCTATACGTGAGTTCTTCGGCTCGTCCCCGCTTTCTCAGTTTATGGATCAGAACAATCCTCTGGCTGAGCTTACGCACAAGAGACGTCTTTCCGCACTCGGTCCCGGCGGTCTTTCCAGAGACAGAGCCTCCTTCGAGGTGCGTGACGTTCACTATACCCATTACGGACGTATCTGCCCCGTCGAGACGCCCGAGGGTCCGAACATCGGTCTTATCTCTTACCTTGCGTCTTACGCAAAGATCAGCGATTACGGATTCCTTAAAGCGCCCTACCGTGTTGTAGATAAGACTACCGGCAGAGTTACAGATGAGGTTCTTTACCTCACCGCAGACGAAGAGGATAACAACATCGTAGCTCAGGCGAACGAGCTGCTCGATGAGAACGGCTGCTTCGTAAACAAGAAGGTTATTGCAAGATATAAGACCGAGTTCATCGAGGTTTCTCCTAACGAGGTTGACCTTATGGACGCCTGCCCCCAGATGGCGGTATCGGTCGCCGCAGGCTGTATCCCGTTCCTTGAGAACGACGATAACACCAGAGCTCTTATGGGATCTAACATGCAGAAGCAGGCAGTTCCTCTTATGATTACCGACTCGCCCATAGTTGCTACCGGTATGGAGTATAAGGCGGCGGTCGACTCGGGTACAGTTGTCGTATGTAACGAGAGCGGTATCGTAGAGAGAGCATCGGGCAGCGAGATAGTTATCCTTACCGACAGCGGCAGAAAGGATACCTACCATTTAATTAAATTCAAGAGAAGCAACCAGGGCACCTGTGTAAACCAGCGCCCGATAATCAACGAGGGCGAAAGGGTAGAGGCAGGTCAGGTTATTGCCGATGGTCCCGCTACCTCTAACGGCGAGATATCGCTCGGTAAGAACGCTCTTATCGGATTTATGACCTGGGAGGGTTATAACTACGAGGACGCGGTTCTTCTTAACGAGAAGCTCGTTCGTGAGGATATGTACACCTCTATTCATATTGAAAAGTTTACCAAGGAAGCACGTGATACTAAGCTCGGTGTTCAGGAGATCACCCGCGAGGTTCCCAACGTTTCCGAGGATGCACTCAAGAATCTCGATGCGGACGGTATCATTAAGATCGGTACCGAGGTTCGCCCCGGCGACATTCTCGTAGGTATGGTAACACCCAAGGGTGAGACCGAGCTTACCCCCGAGGAGAGACTC
>JAZORO010000018.1:0-1139 GCA_045656605.1 Eubacteriales bacterium
ATGTATTTCGATTTCGAGCGCCACGCTCACGAAGAGACCTGCAATCTCTTCAAAAAGGAGGTACAGTAAAATGGCAAAGGCAAATATGTCGCTCACCCGTAACCCCATGCCCAACCAGGATCCCCTGGTAAGAGCACATAATTTTGAAGAAGTAGCTCTCGGCTATTCCGAAGAGACTGCTATCGACGAGGCTAACCGCTGCCTTAACTGCAAGCATATGCCCTGCGTTGACGGCTGCCCCGTTAAGATACATATTCCCGAATTCATCTCCAAGATCAAGGAAGGCGACTTTGAGGGCGCTTACCAGATCATTTCCAAGTCCTCTTCGCTTCCCGCAGTTTGCGGCCGTGTATGCCCTCAGGAGACTCAGTGCGAGTCCAAGTGCGTTCGCGGCATCAAGGGCGAGAGCGTAGGTATCGGACGCCTTGAGAGATTCGTTGCTGACTGGCACAATACCTTTGCAACCGAGGCTCCCGTTCGTCCCGAAAGCAACGGACACAAGGTTGCAGTAGTAGGCTCCGGTCCTTCCGGCCTTACCTGCGCAGGTGACCTTGCAAAGAAGGGCTATGAGGTAACTGTTTACGAGGCTCTTCACACCGCAGGCGGCGTTCTTGTTTACGGTATTCCCGAGTTCCGTCTTCCCAAGAAGATCGTTGCAAAGGAAGTTGAAACTCTTGAAAAGCTCGGCGTTAAGGTTGAGACCAACGTTGTTATCGGTAAGACCCTTACCGTTGACGAGCTCTTCGATATGGGCTTTGAGGCTGTATTTATCGGCTCCGGCGCAGGTCTTCCCAATTTCATGGGCATCCCCGGCGAGTCCTACAAGGGCGTTTACTCCGCAAACGAGTTCCTCACCAGATCTAACCTTATGAAGGCATACCTTGAAAAGCCCGAAACTCCCATTATGAAGGGCGGTAAGGTAGCTGTTGTCGGCGGCGGTAACGTTGCTATGGACGCTGCAAGAACCGCACTCCGTCTTGGCGCAGAGAAGGTATATATCGTTTACCGTCGTTCGATGGAAGAGCTTCCCGCACGTAAGGAAGAGGTTGAGCACGCAGAGGAAGAGGGAATCGAATTCCGCCTTCTTTGCAACCCCACCGAGATCATCGGCTACAACAATCCCGAAGATCCCCGCGATC
>JAZORO010000019.1:0-6842 GCA_045656605.1 Eubacteriales bacterium
ACACCCGTCGGCGAATAAATTTTTTTGCGGATTTTGGTGTAATGAGCCGCAGTTAAGTAGCACTTAACAAGGATTAGTACGACGAAAGACGCTAAAATTTATCGTCGCCAGGCTTGTTAGTTCGACTCTCTTACGGCTAAGTTTAAGTTTTCACGTAAAGGTAAACATTTCTCACAAATTAATGCAAATTTCGGGTGTAAAGAGGTTGCATTTCACGGGGGTAGTTAGGTTTTTTTCGTTTCGACGCTGGGGCAAATTGGTCTTTGTTTTACCTTTTGCTTGTGCGCAAAATCGTTCGTTTCAAATAAAACCTAACATTTGTTTACAGACATAAATCTGCGTGCTAAAATACACTTGGTAGGCAAAGGCGCACAAAATACGTTTATTTTTTTCACTTTAAGAAGGAGAGTTACGATGTATAGCAACAATATATGCGTAGGCGGAATGGTAAACGGACACGTACAGGGCATTGCAACCGACAGAGAAAGAAAGTATATCTATTATTCCTTCACTACTTCCCTTATAAAGACGGATATGGACGGAAATATCATCGGAAGCGTTAAGGGGCTTGTCGGTCATCTCGGCTGCATCGCTTACAACTATGAGGATGGGCGTGTATACGGGTCGCTCGAGTATAAGCACGACGAGATAGGCGAGGATATTCTCAAAAGGTGCGGAAATGGCATAGACGTCGAGGACGGCTGGTATATAGCAATATTTGACGTCGATAGAATCGACCGAGTCGATATGGATGCCGAGAAGGACGGAATAATGAGCGCCGTATACCTCGACGAGGTTATAAGAGACTATGCGGACGAGGGTGGAAGGTACGGATGCGCAGGGCTCGACGGCTTAACATTCGCACCGATGCCCGAAGAATCCGACGGCAAGAAATATATATACGCTGCATATGGAATTTACAGCGATCTCGAGCGTGAGGATAACGACTATCAGATAATCCTGAGATACGATACAAGCGACTGGAAAAAGTATGAGGCGCCACTCGATCAAAGGAAAATGCACAGAAGAGGCCCCGCCCCGCCGGACAGCAAATATTTTGTCTACACAGGAAACACAAACTGGGGCGTGCAGAATCTTGAATACGACCCCGTTACGGGATATATGTTTATGGCGGTATACAAGGGGTACAAAGAGAAATTCCCGAACTGCCCGATGTTTGCGGTAGATATGTCGAAAAAGGCGGTCACGGAAAAGCACAATGCGCTCGACGAGCAGATCACTACGCTCACTCTCGCCAAGGTTGGTGAAAAGCACGAGCCGAGCGGCGTATGGGGCATCGATTTCCCGTACGGCTCGACCGGGATGATATCGCTCGGCGACGGCTACTTCTATTTCTCCGAGCCGATATCGAACGAACAAAGAACGGTGTGGGGATGCACCGTGCATCTGTACAAGTACTGCGACAAAGAGGGCTTTACAGAGGTATAATGTCTCTGTTTTTATACACCGTATAGGCAAAAACAATACAAAATCTGTTAAAAAAGAGGAAGCAGACGATCTTAGCCGTCTGCTTCCTCTTTTCTGTTATATTCCGAGAGCTAACTCCCTATTGCGTGGGCTATCTCCTCTTTTGTCGCATCGATTACCCATTTACCAAAGACAAGCGAGCTTTTTGAACCAAGATATCCGAAGCACTCATACCCGAGCTTCAGATGCAGGGCTCGGCTCGCATCGTTGCTCGGATCGACGAAGGAGATAAACTCAAAGTCAGGGTAACTCCTGTGTAAAAGCTCGGTAATTACACTGAGCGCCTCAAAGGCAAAACCTCTTCTGTGATAGTCAAAATGAAGTGTGAAGCCAAGAGAAAACGTCCCCTCTCGTGGCATAACGATAACTTCGCCGATAATCTCATCGGTAGACTTAAGAGCTATGGCAATAAACGAATCGCCCTCGCCCGAGAGCTCGTCGTGCGAATGCTCCGAGACAAGACGACGGATACCGGCATAATCCTTTGTCTGCCATCTCTGATATCTTGAGCATTTCTCACTGTTTCTGTATTCGTGAATGGTCATCACGTCACGTTCTGCCACATTGCGCAGCAGAAGTCTATCGGTTTCTATATTAATCATAACACACCAAATGTAACTAATTATTTGCATTTTGCAAAACAGAACGTATTTGAGTCGTAGCCCGAAATTCAAAAATAACTCTGCACGGGTATAGGCTTACCCTTTATGTATGGGCTCTTTCTCCTCTGGTACGGGGAGAGCTTTTTTGCCCTTTCTGCGCTTCGGTATAAGCTCGCCGAGATTTCTGATTCTTTGACCCCAGCTATGCCTTTTCCCCTTTTTCTCAAGTCTATCCTGCCTGTCTGCATCCACCCTTGCGGAAAGAATCTCACGGCTCTTATCAGGCAGTGTGAAAGCGTTCTCACCATCCTCAACGTCCTCGCCCTTAACCACTCTGACGACTCTGGATATTCCTGTACCGACGTTGATGACCGGCTCAAAGTCGGCTACCATCCCGTGCCAGAAAAGAATAAGCCTGTGCTCAACGTAATACAGGGCAATCTGTGCGAAGACCTGCACAACCCAGCTTATCACCATAAAAGCGAGCATAACAAGAGAAAATACCGTCATCCCGGTAATTCCGAAGTATGCGTTGTATATCATTACGGACAGTGTAACTAGGTTTACCGACAGCTTGACCCACTTTGTTGCCCTTGAGGCGAAGCGCTTCGCCTTTTCGGTATCCTTGTCCTGCCTCTCGTATGTAAAGGCGACGAATACAAAGTACCCTAGCGCCAGCGCCGCAAATATGCTATTCGCTATTAGGAATCCTCTCTCGGTAAATATCGAATATATCGAATATATGAAGAATATCGCCTGAGTAACCAGGGTAAAGACGAATTTGAGCTTTCTGAAATCGTCGGCTATGATGTTATAAGCCGCCATCGTATGCTTGAACATATAATACACCTCACTTTTCGTCTATTTTACCATTTTCCGCCTGATATGTCAAGTCGCATGACACACACCGCCCGATACGTTCAGCGCTCTACTCACGTGCGCATAATATTTTCTAAATATATTTTAAAATCTATTGATTTGTCACGACGTTGGTGCTAGAATATAGGATGGACTAATATGTACGGGAGACTGATATGAGTATAGCTATCTTAAATCCCTTCGTCCGCAACGTTGCGGTATATGAAAAGCTGAACAAAAACGGCGAGAGAATAGCCTATGACTCTCGCATTTTCTACGTTCTGTCCGGCGGCATCTCCGTTTCTGTCGACAAGACCGTGACAAATATGACAAGAGGTCAGCTCATATTCATCCCTGCCGGAAAAAAATATAAGCTTAGCGGAAAATACTTTCGCATCGTAGCCGTGGACTTTGACCTGACGGCAGCCCGCTCTAATATGACCGATCGTCTGACCCCCGTCTCGCCCGAGCTTTTTACGCCCGACGGGCTTCGGGATGCGGAGCTTTTTGCTCCCTTCGACCGTGTCATATACGCAGAGGAGCTCGAGAGCGAGCGGGACAGCTTCGAAAGAATGTACCGCCTGTTCATCAGTGCTGAGGGGCATTACCGCGCGCAGCTCTCGGCTGTTTTGAAAATGACGCTGGTAAAGGTTGCCGAGCTGTGCGAGAGCTCACTGCCCGTCAGAATGATAGAGCAGCTAGATAATTACATACGGGATAACATAAGCGATGATATATCCAATACGGAAATCGGCGCTGTTTTCGGCTATCATCCCTTTTACGTCAGCCAAAAGCTCAAGGAGTGCAAGGGTCAGACACTAAGGCAATATATCATTTCCTACAAGCTGAAATTATCCTGCTCTCTGCTCGCAGAAGGCAGCAAAAGCATAAATGAAATCGCCGAGGAATGCGGCTTTACCGACGCTTCCTATTTTGCGAAAACCTTCAAGAGTGCGTTCGGTATGACTCCGAAGGATTACAGAAACAAATATAAAGAGGAATTCGTATGAAAAAAAGGGCAAAGGGCTCTGCGATTATAAAGAACACAGTCCATACGGTTGAGATAACCGACCTTACCGACCTCGGCTTCGGCGTCGGAAGGATATCCGGGGCTGTAATATTCGTCGCCGACACAGTACCGGGCGACGTGGCAAGAGTCCGAGTAATAAAGGTGAATTCCTCATACACGGTCGGCAGGCTCGAAGAGCTTCTAACCCCGTCTGAGCTCAGAGTCACTGACAGATGCCACGAGTGCAAGTGTCATAGCTGCGCTTACAAGAACGTGTCCTATCCTTACGAGTGCGCTCTCAAAGAGAGCTATGTCAGACATCTTTTTAATTCCGGCGAGCATAAAGGCACTGTGACCGAGAAAATAATTGCATCTCCCAACGAAACAAGATACAGAAACAAGGCGCAATACCCCGTATCCTTTTCCGGCGGAAGATACTGTGTCGGATTCTTCGCTCCCAAGAGCCACAGGGTCACCTCTATATCCGACTGTCCGCTGACACCCGAGGTGTTCTCGGAGATTGTCGGCGAGCTCGTAAGATTCTTTGAAGATTTCTCGATTTCGGTTTACGAGGAAGAAAGCGGAACAGGCTTATTGCGGCATATCTATCTGAGACGGGGAGAGGTATCGGGAGAGATACTCTTGACGCTTGTGATAAACGGAAAGTCCTTGCCACACTCAGAGGAGCTTGCGGAAAGAATATCGAATCGCTTCCCCGACGTTGTCGGCATACTTCTCAATCTGAATACGGAAAGCACGAACGTAGTGCTCTCGGACAAATACAAGACACTCTTTGGAAGAGACTATATTTACGACACGCTCGCAGGGGTGCGGCTGAAAATAACAGCGCCGTCCTTCTACCAGGTAAACCACGACGCAGCGGAGCTTCTTTACAAAAAGGCGAAGGAGCTCGCAAGCCCACAGCTGTCCGACCTTGTGCTCGACCTGTACTGCGGCGCCGGCTCAATAGGACTCTCTATGGCAAAGGAAGCCGGCGAGGTCGTGGGAATCGAGATAGTTGAGAGCGCCGTCGAATGCGCTAAGGAAAACGCAAGGGATAACGGAATAGACAACGCTCATTTCTATTGCGGAGACGCCACCGACGCCGAAAAAATTCTCGAAGCCGCAGAAGCCGAAAGACAAGACAAAATAAAACCCGATATCGTTATACTCGACCCGCCGAGAGGCGGCTCGGACGAAAAGCTGCTCATGCATATAGCGTCTCTCTGCCCGAGAAAAATCGTGTATATCTCCTGCAACCCGAAAACACTCGCAAGAGATCTCCTCGTACTCAAGGCGTGCGGCTATTCATACGACAGCGTCACTCCCGTGGATTTGTTCCCGATGACGGGGCATGTCGAGAGTGTCGTTTGTCTGACGCGGTCAGCCAAAGCGACGTGATATAACGCCTTACGGCGCGTGATACAGAACGCTTCGCGTTCGTGATATGACCCCTTCGGGTGCGTGATATGGCTCTGCGGAGCCGTAAGGAGTTTTCACGCGACGTCAGGCGATGGCGTTCCACGCTCGGCTTTGCCGAGCATATCACGCTTGCGACAGCAAGCATATCACGAAAGCCGACGGTTTTTTATATCACGACTTCGGAGAAGTCTATATCACGCGCGACTAAGTTGCGCCATATCACGACGGCATCGCCGTCCATATCACTCCACCACAGGTGGACCAAAAGGAGTATTTATGCCCAAAACCTCACACGAACTCTCAATCGAATTTGCTGTTGAGATTACCGAATTATGCTCAAAAATAAAGGGACGCCCCGAATATACAAAACAGCTTATCCGCAGTGCTTCTTCGATCAGCGCAAACATTGCAGAGGCAAAGTATGCCGAAAGCAACGCGGATTTCGTACATAAGTTAGAAATTGCCCAAAAGGAAGCGAACGAAACCGAAACTTGGCTTAGCGTTTTATGTAAGAGCGGTATTATTGATGAGCTTACTTTCAAATCCTTACGAAACAAGTGTGGTAAGATCAGAAGAATGTTGATTGCTTCAATTACCACTGTTAAGTCAAAGACTTGAAAATAACAAAATTACATTGTTAAACGATTTAAGGAGCATTAATGTCATACACGATTATTATCTTCAATGCTACTGATGCGTGGACAAATCCAGTTTATTCCTTTAAAATAAACCTCGTCTCCCGTGAATTATCAGTGGAATATACAAATATTCACGGCGGCGTGACAACCAATGGTATATCATTAAACGAGAGCCAATACAACCATATTAAACTGATTGCATCACCTAATATTTTTGAAAAATACCGTAATGAAAGTTGGAAGATAAAACCTGAATGGTTGCTTGACCCTTACGATTGGAAAGCTCAATTTATTTACGATGATGGAACACCAATGTTAACATTAGCAACGGAATTACAACCGTTTTCCGCCCCACCTGCACTCGTTGCTTTGGTGACCTATGTAATGAAAATTGGAACACTCGGCAACTTCGGTGGAAAAATTTTTTAGTATGTTAATCTGTTCCCAAGAACTGCTCAAAAATCAGAGACAAATGATATTTTCTATCTATGTTTTGAGGACTTTTTGGCTTTACAACCCCCGTTTTTTGCCTAAAAATATACCTTTTGCACTCTTGACCCACGTCGAGAGTGTCGTTTGTCTCGAACGTAAAATTCAACAATGAATTGTCTCCTTCCGCAAAGCTGACCCGATTAGTTCCAAATCGAAAAAGGAAAATTGCATAGTTAAATGAAAATATTATCTATTGGAAACAGCTTCTCACAGGATGCTCAAAGATATTTGCACCGTCTGGCAAAAAAAGAGGGCGTTGACATAAAGGCGGTCAATCTTTATATCCCCGGCTGCTCCCTGCAGAGCCACTACAACAATATGCTATCAAACGCA
>JAZORO010000020.1:0-7017 GCA_045656605.1 Eubacteriales bacterium
AGGGTATTGCGAGTGGGAGTGAGGGGAGATTTGCGCCAAAATACCAAAGCTCGACGGGCGAAGGGAGACGGAGCGGAAAGCCCCGGCTGAGGAGCGAGAAGCGTACAAGGGTACGCTGAGCGACGAAACGGGGCTAGAAAAGCAAAATTACAATAAAGACGAAGAAAATCAGACCAAAAGGCGGATTTTCAACCTTAGATAAATAAACTAGCAAACAGGTGGTATAGAGGCTAAAACTTAATGAATTAACCCTAATTTTGTTTTTCGTTTACACCCGTATACCGAAGCCCGAATCTAAGAACGAGACATTTGAAGTATACGCTTCTTATGCACCGCACGAGCATCCGAAAAACCTGCGTCAAACGCCTTGTCGTACAGCTCCTTTGCATAGGCTCTGTCGGTTTCCGGACCGATACCGAACTCATAAAGGCATCCGAGCGTATAGATTCCTGCCGTGTGCCCGAGCTTAAGGCAGACCTCAAGCGACGGGATAGCCTCTTTTGCCTTCTTCATATAGATGAGCTCCATTGCCTTAGCGTAGGCGGCTCTGAGCATATGTATTTTTTTGTTCTCGTATATGCGTTGTAGCTCTTTCTCTGCGCCTGCGATGCCGTGCTTTGCGGCAATCAGGAGAGCTTCCTTCGCTTTATCGAAGGAAAAGGCGGTACCCACACCCCTCGAGTAGCACAGACCCAGGTAATAAGAAGCTTCATCCGAGCCGCATTCGGACGCATTTTTGTACCAGATGAAGGCGCTCTGTCTGTCCTTCTTCGCGCCGATGCCGCATTCATAGCACTTAGCGAGCTCGAGCGCGGCATCCACGTGCCCCATGCCCGTCGCTATGGCAAACGAGCGGAACGCCTCGGCGCTATCCTTGGCGACAAGGTCAAGCCCTCTTTTAAATATCGCCTCTCGGTCTGATATCAGCTTCTCGGCTTTGGCTCTTGCGGACGTGTGACCATCGTTCGCCGCAAGGCTGTATAGGCGTATCGCCTCGGGTATGCTTCTCTTGACGAGTCTGCCGTCCATATAAATATCGCCCATAATCTCGTATGCGTTAGTCATACCCAGCTCTGCCGCACGGCTGTAATAAAGGAGCGCTGTCTCGGGGTCACCCTTACCGAGCTTACCCGATATATATGCGTCTCCCAGCGCTCTTGCGGCTTTCTCTGAGCCGATATCTGCGGCTGTCTTCAGAGCGTCCAGAGCCTTTTCCGCATCTCTATGTGTGCCTAGCCCGTCCAGGTAGAGCGTGCCGAGGGTTGCGAGCGAGTCGAGGTCGCCTCTGTCTGAGAGCAGCTCGGAGAGGGTGAAGAGTGCAGAATAGAAGCCGTGCGCCTTTGCCTTTCCCGCAAGATTTTTGAGGAATCCGTCATAGTCATCGATAATCGGCCTCGGGGGCTCTGTCGCCTTAACCGAGCGGAGCTTATATGCAAGCTTAATTGCGTGTATAGGCGGCAAGGTGAGCTTATCCATATACCACTTAGCGATTTCTGGGCTTGCCTCTGTGCCTATGCCGTCATAGTATCTCGAAGCCAGTGTGACTATGCTGTCGATATCATCCTTCTCGGCGGCGACGGAGTAGAAATAGTTAGCTCCGGCTTCGTCACCCTTTGCACTCAGCCTTTCCGCAAGCACAGGGAAAGCCTCTGAGCAGCCCAGCACGGTAGAGTAGGTGAGCCAGAAATCCGCAGCCTCAGCGCTCGTCCTGTCGAGCAGGCGTGAGTATCTGTACGCAGAGTGCGGGTCGTTCTTCTCCGCCGCAAGCGAGTAGTATTTCATCGCTGAGTCGAGATTTCTTTTTACGATTTTGCCTTCCTCGAGGATAGAGGCGTATTCTCTCTCTGCTCTCGGGTCGCCGAGGTCTGCGAGGATGTGGTAGCACTCCTCTGCCAGCGCATAGTCCCGTGCGGAGAGCGCATACTCGACGCTTTCCGACAGAGCCTTTATTTCATCATTAGTGAAGGTGAGCAGCGCACGGCACTCAGGGCAGTATTGCGACGTGTATTCTCCCTCATATCCGCATTTTTTACATTTAACCATAAGGACTTTCTCCTTCTTATTCTTAAATAAATTTTACTATAAATAAGCGATTTTGTCAACCGAGTAAATAATTTATGCATCAATGGGAAATATATAAAAAAGTAAAAAAGGAGAAAAAAGGCGTATGAAGAAAACAGAAGGAAGAAAAAGACACACAGGAGTACTCATCACAATAGGAGCGCTGGCGCTGGCAGGAGCGGCAAGCATATACGACAAAAGCAAGAAGTGGATACTCGAGAAGTGGAGCAAAATGACCGAGATGATGGAGAATGACAGCCGAGAGAGCTAAGACTGAGGTTGAAGCTTTGGAGCCGAGGCGAAAAGTAAGGCGTGAAATCCGAGGCTGACATTTAAGGATGAGGGCTCAGGCTGAAGTGTGAGCTTGAATATTAAGGTCGGGCGTTAAGACTGAAATAGAAGGGCTAGAGCCGAGGCGAAAAGTAAAACTTCGAGCTGAGTGCGAGAGTCGAGCCCATTTTAGCTCGAGAGCCGAGAGACGGCGATGAACGTCACGTACGCTCTCGAAAAAGCAAGAGTAATTAAGAAAGGGCGGGAGAGCCCTTAGCGTGGTTATTCCGTCGAGAGTATCACGGTAAGAGCTCCGTCGCTCTTTTTTCTTGCGGAAAAGGAACTCCGCAAGAGCTTGTTGCTTTTTTCACAAAGAAAGCGAGGTCGAGCATATAGTCACCTTCCTAGGCTCGGGGGAGCGACAACAGGGCATACGAGCAAAGGACAGGCTGAAAGAAAAGCGGGGCGGCTTTAGAAGGCTCGGAGCCACACTCATAAAAAGCGCAGAGGAAGAGCAGAGGTCGGGTTTAGCCTCATCATAGCCGACGCACCGTGCAGGCAGGATAAGAAGAACGTTTTCTACCGCTATACATAATATAGGAAGTAGGCGAGGAAACTATCCCCGCCTCGGCGAGCCCTTAGCATTTTCGAGACGTTCGAGGTCGGCTGAGAGCGAGTCGAACTTCGCCCGAGGATAATTGGGACGAAGCAAGGAGAAACAGACATTATGATAATACACACTTACGAGAGGAGCGGTCGAGGAGAAGCGCTGTCTGAATTGCTTGGAGCGAGCCGCACAACCGAGAGATTTTCTAAGATAATCGTCCTGCCTATACCAACTACCATCGACGGAAAGAATTTGAAGAGCACAGACATACCGCTAACGGCAGTGCCGCCCCTCGCAGGGAAGGGGAGCTTGGTCGTCGGCTACGGAATACCCGAGGAGCTGAAAGAGGAGCTCTTGCGAGTTGGCGCTACCGTGTGCGACTCGGCGAAGGACGAGGAGTTCCTCTTGGAGAATGCGGAACTGACCTCGCTCGCTACGCTCGGAATCCTCTTATCTACATCGGATAGAGCTATTGCCGATATGGTGGTGGGTGTCGTAGGCTACGGCAGGATAGGAAAGCGGCTTGTAAATTCGCTTTTGTATCACGGAGCCTGCGTGCGTGTATATACCACGAGGAACGATACAAGGCTGGATTTGTGCTCGACCGGAATATCGGCGAAGAGCAGCACTCCCGACTCTCCTCTTGTCGGCCTTGACGCTTTGATAAACACTGCGCCTGCCGTTATTTTTGACACGGGTAGGCAGGAATTCAAGAATTTGAGGATTATCGATCTTGCATCGGGAGACAATTTCCCCGGTGTCGAGGGCGTGGAGAAGTACCCGTCGATTCCGGCGCGAGTCTTCCCGTACAGCGCAGGAAAGATATGGTTCAGGTCTGTTGAACGGTTTCTATGTAAACAATAGTTAGAAAGCGAGGAATAGAATGAGCTTCGATGAACTCAGGAAAAAGGAAAATACGGTACACGAGCCGCAGGATGCCGAGGGGCTTCGGGGACTTAGGGTAGGTTATTGCTTTACCGGGTCGTTTTGTACCTTTGAGCGCTCCTTCCGACAGCTCGTACATCTTGTGGAATGCGGGTGTGAGGTTCAGCCGATAATGAGTGAGAACGCATATTATACCGATACACGGTTTGCTTCTTGCGAGGAATTCTCAAAGAAGGTTGAGCAGCTGTGCTCGAGAGAAATTATCCGCACTGTTGTGGGCGCTGAACCCCTGGGGCCGAAGAATCCGCAGGATTTATTGATAATTTCTCCGTGCACGGGGAACACCCTTGCAAAGCTCGCACACGGAATAACGGACACCTGCGCTACAATGGCGGCTAAGGCGCATCTGAGGGCGGATAGACCTCTTTTGATAGCCCTTGCGTCGAACGACGCTATGTCACAGAACCTTGAGAGTATATCACGCCTTCTATGCCGTAAGGCGGTTTACTTCCTTCCGATGAAGCAGGACGACCCGAGCGGAAAGCCGCACTCGCTTGTCGCCCGGTTCGAGTTGATGCACGAGGCAATTCTTAACCTCTTGAAGGATAGGCAAATGCGACCCTTGTTCTTGCAGTAAAAATAGAAAAAGCGAGCACGTGGCTCGCTTTTTTAGTACACAGAGCGAGCGTAGGGCTGCCTTTTTCCCCTTTTTTCTTGTGCACGTGCGTCCTAGCGTGTGCGACCGGCGGCGGTACGCCGTACAGTAGAGCGAAAAAACAAAAAGAAAAAAGGAGGGGGCGAGTGAGGCTCTTTTAAGAATTAATTTTACGATTGACAGAGGCTCTCTTATCTGATAAAATAAAGTAAAGAAATTTTGCATCGCAGACCGATACGAGGAAAACGTACTCGGTTGGGTCGGGAAAGGAGAGGTATGAGAAGAAGTGAAAAGCTACCCGAGCTTTTATCACCCGCAGGCGATTTTGAATGCCTGTATGCGGCGGTGGAAGGCGGAGCGGACGCCGTATATGTCGGCGGCAGAGCATTCGGTGCGAGAGCTTACGCTAAGAACTTCGACCTTCCCGAGATAAAGAGGGCGGTTGCATATTGCCACCTGCACGGTGTGAGGCTGTACGTGACACTGAACACGCTACTCGAGGGGGATGAGCCTGTCGCTGCGCTTAAATTTGCCGAGCAGCTGTATATAGCGGGTGTCGACGCCCTCATTGTCACAGACCTCGGACTCATACGCCTAATCAGAAGGTATCTGCCCGATATGGAGCTGCACGCTTCTACTCAGATGTCGATACATAACTCCGAGGGCGTTGAGGTTGCCGCCCGACTCGGATTAAAAAGAGTTGTGCTCGCAAGAGAGCTTCTCCTCAAGGATATATCCCGCATCACCGAAGAGACCGAATGCGAGACAGAGGTCTTCTTGCACGGGGCGCTGTGCGTCAGCTACTCGGGTCAGTGCCTCTACTCCTCGCTCGTCGGCGGCAGAAGCGGAAACAGAGGTGAGTGCGCACAGCCCTGTCGATTGCCATACAGCGAGGGTTACCAGCTCTCCCTCAAGGATATGTGTCTCGCTTCTCATATAAGAGAGCTTATTGATTCGGGCACGGCGTCGCTGAAGATAGAGGGCAGGATGAAGTCGCCCGACTACGTATACACGGTTACCTCTGTGTACAGGCGTCTTCTCGATGAGTACAGAGATGCGACGGCGGACGAGCTTGCGCTGCTTCAGAAGGCGTTCTCGAGAGGCGGCTTTACCGACGGATATTTTGTCGATAAGAAGGATAAAGGGATGCTCGGCACGAGGAGCAAGGAGGATAAGCTCCTCTCTCGTGAAATAGGTACCAGAGCGTATGAGCCGATACCCGTGCCCGTCGAGGCGACGGTGAATATACAGCGTGAAAAAAGAGTTACGCTCACCTTCAAATACAAGGGCACAAAGCCCGACACCCTGCCCCGTGCAGAGTTTACAGCCGTTTTTGATGCGCCGAACGAGGCTTTGACCTCGCCGCTTACGCCCGACGTGGTTATATCGAGGATAAGAAAGCTTGGTGGCACGTACCTTTCATTGTGCGAGTCGGACGTAACGCTTACTCTCGATGACGGGCTGAACCTCTCGCCCGCCGCCCTTAACGGGTTACGTAGAGCGGCGCAGGAGGGGCTTGAATTCTCATCCGAGCGCACCTGCGAGCCTGCACCGTATGACGAAATTTCACGTGTGTTAAAGGGAAAGCGCAGCTTCCGTAAATCTAAGCCGACAGCCTATTTTTACGACACGGGTCTTGCGAAAAGCCTGTATTCTATGAATCTTTCCGACGTGTTCTCGCACGTGTTCGTGCCGCTTGATAAGTATTTACCGAGCGACGGTATCTCGGGCGTAGGCGTGTGCTTGCCCCCCGTGATATTCGAGTCGGAGCTCGCCGAGGTCAGGCGTATGCTCTCTGAGGCTAAGGAAAGAGGAGTGACGTGCGCACTTATCGGAAATCTCGGTCACATCCCCCTCGTCAGAGAGTACGGGTTAAGCGCAGTCTCCGACTTTAGGATGAACGTATCCAATTCCTTCGCACGGGATGCGATAGAGGAGCTTGTCGGCGATGACGTTATCCTGTCCTGCGAGCTGTCATACAGCTCTGCGAGAGCTATCGGCGGACGAGCCGTTATCTACGGCAGAGTGCCTCTTATGTTGACCGAGAGATGCTTTATCAAGGACTCGGGCGGATGCTCGGCGTGCGGAAGGGCGGCTCTTTGCGACCGTATAGGTGCGCAGTTCCCGATGAAGCGTGAATATCGGCATAGGAACGTCATATTGAATTCGGCAATAACCTATGCGCTCGATAAACCCACCGAGGGGATTAACGGTCATTTTATCTTCACCACTGAGAGCGCCTCGGATTTGAAAAGGATTATAGCGGCGTACAAAAGCTGCGCTCCCTTGCCTCTTCCCGTGAAAATGAGAAGAATGGGCAGGAGAGAGGGAAAGAAAAGTGAAGCTTGAAGCTTGAAAGACAGTCAATAGACAATGGGCAGAAAAGGAAATATAAAAAGGCGAGGGAACGGCGACCTGCGATAAAGCAGGTCAGCCGAACGATGTTTGCCCTTACGGGCAAGTGATGCCGGCTTCGCCTTGTGATGTAGCCTACGGCTGTGATGTTGTGCCTTAGGCACAGTGGGCAAGCATCACATCA
>JAZORO010000021.1:0-30398 GCA_045656605.1 Eubacteriales bacterium
ATTCTTTTAAAACTGTACGACACCCGTCGGCGAATAAATTTTTTGCGGATTTTGGTGTAATGAGCCGCAGTTAAGTAGCACTTAACAAGGATTAGTACGACGAAAGACGCTAAAATTTATCGTCGCCAGGCTTATTAGTTCGACTCTCTTACGGCTATCCGCATTTGGCATTGCGTCCGACTCGGAAAGTGTTCCGTCAGCCGTCCTTATGCACCCTTACGGTTACCTCGCCCGTAGATAGCGTAACACGCTCTCCGTCATCCGTCTCGAGGAGCAGCTCTCCGCCGCCCCCGATTCCTCTGACTTCAGCGTCGTAATCACCCGAGGGGGATACAACCCTTACACGCCTTCCCGTAAGCAGACTGTGCGACCTGTAAAACTCCATTACACTCTCCCGAGCCTCGGAAAGAGCCGAGAAGAATTCGTCGCATATCCGCACGGCAAGCTCGTCACGGTCGACAGAGCCGCCGCCCGAAGCCTCGACCGAGGTGACAATATCACGGATATCCTCGGGCATATCGGATGCGGTAAGGTTTACACCCACGCCAAGCGACATATAAGATACGCCGCCCTCGGGGTTGAACTTACATTTACACAGAATGCCGCACAGCTTCCTGCCATCGACGTATAGGTCGTTCACCCACTTTATAGAAGGATGAAGAGGAGTGAGCGCCTCGAGCGCTCTTGTAACCGCAACGGCGGCGATAGCCGTATAAAAGACGCCGTCGTGCGAAGCTCCCGACGGGTGAAAGAGCAGCGTCATATAGAGCCCCGAGCCCGAGGGAGAGTAGAAGCTCCTGCCGAGTCTGCCCGAGCCCGCCGTCTGCCCGTCCGCTATAAGGAGTGCGTCGACCCCCGGGCTTTGACACGCAAATCTGTCGGCTTCTATATTTGTAGAATCAACGATTTTGTAAACAAATGCTTGCAAATCTCTTGTTTTGCTCTCTTTTGCATCCTTCTTGATATTCTCTATGTGAGAAAGCGATTCTTTATTCATCTCCATTTTTATTCTCCATTCACAAGCTCGTCCGGACTGCAAATCCTGACGTCTACGGTATCTCCAAGCGGCAGGGAATATACCTCGACACGGGAGGGTGGCTTACCAAACATCCGCTCCACCGCCTTGCTGTAATAATAGAGCTGAAGCGCATGAGACGCCTTAAGCCTTTTCTTTGCCAGCTGCGGATGAGCGAGTTCCTCTTTCGTAAGCCTGTCCGTCTTGTAGTCAACAAGGCAGAATTCACCCCGTTCGTCCTCTATAAGACAGTCTATGACTCCCTGCACGAGAATCCTTCTGCCCTCGTAGGCTCTCTTCGCTTCCTCATCGGCGGTGAACATCTCTGCAGGGAGAAGAACGTTAAACCTCTGCTCTCTGTAAATCCGCCTCGCTCCCTTCATTCTTTCAATAAGCCGAGAGCGCCTGAACAGCTCAACCTCGTCAAGCCTCACGAGTTCCTTATCCTTTTGAGATATATAATGCTCGGACACCAGCCTGCCGACTTCATCCTCAGCGCCGAGTACAGACAGCCTGTCAAGCTCGCAGAACTGGAGCACAAGGTGGGTGGCGATACCCATCTCTCTGCTTTTCTCCCCGCCCTCGGAGTCTATAAAGTCGGGAGCTCGCCTCTTCCCTTTCTTCCCTCTCTTTTCTTTTCTCTCGGCGCCGTCCGTGTCAAAGGAAAGCGTCACGGGCTCGTCATACGAGTCATCGAGTATCGCCGGGTACAGCTTAGACACCGAAAGCTTTGAAGGCAGGCGTGTGAGATACGGCGTAGGGTACTCGAAGCCGAACCGAAGGGCAAAGAGCTCGGAGAGCCGACCGTCATCGGTGTCTGAGTCCGCCTCTGATTCTGCCATATCGATGCTGCATCCGCCCTTTTCGACGCCGTCACCGAGCTGCGAGGGCATCTCGTCTAGAAATTCCTCGGGGCTCTTATGCTCGGTGCCGACAGCAGCAACTATCATATCGAGATAGCTCGAAAGGTTATATACGCTGTAATCAGACAAAAACTCCTCTGCCATTTCTGCACGGAGAAGAAAATCATCCTTCTTAAGCCCAAGAGTACCGACGACGTAGAGCTGCTCCCTCGCACGTGTCAACGCCACGTACAAAACTCGCATCTCCTCTTCGACCCTTCTTTGCTTCTTGTAGTCAAGAAGGATGTATTTGGTCGGGTTCTCAACAAGCCCCAAGCCGGACGGCGTTCTTAAATACATACCTACTCCGAGCTTTTCATCCATAATCACCCTCGGCTGAGAGTCACGGTTGTTGAACAGCCTCTGTTCTGCCTCGGCAAAAAATACTATCGGATATTCAAGCCCCTTTGAGGAATGCGCAGTTATTATTCTGACGGCATTCTCACCCTCGGGCGCTCTGCGCTTATCGAACTCGCTCTTTCTTTCGAGAATACTGTTTATATAGCTGAGGAAATTGTAAAGTCCCTTATAAGAGCCCGACTCGAATTTTCTTGCGTGCTCATAGAGCAAAAGAAGATACTCCTTCGTCCCCTTCGATGCCGCAAGAGACATAAGCCCTGTCTCGTGATAAAGCCTTCCTACGAGCACGTCTACCGAGGTGCCCTCTGCGAGAGTTCTGTATTTTTCGAGCTTATTTAAAAAGCTCCTGCCGAGAAAATATTCGGGGTTCTCGGAAACGTAATTTAAAAGACTCTCGTAAAGGCATTCTCCGCCCGAAGTGCGTATCCGTGTCAGATCATCCGCCCTGAAGCCGCACAGCGGCGAGCACATAAGGCCGCCAAGATACACGTCGCGCCTCGGATTGTCTATACTATTGAGAAGACAGAGCGCAAGCAGCACCTCGGAATTCATAAAGAAGGTCTTGTCCTCTGCCTTTACCGAGGGAATACCGAAGAGCTCGAGCGCCCTTGCATACTCCGAGTCCTTGCCGTGTGTATTGCGCAGAATTATCGCTATATCCGACGGGCGTACGGCTCTGCCGTCGGAAAGTCTGCCCGTTTTCAAAAGCTCCTTTATCTTCTGTGCGACGACGATAGGCGCCGCACCGTCAATTCCCTCGAGCCCGAGCGCCTTCACGTAAGCGTCGGTTTCCTTGTCAACAATACACAGCTCGGGCTTTTTATATTCGGGCTCGCCGGACGGATAAACCTTCGCATATCTTAAGCGGTCGCCGTCGGTGTAGCCTATGCTGTCCTTAACAAATGTAAACAGGCGGTCGAACACAGAGTTTACGTAATCTATCACTCCCTTGTCGGAGCGGAAATTCTCCGACATAAATATGGATGCCTCGGGATATGCGTCCTCGCTGTCTATCTCGGGAAAGCTCGCCTTCATAGAGGCGAAGATGTCGGGGTTTGCACTTCTGAAGCGGTAAATGCTCTGCTTTATATCGCCAACCATAAACCTGTTGTCGGGGCGGGATATTGCTTCAAATATCTTGTTTTGCAGGCTGTTTACGTCCTGATACTCGTCTATATACACGGCATCAAAGCGCTTCGACTCCGAAACTGCTATATCCGTCCGCTCTCCGTCCTGCCACAGGCACTCGTAGGTAAATCTCTCGACGTCTGAGTACTGGCATATTCCCCTCGACAGCTTCTCCTCAAGGAAGAGGGTATGGAATTTCTCAAGTATTCTCTCAAGTATTCCGAGAACTCTGTAAAGGCCGTCGTAGGTGCGAAGAATATCCTCGCCCGAAGAGTAAAACACGCCGTCGTTCAGCTCGTCCATCTCGCTGCGCATACTCCGCCTTATTGCGGTGACGTCGGGCAGGGCGTCCTTATATGCCGACGGTACGGATACCGACCTCGGCATCTCGTAGCCGAGGAACAGCCCTCTTACCGTCTCGTAGTCCTCTGCCGCCTCTATGCTTCTGAGGAAATCAAGGTCGCAAAGCAAAATCTCATCTATCTTCGCAAGCTTGACGTCGGCATAAGAGGACACGGCGCTCCTTACTCCGTCCAGAATGCGCCTGTAATGAGAGGCGAAGGCGTGCACCTTTTTCATAAGGTATGCCCCGAGGGTCGTTCTCTCGGGTGAGACAAAGCACATCGTATCGAACTCACGGCGCAGCCTTCCGAAGGTGTGGACACCCTCCTCAGAGCTCTCGAGCTCCTTATAAATCAGCCTGACGTTCAAAGCCAGATCGCCCACCGACCTCGCTTCCGTAAGGCAATCTGCGAGCTCCTCGAGCTCGTCCGCAGACGCCACCTCGGGCAATCTGCCGTCATACACAGCCTCGAAGATTCCGTCAAGCACCCTCTCCGCAATCAGCTCCGCCTCTGCTCCGTCGGCTATTCTGTAGCCGGGGTTGACCCCGACACGCTCGCAGTTAGCCCTGAGTATATCCGAGCAGAAGGAGTCTATCGTGCATATTTTTGCTCCCGGAAGAAGCAAGAGCTGTCTTTCGAGCTCCTTGTTCTCGGGGTGCTCGGCTATCGCCTTTTTAAGCGCTGCAGAAATCCTGTCTCTGAGCTCACCGACAGCCGCATTCGTAAAGGTGACGATGAGCATATTCTCTATTTTCATAGGTCTTTCAGAGTCAAGGAGCGAGGATATTATTCTCTCCGTAAGGGTTGCAGTCTTACCAGAGCCTGCCGCCGCAGACACGAGCAGAGTCCTGTCCCTTGTATCTATCGCCATCCTCTGCATTCGAGTCCATTTCTTTTCTGCCATATCCCTCTCCTTTCCAAAAGTCCGCCGCCAAAGCATTTTTCAACCCCGAGGACAAAGCCCGGGACGTTTAGCTGTTTGTTTTTTCTGCCGCCTCAGCCGTGAAGGCGCCGATTGTCATACTTTTACACACAGCTCCCTCGTATGAGATGCTGCTTGCATACGACTGTTGCGTAAGCCTCTGCCTTCTTTTTTCACACGGCTCAGGCATAGCCGTTTTTCAATATAGAGAAAGACTTCTTTTTTTCAGCCTTGAATCATCAGACGTTAAACTGCCTAATCGGCTTTATCGCTCTGCCGCCTTCATACTCTCTGACCTCGCCAAGAGCAAAGAAACCTAGGCCGTCGTATAAAAGCACCCTTGCACCGACGGGGAAGTCCTCGTTGATTTTCTTCAAGTATATTTCAAGCCCCGAGCGTGCCAGCCGTGCAAAGAAATCGGGCAGGACGACCCTTCTCGCATCACCGAAAATGCGCTCTGTCGGAATAACGGCAGCGCACCGCTCCTCGTCCGTCATAGATTCCAGCCTCTCGAGCGTAACCGAGTCGGAGAGTGTAAAGCCTGCGGCCTCCGTTCTTCTGAGCGTCTTCATTACTCCGCCCGTACCGAGTCTTGCGCCAATATCTGCGCACAGAGTTCTTATATACGTGCCCTTCGAGCACTCGACCGAGAGAAGGTATTCTCTGTCGGAAAGTCTCTTTACGTCGAGGCGCTTAACGGTGACCTCACGGGGCTCTCTCTCCACCGTCTTACCCTCTCGGGCAAGCTCGTATAGCTTTTTCCCGCCTATCTTGATAGCCGAGTACATAGGCGGCGTCTGCATTATTCTGCCGACGAACTCGCCTGCCGCCGTCATAACCTCGTCCTCGGTCGGTATTCTGTCGCAACGAGAGAGCACCTCGCCCGTGACGTCCTCGGTATCCGTGGTTATTCCGAGAAAGAGCGTCGCCTCGTATCTCTTATCCTCGGTGAGCATAAATTCGCTCGCCTTCACCCCTCTGCCGATAAGCACGGGCAAAACCCCGGTAGCAAGAGGGTCGAGCGTACCCGTATGTCCCGCCTTTTTCACTCCGTAGATGCGCTTCACGGCATTCACGACTCGCTGAGAGCTGACGCCCTCGCCTTTATCAATTATAACAACGCCCGACGGCATTACTTCCTTCGTCATCACTACCTCGCAAAAAGAGACCCCGCTCTTATTATTTTTTTAATTATAACATACATATATTTTAATTTCAATCGGGGGCTTGCAAAAAACTCGAAACTGTGGTAAAATGGCTTATCATAAGAAAGAGGTGTACGCTATGAACGCAGTAGTAACGGTTATCGGAAAAGATAAGGTCGGTATCATCGCTACGGCGAGCGCCGAGTGCGCAAAGCACGGAGCTAATATACTCGACATAAGCCAAACGGTTATGAAGGATTATTTCACTATGATAATGCTTGTGGATATTAATAATCTCACAAGCGATTTTAAGGACTTTGCTACGTCTATGGAAAAAAGAGGAGGAGAGTGCGGAGTTGATATCCGTGTTATGCACGAGGATATTTTCAACAGTATGCACAGAATATAAAAATGCTGAATACCGGCGACATTCTCGAAACAGTCAGAATGATACGGGAAGAGAATCTAGATATCCGTACGGTTACTATGGGTATCTCTCTTTTCGACTGTATCTCGGACGATCCTACACGCCTTGCAGAAAAAATATACGATAAAATAACCTCGTCTGCCAAGAATCTCGTAAGAGTCTGCGAGGAGCTTGAGCGCACCTACGGCATTCCGATTGTCAACAAGAGGATATCGGTGACGCCCATATCTCTTGTCGGCTCCGGTCTTTCTGCCGACGGATTTGTAAAAATCGCAAAGGTTCTCGAGAAGGCGGCGGGAGCACTCGGCGTTAACTTCATCGGGGGCTACTCCGCACTCGTTCAGAAGGGCGCTACGAAGGGCGCCGCCAATCTCATAGAGTCCATACCCGAGGCGCTGAGCGTGACCGACCACATCTGCTCGTCCGTCAACGTAGCTTCTACAAAAGCAGGCATCAATATGGATGCCGTACGTCGTATGGGCGAGATAATCAAAAAAACAGCTTACCTCACCCGTGACAGGGATTCTATCGGTTGTGCGAAGCTCGTCGTTTTCGCAAACATACCCGAGGACAACCCCTTTATGGCAGGCGCCCTGCACGGCATAGGCGAGCCCGACACGGTTATAAACGTAGGTGTCAGCGGCCCCGGTGTTGTTGCCGCCGCTATCAAAGAGGCGGGGGCGTGTGATTTTTCGGGCCTCGCAGACACGGTAAAGAAGATAGCCTTCAAGATTACGAGAGTCGGTCAGCTCATCGCCGCAGAGGCGGCAAAGAGGCTCGGCACTCCTTACGGCATCGTCGACCTCTCCTTGGCTCCCACGCCTGCGCAGGGCGACTCTGTTGCGGAGATTCTTGAGAATATGGGTCTTAGCCGTTGCGGCACGCACGGCACCACCGCCGCACTCGCACTTTTAAACGATGCGGTCAAGAAGGGCGGTGTTATGGCTTCGAGCCACGTCGGCGGACTGTCCGGCGCATTTATACCCGTATCCGAGGACAGAGGAATGATAGATGCCGTCAAGGCGGGAACTCTCACCCTCGAGAAGCTCGAGGCGATGACTGCGGTTTGCTCTGTCGGACTCGATATGATAGCCATACCGGGCGATACCGACGCTTCCACTATATCGGGAATTATCGCCGACGAGATATCTATCGGCGTCGTAAACACCAAGACTACGGCGGTGAGAGTAATACCCGTGTGGGGTAAAACAGTCGGAGATATGGCAGAGTTCGGCGGACTTCTCGGCTACGCTCCCATTATGCCCACGCACTCCGAGAGTTGCGCGGACTTCATCGGCAGAGGCGGCAGAATCCCTGCGCCCATCCACTCGCTTAAGAACTGATTATCCCCAAGGACAGAGCGCCCTTTTCCAAGAGCCCCGTTGCGCACCTTTTGCGTAACGGGGCTTTTTTGACGCCGCTTGTTTCGCTCTTCTCTCACCCTCTGCGTGTTTTTGTTATGCTCTCCTTTTCTCCTCGTTAAATCTCTCTTGCAGTCAAACCTCTCTCTTCTTTAAATCTGCGCATTATTAACGGCCAAAGTCCCGAGAGCCGCAAGTCTGCGAGCCGACACACCGAAATATATGCGCCCCCGGCTCGAGAGCGCCTCTTTTAGAGACTGCGCCTCTGATTTCAGACCGCCTTTATTTCGCAATTTTCCCCGTTTTTTCACACCCCTCACCGCTTTACGGTATAAAAACGCCGAGTTCATCTTGATTCCTTCGCCTTTTACAAAAAAATACAAACCTAAACCGACAGCTTTTTCAAAGACGGAAATATAAAATATATGCGTATATCCTGCGGCATAGAACCGAATCGCCGCAATATTTGGGAGGTAAGAATGGACAAGCTGTCGGCAAAGGCTAAGGGCAGAGATAAAGAAAAAAAGGAAGGGTTTATCCACTCCTTCGTAGCTAAGGCGAAGGACGGAATAAGCAAAGCCCGAAGTCGTGAAACGGCAATAATCGACCTGTTTGTGTTCCTTTTATCATTTCTTGTCAGCCGAGGTCATCTTGTTTTCGGCGCACGCCCCCTGGGCATCGCCTTCGTTTCGGTTCTGCCTAAGGGAGTATGGATTGCGGCTCTCGGTGCGGTTGCAGGCTCGCTCTCGCTCGGCAAAAGCGGCATAATTTACGCTATGATTTCGGTGATAGTCGTCTTTCTGCGTGTTATTGTTTCGGGCACCGATAAGAGCGACTCGTCCGAGTCGGGCGCTTATTCTGCGCTTTTCACCGAGAGTCTGATTCTGCGTATGTCGGCGGCGCTTATCGGCGGCTTTATAGCAGGGCTGTACGAGGTTTTGCTTTCCGGCTTTACTCTCAGCACGGTGCTCTTCGGGGTATCTATGGTTTTGATTCCACCCGTCACGGTCTTTGCTCTTTCGGGTCTTTTTGAGGGCGGCTACTCTCCGAGAGAGGTTATATTCGGTGCGGGCTCACCCCTTACACGAGCTCTCAAGAGCGAAAAGCAAAAAATGTCACGCATATTCTTCGAGTGCTCGGCGCTTACGCTCGTTTTTCTCTTGGGGCTGTGCCTTAAGGAATACGTTCTGCTCGGAATCTCAGCCTCTTACGTTTTCTCGGGGATAGTTACCGTCTTCGCCGCAAAGAGATTCGGAGCGGTAAAGGCGGCGGTGCTCTCCTTCTTCTCATCGCTCGGTGTTTCCTCAACGGCGGCTGTCGCCTTCTCTCTTGGCGGTATCGCCTCGGGAGTTCTCTTCACTCTCGGCGCTCTGCCCGCTCTCGTGGGAGCAGGTGTGGCGCTTTCGGCGTGGGGCTATTATACCGAAGGCTTGGTCGGTCTTGTAGCTCTGCTGCCCGAGTACTGCATCGGAGCTGCCGCAACAATCCCCCTCTTAAATAAGCTGACGACGGAACGAGCCCCAAAGGAAGCTGAAAAGGAAGAAAAGATAGCCTCGGAAATGGTGGGCACGGTAACAATATCATATAAAAATAAATTCAAAGGCTCCTTGGATTCTCTTGAGAGTGCTCTTTACTCTGTGTCGAATTCCATTGAGGAATATAAGAAAAAAAGCTATGAGATAACGAAAGAGGATTTGCGCCGCATACTTACGGCGACCCTCGACGAGTTCTTCTCCGAGGATTCAACATACAGTGACCATCCCTTCGTTTCCGACGAAATATTAGATAATTTGACAACCATACTTTACAAAAACGGAAGAATTACACCCTCGGATGCGGATGTGATGCCGCTCTATCCATACACCACCGAAAGCTATTCCGAGGCGGTCAACAGAGCTATATCCCTGCTCGAGCGAGACAGGCACAAGGACATATCACAATCCCTATGCGAGGATATACCCATCGTCGCAAAGCTGATAAACGAATCCCGCCTATCCGATGAATACGAGAAGGCGACGGACGACGCCCGCTCTGACTCCCTCACAAAGATGCTCTCGGAAAGAGGTCTTGACAGCGTGTCGGCAAGAGTCGTCGGCAAAAGAAAAAGGCACGTTATCGTCGCCTGCCACGACCCCGACGGCACGAGAGTTACCGACCCCGAGCTGATAAGGGAGATTGAAAAGGAGCTCTCGTCGACTCTCTCACGCCCCGAATACTACCGCAAAGGGGATATAGCCCTCTTTGAATCGACGGTATGCCCCCAATATACCGCAGAGTACGCTGTGGCGGCGGCGACGGGTGAGAAGAGCAGCGTTTCGGGCGATAGCGCCGATTTCTACGAGAGCCCCGACGGATTCTTCTTCTCCGTTCTTGCGGACGGAATGGGCTCAGGCGAGGACGCAATGCATACCAGCCGCTTCACCGTGGACTTTATGAAAAAGAGCCTGGCATTAGGCACCGGGCGGGAATCGGTCTTAAAGCTACTGAACAATGCACTCAGACAGGCGAAGGACGAGAGCTCGGTCACCCTCGACCTGTTTTCTCTCGACCTCTATACGTGTGAGGCGGCGTTTATAAAGAGCGGAGCTGCGCCATCCTATCTCAAGAGAGATTCCAGCATCTTCAGAATCCGCTCGAAGACAGCGCCGCTCGGACTCTTCCCCACCGTCGACGCCGAGCGGATAAAGGTATCGGTAGAAAGCGGAGACTATATAATAATGCTTTCCGACGGCGTGGCGGCAGAGAGCGAGGGATGGCTGCCCGAGGTGCTGTCAAAGCCTGCACCTAAAAGCGTAAAGGAGTTTGCCGAGAAAATACTGTCCTGCGCAAGAAAGCACTCGCCTGCATCCGACGATATGACCGTACTTGTCACAAGGATAATAAAAAAACGCTCGGATAAGTAGGCCTGCGACGCGGTCGGACAGCTTCTCTCCTTCCCGCCCCTTCATCAAAGGGTGCGAAAGCAAAAGCATCATTTTTTACCGCCTGCCAACAAAGCATAGTGTAACACACTATACCTTGACGGGCAAGAACGTATACAAAAGGGACGAGAAAATCTCGTCCCTTTTGTATTTTAAATACAGTCATCGTCCAGACGGGCGGTCGCTAGGAAGGCGGGTAGCTCTTGTAAAAGCGAATTAAGCTCTCAAAAGCCATCTGACCCTTGCAAAGGCGGCGAAAATCTACGCACGGGGTGCGCTATTTCGCAAAAGCTCGGGAGCGCCTGCTCGCTCCATAAGCCACTACCTTACGCCATTATCCCCTTGAGGGTCTGCATAACGTAATCGCCGAACTCCGAGCAGGTAGCGCCGGTGTCTCTGCCGGTTATAACGAGCTTCTTTTCCTCGAAGGAGCAGATATCGAGAGCTCTCTCGAGCTTATCCGCTCTGTCCTGATATCCTATGTGAGACAGAAGCATAACGCAGGCGCGGAGCATCGAGCAGGGGTCAGCGTACTTCTCTCTGCCCTCACGTACCATTCTGGGAGCAGAGCCGTGGATAGCCTCGAACATAGCGTACTTTTTACCTATATTCGCACAGCCTGCCGTACCGACGCCGCCCTGGAATTCAGCAGCCTCGTCGGAGATTATATCACCGTATAGGTTGGGAAGAAGGAGCACCTTGAAGTCACGGCGGCGCTTTTTATCCACGAGCTTCGCCGTCATAATATCCGCATACCACTCGTCGGTTACTATCTCGGGATAAAGCTCCGCTACCTTGTGACAGTCCTCAAGGAAGTTTCCGTCGGTGGTCTTGATTACGTTCGCCTTGGTTACGAGAGACACTCTGCCGAGTCCGTTCTTTCTCGCATAATCATAGGCAAGTCTGGCGATTCTGTCCGAGCCCTGCTTTGTAGTAATGGTGAAGTCCACGGCAAGGTCCTCGGTCACGTTGAAGCCCTGAGAGCCGACGGCATAGCCGCCCTCGGTGTTCTCACGGAAGATAGTCCAGTTTATTCCCTCGTCGGGCACTTTAACCGGACGGATGTTTGCAAATAGGTCGAGCGCCTTTCTCATAGCTACGTTTGCCGACTCGATGTTGGGCATACCGTCGCCCTTCTGAGGCGTGGTGGTCGGGCCCTTGAGGATTATGTCGCAGGACTTGAGCGCCGCCATAACGTCGTCGGGGATAGCCTTGCCCTTAGCGATTCTGTTCTCTATTGTGAGCCCCTCGATATCGACGAACTCAATTTTTCCGCTCTCGACAAGGTCGGAGAGTATAAATTCAAGGACTCTTCTTGACTCCTTCGTTATAGTCGGGCCGATGCCGTCGCCGCCGCATACGCCTATACGTATGGTCTTTTTCGATGCGTAATCAGTAAAATCTCCCTGCGCCTTCATATCCTCGATGCGGACGAGCTGCTGCTCGAGAATTTTTCTGAATTTGGCGCACGCCTCGTCGAGCTGTCTTTCGTTATCTATCATTTTTCCATCCTTCCTTCACGGGTATTTTTTCACTTTGAATTTCTCGTATAATTAAGCAGACCGCCTGCAAGAAGAACCTCTCTCTGTCTCTTGGAAAGAGATAGTGAAAGCGTGAAGCTCTCGCCAGTCGTCTTATCGACGAGCTGAGCCTCGTCCTTATCCGCTATTGCCTCACGGAAGCCGACAATCTCGATGTCGTCCCCCTCGCTTATTCTGTCGTAGTCGCCCTCGCACTTAAGCGTGAAGGGTACGATACCGAAGTTTATGAGGTTGGCAACGTGGATTCTCGCAAAGCTCTTGGCGATAACCGCCTTGATGCCGAGATACAGAGGCACAAGCGCTGCGTGCTCACGTGATGAGCCCTGACCGTAATTCTGTCCGCCGAGTATGACACCGCCGCCCATAGCCTTCGCCCTCTCGGGGAAGTCCTTGTCGCATACGGTGAAGCAGAACTCGGAGAGCTTCGGTACGTTCGAGCGATAGGGCAGAATCTTTGCTCCGGCAGGCATAATATGGTCGGTGGTAATATTATCTCCGACCTTAAGTATCAGCTTCTTCGCAAGATTCTCCTCGGGAGTCTCTCCCTTGGGTATAGGCTTGATATTCGGGCCTCGCTCGACGGTGACGCTCTTTGCCTCGCACTCTGCGGCAGGCATCTCGATAAGATTATCGCATACGGTAAAGCTTGTCGGTATATTGATTTCAGGAGCTTTACCAAGCTCGGTCGGGTCGGTGAACACGCCCGTTATCGCCGATGCGGCGGCTACCTCGGGAGACACAAGATACACCTCTGCATCCTTCGTGCCACTGCGTGCGAGGAAGTTACGGTTAAAGGTTCTGAGACTCACGCCTGCAGACTTCGGAGAGAAGCCCATACCGATACACGGGCCGCAGGCGCACTCGAGAATTCTTGCGCCCGACTTGATAAGCTCGGCTAGCGCACCGCACTCCGCCATCATAGTGTAAACCTGCTTCGAGCCGGGAGAAACAGAGAGAGAAACGTCGGGATGAACCGTCTTGCCCTTAAGAATCTCGGCGGCGGTAAGCATATCTCTGATTGATGAATTCGTACAGGATCCGATACACACCTGGTCTACCTTCATACCGGAAAGAGAGCTCACCGGCTTTACATTATCCGGGCTGTGCGGGCAGGCGGCGAGCGGCGAGAGTTTATCGAGCTCTATCGTGTAAACCGCAGAATAAACCGCATCCTCGTCGGCAAAAACAGGGGTGTAAGCGTCCTCTCTGCCCTCGGCCTTAAGGAAGGCGAGAGTCATCTCATCCGAGGGGAATACCGAGCTCGTAGCTCCGAGCTCTGCGCCCATATTCGTTATAGTCGCTCTCTCGGGCACGGTGAGAGCCTTTACTCCCTCTCCGCCGTACTCAATTACCTTTCCGACACCGCCCTTAACTCCGAGGAGTCTTAACACCTCGAGAATCACGTCCTTCGCACTGACGTAGTCGGGAAGTCTGCCCGTAAGATTTACTCTTACCGTCTCGGGCATAGTGATATAATACGTTCCGCCGCCCATAGCTACGGCGACGTCAAGTCCGCCCGCCCCGAAGCCGAGCATACCTATACCGCCCGCAGTGGGAGTATGGCTGTCAGAGCCTATCAGAGTCTTACCGGGAACGCCGAAGCGCTCGAGGTGCACCTGGTGGCATATTCCGTTTCCTGGACGTGAGAATCTGATGCCGTGCTTTTTCGCAACGGTCTGAATATATCTGTGGTCGTCGGCGTTCTCAAAGCCTGCCTGAAGGGTGTTGTGATCTATGTATGCGACAGAGAGCTCGGTCTTCACCCTTTCTATGCCCATAGCCTCAAACTGCAGGTACGCCATCGTTCCCGTGGCGTCCTGAGTGAGAGTCTGATCTATTCTCAGCCCTACTTCACGCCCTATGGTCATCTCACCCTCTACAAGGTGATTCTTTATAATTTTCTCGGGTATAGTGTATCCCATAGCTTTCTCCTCGGTTAATTTTCGTCTTTTTTGCGCATAGCGCATATCATATTCTGCATTGCCTCGTTGATATGGAGCGAGGTTAGCTCATCCGCTCTCTCGCCATCGCCCGCAAGGAGCGCTTTCAGTATCTCCTTATGCTCCTCTACCGACTTCTCGAGTCTGCCGGGCACGGTTAAGGACAAGCGCCTGTACGTCTTTATATTTCTGTGAAGCTCCGAGAGAATACGGCAGAGCATACGGTTCCCCGACGCCTTATATATTATGCTGTGGAAGGTCGTATCGAGCTCCTTGAGCTTATCCGTATCCTGCTTCGCAATATAATATTCGGAGAGCTCCACCGACTCGGTGAGCCTTCTTTTCTCTTCCTCGCTGATTCTGCCCGTCGCCATAGCCGTCGCAAGTCCCTCGAGCCGCATCCTGATACGGTAGGTATCAATAAGGTCGTCGACCGTGACTCCCACAACCACAGCGCCCTTGTTCGGCGTGACCTCGACGAGCCCTTCCTCAGCAAGGCGGTGTAATGCACTCCTCACGGGCGTTCTGCTGACACCGAGTCTGTTCGACAGAGCTATCTCCGTCAGCGCCTCGCCACGCTTCAGCTTTCCGCCGAGAATCTCTTCCTCGAGCTTAAAATACACCTGCTCCTCAAGGCTCAGGCTCTTCTCTGACATTATCATGCCGTCACCCCTTTGCCCCGCCGAATCCAAAGGGATCGGGAGAGACACGCTCTATGATAGACACGAGCTCGTCGTCGGACACAAGAGTAACTCTGCCGTCGGCGTAAAGCTTATCTATCTCAGCCTTTACCCTCACGACAAGCTCGTCGCTCTTCTTGAACGCCTTGTCGCCGGAGAGCGAATAATGCTTATTTATCCAGTATGCGACGCCCGCAAGCCCAGAGGTATTGGAGATAGCTACCTCTGCAGGTCTGTCGAGAATCGTCTCTGTGTCGAAAATGTTATATATTTCCGCATCCTTCATAAGTCCGTCTGCGTGGACGCCGGCTCTCGTCACGTTGAAGTTCTCGCCGACGAAGGGAGTCATAGGTGGGATATCGTAGCCGAGCTCACGCTTGAAATACTCTGCAATCTCGGTGATGACTCTCGGGTCCATACCGTCAAAGCTGCCTCGCATAGAAGCATACTCCATAACCATAGCCTCAAGAGGTACGTTTCCCGTCCTCTCTCCTATTCCGAGAAGCGAGCAGTTGACCGCAGACGCTCCGTAAAGCCACGCAGAGGTTGCGTTTACAACGCCCTTGTAGAAGTCGTTATGCCCGTGCCACTCGAGCATATCGGACGTCACGTCAGCGTAGTGGTGCAAGCCGTATACGATACCGGGCACGCTCCTCGGCAAGGCTACACCGGGATAGGGTACGCCGTAGCCCATCGTGTCGCACATTCTGATTTTTACAGGTATCCCCGCCTCCTCGGAAAGGTCGGTCAGAGCATTTACAAACGGTACTACGAATCCGTAGAAATCAGCACGGGTTATATCCTCGAGGTGGCATCTCGGACGTATGCCCTCGGCGAATGCCGACTTGACGACGCCAAGATAATGGTCGAGCGCCTGCGAGCGCTTCATACCGAGCTTCTTGAATATGTGATAATCCGAGCAGGAAACGAGAATTCCCGTCTCCTTGATTCCTATCTTGTTAACAAGGTCGAAATCCTCTTTCTTTGCTCTTATCCAGGTGGTAACCTCGGGGAATTCATATCCGAGGTCCATACACCTCTCGACAGCCTCTCTGTCCTTTTTTGTATAAACAAAGAACTCGCTCTGCCTTATGATTCCCTTCTTTCCGCCGAGTCGGTGGAGCATCTTATAGATCTCGACTATCTGATCCGCCGTATAGGGCGCTCTCGACTGCTGTCCGTCACGGAAGGTTGTATCGGTAATCCAGATGTCCTCGGGCATAGCCATAGGCACGCGGCGGTGGTTGAAGGCTATCTTCGGTATCTCGGTATAGGGGTATATCTCTCTATACAGGTTAGGGTCGTCTACGTCCTGCAGGGAGTATCTGTACTGATGCTGCTCAAGCAGGTTGGTATACGGGTTCTTATCTATCATTCTTATTTTCTCCTTTCGAATTTTTGCTATTGTATTCTTGTATACAATTTATGGTTGTGGAGCTATTATACTATACGGACGAGGCTTTGTCAATAGTTTTTTATTCATATATTAATCATTTATATGTCACACGAGCCGCCCGTGTCCTTAGGCTGCGCCTTCTTCGCAGATTCGCCCTCTTCGCTCTTTTTCAAAAAAGCGGAGCCGTTATCCGGATTTTCAGCTCCGAATATAGCTTCTTCTCTCCCCTCGACAATCCCTCCTTGCGATAAAAAGAATTACTGTCATTTTTTGGCAAAAACTACGGCTTTGTGCCCTATTTTATACATTTGCTATCTAAAAATATATTGAAAAATAAAGAGCCCGATTATATAATTAATTTAGAATCAAAATCAAACTCACAAAGGAGATGCGCTATGATAAAAAGAGAAAAAAAGGATAAGGTAAACCTCGCCATTATCGGCCTCGGCGGAAGAGGACTCGGAATGCTCGAGCTTACCTATGCAAAATTCCCCGACGTTGATATTACCTGGGTCGTAGACACCGACTTAAGGAAGTGCGAGGCCGCAAACAAGTATCTCGCAGCCGCAAACAGACCCGCAGCAAAGGTCACCGCAGATTACCGTGAAACGCTCCTCGACCCCGAGGTTGATGCAGTAGTGATATACACCGGCTGGAATTCACACGTAGACGTATGTATCGACGCTATGAAGGCGGGCAAGTACGTCGGAACAGAGGTAGGCTGCGCTTACGATATCTCCGAGTGCTACGAGCTCGTTAGAGTATACGAGGAGACCGGCTCTCCCCTTATGATGCTCGAGAACGACTGCTACGGCAGACTCCACCTTATGGCGCTTAAGATGGCTAGAGAAGGACTCTTCGGCGAGCTTGTGCACTGCACCGGCGCTTACGCCCACTACCTTCCTACCGCCGACCTTTTCAAGTGGAAGAATGACGAGACAACGCTCAGAAGAGGACACGAGATGGCTACCGACCATCCCCGTCCCGAGGGAGCTTCTCTCGACCTTGACCACTACCGCCAGTATGAATATTTCTACCGTGCGGCAGAGACCTACCCCACCCACGAATTCGGCCCAATCTCGAAGATCCTCAGAATCAACCGCGGAAACCGCTGTATGACCATATCCTCGATAGGCTCTAAGTCCGTATCGGCTGAGAACTTTCTCAACACCCACAAGCCCGAGGGTCACCCCTTCATAGGTAAGCACTTTAAGCAGCCCGACATCGTTACCTCGGTCATCACCTGCGCAGGCGGCGAGACCGTCAGACTGACTCTCGACACCACTCTGCCAAGACCCTATCAGTCGGGTGACTGGACGGTCAGAGGTACGAGAGGATGCCTTATTGAGGAAGGACCGTGCGATAAGGACTGCACCATCTTCCTCGAAGGAATGGCTGAGCCCGTAGTAAACAACGTCGGCGAGGTGGGCGAGAAGTACGAGCATCCCCTCTGGGCTGAGGGAGTAGATGCGGAAGCAGGCCACGGCGGTATCGACTGGCTTACAAACCGTGCCTTTATCGAAGCTGTCAAGGCTGGCACGGATACCCCCATCGATGCGTACGACACCGCTACCTGGATGGCAATAGGCCCGCTCTCCGAGATGTCTATCGCTCAGGGCGGCGTACCCGTATCCTTCCCTGACTTCACCCGAGGCAAGTGGTTCCGCCGCGAGCCCGCTGTGCTCTCGAAGTACGGTCTTGACGAGGTTATAGTCGATGAGAGCATCAAGGTTGACCTCTCGCATCTCAAGAGCTAAGCGAGCAGCAACTCATCTGCAATTCAAGATAAACAAATGAAAAAGAGCCATAAATGCAACGAATTGTTTGCATTTATGGCTCTTTTTCTTTGTCTTTAAGCTTTACTCAAGTTTTTATCTCATACTCTCACAGCCTAATTCTTTTAACCAACAGTGCCGAAGCTACGCCGACAGCTACACCCGCCACCGTGCCCGAAAGAAGCAAAAAAGGCAGATAATATAAAACGACGTTCGTCTCCATTATAACCGATGCTACCGCTATCTGTCCGAGGTTGTGGCACACACCGCCCGTCACACTAACGGCAACGCTCGAAAGAGGCGTAAGACTCTTCAGTATTATCATAACAGCAAGGCTGAGCACCGCTCCCGCAATGCTGTAAAGCATACTTACAAAGCTTCCGAACAGGAGCGCAACAAGCAGAACTCTTACTATCGAGACGGTTACAGCCTCACGCCATCCCATTTTATATAAAGCGAATATGACGGCTATGTTTGCCAGTCCTACCTTAACTCCCGGCAGAGCAACAAAGGCGGGAATCTGGCTCTCGACAAAGGATAGCGCCATCGCCACGGCAACCGTGACGGCGAGGGTGACAAGCTTCTTTGTACTGTATTTTTTCTTCATACGCAATCAAGAGTCAGGATACGATATCCACTCCGTCCCCCTCTCCCTCAATTACAACGGCAAGCCTGTTCGGCAGGCAAACTATACTCTGCCCTATATACTTGATTTTACCCGTCTTAACGCAGGTAAGGTCAGGACAGTCGGCATCCGAAAGATACGCTGTCCCGTCCTCGATGACGAGGATGTTTGTACCGCCGTTGAGGCTATACGTGCCCTCGACGGCAAGCGGATACTCCGCCACTCTCTCTCCGCCTATCTCCACCACAGCAACGGCTCCGCCCCGTCTGAAAACGAGCATAAGCCCCGTCGCAAGCAGCGAAACGATAAGGATAGCCGAGACGACTATGATATCATATTTAGGACTCTTATTTTCTCTTGTCTGCACCTACTCGGCCTCCCCTCTCTTAGTTTGAGGCTGTCCCATTACGGCACAGCCTCACTTTTATCCTAGAAATGCGCTCCGCAAATAAAGTTGCCATCGTGGATACAGTGTACGGGGCAGACCTCAACGCACTTGCCACAGCCCGTGCACTTCTCGTAATCAATGGTAGCGAGATTCTCAACCACCTTGATAGCATCGTGCGGACAGGTCTTCTCGCACTTGCCACAGGCGATACATCCATTCTTGCACGCCTTTCTCGTCACAGCGCCCTTGTCGTGGTTGGAGCACTCCACTACGACTCTGGACGTATCGTTTACGAGGTGGATTATACCGTTCGGGCACTCTCTTGTGCATATGCCGCAGCCTATGCACTTCTTCGGGTCGACCCTCGCAACTCCGTTCTCCACGGAAATCGCATCTCTCGGGCAAACTCTCACGCAGTCTCCGTAGCCGAGGCAGGCGAAATTACACATCTTGTCGCCGTTGTAGCCGAGATTTGCGGTACGGCAGGTCTTCTGACCCACGTAATCGTACTTCTTCATAACAGCGCCGCACGTGCCGTTGCAGGCAACGTACGCCACCTTCTCCACAACCTCAGTCACCTCGACTCCGAGAGCCTCGGCGATGCCCTTTGCGGTCTTGTCACCGCCGGGTATACATAGATTTGTTTTATCGGTTTTTCCCTCGGCGAGAGCCTTTGCGTAAGCGTCACATCCGGAATAGCCGCACGCCCCGCAGTTTACGCTGGGTAAACAGTCTCGCACCGCCACCTCCTTCTCGTTCACCTTAACGCCGAAATGCTTAGCGGCAAGCGAGAGAAGCACGGCGCAAAAGACCGCAATGCCAAACATAATTAAAACAGGATATAAAATCTCCATTCCGTCCTCCTTTATGCCAAGCCCAGCATACCGTCTACAACGCCGGCGAAGCCGTAGAACGCAAGAGCCACGATGGATGCGGCGATAAGCGTAACGGGCAGACCTCTAAAGCTCTTGGGCGCAGGGCAATTCTCTATTCTTGAGCGCACGCCCGCAAAGAGCACCATCGCAAGAAGGAAGCCAAGACCCACGCCAAGCGCAGACAGCATACTCTCAATAAAGTTGTAGCTCTGCTTAACGTTGTCGAGCGTAACACCGAGAACGGCGCAATTGGTCGTTATAAGCGGCAGGTATACGCCGAGAGACTCGTGCAAAGAAGGTATAAACTTCTTTAAAACTATCTCGACGAACTGAACGAGTGACGCAATAACAAGAATGAATACTATCGTTTTAAGATATTCAAGATGAAGTCCTGATGCGAGAATAAAGGTGTAGATAGGCCAGGTTACCGCCGTAGCGCAGAGCATAACGAAGGTAACGGCAACGCCCATACCCACCGCCTGATTAGTCTTCTTGGAAACTCCGAGGAAGGGGCAGATACCGAGGAACTGCTGAAGAACGTAGTTGTTAATCAGCACTCCGAGCATAATAATTCTTATCAAAGCCTTAATTTCCATTATGCACGCTCCTCCTCTCCGTTATCCTTCTTAAGCTCGGTTATCTCCGAGCAGGAGGTCTTGTTGCACAGATGTGCCGAGGGGCAAGCCTCGCAGGAGAAGGATTTGCGCTTTACTCCGCCGCGCTTTGCCGTAATCTTATTCATAACCGCAATTACTATACCGAACACAAGGAATCCGCCGGGAGCATCCTTCAATATCGGAATAGTGAAGTTCTTAAGGAAGGGTATTTCAATACCCGCAAACGCTCCGTAGCCGAGAACCTCTCTGATAGTCGCCATTATAACAAGGGCGAGCAGGAAGCCAAGACCCATTCCAAGTCCGTCGAGCACAGAATCGAGCACGTTATTCTTTCTTGCGTACATCTCCGCTCTGCCGAGAATGATACAGTTTACGACGATGAGCGCAAGGTACTTACCGAGCAGGGTATATGCCTCGGGGGCAACTGCGTGCAATACCATATCCACTATGGTAACGAACGCCGCTATGACGACTATATAACAGGGAATGCGAACCGTGTCGGGTATTACGTTACGAAGCAGAGAAATAACCGCATTCGAGCCGACGAGCACAACCGTCGCCGCTAAGCCCATATATATTGCAGACATAACTCTGCCCGTCATCGCAAGAGCGGGGCAGGTGCCGAGCACGAGTATCAAAACGGGGTTCTCCGTGATGAGACCGCGAAGAATTATAGCCAGCTTTTTATTCATCAGTTGCTACCCCCTTCCACTGTTTCTACGGCTCTGATGCCCTGCTTTACAGCCGCTCTGTAGCCGTTCTGAGTTGCCGTAGCGCCGGATATTGCTCCAACGCCGTCAATCTGATCTGCGTCCTTACCGTTAAACTGCTCGTAATACTCGGGTGTTCCGCAGACAGCACCGTAGCCGGCAGACTCGCTCTGGGCGACGGTAACGCAGCTTTCTATAACACCCTCGGAGTCCACTACGAGCTCTATCTTTATCTTGTCGGATGCGTACTCAAAGCCCTTGTTTTCAAGTCTTACAAGATACAAGCCGTCAGAGGTCTTGTACATCGCCTTAACCGCAGCTCCTATACCCGTATAGGCTGTGAGGTCAACCGCCTCGGTCGAAGCGTAAGCGGCATATGCCGCATCGGTCTGCAGAAGCGTATCTGCATCAAACTCGCCTATAGCCTCGCCTGAATCAGAGTAGCCGACGAACTTGTCGCCGTACTTAACAACTGCGCCGGCATCCGAAGCATATACGGTACAATCGCCGAGCGCCTCCCAGCTTGTCATAAACGCCTCGAAGGTCTTGCCCTCGGTGCCGAGTGCGGCGTTACAATTGTCCTGCAGCTTCTCCTCGGGAGTTCTGTCATCCACTTCCTCGCCGAGTATGAGCAGCCTTGCGTCAAGCGCCGCCTTTACCGCATTGTAGTACGCCTTAGCCGTCTTTGTCGAGCCGCCGACGTGATAATATTCGAGATTCGATGCGGTCATATCCTTGTAATACTGACCGTCCTCAACCACCTCGTAGACAGGGTCCTTATATCCGTCGGACTCATCCTCGGATATTATCTTCGTTCCGGTAATCTTACCCTCGCTGTCAACTCCGCAAAGGATAACCATACCATTCTCAGACTTTCCCGTGACGCTAAGCCTGAAGACGTATCCCTTTCCGCTCTCTTCCTCATACGCCTCGACAACGGCAGAGGGGAGTCCGTACTCGGAGAGATTCTCTATGGCCTTGAAGCTCTCGCCGTCCGGCATAACAAGCATCAACGACTCCGCTACGGCTTCATCCTCTCTCTCCTTGATTATAGGAGCGGTGAACATATTTACCACGGCCAGAAGAAGCGCCACAATAAGGCATATCGCACCAAGCACTATCGTAGGCCTTGCGTTTTCCATAAATTTACTCTTAAACATTCTTCGCACCTCCGAAGGGCTTCTTTCTGCACAGCTTCTCAATGTACGGAGAAAGAACATTCATAATAAGAATTGCGAAGGATACTCCCTCGGGATAGGTTCCGAAGCGGCGCATCAGCACGGTAAGAAGTCCGCATCCGAGAGCGAATACCGCTCTGCCGAGACGTGTCTTGGGCGTAGAGACGTAGTCGGTAATCATAAATACAGCCGCAAGAAGGAGTCCGCCGCCAAGCACCTGATACAGCGCCGTCGTAAGGCTCTTATCCAATATGAGCGAAAGGACAAACACCGTGCCTACGTAAATAGTGGGCAGCTCCCACTTTATAACACCTCTCAAAACGAGGTAAACAAAGCCGAGAAGTATCGCTACGGCGCAGGTCTCGCCGATTGCGCCGCCTCTGTATCCCAAGAGCATATCGATAAGCTCGGGCAAATCACCCTCAACGCCCTTAAGCACGCTTAAAGGAGTTGCGGAAGCCTCGATATCCGCGGTGGGGAAGCCGGGGGCAACGAACGCTCCGAGCGTCGAGGAGAAGGCGATGAACAAAAACGCTCTTGCGGTGACGGCAGGGTTTGCGAAATTGCAGCCGATTCCGCCGAAGGCGCATTTTACGATAACGATAGCAAACACCGCTCCGACGATGCACTGCCATATACCCACGCTTGCAGGCAGGCTGAGGGCAAGAAGGCTGCCCGTAACGAGAGCCGAGAGGTCGCCGACCGTCTGCTTCTTCTTAGTCAGAAGATTGAATACGAGCTCGGATGCAAACGCCGCCGCATTGCAAACCGCAAGAATAAGGAGCGCCCTGAGCCCGAAAAGAATCACCGACGCTATCGCCGAAGGCAAAAGAGCGATGAGCACGTCGAGCATTATTTTACGTGTAGTGACGCTCGCCTTGATATGGGGCGAGGTATTCACTGTTAAATTTGTGCTTTCCATTTCTCTCTCCTTTAGTCTTTCAGTGTGGCGTGATGGCGGTAGTATTCCTTCAGCTCCGCCTTACCGATTCTGTTATTCTCTATCAAAGGACGCTTAGCAGGACATACGTACGAGCAGCATCCGCATTCCATACACAGTTTTACCTTCTCGCTCTCGAGAATGTCGATTCTCTCATCCTCGCTCCTGTTCTCAAGCGCTCGAGAGAAGGCGGTGGGGTCGAGCGAGAGGGGGCAGGCGGTGATACATCTGCCACAATGAATGCAGGCGGTGGGCTCGGCAACTCGGCTCTCTTCCTTGGAAAGAGCGACAAGGCCGCCCATCGTCTTTACCACAGGCTCTTCGAGAGAGCGCAGCGCAATACCCATCATAGGACCGCCTGACAGAAGCTTTCCGAGGTTGTCCTTAAGTCCTCCCGTAAACTCGATAACCTCGCCGACAGGCGTACCTAGGGGAGCGATGACGTTCGTAGGATTTTTTACCGCAGGGCCGTCGACGGTAATCATCCTCTCAACAAGGGGCATTCCCGTCTTGATATATTTCGTAATTGCAATAACCGTAGACACATTCATAACGAGCACGCCGACGGATGCAGGGAGCTTGCCCTCGGGAACAATGCGCCCCGTGGTGTTGTAAATCATAACCTTCTCAGCTCCCTGGGGATAGAGCGAAGGAAGCTGCTTTACGGTTACGTAGTCACAGTCGGCAAGCGCCTCGCTGATGACTCTTATACTCTCGGGCTTGTTGTTCTCGATGCCGAAGATGAACTCGCCTTCGGGGAGCACGAAGCGTCTGAGCATCTTTACTCCCTCGACGAGCAGATCTATCTCGTCAATCATAGCCCTCGTGTCACAGGTGACGTAGGGCTCGCACTCAGCGCCGTTGAATACTATCTTATCTATGCCGCCGTCCTTGACCGCCGCAAGCTTCAACGCCGTGGGGAAGCCTGCGCCGCCGAGTCCCACAACGCCCGAAACACGCACCGCATCAATGTAGTCGTCAAGCGAGGAAACCTCAACGGGGGAAAGTCCGTCGACAGGGGTCATATGCCCGTCGGACTCTATACGAATAGCATCGATAGTATTGCCTCTTGGGCACAGATAAGGCTCAATCTTCAAGACCTTGCCGGAAACCGACGAATAAAGGTGAGCCGACATAGCTCCCGACGCCTCGGCGATGAGCTGACCGACCTTAACCTCGTCGCCCGCCTTAACAACGGGGACAGCGGCGGCTCCTATATGCTGCGCCACGGGCAAAAGCACTTCCTTCGGCGGAGTCATTCTTACCGCTCTGATACCCTCTGTGCTCTTCCTGTGAGGAACCTTCGTGTTTCCGAGAAGCTTAAATCCAAACATAAAAATTTTTCCTTCCGTATTTTTTAACAGTAACCAAAAATCGGGCGAAAATTGCCAATATTTTCTTACATACTATACATTATTATATATTATGTGCATTTTTATGTCAAGTAAAAAGGGGTAAAAAAAGATTGTTAAATGCCTAACGAGGTTCGTTAAATATATAACAAATTTGAGGCGTTTTTGAATAGGCACTCATAACAGAACAGCTCGGAAAAATCTCTCGATACCTCTTTCGAAAAAAGCGGAGCGCAAGAGACTCCTACCATAAAGCAGGTTTTACCTCCCGAAAAAGAAAAAAGGAGTACGGACGATTTGTTCGTACTCCTTTTCACACGTCTTGCCCTGCAAGGTATAGTGTGTTACACTTATAAAAGCGTATTGTCGGGCGGTAAATATAAGTGAAATGTTTTGCCAAGCAAAACGTGAAATAATGTGCTAACGCACATTGTGAAATATCTCACTTCGTTCGATGTGAAATGAAATTTGCCCGTGTTCGCAAAGCGAACATTTCACATTTGCGAAGCAAATATTTCACCGCGAAGCGATTTCACTTGCCCGAAAGGGCAAATTTCGTTGGGCGACCTACTGTAAAGCAGGTCGCCCAAGAGAGTATCTTTTCTCTTTCCGCTCCGCTTAAATTCAATTATTTCAAGACCCGCTCGGCAAACCCGTCGGTCATCCTCTGCGTTCCGTCGGCGTATATCCAGAACACTTCTACTCCTTCAAGCTGCGAGACAAGCTCCAGCCCGTCCTCGTAGGACATACAGAAAAGCGCCGTCGACAAAGCATCTCCGAGACTGTTGTCGGGTGCGATAACGCTGACAGATACAAAGTACCGTGCAGGATATAGCGTATCCTTATCTATAACGTGGTGGTAGTCGACTCCGTCCACCGTATACCACCTCTCGTAGCTGCCCGAGGTGACGAGCGAGCATACGCCAATCTCTAGCCTCAGGGCAAAATCGGTGGCGTTCTTGTCGGGGTTTCTGATAGCGGTAGACCACATATTCTTGCCGTCCTTAAGCCCAAGGGTACGTATAGCTCCGCCTATGTTGAGTACGCACTCGCTAATCCCCATTCCCGCAAGCTCCTCGGCGAGCTTCTCTGCGGCGTAGCCCTTAGCCACTGCGCCGACGTCGATAGACGCCTCGGGGTCGCTGATATACACGGTTCCCGCCTCCTCGTCGATAATAAGGCTGTCTATCGACGTGTGTGCGCTCGCCGCAAGGAGCTCCTGCTCCTCGGGAATTTTCTGATACTCGGGTCTGTCGGGATTGCCGAGCGCATCCGTCCTGTATTTGTGCCAAATTTTCAACACGCTCCCCATCATCACGTTCGTCTCGCCGCCAGTGAGAGTGTACAGCTCCTTACTGCGCAGAAGCAATCCTATGATATCCTCGTCCACGGCTACGGGAGCTATCCCCGCATTTTTGTTCACTGTTTTCAGATTGTTCACGCCTGAATATTCGAAATAAATATCAAACAGCTTCCCATACCTTGAGAGCACCTCCTCGCACCTTGCGTACACCTCGTCCGCCATCCGCACATCTCTGCCGTACAAGGATACCTTCGACTCGGTGTCAAAGTAGTAAAAGCGCTTCGTCCTCGGCTTCGTCTCGCAGGAGACGAGAGAGAAGGAGAAGGTAAGGAGAAGCATTATAAGAAGCAATGCCGCAACGGCTCTTTTCATACGTATACCCCCCGAAGAAAAGCAAGAGGCGAGAAAACCTCGCCTCCTACCCAAATTCAACAAAAATTATCTTGCGGCGCCGGCAGCCTTAACGATAACCGCCCTATATCCGCCGGTAGTGTTCTGCATAGTGCAGCCTGCCTCTGCAAGAGCGTCGCTGACAAGCTCGAGGTCTGCAAGCTCGGCTACGGTTTTACCAATAGCGCTATCTGCAAATGCCTGTGCCTGCTTATACCAAGCGCCTGCATCCATACTATATTCTTCGCCGCGCTCGTTCTTAGTGCCGGCATAATTGCCTGCGGTAGCGGTAAGGGTTTCGCCGTCAACAGCAAGAGTAAAGCCGTTCTCGTTCGAATCAAGTGCGGCTGCCACAACCTTGCCGTCTGCAAGAGCTACTGCCGCATAGTCGCCCGATACCTTAGCTCCGTTATCTATATCGCCGGAAATCTTAACTCCGAGAGCAAGTCCGAGAGTAGGAACTACGGAAGAGGTAAAGCTCTTCTTGTGACCGTAGTCAAGAGCCTTCTCAAGCGCTCTGAGCATAGCGGGTCTGCTGTTCGGCATAGTGCAGCCTGCAATTACAGTATTGTCATCAACGGACTCAATATCAGCCTTTGTCTTGCCTATTACATACTGCTCAAGAGCCACAGCCTGCTCAGCCCACGTGCCGGAGTTCATCTCGGGATAGTTATCGCCGAGCTCAACCTTAGAGGTGATGTAATCGGAAGAGGTCTTAAGAGCGCCGTCTACAAGCTCAAGTTTAGCATCAACGGTGTCAAATCTTACGTCAACTATCTTGCCGTTTGCGTCAAGAAGGAGAGCGACTGCTACGTTGGTAGCGGTATTTCCCTCAACCACGTTGTCAACCGCAACGGTGAGGGTGTATTCCTTTGCCCCGGAGCAAGCTGCGAAGCAGAATACTGCAAGTGCGAGAAGAAGAACCAAAGAAACGATTTTTTTCATAGAATCCTCCATACGTTTTGTTTTTATTGGAGCGGAGTCTGCCGCAGGCAACGCAAAGCCCTCTGCCCCCTCATCCTCCGACACGCATTATCAGAGGTCGAAATACGAGCGTAAAAAAAGGCAAAGCGAGCCTTATACGACTATCCTTGTCCGTTACCGTTCGTATTATACATTATTTAATTTACATTGTCAAGGGTTATGTCATATATTATTGTTAAAGTTTTATCATTCTTTAACTTTTTATCTTTTTTTCGCTTGCTTCGAGCTTTTTTGGCGGGGCTCGCCGAGGCAGAGTGTCGAAAAAAACGCCGAGGACAAATCAGCCCTCGGCGAAAAACGTGTCGTACTATCGAAACAAAATAACTTAACCTACTGCGCCCGCAGCGTCGTAGCAAGGCACACCGAAAGACGGCTATACCTTATTACAAAAGAGGTATACCTGCGGCAAGGCATCCCTCTCGGGTCGCCTTATCCCATATACTCGACTGCACCTCTCCTATATGGGCGCATCCCATCATCAGCATACAGAGCCTTGACTGACCGATACCGCCGCCGACGGTCAACGGCAGCTTGCCTTCGAGCAGCATCTTGTGGAAGGGCAGGCTTCTGCGCTCGTCGCATCCCCGCTCCTTAAGCTGCCTGTCGAGCGACTCCTCGTCAACCCTTATTCCCATCGAGGAAATCTCAAAGGCTCTGCCGAGAAGCTCGTTATAGAACATTATATCGCCGTTAAGCGCCCAGTCGTCATAGTCGGGGGCTCTTCCGTCGTGGGGCTTCCCACTCTTGAGCTTTCCGCCTATCTGCATTATGAGTGCCGTCTTATGCTCCTTCAAGAACGCATCCTCTCTCTCCTTCGAAGTAAGCGAGGGATACATATCCTCGAGCTCGGACGTGGTTACAGCCACCATATCCCTCTTAAGGCTCACGCCGACAGAGGGAAAATCAACACGCAAAAGCTCCTGCGTGTCGCAAATAACGCCGACTATCTTTTTGGCTATATCAACAAGGTAATCAAGAGTTCTCTCTTCTCTCGTAATAACCTTCTCCCAGTCCCACTGGTCTACGTATATAGAGTGAATATTATCGAGCTCCTCGTCTCTGCGTATGGCGTTCATATCGGTGTAAAGTCCGTTGCCTACGTAGAAACGGTACTCCTTTAGCGCAAGTCTTTTCCACTTCGCTAAGGAATGCACGACCTGGCCCATCTCGCCGACGTCGGGTATATCAAAGCTTACGGGTCTTTCGACTCCGTTGAGGTTATCGTTAAGTCCGGACGCCTCGGTGACAAACAGGGGTGCAGAAACTCTCTTCAGATTGAGCGCCTTCGCAAGTCGGGTCTGGAAGGTCTCTTTTATGAATGATATCGCCTTCTGCGTGTCGTACACGTCGAGCGGCGGCTTATAGTTCTCGGGTATAAAAAGCTTACTCATTACTTCTCCGTCTGATAAGCAATCGCCACCCCTCGGTGGCGATGCTTCTTTTATTGTTTTTACTTTACTCCCGTGGTCGAGCGAAGCATAACGTCGTGGTAACCGCCCTCGACGATGCTCGTAGCCGATACGAGCGTCAGCTTTGCCTTCTCCTGGAGCTCGGGAATGGTGATTGCTCCGCAGTTGCACATAGTGGACTTAACCTTATAGAGAGACTTCTCTACGTTGTCGTGAAGAGGTCCCGCATAGGTTACGTAGCTGTCTACGCCTTCCTCGAAGGAGAGCTTCGTCTTACCGCCGAGGTCGTATCTCTGCCAGTTTCTCGCTCTGTTGGAGCCCTCGCCCCAATACTCCTTGACGTACTGGCCGTTTACCATAATCTTAGGTGTGGGCGACTCATCGAATCTCGCAAAGTATCTGCCGAGCATAAGGAAGTCGGCGCCCATCGCAAGTGCGAGGGTCATATGGTAGTCGTGCACGATACCGCCGTCGGAGCAGATGGGAATATATACGCCGGTCTCACGGAAGTACTCGTCACGAGCCGCCGCAACCTCGATAACAGCGCTCGCCTGTCCTCTGCCTATACCCTTAGTCTCACGGGTAATGCAGATAGAACCGCCGCCGATACCTATCTTTATAAAGTCGGCTCCTGCCTCAGCGAGGAATCTGAAGCCTTCTCTGTCAACGATATTTCCTGCGCCGACCTTCACGGTGTTACCGTATTTCTCACGGATAAAGTCGATAGTCCTCTTCTGCCAGATTGTATATCCCTCGGAAGAGTCAATGCAGAGCACGTCAGCGCCCGCCTCAACGAGTGCGGGAACTCTCTCGGCGTAGTCACGGGTGTTGATGCCTGCACCTACGACGTATCTCTTGCTACTGTCGAGAAGCTCCTGGGGATTCTCCTTGTGCTGAGAATAGTCCTTACGGAATACGAAATACTTAAGGTTTCCGTCCTTATCAACTATTGGTAGCGAGTTGAGCTTATTGTCCCAGATGATGTCGTTCGCTTCCTTAAGAGACGTGCCCTCGGGAGCGACGACGAGCTTGTCAAGAGGAGTCATAAAGTCAGAGACCTTCTCGTCTCCCTTCATCCTGCTGACACGGTAATCTCTGCCGGTAACGATGCCGAGCAGCTTTCCGTTAGGCGTGCCGTCAGAGGTAACCGCCATAGTGTTGTGTCCGTTCTCCTCGACGAGCATAAGAACGTCTCTGAGGGTGTTATCGGGAGTGAGGTTGGAATCACTGACAACGAATCCCGCCTTATAGCCCTTTACTCTTGCAACCATAGCCGCCTCGTCCTCAATCGTCTGGTTGCCGTAAATGAAGGAAACGCCGCCCTCTTTCGCAAGAGCGATAGCCATAGTATCATTGGATACCGACTGCATTATAGCAGAAACCATAGGGATGTTAAGAGTGATGGGGCAATTCTCCTCGCCCTTGCGGTACTTTACAAGGGGGGTTGAAAGGGATACGTTTGAGGGAATACATCTCTCATCGGTATATCCGGGGATAAGAAGATATTCGCTGAAGGTATGCGAAGGTTCGGTAAGATAAGTTGCCATATTCTTTCCTTTCTCGTATTTGTCAATTATTTTTAGATATTTTAGCACACAAACGCAACCGTGTCAAGCCCGAATTCAAGGAATTCGCAAGGTTTTTCGGGCGTAGGTATACCCTCTCGGGCAATTATTTCTCCTCTGCGTAATCCCAGAGCATCTCGACCTTCTCGATTACTACCTGATGCTCAACGTCATCGACAAATCCCATACTCGAATCGCCGTAGGG
>JAZORO010000022.1:0-13147 GCA_045656605.1 Eubacteriales bacterium
TATACGTCAACAAACAATTATATTAACTTATAACTGATTATTATTGTGATATGATATATCGGCTTGGGGGAAGAGCGCGAGAGCCCGGCTCGGGGGCTCCTCGTAATGATCGCAGCGCGGTTCTTGTGTTGTAAATCTTTGATTTTCAATGCAAGAACTAAGCAAGATCATTCACTTCACCGGATCGCTTGAAATTCTTTCGTTTTTGCCGGGGGTAAGCTCTTCATAGTGTAATTATATCAAAAAAAAAGAGCCCCTAAAAAGGGGCTTCTCGTGGCTGTTAGAGGTATACTCCGGATTGTAGTAGTTTGCGGAGCTGTTGCTTCTCTTGCGCTGTCGCTGCTATTCCGTCGAGCTTCACCGTCGCACACTTCGTATATCCTGTGAAGTTGTCGAGCGTGTCATTAAGTAAGCACGCGAAGCCGCAGAGCGTCGGGAACTCCTTCCAGTCGTCCCAGGAATAACCGATCAGCGGCTCCGGGCGATAAGCTACTAACCGGACGCCCCACTCGTCGCAGCTGCTCAGATAGCCGCCGCCGGGCTGTAGCTGCTTGAACGGTGTCTGCGTAGTGTCGATCTGATACTCGAGCCTGTCGATCGTGTTCTGCGCTTGCATAGCTGAGAAGGTGAGATCAACTGCGCTGCGTACCATAGACGCCGCGCCTGTTGTCGGATTGAGCCCGGCATTGATCGCGGATCCGACGGAGAAGGACGCAGCCTGTTTTAGCAAGTTCATTTTCTGCGCTTGTATGTTCGAGTTAAGCAGATTGATGTTGTTCGCCTTCGCGAGCTCGTCGCTGCTGTTTATCTCGATAGACGTTCCGATATTTCCGGTTAGCGTATCAATGACGAGATTGTCTCGCAGTATGTATGCTTTGCACGTTCCGTCAAGCGGTGAGACGTAATACTCAACGCCTACTGTATGATTGACATATACTTCCGGATCAAGCCGGACGGAGCCAGCGAAAGGAACATAGAGCGCGGCTGTGCAGTATGGCTCATATGCGAGGAAATTCTCGAATTTCTGAAAGTAAGGCAGCGAAGCTCGTCCGTATTTCCATACAGTAGAGCCCCAGCTGATTTCATAAATATCGTGTGCCGAAGGAATTACTATCTCATAGATCGCCGGAGTTGTTCCGATTGATACAGCAATTTGCGCGTTCGCGATTGAGAACCAGGATCCGACGTCTGAGCCGAAGACTACCACTCCGGATCCTATCCAATCGTTAATCATATCGAAGGGGTACTTGATAACAGAGACGATCGCCTTGATCGGATCGGTATATCCGAAGGCTTTCTCACAATATCCCGGAGTTATATCTCCTTCGGCTTCTCCGACTTTCAGCTCTTCGAGCGCCTTCAATAGCTGAACGAGTGCTGTCTCTGTCATAAGATATTCTTTTGTGCCGTAGGACGGATCGCCTGTCGTCGTCTCCAGGACGGACGTTTGATCCTCGTCCCACTCCGTCGGATCCGGATCGAAGGGGGGCACCCAGGGCGAGAAGTCCCAGGGGTTGATCCAGTCTTCTTGCTCTGTGTCTATCTCTGCGCCTTGCTGGTATCTGCCGCGCGTCGTTCCGTCCGCTTCGATAATGCCGATGTAGGCGTCCGGGTTTGTCTTGTCCATAACTCCGGACGCTGCGACGTTTGCTTTAGTCGTGAACCAGCAACCAAGATAAGCAGCCTGTGATAGTATGTATTTAGTGCATAGCTCCTTAGTATGAAGAATATCAACTTCGAGATATTGTCTGTAATACATATAAGCCCAAGTGTCTTGAACTTTGCCGACTAAGTTATGCCATAATACAGAGTTAGTGCCGTTGATCTGATATGCGTTGTTTTTGTTGAAGTTAGATTCACACCAAGCTGAAAGGCTGGAATAGTCGCCAATGCTCCAATAGTTCGTACCTTGCATACCTATATTACCGAGCGCAAGCGTCGGATAACCGCCTCGAGCTCCCTCGGAGTCTTCTGTTCCAATGGCAGCATAGCAGCCGAGCATATAGTCGATGAAGTCCTCTGTATATGGTGCATTTACTCCGAAACCAGACGCGCTGCTGTCGAGCGGCTCACCGTCTGCAAAGGCAGCAAAGCCGGATGAGTTTTGCTGATAGCGATAATTAGGACTGTTTTCGTTAGTAGCATAATAAGGAATAAAGCGTATTCCGCTTATGTCTTTTTGACCGCTTAAAATGTCAGTCCACATTTGATCAGTAATATCATCGAGATCGTACCACGAGCCCCAGTGCCAGTACGATAACGATAAATCTTGATTATTGTGTCCGTAGCTGCTGACGAAGACGCGGATCAGCCAGCACAAACGAGAATAGTCGAATTTTGAAGGGATCCATAGATTCTCTTTATAGTTGGTAAAATCGCCTGTTTCGAGCGTCTGATCGTAGCCTGTTCTGCCTTTCCAGTAGGGGAAAGTCCAGCCATTACCTTGACCGCCGTCTCCGCAGTAAAACATAAACGGATAATACCTCTTGCGAGCATAGAAGTTATATCGAAGGATCATATCCGGCTCGGGTGGAGCTGTCGGAGAGATTCCAGTCATTCGATTAACGTCCGGGAAGAGCCAGCATTTATTGATTAAGTCGCAAGCGTAGTATGCGTCCGCGTGCTTCCTCGGATTGATCGCCCAGGGCGAGATCGTCTCGTCCCATTTCTCATTCAGTGGCAGTTCGTTTGCTTCAATCATAGCTTTAAGCGTCTTTGTGAAGCGCTTCATTCCATACTTTCCGGGATAATCTTCTTGTGTCGTCTGCCAAAAATTAGTATTAAGTTCAGCCATTTTCGATCACTTCCTTCCGGCTTGGCTCCACATACTTGATCGCAGATTCTCTCACCCTTACAAGATAACAATTGGATCCTGTCGGAGTAAACGCCTTGACCGCTGTCAAGAGCTCTTTTTTATTCGGATTGATCGGAAGTTTGTTATCCGGGATCATTGTCGGAGCTCCGACGCTCTCCGATCGGATCACTGTCGCCGGACAGCTCCGGATCGCAGCGTCAAAAGACATAAGCACATCAACGTTGCCGGAGATCAAGATCTCGCCGCCAGGAATAACGACCGGGGGCTCGACGAAGTAATATCGACCGAAGTCTGCTATGTACATATAGTTTACAGCTTGCAGCGTCGCTGCATAGTTAATTATAACTCGCGGAGATCCTATGCTGCAATTTTCATAGGGCTTTCCGGTGACTGTTGCGATCGTTGTCGTTGTCTTCGTGACGACGAGCGGATCGTCTGTCGTGCTCATTAATGTGACTGTTAGAGCCATATATTCACCCCTTTTTTAAGGAAAAGCCCCCATATAGGGGGCTTTTTATTACTTGCTGCTCTTATTCTGAGCGTTTACTGTGACTGCGACGTTCTCGTGATAGGTTACTCCGTCAACTGTGATCGAAGCTGTTACCGTACAAGTACCAGCCTTAACCGGAGATATAGTGCCGTTGGCGACAGTAGCTGTCGCGGTGTCGGAGCTCGTCCAGGTTACAGTCGCGCCAGCCGGAACGGTTGTTGCTGTGATCGTTGCTGTTGTGCTCGGCAGCGTTACCGACGCGGTATCAGCACTGAGAGTAATACTCGGGATCGTACCATTACCAAGAACAAAAACAAGTCCATTTTCTGCAAGATCGTTGAAGTACGATGTATCAGTCTTGTAGAAGTTCGTCCAATACTCGCCGTTGGCGTTATATGCTGACGTTGTTCTGCGGTTCTCGTTCAGCACGCCCAGGGCGTCACGGTCGAAGAGAACGCCGACAATATAGTTACGATCGACCGTCTTCGAGCTGAGACTTGTCGAGCTTGCGAGCTTGACGTCAATTCGTGATGTGTTCGCGAGCTGATACTTGTCTCCCTGTATCTGCCAGTAGGGGATCGTCTCATATTCGCCGATCTTGACGAGCTCGTCGTGATATGTGTCGGACTGGAGATATACTTCCATAGCCTTTGCGAGATCTGCGTGAAGGACAAGATGTGCGTATTCCCTGGGGGTAAAGGTGATATTTGCGTCTTCTCCGTCCTGGATATTGAAGTTTGCACTCGGAGCGCGGAAACGCTCAACACAAAGGGAGATAGTGAGAGCTGCGAAGCGAAGGAACTCTTTTGATCTCATAGCAGCTGCTGCGGTGATAGGCGTTTCAAGTCCTGCGTTGTACTCTGCAAGAAGATCTATAACGCCGTTTGAAGCGTAGAGCTTTTCACCGATAAAGTTATTGATAGTTCTCATAATAAGGCTATCAATATAGATAGTCATTGATGTGGCGATTCTGTTCTCGATCATTGAGTAGAAGCGATTCATAGCTGCTGCGGAAGTGAAGCTCTCTTTGAGCTGTACTTCGGTAAATGAGCAGTCAATCTGCCAAGCAACCTTTTTATTGAAGAACTTTTCATACACTGTCGGGGGCGTAAATTCAAATTGGTTAACGGTCTGACCGCTCTCCAGGCTCCAGCTCGGATTTGCCTTCGCGTCAAAGATCTTGCAGCGTGTTTTTGCCATAATCGAGCCATACTCCCAGGCGTCGCGGAGCACTGTCGGAGCGTATCCCTCGTATGTACGATCGACGAAGACCTCGCGACCGATTCTGTTTATCATAGCGCCAACGTAGTTGTCTCTCCAGCCATTACTGAAGATAAGCGAGCCGATCTCGACGATGTTCGAGAGATCTTCCTGCACTATCGGAAGGCTTTCAGCGTCTTCCTGCGGTACCTGCTGACCTGTTACTTCCAGCATAATGTCGTTAAGTATTGTATAGATCTGATTAACCTGCATATTTATTCCTCCTTAATTAAAGCCATACTTGCAGAAATATCTGATCTGCAATGTCGTTGATGATTATATCCAGGATATCGAGACGAGCTGCGGAGAGCTCGGCTTCCTCGATTATCTGCGATAAAGTGAAGCGACCGTCTCGACCTTTGCGCGTTGCGCTGTGCTCCAGCGTCTCCGATCCGGTTCTCGTGGTCGTTCCGGACGCGGTGTCCGGCTGTCCGGTGAAGCTGATCGTGGTCGTGTTGCTGCCAGTCATAGACGTTGCGTCTTGTGTCTGCTGCTGCATACCTGTGTTATCGTAGGGATTTACGCTGTGTGTCGTTGTCTCGGTCGTCAATGGCGTTGTGGTGCTCGTCTGAGACTGCTTGCGCTCGCTGCTGCTGTTGCTTGTCGTCGTAAGGTTCGGGCGACGAGTATCGACGAAGCTCTCTGTCATATCGACCGGGCTCAGAACGTCGAGATCATCGGAGTGCAGCTTGACGAGCTCCGCGTATTTCTTGCCGTTGGCTATTAAGTTGTTCGAGAAGATCTCTTCGATGTAGTCGTCCGTGTAGGTCGTGACTGCGTTCTCGTAAAGCTGTAACATTCTGTTACGAGCTCCGGTCGGACTAACTGAGATCGCGTCCAGGATCGCGACGTAATACAAGAAGAGATTATCCCACAACGTCAGATTCCCTTTCATCACTTCGATCCAGCGTCTCGGCTGCGTCCGCATTGTCGGGGGCGGCTGTATCGGTACCGGCATTAACATCACCCCCTTCAATAATTATAGTGTTGTTATCGCCTTCGATCGTTATCGCTCCGACGGTCTGACCTTCTGCTGTTGCTTCCTCGGTCTGATCCTCTTCGGGAGCTGCTTCCTCTTCGGCTGCTGCGTCCTCGGTCTGATCTTCGTCCGCTGCTGCTTGCTCTTCCGGAGCTGCTTCCTCGGTCTGATCCTCTTGAGGAGCTGCTTCCTCTTCGGCTGCCGCGTCCTCGGTCTGATCCTCTTCGGGAGCTGCTTCCTCTTCGGCTGCTGCGTCCTCGGTCTGATCCTCGTCCGCTGCTGCGTCTTCGGTACTGAGTGCCAGTGCAGCGCGTTTTTCCTCGCGCTGCTGCTCGATCAGCGGATTCAAGCGGACTGTGATATTCGTTCCGAACATAGCGTTAACACGGTTAAAACCTTCTCGAAGGCTCTCGAGTATATCGTCAATGTTAAGGAAGGCGAGCTCTAAATTGTCGTTAATTTCCGCAGTTATAAGACGCTCTTTTTTCATCTGATCGTGTGTGCAAATACCTATCATCTCGTAAAAATGTGAGATGATATACTGCTGAACTTCAATAAGCTGGATCAGATTCTGTTGCGAAGTGTTCTCTATTATCGGGATCCCTTGCAGTTTGTCAATCAGCGAAGACTTGACAGCGATCGTCGGATCTCCTTCATACATCGAATTTATAACTGCGATTATACTATCGACCGTGTTCTGCGTGTCGCCGCTTACAATATTAGTTAATCGCGTGTTTTTTTGTCCGATATTCAAACTAATATCATTATCTGCGAGCATTACCGCAGTTCGTCTGATTAGCTCATAAAGACCGCCGCCGAACTCCGCGAGCTGGTACTTGTCCGGCTCGCTCAGATAGACGACGCAGCAATCGACGCCGGGCTCCAGGTTGTACTGCTTTTTCAGACGCGGATTTGTGACGAGAACTTTCCTCGGTATGTAGTAAACGTCCGGAGTGTCGGCTCGTGTACAATTGAGAGAGAGCAGCTTCGAGCCTTCCTCTCCGATCAGCTGACCGTCCAGGAAGCAGACCTTTCCTTGTGTGTAGAGTATCAGCTTCAAGAAAGTCTCGTTGACCGTCTCCGGAACGTTGTCGAGAAGGATCACTCGATATAAAAGCCGGAGAATAAAGTCAAAGTAAAATCTGTAAAGCGCTGTGAAGGTCAGCTTTTTTGGCGTTTTAAATATGAAGTCAAGACAGCTGTTGCTGTTACTATTGTTTCTGCTCATACTTTCAGCGCTCCTTTCGTTGCATATTTCAGCCAGTTCTGCACGTTCTCTCCGTCGTCATTAGTCGCGAAAAAAGTTTTATGCTGCTTCATCAGCTCCAGGATCACTTGCTGCGCCCTTGTCGGAGCTCGTGCAAGCTCGATCTGATGAAGCGGAGAAGCGTCCGCGATCTCGTCACTGTATATAATAGCGTTCTCGCGATCCTTGATCGGAGTTGTCTTCCTGGTGAAGCATATGATCGGGCTGTCTTGATAGATGTAGAGAGCGCCGCGCGTGATCATCTGATCAAACTCGATATAAAAGACGAGCTCCGGAGTGTGATTTGCGTCGAGCCCCTTAGGGATCGTCCGATATAGATCGAACTCCCAGGATCCGTTCTTTATCATTTCCGCTTGCGGATTGTCGAAGCAGTAATACTGATCGGCGACTTCCGACGCGCTCGCGTCGTCGTCCAGGCAGTATTCGCAAGCGATTTTCGTCTGAGCCTTTCCCAAGAGATATTGGTCGATCGTTCCTTGCTTCTGCTGCTTGATCCTGGTTAAGCCCATATGGCGAAAATAAATACAGAATTTATTGACGGTGTTGGCAACCATAAAAATAGTGACGCCTGGTCTTTTTCTGATGATCGTCTCCAATACATTTTGGAAGAGGACGACCTCATTCGTGAGGTAAAATTGTCTCGTGATGAACTCGTCGAAGAAAACATACTTGACGCGACCGCGATCCGGTCCTTTTGTATTCTCGTTGGTACTGATCGCATAGGCACGGCAGAAGGGCTGCTTGTCGCGCTCGATCAGCGCGTTAGTTTCCGGATCCCTTTTCTGTAATGTAAAGCTATGATTTCGGTATTGTATATAATTCCAGCGCCCTTCCGTCCTCTGCTCTATGTATTCCCGGTGCGGCTCGAATAACGTCTCGAGATTGCCCTGTTTTATCATTTCGTCAAGTCTTCGGATATACGCGGACGGAAGCTGCTCGTCGAGATACGCGTCAACGATCAGACGACAAACAGCGAAGGTCTTTCCGTTTCCTCTTTCTCCAAAGATAATATTATAAGTCGCGCCCAGTGCCAGGATCTCCGACGGATCGTAGTATCGTCTGCCTTCCTGGACTGTTGGCGTTGTGTCCGCTATCATTCTTCCACCCCCTTATTTAAAAAAGGTTACACTCTACTTTACTATAACATAATTTAAGTGATTTGTCAAGTATCATTTAAGCAAAAAGAACTCCCCTAAAAGGGGAGCTCGATCTCTTCTTCGTCTTCTTCGCTGCCTTCCGAGCACGTCGGAAAGATCTCGTCGTGCAGCTGCTTTGCAAGAGCGTATATATATCCTGCACGATCATCAATTTTCTTATTGTATGAGAGCTTGTCTGCTTTCATAGCACTCTCAATTTCAATAGCAGAGTTAGCTATATGCGCTATTATAACGTGAATTAACTCTTTATTCATTCTCTTGATCCCCCTTTGATTTTGCTTTCAATCTCTATGATCTGCCGGATTCGTTTCTCGATCAGATAGAGATCCCAGTGCGACGGTACTCCCTCTAAGAGACAGCACTCTTTATTCAATAAGCAAGAATTACAATTACCTTCGCATTCGTCTTTTATAGCTCCTAAGACATTCATAAGGATCTTAACGCAAAGTTCAATCTCATTTTCATTCATTTTTTTCTCTCTCCTTTGTAAGCTGTTGCAATACATCATCGGCAGCGTCTATATGTGCCGGGCAGCCTTCGCAATATGGCGATATATCATCGCCCCAGTCATTGTAATAGCCATAGCAGAAATAATATGCTACGTTATCAATAACAAATTCACACGACGGCTTGCCCCTTCCGTCCGGGTGCTTACAAGCTCCAACACCTGCAATTTTTTTCTTGAACTCAGCCATTCTTTTTCCTTCCTTTCTTCGGCAGCTCGTGCACTGCTGTCTTGATCTTGCCGACGCGCTCCGTCGTCGAGTTGATTACGTCTGTTACCGTCGCAGCTCCCCCAGGAACGAAAGCTGCTGGTTGATCTCTCGGAACGAGAGACGAAAACGGATCGCAGAGAGAGAACTTCATACTTTCGGTGACCTGGTACGAGTTAACCTCGCCCTGGATCCGGTGTCCTTCTCTGTCGATGAAGTCAATTTTTTTGAAGCCGCTGCACTGCCTTGTTACCTTGCGCGGAGAATAGTCGGAAGGAATGACAAGACCGAGCCGGAAGTGTTCGATCCTCTTCACTGGATCCGGAGAGTAGTCCTCGAAGTATTTACAGTCTTTGTTCATTCCACCGCAAATCGTTTCAAAGACGTCGCCGGAGCTCGTCTCTCTGACTACCGCGTATTGCTTCGCAGAAGTAAGTCGATAATATTTGTATCTCTTCGCTCCCAGCGTTCCGAGATCTGCCAGGGCTTCCGGATCTATTCCAACTGCCTTGCAGCGTCTCTCGATTTTCGTCTTGATTTTCTGATTAAAATCTGTTATAATAGGGTATACTCCTTTTGTATTTATTAGATTAATGCAATCTGTATCTCCACTAACCACCCCTATACTGCCTGCTTTGAACGTATCACGAAGCAGGCATAATTTTTGCCTGACGTGAGCTGTCGTCCATACTCCCCACTGGTACACGACCGGACGCCACTCGTTATCCTGGACGATGTACTCGCTATTCACGATCTTCATATTCTTGATCGAAGGATCGAAGATATACTTGACGACGACCGGGGATTGTGTGAATATACCGTAGAGACGAGCGATCGCGCTCTTCTCGTCCTTGTAGAGCTCGTCTTGCAGCGGATCAACATATCCGGCAGCTTCGAGCTTTTTCAATTTCTCTTTAGCTGCTGCCTTGTTCGAGTAAAGCTCTGCTACTGTCTTGATGATGTAGTCCGGCAGATAGCCATAGTTCGCCCCGTTAATACCGAGGATTTTCAAAGACGCTTCATCGAAGTTATAATATTTCACGAAGAGCCGGAAGTCGATATCCGTTAAGCACATACGGATCACTTTTGAGCTTTTGAGCTTCAAGCTCTGAGCTCGACGGATCGCGTCCTTCCTCTCTTCCGCGCTGTTGCGGTCGATGTAGTAATGCTTCATAGCAGCCGGAAGGATCGCAAGACCGCCTTCTTTCAACTCGACGTCGCGAGCTTCAAAGGTTATCAGCATAGCTTTTGCCGTGTAGTAAATGTCTGTAAAAAGATCGTGATAGTCCGTCGGTACCTTCATCACCTTGAATTTACTGATCGGGAACTTTGAGAGGATAAACTCTGCACAATACGCCGATACAAGATCCGCTGATACTACGTCTTCGAGTAGTTCGTTGAGCATACCTTTTTCATAGAATACGGTACCACCATAGAACGCTTTTCTCAGCTGCGGGAGCAGCACTTCAAGTCCGTATTCTGTCGATAAGGGATTCATACGATGTATTTGCCAGTAGAGCCGATCGTCCTTGTCGTCCTTCCGACGCTGGTCTTTTAGTACGAGCTCGATACGTCGCGTCTTCGTGAGCTTGATGTTCTTTGTTATTCCCTGGTAGATCATATCGAGATCATAGCGGATCGCCTTCGTCATTTCCAGGACGCGCAGCGCTGAGTAGTTCATTTCCTCTTCGGTGAGCTTAACTTCTGCCGAAAGTCCGTCTGGATCCGGCGCTTCGTGTTCTACTTCCGGCATATTGATCTTGATGTATTTGTCGATGTCCTTCTCGGTGTACTTGTCGAAGCTGCGGAACTCTAACCCCTTTGAAGAAAACAGAAGCAGCTCAGAAGGAGACTTCGCAAGGAACGGCTCCGGATCAATAAAGATCTGCGTTCTTGCATAGGTAAAAAAGCGAGTAAGATCGTTGATGTATACGAGCAGCTTGTGATCGTATGTGAATTTAGCTTTTTCTTCCAGGATCGAAAAGAAATCGTTGAGATCCTTCCAGTCTCTACCGTAGAAGACTTCGCCTGTGCAGTCGAAACAGAACGTCCACAGATACGGCAGATCTCCGGCAAACTGTACGTCGAGCCCGGCGATGTATACTGAGTATTTAAGATCCATTCTGTCGAGCAGATTGTTCTCGAATTTGCTATAATGCGTCATATCTTTACCTCTTTCAATAGGGATCGATGTATTCGTCGTCTTGTCCGTATGCTTGCATAGCTGCCACAATGTTATCTAAGGCGTCCATATCATTACCCCAGTACGATTCATAGATCGCGTCGATCCACTCTTGCAGCTCGTCTGCTGTCGCGTCTGCTTGCATAGCTTGATATAGTGCTCGCTGAATGTCGGCATATCTGAAAAACTCATCGATTTTAGCAAGGTGAAGCAGGTCAAAAAGAGCCGGAAGTATATCCTCGTAGCCGTTAACCTGGTTGATCGATATACCAAACGTAGCAGCGATCGCGGCAGCGTTCTGCACGTCTGCTTCGCGCTCAGCGAGCTTGACATATGTCTTCTCTTCGGTCTTCAATACCTGGAGCAGCGAGTTTAACTCCGTATCACTGTATTTTTTCAAGTTCTGCATTGATATGTTGTAGCCGCCTGTCTTAGTCACTCCGAAATAATTGGTATGCGTCATCATTTTTACGAGTACCGGATCGGCAGCGTAGACGCCTTCCTTCTTCGCATTTCTGAAACGGACGTTGATCTCTTTTAACCTGTCGTGTACGACGTTCAAGAGCTTCCGACGTCCTGCGGAGATCTTCTTCTGACGAACGGCAGCGCGTCCGGCTCGCGTCGTCGGAGCTTCCGAAGTCCGCGTGAAGCTCCAGCCGCCAGCGCTCGATCGAGCTCCGCGCAGTACCTTTCCGATGTTGGACGCGTCAACGTGCAGCGCCTTCGCTGCTTCTGCGATACTCGCATATATATGCGTTTTTCCGCTGCTGTCTTTTGCTTTAATCATTCGTTTCACTTCCTTAGATCAGATACAGCTCCCCTGGATCCGTTCCGGTAATGATCTCGCCGCCGCTGCCGTAGTAGTAGAGCAGCTCGGAGAAGTATCTCGGAGCTTCGCTGCTGCCATTGTAAGAGATCTTGCAGCCGTAGTTCTCCAAAAAGAGATCGAGCAAATTCTCCGGGATCGTCCGATAGACTGCGTCGTCCTGGTTGATCTTGTCGCGGAGTTCTTCGAGCTCCGGCTTGTGATCCCATAGAGCCGATGATTTATAGATTTTTATCATTCCATACACCCCCTTTACATCTTGATTTTGAAGGCGTTGTAAAGCAGCCGCTTTCGTTCCTCTGCCGGATCTTCCTCTTCGTCGATGTACGAAAAGAGATAATATTCAGCGTGCAGTCGTCTACCTTTGGCAACTTCACAGATAGATCTTGAATCGATGTTCAGATCTCTTGCTGCTGCTGCGAGTGATTTGTAAACTTTGTTGTTATTCGCGCAATAGATCGCTCTCATAGGATCACCCCCTCTACATTACATTATATCAAATATCCGGTATTTGTCAATATATAAAGTGTATAAAACATTCACAAATAAATGATGTTATGTTTGTGCAGCTTTTTATCTCCAAAACATTGACAAATAACCGATATTTTGATATAATAAGAATGAAAAATAACAGGGCTCAAAGCCCGGAAAGAGGTATAATATGAGCAAGTTTTACAGAGTGGAGTTTAACACAACAGGATATTACAGCGGACAAGGAATATTTGAAGTCATGGACGAGACAAACGAGATCGAAGCTGAAACAGCACAAGAAGCGATCGAGCTCGCGATTGAATGGTTAGAGGAATTAGATCCGAAATGTCGCGAGTACGCCTGGAGAGCAGCCGAAGGGATCAAGACTGAGAATGGCTGCTTGTATCTCGGAGAATATGAGAATTGGAAGGAGTGATCTATATGATGAAAATGAAGTACACGAAGGCGCAGATCCGGAAGGCTGAGAAGGTAGGGATCCCGGTAGAAGATCTCTATCCGGCTGATCGCTGGGGCGTCCTGGAGCTCCTGGACGATCTGAGCTACCAAGCAGATGAGCTCGTCAAGAAGCATAAGAAGGACAAGAAGAACAACACACTCTAACAGCCACGAGAAGCCCCTTTTTAGGGGCTCTCTTTTTTTGATATAATTACACTATGAAGAGATTACCCCCGGCAAAAACGAAAGAAATTCAAGCGATCCGGTGAAGAGAATGATCTTGCTTAGTTCTTGCATTGAAAATCAGAGATTTACAACACAAGAACCGCGCTGCGATCATTACGAGGAGCCCCCGATCCGGGCTCTCGCGCTCTTCCCCCAAGCCGATATATCATATCACAATAATAATCAGTTATAAGTTAATATAATTGTTTGTTGACGTATATAAAATAGCGGTTCACCTGACTATGGGAACGGTTCACACTGAGCGGTTTGATGGGGCTAAGTCGGAGGCCAAGCGGTCTTAGGAAG
>JAZORO010000023.1:0-1126 GCA_045656605.1 Eubacteriales bacterium
CCTTTCTGGTGAGGACGTAAGAGAGGGTCTTGTTGCCATTATTTCTGTTAAGCTGACCGACGCGCAGTTTGAGTCGCAGACCAAGGCAAAGCTTGGTAATTCCGAGATAAGAACTCTCGTAGACTCTATAGTAGATAAGAAGCTTGAGGTGTATTTTGAGGAAAATCCCTCCTCGGCAAAAACGATAATTGAAAAGGCTATGGCTGCAAGCCGTGCAAGAGAGGCGGCAAGAAAGGCAAGAGAGCTTACAAGACGTAAAAACGTGCTTGAGGTATCCACCCTTCCCGGCAAGCTTGCTGACTGTAACGAGAAGGAAACAAGACTTACCGAAGTTTATCGCGTAGAGGGAGATTCGGCGGGAGGTTCTGCAAAGAACTGTCGTGACAGCCGTTTCCAGGCTATTCTTCCCCTTCGTGGTAAGGTTCTTAACGTAGAAAAGTCAAGACTTGACAAGGTATATTCCAATACCTCTATCATTCCTATTATTCAGGCTCTCGGCTGCGGTATCGGTGACGATTTCGATATTGAAAAGCTCCGTTACGGCAAGATTATCATCATGGCCGATGCCGACGTTGACGGCTCTCACATCAGAATTCTTCTTCTGACCTTCTTCTTCCGTCATATGAGACCCCTTATTGAGCAGGGTCACATCTACCTTGCACAGCCTCCTCTTTATAAGGTTTATAAGGGCAAGCAGCTTCGTTATGCATTCTCCGACGAGGAGCGTGACAGAGCTATTGAGGAGCTTGGTGTCAAGGGCGTTGAGTCCGAGAGATATAAAGGTCTTGGTGAGATGGATGCAGAACAGCTTTGGGAAACCACCATGGACCCTGAGAGAAGAACTCTTCTTAAGGTTACTATTGAGGACGCAATCCGTTGCGACGAGATATTCTCGGTGCTTATGGGTGACATGGTTGAGCCCAGACGTGAATTTATTACTAAAAACGCAAAATTCGTTGAAAATCTTGACATATAAGGAGGGAATCAGATGGAACACAATTACAAAACAACCGATATAGAATTCCCTCAGCAGAGAATTGAAATGCGCGATATGGAGAAGGAGGTACGTCAGTCCTTCATTGAATACTCCATGAGCGTTATTACCTCGAGAGCCCTGCCCGACGTA
>JAZORO010000024.1:0-42558 GCA_045656605.1 Eubacteriales bacterium
TCGCTCTTTTTTGCATATCATCACGCTTTAGCGGGTATTAAAACTCCGTAATGATGATATACAATGCTCGGCATTGATGATATTCAGCCACTCCGTGTCTGATGATATACACTTTCTGCGAAAGTGATTAAAGTTGCAAGCCTTTTTGTTTTTATTTGTAAAATATAAATCGTTCATTTTATACCCCTTTCGTTCAATTTATGGGGTATCGTTCAATTATTAAATTACCGAAGAAACACCTTGCTTTTAGTTAGATTTTATGATATAATAAACTCACCGATAAATAAGAATTTGACGGAGATAACTATGAAAGATTTTATTTTAACACGACCGACGAGCGAATACGCAAGTCAGATTGTTGGATATAGACAAGAGTTCCTCGATTCAGATGACTCAATGGACGGAACGGGACCTCTTAGAAGATTTGAAAATCCCGCAGAATATATAAAAACGTGCGCAGAATACGAAGACCCGCAGGCAGTTCCTTCTCACTTGGTTCCTGCAACACAGTTTATTTTGGTTCGTAAGAGCGACAATAGGCTTGTAGGAATGCTTCAAGTAAGTCACCATTTTAATGACTTTCTTGAAAAGTACGGCGGCCATATTGGATATTCCGTAAGACCGAGTGAAAGACGTAGAGGTTATGCAAAAGAAATGCTGAGAATGGCACTTCCGTACTGCCGAGAGATTGGGCTTGATAAAGTGTTGATTACTTGTATTGATGGTAACATAGGAAGCGAAAAGACTATCCTCGCCAATGGCGGTGTTTATGAATCTACCGTTCACGAGGTAACTGACGATGTTAATTTGAAAAGATTTTGGATTGCTCTATAAATTCCAATTTATCGAACTAATATAGGTGCAACCCCTTTCGCCTAAACGCACCCATAACTCTAAAATTTGCACCCATAAAAAATAGTATCAAAATTTTAGATTACTCACAACAAAAAAGGCAGTACCGCCTTGGTACTGCCTTTTTCGTTGATACAGGCTAAAAGACGCATAAGCTCTTTAACGCTTGTGCGTTAAATTATAGTTGAGCTATGCATAAAGCACGCTTATAACAGACCCTTGCGCATCTTTTAGTTTATAAGCCATGTTTTTCTAATAGTGAGTACTGTTTTTATATTGACTTTCGTTGTATCGACCAATCAATATTTGTTGTGTACGGAATATTTGCATAAGTATTTGATAATAATACTCAAAAAAGCGGAGCAAATATGGATACGTTCGAGAAGAAGGATAACCTCACGGTATATTTATCGAAGACAAGAAAACGGCTAAGCGGGATTGCGGAGTGTGGCTTCGATTTATCAAAAACCTGTAATTTCGTTAACGAAAGATTGACAGAATTAAACTTAAATCCACAAAAATGCGGAAAGTCAGGCATTACAGCCCTTATCACCGGAAGCGGAGAGAAAACGCTTCTCATAAGGGCAGATATGGATGCACTACCCACCGAGGACGGACCGAAGCACCTTTGCGGACACGATTACCACACAGCAATGCTGCTCGGATGTGCAAAAATACTGGCAGAAAAGCGTGAACAACTTAAATGTAACGTTAAACTGTTATTTCAGCCGGCAGAAGAAACGCTTGAAGGGGCTCGGAGCTGTATAGATGCAGGTATTCTCGAATGTCCAAAGGTCACCGCCGCCGTAATGATGCACGTTATCCCAGCTCTTCCCTTGCCTATCGGTACTGTAATTATACCGAACGAGGGATATTCAGCTCCCGGAGCTTGCTTTTTCAAAATAACCGTAAAAGGAAAAGCCTGTCACGGAGCCGCACCGCAGAACGGCATTGATTCAATATCGGTTTGCACAGATATTATCTCATCTGTAAATTATCTGATAGCGAAGGAGTTTTTCAACTCTGATGCGCTAATAACAATTTGCAAGATAAACGCCGGCACCTCGCCGAACATTATCGCCGACAAAGCCGAAATTGAAGGAACGCTGAGAGCTCTTAGGCCAAATACCTTTAAAAGACTTAAGGAAAGAATGGTAAAAATGTGCGAGTCCATCTCGGCATCTCACCTTGCGGACTTCGAATTTAACGTAAAATCGGAGTGTCCACCCTTATACAACTCACCGCAAATGACCGACTTTGCTTATTCAGCTCTCAAAGAGTCCACAGATTTAAACGTAATCAGAGCCGATGAGCTTGGCGCAAGTAAATCAGACCTTGGAGGCTCGGAGGATTTCTCTCACTTCTCAACCCGAGTCCCCTCTTTGATGTTAGCGCTTCCGGCAGGTGATGAGAAGCACGGACACAAATACCCACTGCATCATCCAAAGGTTTCCTTCGACGATTCCGTGCTCCCTATTGGAGCAAAAGTGCTTGCAATACTAGCGACTCAATACAAATAAAATGAGCAGACAGTGCATAGTGCCCTTGAGAGCGCTGCGCATTGTCTGCTCATTTCTCTAAAGTTAAATTTTACTTTAAAAATCTCTCTTTATAGAACTGTCTGATTTTCTCGTGGTAAACCTCATCGGGGAAATCGCCTCTTATGAAGCTGTAATCCGCCATAGCCATAGTCTTAGAGGTGTGGAACATCTCTTCCTCGTGAGCATCAAGCTCAAGGAACTTCTCGAAAGTAACGTTGTCTCTTGCGCTTCCTCTGGCAACTGTTCTCTCCCAACGGAGTCTGTCGCTCTCAACAACAATTGAAACAAGGAAGAAATCATCACCGAAAGCCGCCTTGAAGTTCTCAACGTCGGAAGGAGGACGAATGCCCGAAACAAGAACGACCGGAGAGTCCATACCCTTAATCTTCTCTATAAGCTTTTTAGGGAAGAAATCATTACCGTACGTGGACATATATTTTTTTGAAATGTAGTGAAGATTATCTCTCGTCTTCTCGAGGCCCTCAGCTTCGCACAGCTCACGTGCAACGTCACCTACGGAAAGCATAGGCACACCGAACTCCTTCGAAATAAACTCAAGGAAATAATCCTTACCGGATGCATTTTTACCAACAGCTGCGATTACCATATATAAAAAACTCCTTTTTTCTTCAATTCTAGCATATAGAAAGCAATTTGTCAACATTCACAAAAGCAGATATAAAAAAAACGAAAAATCATTTGCGAAATAGCTTAAATTTAGCGTTATTTTATTGACAAGCGTAATTTAGTGTGATATAATTACAATAAATTTATTAAAAATCGAAAAGGAGACTAAAAATGTTTGGTTTTGGAAAGCAGAAGGGTCCCGAAACAAATGCAGCAAGGCAGATGGTGAAGATCTTCACTCAGAAGCTCGACGAAGAGAGCAAAATTTATAATGTAAACGATGAAAGAAATGTCGTTACTCTCAATTATAAGGGTGAACACTTCGACAGCCTTACCTTCACGTTCTTCTTCGATGACGACGGCGCATCTGTCGGTGTACGTGTATATTCTATCGTTAAGTTCCAGAAGAATCAGCTCGCAGATGCTTATCAGTTCTGCAATGAGATGAATAACAAGTACCGTTGGCTCAAGTTCTACGTTGACTCTGACGACGAGTTTACCGCAGCTATGGATGCTGTCATAAGCGTTGAATCCGCAGGCGACGAGTGCTACGAGATTCTTACCCGTACCGTTAGCATCGTTGACAGCGTATACGAAATTCTTCACTCATAATCAATCGGGGAATTTAAAACTATTATCTACGTTTTTTGCGGTGATGAAAAAGGCTTTGGAATTACGTCCAAAGCCTTTTTCATTTTTTATTTAAATAAAAGTTAAACCAAAGAAGTCAACTTGGATATAAAAATATAAGAGTATTGTTAATGCAAATTTTTACTTCTTTGTTTTTTCGATTCCTATATCTCCGGAAATCAGAGCACCTCTTAAGATAGAGTCGTTTCCATATTTCTGCCTAATAATATCAATGGTTTCTTCTTTTTTTCTTGATTTCTTTCTGCTTTTCTCATCATCCTCACCGAACATATCAATCTGTTCGAACGAGCACTCGGACAAAACCAAGTTCAGAGCTGTAACAGTAATCGAGCGTACAGGCTTGCCCTCCGACCACTCGTCCTTCAGAATAGAAAAGGCGGCGTTTGCAATTATACTGCCGACATCACTCGGGGGATAAATCGGTCTTTGTCTCTGTATCACACGCAGAGTGGGATCCTTGACCGAGAGAGATACCGTAGCGCATTTATACCCTTTCTCTCTGAGTCTTGCTCCAACCTCCTCGGCAAGGTAATCTATCCCCACCCGGCACTCCTCGAAGGAGACTAAATCGTGTCTGAAGGTGCGGCCGTTACCGACGCTTTTTACTTCATCGACGTCTCCGGTGCTTACAGGGCTTTCATCAAGCCCGCGGGAGTATAAATACAAGGTCTCGCCATACTTTCCGAATCTTTTTATCAGTAATTCCTTAGGTACTGCAGCGAGCTCGCCGACGGTTCTTATACCCATAGATCTGAGCGCTTCCTCGGTACTGCGACCTACAAACAGAAGCGCTCCGCAGGGCATAGGAAAGACGATATCCTTGAAATTATCACGGTTTATTTCTGTAATAGCGTCGGGCTTCTTATAGTCGCTGCCGAGCTTCGCAAAAACCTTGTTGAAGGATAACCCTATCGATACTGTAATACCTACTTCACTCTTTACACGTTTTCTTATTGCCTGCGCAATAGACATCCCATCGCCAAAGAGCCTTTTGCTTGCCGTAACGTCGAGCCATCCCTCATCAATTCCGAAGGGCTCTACAAGGTCGGTATACTCTCTATAAATTGAGAATACTCTATCCGAAAACTCCGAATATTCTTTGTAATGAGGTGGAGCAAGAACAAGAGACGGACATTTTTTCTTAGCCGAATGCACGGTTTCAGCAGTCACAATCCCGTATTTTTTTGCCGCCTCGTTTTTTGCAAGAATTATTCCGTGTCTGTCTTCAGCACTACCCGAAACAGCCATGGGTACGTTTGCATATGAGGGATTCAAAACCGTCTCAACCGATGCAAAAAAGCTGTTACAGTCACAGTGCAATATAACTCTGTCGGTACTCATCCCTTTTCCCTCGTCTTTACACTGCCCGCTTCCTTTACGGTAAAGTAAAACTCACATCCATCACCGCTTCTTTCAAGACAGATCTCCTCGCCGTGTGCATCAACTATGGTTTTGCATATATAAAGTCCGAGTCCAACGCCGTTTTTGTCAAGCCCCCTGCTTTTATCAGTCTTATAAAATCTGTCGAATACGTGCTCCGCATCCTCATCCGAGATTGTCTGCCCCTCGTCGAATACCGAAACCCTTATGCGTTTTGAACCGATACGGGTAAGGCTGATTTTGAATTTACCGCCTTCATTCGAGAATTTAATTCCGTTGTGTACAAGGTTATAAAGCACCTGATAAATAGCGTCCTTATCGCCGAAGGCGAGCATTGTATCTTCATCAGAATCAAAGGAGACGTCCAGACTTTTTTCTTCCAGCTTTTTCTCAAAGGATATAATTATCAGCCTCGCTACCTCTGCAATATCAAAATCACCGAAAGTAAATTTCTTGTCTCCCGACTCAATCCTCGATATATCGAGGAGCTGACCCACAAGACGAGATAGCCTATGCACCTCCTGCGATATTACGCCGAGATAATGCTGATGCTTCTCAGGCGGTATAGCTCCCGAGTTAATTCCCTCGATAAAGCCGAGTATCGTAGTCATCGGCGTCCTCAAATCGTGAGAGACGCTCGCCAAGAAGCTGTTACGCATCTTCTCAAGGTTATCGAGCGAGTCTGCCATATTGTTAAATGCTACGGCAAGGTCGCTAATCTCGTCGTTTCCCGTGACGGGTATACGCTCCGAGAAGTCACCCTTTGCATAACGCTTAGCCGCCTTTGTCATATGCTTTAAGGGATGGACGATACGCTCGGTGATGAAATAGGTAGCAATTACAGCCGCAAGCATAACCCATATCGAGCTGTTGATAACGGCTCTCCTTGTAACACCGATAAGTCTGTCCTCGGATGCAGTGGAAGCTAAGGTAAACACGTATCCTCTGCATACGTCCTTTGTGATAATCTCGTCACCGTAAACAAGACATACGTCATCAGTCAAGCCCTCTATCCTGCCCTTATACACAATAAGCCCGTCCTCGTCACGCTCGGATGAAAGAAAATTCTCGGGCAAGGTGCCAAGCTCACCTCTGATAGCGGGAGAACCGTCCGAGGTCTGTACGAGAGTGGATAACAGAATCTCTCCGGAACCGTCGGTTATAAGAACGTCAAGGTCGTAATCCATATTTATCAGGGGAATAAGCGTAAAAATAGGGCTGGCAACCTCAGCGCCGATATAATCCGCCAGCCTCTCTACCTTCCTGTCCTCGAAGAAATCGGCGAGCGACGTGGTTGCAAGCTTCAGCTTTCCGACCTTGTCCTCGGTAAGATTGCTTCTGATCATAGAGGAAATAATACCCGAGAGCAAAAGAAAGCTGACAAGAATGATTATAACGAATGCCGTCAGATACTTTGAAAACGAGCTTTTAAACATATTTATTCCCCCCTTCCGATATTTCTAAAATTCGCTTTATTGAATTATACAATATTATATCTTACTTTGTCAAACATTTTTACCGAATTAGATTGACTATATTTGAATTTTATGTTAAAATATCTACCGTTAAATTATTATATATTAAAGAGGTAATGAAATGACAGTAACAAGATTTGCTCCGAGCCCCACAGGCTATATGCATATCGGAAATCTTCGTACAGCACTCTACTCTTTCCTTATCGCAAAGCACGACGACGGAAAATTTATTCTCAGAATCGAGGATACCGACCGTGAAAGACTCGTAGAGGGTGCTACCGACGTTATTAAATCAACGCTTGCTATTACAGGGCTAAACTATGACGAGGGCCCGGATGTGGGCGGCGATAACGGTCCGTACGTTCAGAGTGAGAGAAAGCCTATCTATATGGAATATGCGAAGAAGCTCGTCGAGCTTGGATATGCTTACTACTGTTTCTGCACAAAGGACAGGCTCGAAAAGCTGCATGAGGAAGATGCGACGGGCGGCTATGACAGACACTGTAGGAATCTTTCCCTCGAAGAGATTAAAGCCAATCTTGACGCAAACCTTCCCTTCGTAATCCGCCAGAAAATGCCTCTCGAGGGCGTTACAACGTATACCGACTCGGTTTACGGTGAGATATCGATGAACAACTCCGAGCTTCAGGATCAGATTCTTATAAAGGCGGACGGATATCCTACGTACAACTTTGCGCACGTTATCGACGACTATCTTATGGGGGTTACCCACGTTGTCAGAGGCTCCGAGTACCTCACCTCAACACCCAAGTACGTTCTTCTCTACGACGCTTTCGGCTGGGATAGACCCGTGTACGTACACCTTCCTCTCCTGATGGGTAAAAATGCGGACGGCAGCGTGTCTAAGCTCTCTAAGCGTCACGGCGCCGTATCCTTCCATGATCTTGTATCAGACGGATATCTCCCCGAGGCTATAATTAATTATATTGCTCTGCTCGGCTGGTGTCCTAAGGCTAGCGAGACCGAATTCTTTACTCTCGACGAGCTTAAAGGGGCGTTCACCCTCGACGGTGTTTCCAAGTCACCTGCCGTATTCGATTTTGAGAAGCTTCTTTGGTTTAACGGTGAGTATATACACAAGCTTTCCGACGAAACCTTCACACAGCTCGTCACTCCGTTTATCAAGTGTAATTTACCTGACTCTATCGATAAAGATAAGATGCTGGCGCTTTTAAAGACCCGTATCGCAAAGCTCTCGGAGATAAACGAGAAGATGAGATTCTTCCTCGAGCTCCCGGATTACGATAAAGAGCTTTTCTTAAACAAGAAAAACAAGATTTCCGAGTTTGATACTGTTAAGATGGTTCTTAACGGCGCAAAAGAAATTCTTTCCGCTCTTGATAAGTTCGATAACGACTCTCTCTTCGCTTCTCTTATTCCCCTTGTAGAGAGACTCGGGCTCAAAACCGGTACTGTAATGTGGTGCGTAAGAATTGCTGTATCCGGACTTGCGGCTACTCCCGGAGGCGCAACAGAAATTATGGCGGTAATAGGTAAGAAAGAGAGCCTCGCACGTATTGATGCGGCTCTTGAGAAGCTCGATGTTTAACACTACTCTTTGCTATATCGAGCGTGACGGTAAGTATCTTATGATGCACCGCACGAAGAAAAAGGATGACGTAAACAAGGATAAATGGATTGGTATCGGCGGTAAAATAGAGGACGGAGAGTCACCCAAGGACTGCGTTATCAGAGAATGCCTCGAGGAGACAGGTCTTCTTCTAAAGAGCGTCAGATACCGTGCCGTAATTACCTTTGTGCAGAATGGGCACTCAGAGCTTATGCACCTTTTCACGTCTTCTGATTTTGAAGGAGAGATGAAGAGCATATGCGACGAGGGAGAGCTCGCCTGGGTTGATAAAAAGGAGGTTTATAATCTGCCGATGTGGGCAGGTGACGATATATTTTTAAAGCTTCTCGATATCAGGGACACATTCTTTTCCTTGAAGCTCGTCTACACCGACGAGAATCTCGTAGGGTACGAGCTCGATTAAATTCATTAATATTTAAAGCGATGACTTAGGCTGCCTGCTTTACAGTAGGTCTCCCTGGTCATCGCTTTTCTTTATTCCGTCAAGCTATCCTCTTTTTCGAAAATCTCGCTTTCGGCAGGGTGCTTGCATATCTCGGTCGGTATATTGTCTTTTGTATAAAAGCCGTAATTATACGATTCGTACCCATCGGTGCATTCATCACTCTTTAGTAAGCCCGTTCTATCGCAAAACTCACGGTAGATTAGCCCCTCTGTCGAAAAGCTCCTCGTCTCACTGTAATAATCCGGAGCACAGCTCTCGTGTATTTGCAGCATAACGTCGTCCCAGACAGAAAGATGCGATACACCTATATTACCTATACCGCCCTCACCGTTCTGCCGTCCGAACCAAATACCCGTTGTATAATAAGGAGTATATCCGATAAACCACCTGTCTTTATCCTGACCCGAAGTACCTGTTTTTCCTGCGGTATCAACGTATTCCTTTAGTGATAAGCTTCTTGCTGTGCCTTCATCCACAACCCCTTCGAGAAGCATATTCATAATTCTCGCCGTCTCTTTCTTCATAAGACGCTTTTCTTCACTTCGGTTTTCAATCAAGACGTTCCCGGAGCTGTCGAAAACAGTTAGATAGCTTCGACCTTTTTTCCTTACACCGTCCGAGGGGAAAACGGTGTATGCCGAGGTAATTTCTCTGAGCGATACTCCTTCGGTCAATTGTCCGAGCGCAAGCGGAGCTTCAGAAAGGTCAGAGACGTATACACCGCCTCGTCTTTCTCTTTCTATAATTGATTCAAAGCCGTACCCATTTTTCAGAATATCAAATATTTTGCGTTCTCCGAGCATATTGTAAAGGCGAATTGCCACTGTATTTTTCGAGCGTGCGAGGGCTTTGCTGACAGTAATATTTCCTTCGTATAGGTCAGGAGAATTTCTTGGGTATGGTCGCTCTTCATCCCCTTCTTTTACTACCCTCACGGGCGAATCCTCTATTATACTCGACCAGTGGATTTTCCCCTCGTCGATCAAAGGCGCATAGAGAGCTAACGGCTTTAATACAGACCCGGGCGGACGTTTTATATCCGAGTAGTTTAAGACTCTCTCTCCGCTTTTCTCGCCTATTGCGCCAACCACTCCCAGCATATCTCCCGTCATACTGTCGCACACTACCATAGCACCGCAGTATTTGCCCTCACCCATTATTCTCTCTTCGAGGGACGCAAAAGTGTCCTCGAGAATTTTTTGCACACGGCTATCCATTGTTAATATAATCTTGGCTCCCGACGAGAGCATCAGCCTTGCGGCAGAGGAGCTGATACCGTACTTGTGCATCAAGTCGTTCACAATGTCCTCTCGCGCGGTTTCAACAAACCAATTGGAAATATTGCTTTTTCTCTCGTTTTTCGGCAGGACGGATAACGGCTTCTCTGTTGCGTCTTTATATTCAAGCTCGCTTATAGCTCCGTTTACAAGCATTGCGTAGAGTACATTATTTCGTTTTTCAAGACTTTCCTTGGGATGTACATAAGGGTCAAAACTTCTGGGTGAATTCGTAATACCTACTATCAAAGCCGCCTCGTGCAGCTCTAAGGACATAGGATGCTTATCGAAATAGTATTCGCTCGCCGCTCCAACTCCGTATATATTTTCCGTCATAGGCACGATATTCAAGTACATCTCGAATATTTCGTCCTTTGTATGATTCTCTTCTATCTTATGAGCTCTTAAAATCTCCTGTAGCTTTCTTTTTATAGAATATTCATTATCCCCGCTGATATTTTTAATAACCTGCTGAGTTATTGTAGAAGCTCCGAAGCTGCGCTTGTTTGAAAAAAGCTTATTTATAAGGTAGCTGAATATAGCATAAACAGTTCTTTTATAATTTACTCCGCTATGCTTATAGAATTCTCTGTCTTCTGCGCTGATGAAGGCTTTCTTGGCGTTTTCAGATATCGAGTCAAAGTCATACCAGCATTTTGTACCGCCGTCCGTGCTTGTGAACACCTCGTACAGCTCTCCCCGTACATTATACGCCAAATAGGTTGTGGATGAGCTTTTTCTCGCCGATTGAAAAAGCCGCTCGTCGACGTCAAAATCTATTTCTTTATATGTTGAAAACAAGGTGAAAAAGGTTATAGATGATGCAAATAAAGAAATAATAAGTAATATCGACGCAATCCTTGTTACTACTTTTTTCTTATTCATAAAAAAACCGCCTTTGCAAAAACCTACGTTTAAAATTTCTGCAAATGCGGCTGATTTAATTCTGTTATTTTTTTGAATATCTGGCTTAGTATAGTACTCGATTTAAATAAAGACCACACGCAGGAGCTGTCATTCCGGCTCTCTTTCTCTCACGTGAAGAAATAATAGAATCTATATCCTCAGGCGAAAAACGTCCGAACGCCGTATCGATAAGCGTACCAACCATAATTCTTACCATATTATATAAAAATCCGTCTGCGCTCACGGTAAATTTATAGAGTCCGTCACACTCTTCCACAGTAAAGGAGAAAACGTTCCTTACAGTGTCCTCGGTATTATCCGCACCCTCGGACATAAAGGCAAAAAAGTCCTTTTTACCTAAAAATTTTGATGCGGCGAGCTTCATTCTTTCAAGGCCTTCTTTTGTAATTTTCCTCGGTACAAACCAAACCCGACCGTATTCAAAGGGGTCGTAAACTCTTGAATTTCTCACGAGATAAACGTATTCCTTCGAAACCACGTCATACCTCGGATGAAATTCAGAATCGCACTCTTTTGCATAAAACAAGGATAAATCATTAGGCAGAAATCTACTGACAGCGACAGGAAGCCTATCGGGCGGTATTGTTCCCCCCTCATTCTCAAGAGCAATTACAAACTCGTTTGCGTGTACTCCCGCATCAGTACGAGAGCAACCCGTCACACTCGTCGGAACTCCGAACGCCTCTGTTAAAGCCCTGCACAATTCCCCTTGCACAGTCCTAAGTCCCGGTTGAACCTGAAAGCCGTGAAAGTCGGTTCCGAGATATTTTATTTTTGCAAAATACTTCACTTTAATCCTCTCAGATTTTGTAAAAAATCAAATCAAAGAATATACCTTCAAGCGTAACCAAGGAAGGCAAAAATCTGATAGCTATGAGCACACCGAAAAGCAGAGCGAATGATGCAAACCAAGCGTAATCTCTTGCTTTATACTCGAGCTTAACAAGCTTCGTCCTGTTTTTGTCTCCTCTGTAGCAGCGGCATTCCATTGCCGTTGCCAGCTCATCCGCCCTCTTGAAGGATGAGACGAAAAGCGGAACAAGAAGCGGTATCAAGGACTTAACTCTTTTTATAAGTCCGCCGCTTGTAAAATCAGCGCCTCTGGACTTCTGAGCATTCATTATTTTTTCCGTCTCCTCAACGAGCGTCGGAATAAATCGAAGCGCTATCGACATCATCATTGCGAAGGAATGCACCGGCACACCAATACGCTTCAAGGGAGAGAGCAACGACTCGATTCCGTCCGTTAATGAAATAGGAGAGGTCGTATAGGTCAAAAGAACACTCGTGCCAATTATAAGAAGTATTACCCTCAAGGTCATAAAGACAGCCTTGATTATACCTTCTTTATATATCGTTATAAAGGCAAAATGAACAAGAGGCTCACCATCAGCCTTTGTCAAGAACAGGTTAATCAATGACGTGAAAATAAGGATAAAGATAATCGGCTTTAAGCTCTTCAAAATGACCTTTGCGGAAATGCCGGAGAGAATAACCGTCAGCAAGGTCACGCCGACGAGCAAAAGAAAGGCTACGGGAGTATTGACTAAGAAAACAGCAACAATATAAATTGTTGCGAGAATTATCTTCGTACGAGGGTCAAGCTTGTGAATCGGAGAAAATCCCGGGAAAAACTGACCGAGAGTGATATCAGAAATCATTTTACTTCACCCCCGATATATTTTTTAATGCTTTTATATACTCCTTCGACGGTAAAGAGCTTACCCTCAAGCTCTATGCCCTTATTCCTAAGTATAGAGGCAATTATCGAGACGGACGGCACGTTCAGACCTACCGAACGCAATTCATCTGCACAGAAGAAAATCTCATCGACCGTTCCTACCTTGTATACCTCGCCTTTGTTCATCACGACGACGTCGTCACAGTAGTATGCCATATCTTCCATAGAATGGCTGACGAGAATTACCGACGTTTCTTTTTCCTTTGCGTACTTTCTGAGTCCGGAAAGTATCTCTCTTCTGCCCCTGGGATCAAGTCCTGCCGCAGGCTCGTCAAGAATAAGCACCTCGGGCTGCATCGCTATAACGCCGGCTATGGCAACTCTTCTCTTCTGACCGCCCGAAAGCTCAAAGGGAGATTTTTCAAGCATATCATCGGTTATACCGGTGAAGCTCGCCGCTTCTCTTACACGTATATCAATTTCCTCGTCGGATAATCCGAGATTCCTAGGTCCGAATCCGATATCCCTCACAACCGTCTCGTCGAACAGCTGATACTCGGGATACTGCATAACAAGTCCGACCTTGAATCTTACCTTAGCTATATCCTTTGGCTTAGCCCATATATTCTCACCGTTCAGGAGCACGTCTCCCGACGTAGCTCTGTATAATCCGTTGAAAAGCTGAACGAGCGTCGACTTACCCGAGCCCGTATGACCGATGAGCCCAGTTATTCTTCCCTTCTCAAAGCCTACAGAGACATCCTTAAGAGCAACCTTTTCAAACGGAGTGCCCTTGGAGTACGTATAGGTTAAATTTCTGACTTCTAAAACCTTACTCATTTCTACCCTTTCCGGAAATGATGTAATTATATATCGCTTCTGCCACAGACTCCTCGTCGAAGTCCCCGGCTTTAATATCAATTCCGTCCGATGCAAGCATATGGAGAAGCTCGAGCGACTGAGGCGCTTCAAGTCCGACCGAATGAAGCAGAGGAATCTTCGAGAACACCTCATCGCTAAGTCCGTCGAGAATAATCTGTCCGTCGTTAATAACAATTACCCGGTCGGCTCTTGCAGCCTCATCCATATAATGCGTTATGTTTATTACGGTAATACCATCCTCACGGTTAAGCCGTTCCATTATTTCGACTACCTTCTCTCTTCCCTCGGGGTCGAGCATAGCCGTCGACTCATCAAATATTATTACGTCGGGCTTCATAGCGACAATCCCCGCAATAGCAACTCTCTGCTTCTGACCGCCCGAGAGCTTATGCGGAGCGTGTCTTGCATAATCCTGCATACCTACAAGATTGAGCGCATCGACAACCCTTCTCCTTATCTCTTCTCTAGGCAAACCGAGATTCTCCGGGCCAAAGGCCACGTCCTCTTCCACTACTGTTGCGACGAGCTGATTATCGGGGTTCTGGAAGACCATAGCTATCTTTTTTCTGACCTCGAAAACGTCATCATCGGATAAATCCTCGGAAGAAACGTCCTTACCGTCTATAAAAATCTTCCCCTCGGTCGGCACGAGAATCAGGTTGAAAAGCTTTGCAAGCGTGGACTTTCCCGATCCGTTGTGACCGAGCACGGATATATATTCACCCCGCTTAATTCTCAGGCTTACGCCTCTTAAGGCGGGAGAAGCATCGGATTCGAGCTCTCCGTCTCGGTAGACAAAGCCGAGGTTTTCGGTTTCGATTATATATTCACCTTTTTCAAAATTTCGGTACATTCTGCTGCTCCATATTGATGCGAATTCCGGAAGAAATCCGTCAAAATAATACTTAATAAAGATTTTTTATTTGCCGAAAACGACTCTGACCGACGAGCCGCAAGGAAGGAACAGACCCGAATCCCTTACGGGAAGCCCGAGCTCGTCCGCACGGCTGACACCATTAAACTTAGTCAAAAGGCGTGAGTCGGTGATATATTTCATTGTCGATGCGGAAAGCCCAGTGGTATAAGAATTCAGAAGGAAGAAGAGAGGATTATCGGAAAGCACGCCCGACGTAAGCTCGACGAACTCATCTATACACTCCTCGATTTTCCATACCTCGCCTGTCGGCCCTCTGCCGTACGAGGGCGGGTCCATTATTATACCGTCGTACTTATTCCCGCGTCTTATCTCACGCTCGACAAACTTCTTACAGTCGTCTACGATATATCTGATTGGCGCTTTGTCCAGTCCGGAAAGAGATGCATTCTCCTTTGCCGAAGCAACCATACCCTTTGATGCGTCGACGTGACATACAGATGCGCCCGCCATAGCTGCTGCAACCGTCGCTCCGCCCGTATATGCAAATAAATTCAATACTCTTATAGGGCGTCCGACGCCTTTTATCAAATCGGAAAACCAGTCCCAATTAGTAGCCTGCTCGGGAAAAAGTCCCGTATGCTTAAAGCCCATAGGCTTTATCATAAAACGCAGATTGCCGTAATTTATCGTCCATTTCTCGGGGAGTCGGTTCTCACCCCACGCTCCGCCGCCGCTCTTGCTTCTCTTATAGCTCGCATCTGCGTTTTTCCAAAGCGGATTTCTCTTTGCGGTGTGCCATATAACCTGCGGATCCGGACGTATCAAGCTGTATTTTCCCCACAGCTCGAGCTTTTCCCCATCCGAAGTATCAAGTATCGTATAGTCCTTCCATTTATCACTGACCCACATATTTACCGTCCGTTATCTTTGATTGAAATATTGTCCCATAGCCGAGCCTCGGCATTGAGAGTGACATATAGCTATTGCAATAGCGTCAGCCGTATCGTCGGGCTTAGGCGGCTTCGGCAGTTTCAGAATAGAAGTAACCATAGCGATAACCTGCCTTTTTTCAGCCTTACCGTATCCGACGACCGCCTGCTTGACCTGAAGAGGGGTGTACTCGAATATCTTTACGCCCAGCCTGTGAAGTGTGCAGAGTATGACTCCTCTGGCTTCAGCTACCGCAATACCCGTCGTAATATTGTTCGTAAAGAAGAGCTCCTCTATTGCTACCTCTGTCGGCTGATATTTTTTTACAATTTCCTCAAGATCCCTCTGTATAATAAGCAGCCTTGACTCTATCGAGGTATGAGCAGGCGTCGTGATCGCACCGTATGCGAGCGGTCTTATTCTGCCTCTCTCGCTTTCTATCAAGCCCCAACCGACTATTGCAAGACCGGGGTCTATTCCCAAAATTATCATATTATCTCGGCTTTTCTCGCTTTTGATTTTAGGACATATCTATCCCATTATGAACATTATAGCACACAAAAGACTCGCAGTCAATCGCATTTTATATTATTAAAATAATTTATTTAAAATTTTTGTGAATGTGTAGATTTTATTGAAAAGGTGTGATATAATGATATCTGGCGAATTTTATGCTTCGCTTTGGTAAATATGTTTTTATGAGGTTTAAAATGTCAGCATATTATTTGAGAATTGATGAAACTAAAGGCGAGTGTGTCTCCTTGCCTATAATCCCGCTGCGCGGAGTTGTTGGCTTCCCCGCCGTACAGATGAGTATAGAGATTATGCGCCCGATATCACTGAAGGCATTTACGGCTGCCGCCACCTTACACGATGCTAAGGTGCTGCTCGTGGCTCAAAAAGATATATCTGTCGAGGACCCTGTGGCGGAGGATCTTTACGAATATGGTGTTATTGCTGAAATAAAGCACGTTGTCAAAAACCCTCAGGGGAATCTGAGCGTTATTTTTGAAGGAATAAAGAGAGCGAAGATTTCGGAGGTCGAGCTTTCGACCGGATTCTTTATGGGTAAGGCTTATCTTTACGATGACGTCAAGAACTTCTCCGTTCCCACCGAGATGGAAGCTCTGATGCAGGAAGCTAAGAAGGGCTTAGCAAGATTAAAGAATATTCACCCTTCCTTCACCGAGGAACTGAGGCTTTCTGCTGAGGCTATCACAGAGCCTGGTTATCTTGCGGACTTCATAGCATCCAGTGCGATTATCGATTATAAAAACAAGCAGAGCGTCCTTGAGGCATATCACCTCACGTTAAGACTTGAGAGACTTCTCGTGGCACTTGGCGAGGAGGCGATGCTGCTCGAATGCGAGCACGATATTCAGATGCAGGTCAGAGAGAAGATCGACCGCAATCAGAAGGATTATTTTTTAAGAGAGCAGATAAAGGCTATACAGTCCGAGCTCGGCGAGGATGATGACGACGAGATAGCCGAATATGATGAAAAAATCCAGGCGGCTAATATCCCTGAGGAAATCAAAGAAAAGCTATATAAGGAGCTTGGCAAGCTTGCCAAAACCCCCTTTGGCGCAGCGGAAGGCACTGTACTGAGAGCTTACCTCGACACCTGCCTCGACTTCCCCTTCGGTGTAAAAAGCGAGGAGACCGTCAGCGTTGAAGAAGCAAGGCTCGTTCTTGACGAGGATCACGACGGGCTCGAGAAGGTGAAGGAAAGAATACTCGAATTTGTTGCGATAAAACAATTTGCACCCAACGTAAAGAGCCAAATCATCTGCCTCGTCGGCCCTCCAGGCGTAGGTAAAACGTCTGTTGCGGCTTCTATTGCACGTGCGCTCGGCAGAAAATATGCTCGAGTATCTCTCGGCGGTATGCACGACGAGGCTGAGATTCGAGGCCACAGAAAGACCTACGTCGGAGCTATGCCGGGAAGAATAGTCACCGCTCTTATAAACGCAAAGGCGCAGAATCCCGTAATTGTTCTCGATGAGATAGACAAGATGGCGAAGGACTTCAGAGGAGATCCCACGTCTGCCCTTCTCGAGGTGCTCGACCCCGAGCAGAATAAGACCTTCAGAGACAACTTTATGGAGATTCCCATCGACCTTTCCGATACGCTCTTTATAGCGACCGCAAACACCTACGATGGCATACCCGCCCCACTTCTTGACAGAATGGAGATAATCGAGCTGTCTACCTATACAGACTCGGAAAAGCTCGCCATAGCGAAAAATCATCTTGTACCGAAGCAGATGAAGCGTAACGGTGTAACCAAGAAGATGTTTAAAATCACCGACGAAGCAATTACAGCTCTCATCAAGGGCTATACCCGTGAGGCGGGAGTTCGTAATCTCGAAAGAGATCTCGCTTCACTTATGCGTAAGGCGGCTAAAAAAATCGCCGAAGGAAAAGCTAAGAGCGTAACCGTAACTCCGAAAAACCTTTCATCCTTCTTAGGGAAGGTAAAGGTTCTGCCCGAGCTTGTCGAAAGCTCCGACCCCGTCGGAGTTGTAAACGGTCTTGCATATACGCAGACCGGCGGAGACCTGTTAAAGGTTGAGGTCGCTGTGATGGACGGTACGGGAAAAATCGAGCTCACAGGCTCGCTCGGCGACGTAATGAAGGAATCGGCAAAGATCGCCCACTCATTTGTCAGAACTGTATGCGACGAATACGGCATTGACAGAGAATTCTATAAGAATAAGGATATACACATCCACTTCCCCGAAGGTGCTATACCCAAGGACGGTCCGTCAGCCGGCGTGACAATGGTGACGGCAATAGTTTCCGCCCTCGGCAGAAAGCCTGTCAGACGTGACGTTGCTATGACTGGAGAGGTTACCCTCAGAGGCAGAGTCCTCGCAATAGGCGGACTGAAGGAGAAAACGCTCGCAGCTTATCGCTCGGGTATAAAAACCGTGCTTATCCCTCGTGAGAATATGCGCGACATCGACGATATCGACAAAGAAGCTAAGGAAAATCTCAGATTTATTCCCTGCTCCGAGGTGTCCGACGTACTGAAAAACGCACTTATTCTCTAAAATCTTTTCTACAAACAACCCCTTCTTATGTTTTTATGAAAGGAGCTAAACAATGAAGATCAATACGAATAACGCACAAATAGAGCTCTCCGTCGGCGCAGCCAAGCAATTTCCTCGCTCACCTCGCCCTCAAATAGCTCTTTCCGGCAGATCAAACGTAGGAAAAAGCTCGCTCATAAACACGCTCCTTAACAGAAAGTCACTGGCAAGGGTGTCATCAGCTCCCGGTAAAACAATCACGATCAATTACTATTCGGTCGATAACAAGCTCTATCTTGTCGACCTGCCCGGCTATGGCTACGCTAAACGCTCGCAGAACTCTAAGGTTGTCTGGAGCTCGCTGACCGAGGATTATTTTCTGAAGAATCCCTCATCCGACGCTATAAAGCACGTGTTCCAGCTAATCGACGTACGTACGGGTCCTACCGACGACGACGTACTTATGATAAACTGGCTTATCGATAATTCGCTTCCCTTCACCGTCGTTGCCACAAAAACCGATAAGCTCTCCAAAAGCCAGCTGGCAAAAGCGCTCGAGGACATACAGAACAACTATTTTCTCGGAACTGATATCGAAGTTATCCCCTTCTCCTCGATAACGAAAGAAGGAAAGGATACGTTATGGGATAAAATTTTCTCGTCGATATAGTTTTATCAAAAACACACAAGGAATAATAAATGTTAAACTTATCTAATTTTCCGTATATACTTCTCTCCCTGCTCGCAGTTCTTGTGGCGCTTACCGTCCACGAGTTTTTCCACGCTCTGGCAGCATATAAGCTCGGCGATAACACTGCGGCGGCATACGGCAGACTTACGCTCAATCCTCTGAAGCACCTCGACCCCCTCGGAGCGCTATGTATGCTTGTGTTCCACTTCGGATGGGCGAAGCCTGTGCCTATAAACATTCGCAATTTCAGAAAACCGAAGAGAGATTTTGCCCTATCCGCTTTGGCAGGGCCTATGTCGAATATAGCGCTCGGATTTATCTTTGCGCTCATATATCTTCTCTGTGCGAAATTTTTAAAATTCACCGACAACAAGTTTTTAGACGTGCTTATAAACAATACGATTTACTTTGTCACGGTATTTCATCTTGTAAACGTAGGACTCGGAGTATTCAATCTTTTACCCATACCGCCCTTCGACGGCTCGAGACTCGTTACTGCGATTCTGCCCGATAAAATATACGTAAAGTTTCTTAAGTACGAGAGATACGTCTACTGGGGTATAATTATCTGGCTTTTACTCGGCGGATACGTATACAACATACTTATGTCCTTCCCGATTGTATCGAATACTCCAATACTTGCTAACTTTTTTAAGATTTTCTCTCTCTCAACTCTCATAAGCGAAGCTGTCGAGTTCATATCGGGTCTTATGATCTGGTTCTGGCAGCTTATACCCGCATTACGATAAAACCTATTTAACCGACCGTCTCCTCCTTTCACACAGATGAAGGATGTCAGAAGCCCGTCGGTATAAGGAGCATATATGACAGAACAGATATCCTACAGATTAGACCAGTTTGAGGGTCCGCTCGACCTTTTACTCGCTCTGATACAAAAGAATAAGGTATCGATAACCGACATTCCCATAGTTATGATCTGCGACCAGTATATGGAATATATTGCCGAAGCGGAAAGACTCGATTTGGAACTGGCGAGTGAGTTTATCGTTATGGCAAGCGAGCTTATGCTGATTAAGAGCAAGATGCTCCTGCCCCACGAGGAAGGAACAGAGAACGACCCGAGAAAGGAAATCCAGGATGCCGTCCTGCTTCATATGCGTGCAAAGCAGGCTGCCGTTGAGTTAAAGCCGATGTTCGACGAATACTCCGGCAGATACGTAAAGGGCACCGACTCGGTACCTCCCGAGAAGGGATTACCTTTAAATCTCGACCCGGATTTGTTAATAAAGGCTCTCGGCTCTGTTATGAGAAGAATCAAGATAGCAGAAGCTATGCGTAAGCCTGCCGATCTTGTAAATCCGCTCATCAAGCGCAAAGTTGTTTCCGTCGAGGAGAAGATAGAACAGATTTGTTCCTTGCTTGAAGAGCAAACGGAAGCTTCCCTTTACTTCCTTTTGAAGGACTCGGAGGACCGTCCCGAGCTTGTAGCACGATTTATGGGTATACTTGAGCTCATAAAGCTCGGAAGAATCACTATCACCTCGGTTACCGTAATGGAAGACGTCGTTGAATATAACGAATGCGGGCTTGAAATGATGTTCACACTTAATCAGAACTACATCCCCGGAGAAAGCGGCGAGAGTGAATTTGACACAAAAACCGACACGACCGAAGAAGATAAGGAGACTAAAAAATGACAGAGGGCGCAACCTTAATTACAAAGCCTACCGACGGTTCAGAGAATGCCGAGGAAAGGCAGGTAATATTTGAAGAAGCGTTAGAGGCTATTCTCTTTGCCGCAGGACATCCTATAACCTACGCTAATCTTTCCAGAGTATTCGGCATAACTCCTTCGAAGGTCAGAGATATGGTTTTCGAATATTCCTTAAAGTACAACAATCCCGTGATACCGAGAGGAGTTATACTCTTAACCTACGGCGACTCCTGCCAGTTATGCACAAAGCAGGATTATCTTAGCGAAATCAGAGAGGCGCTCGGCATTAAGAAGAGCGGTTCTCTATCCTCATCTTCTCTTGAGGTTCTCGCTATCATCGCATATAACCAGCCCGTTACACGTGCCTTTGTCGACACGCTCAGAAGAGTCGACTCCTCGTATGCTGTAAACAATCTTATTGACAGAGGCCTTATTGCATCCTGCGGAAGGCTCGACGTGCCCGGCAGACCTATGCTTTATGCGACGACGCCCGACTTTTTGCGTTGCTTCGGACTAAAGGACCTCGACTCTCTTCCTAAGACAAGCGACGAGCTTATCGAGGCGTTCGATGCGGCGAGAGCGGACGAAGAGAGCAAGGATGAGTCAACCGATGCACAGCAGCTCACGGTAGATATCGATGCTGCGATTATAGACACCGAGTCTTCCGACGGTGCCGAGAGTAGCTCCAAGTCTTACTCTGATTCTAAGGAGACAACCGAGGAAGGCAGTGATGACGATATTCTCGACCAGACGTCCGCAGAGGATGATTTAGATAACGAATAAGGAGATAAATATGACGGGGGTCATTATTTTTGCGCTCGTCATTCTGATTATTCTCACTTTACTTCTCGACCCTGTTTTAATCTACGTCGATATAATCCCGTTTCAACTGAATATAAATTTTTCTCTTTTCGGTATTTACCTAAAAAGAAGCGGTAATAATAAAAAGAAGAAAAAAGAAAAACGGGAAAGCATAGCGCCGATAGACAAGCTCAGAAATACCCTTCCCTATTTCAAAGCTGTCGGATATCTTTTAAACCACTCTGACGTATCGGCATCCGATAAGAATGAATATGATCTTGAATTAAGGACTCATACCTTCACTCTTGTTTTTGCATACTCCGTCTTTCTTTTTCAAAGGATGAAAAGAAGGATAAGGAGCAGAAGCGGTGCCTGATAACAAAATGTCCGAGGTCATACGAGCCTCACTCGAGGGTATAAAAGATTTTGCCGAAATCGATACGGTTGTAGGCAAAGAAATTTTAACCGAGTCGGGAGTAACCGTAATTCCCGTATCGAGAATCAATATTGCTTTCGCCACCGGCGGAGCCGACATAGGGCAAAGGAAGATAGCTACCCCGCTCGGCTTTGCATCGGGCGGTATCACGGGAGTGTCTATCACACCGATCGCCTTTCTTACGGTAGACGGTGAAAGCAAGGTGTCGGTAGTACCCGTATCAATACAGGAAAGCTATCTTGATCGAATATCGGGACTTGTCGACAAAGCGCCCGAATTAATAAACAAGATAAAAAAGGCGCTGTCATAAATTGTAATAATAATTCTTCTGTGTTATTGAGAAACTAATCTTACGACGGAGGATTATTATGAAAAACAATACGAAAGCATTATTATATTTTTTTCTTATACTATCGGTTATTCTGTCAGTACTAACCGTTATGGCGGCAGCAGAAACAAAGCCGTCGGGGCTGAGCGCCCGAGCAGCCGTACTGTACGAAGCGGAGAGTGGCAGCTGGTTGTATGAGAAGAACGCAGACGAAAAGCTGCCTATGGCGAGCACGACTAAGATTATGACGGCAATAATTGCTATCGAAACACGCTCGCTCGACGAATATATAACTATTCCTAACGAAGCGGTCGGAATAGAAGGCTCATCGCTGTATCTGAAGGCTGGCGAGAGGCTTCGGGTAAAGGATCTTGTTTACTCTCTTCTCTTGCGAAGCGCAAACGATGCTGCAGCCTGCTTAGCTATCAGCATAGGCGGAGATATCGAGGGCTTCTCGCATATTATGAACGAGAAGGCGCAAGAGATAGGTATGACGGGAACGAGCTTTGTAAATCCGCACGGACTTGACGACCCCGAGCATTATACAACCGCCAAAGATATGGCGCTTCTCTCTGCGTACTGTCTCAAAAACCCTGTATTCAGAGAAATTACCTCTACTTATAAATATACCTTTGCCTGTGATGAGCAGACTCGCACCGTAGTAAATCACAACAAGCTTTTGCATATGTACGAAGGTGCGATAGGCGTAAAAACAGGCTACACAAAGAAGAGCGGCAGATGCCTTGTCGGAGCGGCGGAAAGAGAGGGGCTCACTCTGATTTCCGTCACGCTTGATGCGCCCTCGGATTGGTCCGACCATAAAGCGCTTTTTGACTACGGCTTTAACACTCTTCGAGCTGTAAAACCGTCTATGCTTACCGAAACGGAGTTTACCATACCTGCGCTCGACGGAAAAAAGGAAAGCGTAAAATGTTCTCTTTCCGACCAATCCCCATTCATAATAGGCAAAGATGACGTGCTGAACGCAAAAACGAGCGTACAAAAATATTTGATAGCGCCGATTAAGGAAGGAGACACTGTCGGCAGAGTCGACTTTTACCTTAACGGCAAACTATACGAAACAAGATATATAACCGTCAACGAAGGCACAGAAAAAGCAAAGCACAGCATATTTTCAAAGGATAAATAAAGTCAATAGGAGATTAACGTGGAAAAAATAAGACTCCAGAAGTTTATAGCAGATATGGGACTGATGTCACGCAGGGCTGCCGAGGATGAGATAGAAAGGGGTAACGTGTCGGTAAACGGTCACGTAGCTACCCCCGGCACTAAGGTCGACCCTGCCTCTGACAACATTACATACAGAGGCAAAAAAATTAAGTACGAAAAGCGTAAATATACATATATAATGATGAATAAGCCGAGAGGCTATCTCTCTTCGACTGCCGACGACAGAGGAAGAAAGTGCGTCACAGATCTTTTGCCCGATATAGATGCGAGAGTTTATCCCGTAGGCAGACTCGACCTTATCTCCGAGGGTATGCTTCTTCTGACGGATGACGGTGAATTGAAAAACCGTCTTACTCACCCGAGCCACACCATCGGAAAGGTTTACCGTGTCAAGGTTGCCGGAAGCGTATCTGACGAGCAGCTCGAGATACTCTCATCCCCGATTGTTATCGACGGATATAAGATTAAACCGGTTGCCGTTTCTATCGGTGAGACCGATGAGACCGGTACTGTAATGAAGATGACCCTCTTCGAGGGCAGAAACAGGCAAATACGTAAGATGTGCGAGGCTGCCGGTCTTACCGTTAAGAGGCTCTCCCGAGTTTCGATAGGAAACCTTAAGCTCGACGGAATGCCTGTGGGAAAATGGAGATACCTCACCGACGCTGAGGTAGAGTATTTATATAAGGCTACAAAGGAGAGCGGAAATGTTTAAGATAGCGCCTATCCAGGATAGAGATACTCAGAAAAAATATGCTAATATGTGCGGTACTGAAATAATAGACGGGCATTTCGGATACGCTATGACGGACGCCGAAACGGGCGCTCTTATGGGCTTTTCTCAGTTTGAGATTCTCGGTGAATACGGTCTTATTACCGACATTCGTCCGGTAGAGAGCGACGAATACGACTTTGAAGCTATGTTCATCCTCGGCAGAGCTACTATGAATTTTATTGATCTGTGCGGTGCGCATATAGCAAAGGCGCTTCCCTCTTCGGGATATGATAAGCTCCTGCACGCAATCGGATTCAAGGCTAAGGACGGAGATTTACTCGTGTGCGATATGACGGGTATGTTCGACAGTCACTGCGACGGAGAGACCGTCAAGCTCGATAAATAATATCCTTCAACAGTCTACATAAAAAAGGCAGAGATACTCACTTGTATCTCTGCCTTTTATTATAACAATCAGTCCTGTCTGCGCTGAGCAACAACGTCTCGGTAGGTATGATAAAATTCCTCATACCTTCCCTCGTCAAGCGCATCTCTTATCTTCTGCATAAGCTCGTTGTAGAAATAGAGGTTATGCATTACTGCAAGACGCATACCGAGAGCCTCCTTAGCCTTAAAGAGGTGTCTGATGTAAGCTCTCGAATAATTCCTGCACGCAGGACAACCGCACTCCTCGCCTATCGGACGAGGATCGTCGAGGTACTTTTCGTTCAGAAGATTCATTTTCCCTCGCCAGGTGAACAGATTCCCGTGCCTTGCGTTTCTGCTCGGCATAACGCAATCGAAGAAATCAATTCCTCTGTACACACCCTCGATTATGTTCTGCGGTGTTCCCACACCCATAAGATATCTAGGCTTATCCTTCGGCATATGCGGCTCAACCACGTCGATAACGTGATACATAACCTCGGCATCCTCGCCGACAGCCAATCCGCCTATCGCATAGCCGTCGCACTCAATCTCGGATATCTCCTTCATATTTCTCACTCTGAGGTCATCGTACGTTCCACCCTGGTTAATACCGAATAGCAGCTGATTCGGGTTGACCGTGCTCTCGAGAGAATTTAGCCTGTCCATCTCTGCCCTGCATCTTCTGAGCCAACGCACGGTACGCTCCTCCGATGCTTTTACGTAGCTGTACGGAGACGGATTCTCGACACACTCGTCGAATGCCATTGCGATAGTCGAGCCGAGATTTGACTGTATCCTCATAGACTCCTCAGGGCCCATAAATATACGCTTGCCGTCAACGTGGGAGTTGAACCAGACGCCTTCCTCGGATATCTTCCTGAGCTTTGCAAGAGAAAATACCTGGAATCCGCCTGAATCGGTGAGAACAGGTCTCTGCCAATTGAAGAACCTGTGCAGGCCGCCCATCTTACGAATAAGCTCGTCACCGGGTCTTATATGCAGGTGATACGTGTTTGAGAGCTCAACCTGACAGTTAACGCCAACGAGGTCCTTCGTAGATATACCGCCCCTGATTGCGGCATTAGTACCGACGTTCATAAAAACAGGGGTCTGTATCACGCCGTGCACGGTCTCAAAGGTAGCTCTTCTTGCTCTGCCTTCTTCTTTGAGTAGTGTAAATTTTGCCATTATATAAGCCTTTCAAAAATCACTTTATTCTATCGAACTGTCTGTCGAGCTCACGCTTTGTCAGCTTGTATGCGACGGGTCTTCCGTGAGGACATACGGTAATATCGGGTAGGGACAAAAGCTTTGCGACAAGCCACTCGATAAGAGGCTTATCATACCTTCTTCCGCCCTTTATAGCCGCCTTGCAGGCGATCTGATAGAGAGCCTTCTCCCGTCTTATGCTCTCGTTTTCTTTAGCCGTTCCGACCCCCTTGGATACGTCGTCAAGTATAGTGACAAACAGCCCCTCGGCATCAAAAGAGCTTATAGCGTCCGGTATTGAGGTAAGCTCGCATATTTTGCCGCTCAACGTGTATTCAAAGCCTATTTCACAAAGCTCGTCCTTGTGTAATTGTGCGACCGAAATCTCATCGCCCGAGAGCTCTATACATATAGGCAGTATAAGCATCTGAGTAGCTACTCTGCCGTCTGCCTCGTTTTTTGACTTCAATTCTTCAAATATGACACGCTCGTGAGCTGCGTGCTTATCGATGATTAGCAGCTCGCCGTCCTTCTCGATTATCACGTACGTATCGAACGCTTCTCCCACTATCTTAAAGCTCGGAGCGTCATCCTCAAGTTTAGATTCAGATTCGGTTGCTTCAAACGTAGTGTGTGTTTCGTAAGGAGCTTTCTGTGCGACCTTATAGCTTTTCAAGACCTCTATCGACTCCTTTGGAGTAAGGGTCGAGGAATCCTTCGTCTCGCCGTATGATGGTGCACTGTGGCTTGCAATTCGTAAGGGCTTATCGAGCTCATAGGATGAGCGACTTTGCGGTTTTGCTTCATATTCAGCTCGAGCCGACTTATCCGCCTTAGTCGAATCATCTCTAAGATACGGTGGGAGCTTTATCCCTATCTGCTCAGCATCCGATTTTTCTCCTACGGGAGCAAAAGCGCCTAAATAGTTCTTCTCCGTCTTGCTCTTCAGCTCCATTTCAGGACGGTATTCGTATTTTTCGATAGCGTTCTTTACACTGTAATAAACCGCCTCAAAGACGGCTCTTTCATCAAAGAACTTTACCTCGAGCTTTGCGGGATGCACGTTTACGTCCACGTGTGCAGGATTCATCTCAAGCATAAGAACGCAGCACGGGAAGCATTCGGGAGCAATATACGAGGTAAACGCCTTCTCTATCGCCGCTCCTGCGGTAAGACTCTTCACAAATCTAGCGTTAATGAATACGTTCATAAGATTTCTGTTTCTTCTGACGTTATCGCTCCTGCCTACGTATCCGGAAATCTTAATGCCGTTAGCTTCCGATTCGACGGGTATAAGCTTCTGCGAAAAATCCTTTCCGAGAACCGAATATATAGTGTTGAGAAGGTTTCCGTCTCCGCTTGTCTTAAATCTTTCTTCTCCGTCTATAAGCAGCTGAATGGATATATCCGGGCGAGAAAGCGCAACCTTCTCAACCAAAGCAGCCACGTTAAGCGCCTCGGTCGAGTCCTTCTTCAAGAACTTGCGCCTTGCGGGGACGTTATAAAACAGGTCGCTGACAACGACGGTAGTACCGTCGGCAGAATACACCTCCTGCGTATCCGTAACAACTCCCGCCTCGCTCGTAAGCATCGTCGCCGACTCGGAATCACGTGTTTTAGATATCAGTGTCAGCTTTGAAACCGAGGATATTGCAGCGAGCGCCTCGCCTCTGAAGCCGAGTGTCATAATATTCTCGAGGTCTTCTCTATCCTTAATTTTACTTGTAGCGTGCCTTTTGAGCGCAACGGGCATATCCTCTCTCGCAATACCGCATCCGTCGTCAGAAACACGAATAAGAGCTACGCCGCCCCTCTTAATCTCAGCGACAATATTCTTCGCTCCGGAGTCTATTGAGTTTTCTATAAGCTCCTTCATTACGGACGAAGGTCTCTCGACAACCTCGCCTGCTGCAATAAGATTTGCTATCTCGAAGCTCAAAACGTTAATTTTAGCCATATTTCACCTATTATAGCATTCTTTTTAATTCAAAAAGCAGGTTCATAGCCTCTATGGGAGTAAGGGTGTTGATGTCTACCTCACGCAGTCTGTCCGTAACCTCTGCATCCTTTGAAGAGATAATCCCTGTAAACAAATCAAAATCAGAAGCTTTATCAGCCTTGACAGCTCGGGATTTTACCCCCTCGCCGCTCTCAATGGAGAGAAGAATCTCCTTCGCCCTTTTCACGACTTCGCCGGGTACACCCGCCAGCTTAGCGACCTCGATACCGTAGGAGTCATCCGTGCCGCCTCTGACAATTTTCCTGAGGAAGGTGATTGAGTCTCCCCTCTTCTTAGCGGCTACGTTATAATTCACAACACCCGAGAATTCGCTCTCCATAGACGTAAGCTCGTGATAATGAGTTGCAAAGAGTGTTTTAGCACCTATTTTCTTTGACCTTGTATATTCAACAACCGCCCTCGCTATCGCCATACCGTCGTAGGTGCTCGTGCCTCTGCCTACCTCGTCGTAGATAATCAAGGACTGTCTGGTTGCATTCTTGAGTATGTTAGCAACCTCGGTCATCTCTAGCATAAAGGTAGACTGACCCGCAGCTAAGTCATCGGATGCTCCGACACGTGTAAACACCTTATCTACAATGCCGACTCTTGCCTCCCTTGCGGGAACAAACGAGCCTATCTGCGCCATAATGGTAATTATTGCAACCTGTCTCATATACGTGGATTTACCCGCCATATTCGGACCGGTTATAATTATCATACGGTTATCCTGAGTGTCAAGCAGGGTGTCGTTAGGAACAAAATAACTGTCTGTAACGAATTTCTCGACAACGGGGTGTCTGCCGTCCTTGATATGAATCTCACCGCTCGAGTCAACCTCGGGGCAAACGTAACCGTTCCTCGACGCTACCTCTGCAAGCGAGCGATATACGTCCGCCTCGGCAATAATTGCCGAAGCTCTTCTGAGCCTCTCGTTGTTCTCAACAACTACGTTGCGAAGCATCGTGAATATCTCAAACTCGAGCCCGACGAGCTTCTCGTCAGCGCCGAGCACGGCGTTCTCTATATCCTTAAGCTCGCTAGTTATATATCTTTCACAGTTTGTGAGAGTTTGCTTTCTCACGTATCTTGCAGGCACCTCGGATATAAACGACTTAGATACCTCTATGTAATAGCCGAACACCTTGTTGTAATCTACCTTGAGTGTTCTAATACCGGTCTCTTCCTTCTCTCTTTGCTCAAGAGAGGACATAATCTCTTCGCTGTTATCCTTAACCGACCTGTAATAGTCGACGTCACCGTTGAAGCCTGTGCGAATCATACCGCCTTCTCTGACTGTATGCGGCGGATTATCTACAATAGCGCTTCCCAGCAATTCGCCGAGGTCATCGAGTGTGTCGAGCCTTTGCGCCATATCCTTGAGCCATACGCACCCGCTTTCTGCAAGAAGTCTCTTAATCTCGGGCAGTCTTTCGATACTCAGATATATAGCGCGCAGATCCTTTGCATTAGCCGTGCCGTAGACCGCCTTTGCCGTAAGTCTTTCTAAGTCCAGGGTTGCGGACAGATATTCTCCGAGCTCGTCTCTTCTCATTTTGTTCTTCACGAGCTCGGAAACGGCGCTCTGCCTGTTTATTATTGCAACCGGGTTAATAAGCGGCTTTAACAACCAGTTTCGGAGCATTCTCGCACCCATTGCGGTTTCCGTCTTATCAAGAACCCAGAGCAGAGAGCCTCGCTTTTCCTTGGTACGCATAGCTTCGATAAGCTCGAGGTTTCTCCTCGTATTCATATCAAGCTCCAGATACTGCCCCTTCGTATAGACGTTAAGCTCATCCGTGAAGGTTATCTCGCTCTTCTGCGTTTCCTTTACGTAAAGGAGCATAGCTCCCACCGCCATAATCATCTCGGGCTCTACAAGCTTAGACGCCTCATCCTTATATACGGAAGAAACCGATTCTCTCGCTCTCTCATAAGCGAAAAGCCTCTCGAGTCCGGCATTGACGAGCGTACCGCACTTCTCGGTCAAGAATTCTGTGGCAAAAGCGGCATCCTTTTGCTTGAGGTTTATCAAAACCTCGCTTGGCTGATATGTACCGAGCTCGTTTAAAAGTCTCGCTTTTATATCCCCATCGCCTATAAAGGTAACGAAAACCTCGCCGGTAGTAATATCGGCAAAGCATACCGAGACGCCTCTGTTTCCAAAATAGACAGAGCCGAGGTAATTGTTCTTTGCATCGGTGAGCAGACCCGCATCGGTGACCGTACCGGGAGTGACTATTCTCGTTACCTCTCGCTTTACGAGCCCCGTCGCTTCCTTTGGATCCTCAACCTGCTCGCATATAGCGACCTTAAAGCCCTTGTCAACAAGTCTTCCGACGTACAAATCCGCCTTATGGAAGGGGACTCCGCACATAGCCGCTCTGTTGCCCTGACCGCAATCACGGCTTGTAAGGGTTAACTCGAGCTCCTTAGAAGCCACGAGCGCATCGTCGAAGAAGCACTCGTAAAAATCTCCGAGACGGTAAAGAAGAATAAAATCGGAATATTCTTCCTTTATCTCGAGATACTGCTTCATCATAGGAGTGACGGTATCTGCCTCACTTCTTTTCTGTATGATTCTACCCATGAGAATCACCTCCTAAAAAAGCTAAAATTGAATAATATCAGTGACAGCCGGAGCAGGTAGAGCAATCGTGTGTGCAGGTATTTCTTTCACCCGTGATGCAGAACTTTATCTCCGCATTTACCTCAGCCATCAGCCTGTTGAGAGCCTCCTGCGCAGATGCAAACGCAATATAGACGGGGTTCGAGCTTATCTCACGGGTAAGCTCCTCGATTCTTGCTCTGAGATCAGCGATAGCCTTCTCGTCGGCCACATCGGCGCTTTTCGAGAATTCCTCGCCGAGAAGACGTCTTTCTGCCTCATACTCACTCATCTTTGCGGAAAGAGCCTCGTCCTTTTCGAACTCTGCCTTAGCGCTTTCGAGATTCTTGATTTCATCACTCGCCGCAATCTCAAGTCCGAGTGCGTGCGCAAGCTCAATAATTTTCGTCATTTTTATATCCTCACTTTATTTTATTTTTCCTATTAAATGATAGCTGAACGCTTCTGTAATAAGGACGTCGAAATATTCCCCAACCCGTGCGTCGGGAGCGGAGAAATGAACCGTTTTCCCGGATAGGGTTCTTCCAGTCGCATTATTTTCTTCCCCCTCTGCCACCTCGTCGACGAGGACTCGGACGGTAGAGTCGAGATACCCACGGTTTTTCTTAAGAGCAATCGGGTCTTCATTTTCAAGCAGTCTTCTGAGTCTCTCTTCCTTAACCGCCTTAGGAACCTTTCCTGTCATTTTTGCGGCGGGAGTGCCTTCCCTTTCCGAATAAATAAAGGCGTATATCATATCGAACTCAGCCTTATTCACAACGTCGAGAGTATCAAGAAAATCATCCTCACTCTCTCCCGGGAAGCCTACGATAATATCGGTCGAAATACATATACCCGGGACGCTCGTGCGTAGTGCCTTTACAATCGAGAGAAACCTCTCCTTCGTATACGTCCTATTCATTAATCCGAGTATCTTATCGCTGCCCGACTGGAGCGGAAGATGAAAATACGGAGCAACCTTATCTCTGTGCCTACCCATAACGGAAATCAGCTCGTCCGAAACGTCCTTCGGATGGCTCGTCATAAATCTGACCGTAAAATCACCGTCAATCAGTGCTATTCTCTCAACAAGCTCGGCGAAGGTTACGTCCGATTTATACGAGTTTACGTTCTGTCCTAGCAAGGTAATCTCCTTTATACCCGAATTAACAAGCTCTTTACACTCGTTAATTACATCAGCCGACATCCTGCTTCTTTCCCTGCCTCTTGTATAAGGTACGATGCAGTATGAGCAGAAGTTGTTGCACCCATACATAACCGAAACCCACGCCTTATATGACGACGAGCGCACAACGGGCAGATTCTCGGGGATTTCCGAATACGACGTATCGGTCAAAAAGACACGCTTTGACTCTATTATAAACTTATATATAAGTGCAGGCACGGTGTGCAAAAGAGGTGGAGATATAGCAAAGCTGACGTAGTGAAAATCACATTTCAGCATCCTAGAGACCTTTTCTTCTGCTACGATGCAGCCGCACACGCCGATTATCAAGGTCGGCTTTTTACGCTTCAGCTCCTTGAATCTGCCTATATATGAGAGCGCCTTTACCTCGGCGTGCTCGCGTACGGCACAGGTGTTTACGAGTATAAGATCTGCCTCATCGGGCTCGTCGCAGGAAGAGTACCCCATTTCGTACACCATACCGAGAAGTCGCTCGGAATCAGCCTCATTCTGCTGACACCCGAAGGTTCTGATATAACACTTCAGATTCTTTCCTCTGTTATTTTCTCTGACAAGGGAGATAAAAGACTCAACCTTCTCCTTGTCTGATATATTTTCCGAATTAAAAGGTTTCATTCTTATCAATCCTTGAATTTTAAGGCGAGCTTCTCACCCGAGAGTCCGAGGTAATCGTATATGCTTACCTCTTCCTTCGGAGAGGCGAACTCGTCGTCTATGGCAACAATCTCGTAGGTGTACTCGGGAAGCTTAAGCGACGCAAGATAATCACGTGTAATCATACCTGCTCCGCCGTTCTTTATACCTTCCTCGACGTATACGATATGCGTGCCTTTATTTATAACTTTGTGTAAAAGCTCAACGGTTTTGTCAAACGGCTTTATCCTCTCGACGAGCACAATACCGCATTCTATACCATCGGAAGAAAGAATCTCCTTCGCTCTGAGTACGCCCCCCACGGCAGAGCCGTATGTGACGAATATGTTTTTAGGAGCAAGCTCAGGATTAAAGCTGCACCTAATACCGTAATTCTCATAGTCCTCACAGGGATAAAAGGTCTCTCTCACACCGCAAGGCTCGGATGCGTTGGGATATCTTATCGCAATCGGAGCATCAGAACTTAGTGAATCACGAAGGGCGTAATTTAACGAGCCGTACGTAGCGGGAGAAATAACCGTCATATTAGGGATATGACAGAGAAAGGCGACGTCAAATATTCCGTGATGAGTAGCCCCGTCCTTAAGCGCAATGCTCGCTCTGTCTATAAGCATTCTAACAGGCAGATTCTGAAGCGCTACGTCGTGTATAACGTTATCATAGGCTCTTTGCAAAAAGGTTGAATAAATAGCAACGTAAGGCTTATATCCGTTCGCCGCGATGCCGGCAGAAAAGGTAACGGCGTGCTCCTCGGCTATACCGACGTCAAAATATCTGTCAGGATACTCATCTGCAAATGCGGAAAGCCCTGTGCCCTGCCCCATCGCCGCTGTAACTGCGACAACCCTCGGGTCAACCTTTGCAATATTGCAGAGCTCCTTCGCCATCTCGGAGTGAAAGCTTGTCGATTCCGTCTTTCCCGAAGAAAGGCTGTGATAGGTCTCGGGGGAACGCTCTGCCTCGTCGAGTCCCTTGCCCTTCATCGTCTTTATATGAACGACAACGCATTTTGCAAGTCTTTTTGCTTCCTTTAAGGCTCGCTCAACCTTCTTATAATCGTTCCCGTCGATAGGGCCGATGTAATAAAGACCCAAATCCTCGAAGTAGCTTGTTTTAAAGAATGCCTTCTTGAGCATCTTTTTTATGAAGGAAAGGCTCGTCTTAATAGGCTTACCGACAAATTTAATTCTGTCGAGTATCGAGCTTGTGCTCTCTTTCATCTCCTGATACCCCTTTGACACTCTGACACGTGAAAGATAAGAGGCGAAGGCGCCCTTGTTTGTTGAAATTGACATTCCGTTCTCGTTAAGAACTATTATAAGTCGAAGCTCGGGCTTACAGTTATTGAGCGCCTCGTGCACCATACCGCCGGTGTAAGCGCCATCGCCTATCAGCGCGACGGTATAGCTGTCGGAGCCGCTCAGCTTATCCGTCTCAGCATAGCCGAGAGCGGAGGAAACCGAGGTCGAGCTGTGTCCGGCTCCGAAGGCGTCGTGCTCGCTTTCTTTCATAGACGTAAAGCCGGAAAGTCCGCCCGTCTTACGCAGTGAGTCGAAATCATTCTTCCTGCCCGTCAGTATCTTATGAACGTACGACTGATGACCGACGTCGAAAATGATGTGATCCTTCGGCGAATCAAAGACTCTGTGCAGAGCTACCGTGACTTCAACAACGCCGAGATTTGATGCAAGGTGACCACCCGTCTTCTGCACCTTCTCCATAAGGAAGGCTCGGAGCTCTTCGGTAAGAAGCGAAATCTCATCGTCCGTGAGCGACTTCAGGTCATCCGGAGAATCCACCTTTGCAAGAATTTTATATTCCATATCTACACCTTTACTTTTAGTTTGCCGTGGGAGACTTGCCGACAATCTTTATGTATGCGCGGTAAAATGCGGAATAATCTCCGAATCCGACCTTATATGCAGCTCCCGATGCAGTCTCACCGTTTTCTATCAGCTGCTTTGCATACATAACACGCTTTTGCGTAATATAGCCGTGTACGGAAATACCGTTGTGCTTCTTAAACGCTCTGCAAAGGTAGTATTTGCTCACAAAGAATCTGCGAGAAAGCTTATCGAGCGTTATATCCTTATCAATATTATCGTTCAGATACTTTATTACTCTCGCCCCGAGCTCGTCCTCATCCTGCTTCATCAACTCTCCCTTAATCACTGAGAGTAAAAGTATCATCTCAGAAAGGAGTAGCTTAGTATATATACCTCTTTCAAGCTGCGGAAAATCGGTCAAGGAGTCGAGCCTTTCAAAAATCGAAAGAATATTATCCGGTACGTTCTCCGAATAGAAGCACCCGCCCTCGCTCATCTTAACGAACAATTCGTCCGAGAGCAGCCTCTGTGTCTCCTCTACGAGGCTGAAATCAGAGAAATTAATAACGTACCTCTCGTACGGTATATCAGACTCTAATATAACCGAGTGATACTGATACGGCTTTATAACAAGGAGGACGGGCGCCTTTATATCGAGGGAGCTGCTCTCAACGACGAATCTGCCCTTGCCCGAGGTAATCAGCAGTATTTCATATACATCGTGGCAATGGCTCACGCTTACGCCTTCCGGTCTGATTTTATCATAGCTATGCGAAAACCGTATACCGTAGGACTCAGGCAAAACTATCTTGCTCATTTCCGTCTCCTTCTTTTTCTCTTTTGCCGAATACTGCTATTGTGTTTTTTATAAACCTTCTCCGACAGTAATCAGCCCACGAAAAATTTATCCATTATGATTATACCACCACACTGCAATTTTTGCAATAGTTTTTGCAAATCTACCAATATTTTTTTATGTATCTTTTATTGATTTTTTATACGTCGTATGCTAAAATTGAATTAAAAAAGCGAAAGGACAACAGACTATGAAGATTGGCGCACAGCTATATTCGGTAAGAGATCTTACGAAAACGCCGGATTCTCTTTATTTGACTATGAAGAAAATGAAGGAAATCGGCTACGACGTCGCACACGCATCGGCGATATGCAATATTGAAGCAGAGAGGCTCAGAGACTTCTCTCTTGAAATCGGGCTACCTATCACCGTCACCCACTCCGCCTTTGACAGAATAGTAAACGACACGGATGCACTCATAAAGGAGCACAAAATCTATATGTGCCCAACTATCGGTATCGGTGGTATGCCTCTTGAGTTCAGAGGCTCGCAGGACGGTGTCCGTGCGTTTCTTAGCAAGATTGAAACGCCTATTAAAAAAATAAAGGACGCAGGACTTTCCTTCGCATATCATAATCACCACTTTGAATTTGAAGATATCGGAGGCGTACGTGCCTACGATATGCTCGCCGAGTGTGAGGACCTTTGCTTCATTCTTGATACATATTGGATGAAGTACGCCGGTGTTGATTATATGAACTACATACGCACCTTTGGAAGAAAAAGGATTACCGACGTTCATCTTAAGGATATGAAAAGCGAGCCGCAGGGCAACATATGCGCTGTTGGCGACGGTATAATTGATTTTAAGCCTGTTATTAACCTGTGTGATGAGGTTGGTATTAAGTACGGTCACGTCGAGCAGGATAATGCGCCCGAGTTCGGCTCTGCTTCCGAGATGGAAAAGAGCTACAGGGCAATCAGTAAAATCGTGAGGTAAGGAATATGGCAAAATATGCAATTTCAGCCTTTGCCGACGAAGCGGGAGCTTCGCTTTCTGAGCAGATAAGCGCCCTTAAAGATAACGGTATCTGTTATATTGAGCCGAGAACCTTGGATGGTACAAATTTTATAAAGCTCACTGATGATGAGCTGTTCGAAATAAAAAAAGAGCTCGACCAGAACGGTATAGGTATTTCCGCACTCGGCTCTCCTATCGGAAAATATCCTATCGATGAGGATTTCGAGCCTCATTTCGAGGAATTTAAGCGGGCGTGCCGTGTATGCGAAATTCTCGGGGCGAAAAGAATGAGGATATTCAGCTTCTTCACGGGTGAAAACAAGCTCGAGGACGTTCGTGACGAGGTTGTAAGACGTCTTAACCTTATGCTCGACTATGCAGATAGTCATAATATTACTCTCTGCCACGAGAACGAGCACGCAATCTACGGTCAGATGCCTAAGGAAGTATTCGAGCTTCTTTCTCTTTTGCCCCGTCTTCACGGCATTTACGACGGAGCTAACTACAGGCTCGACGGCGCTGACGCTCGTCTTGGGTTAGATGCTACGAAGCTTCACCTTTCCTATTTCCACGTTAAGGATTCGATTTTTGAAAAGCACCTTATAGTTCCTGTCGGCGAGGGCGAGGGACGTTACGAGGAATTTCTCGACGAGATAGACTCCTTCACGGATGATACCGTGTATCTGACGCTTGAGCCCCACCTTTATATTTCCGGAGCATATAAGGCTGTTGACGGCAGAGAGCTTAAAGGCGTAAAGCACTACTCTTCCGAAAGAGAGGCTTTTGATACAGCCGTTCTTGCTCTTAAAAAACTACTGATAAAATTAAATTTTAAGGAGAATAATGGAATATGGACAAGGTAAGATTCGGTATAGTCGGTTGCGGCAATATGGGCTGCGGTCACGGTAGGCGTATGTGGTCGGGAAGCGTAGAAAACGGTGTTCTCACCGCTGTGTGCGACATAAACGACGCAAAGATGGATTTCTTCCGTGAGATGTGTAAGGACGAGATAAGCTACTTCGCTACGGCACAAGAGATGTTCAAGTCAGGAAAGTGCGACGTTGTTATTATCTGTACACCTCACTACAGTCATCCCGAGCTTGCTATTCTTGCTATGGATTCGGGCTTACACTGTATCATCGAGAAGCCTGCGGGTGTCTACACAAACCAGGTTAATGAGATGCTTGAAAGAGCGAAGAGCGCCGATACCCTTCTCGGAATAATGTTCAACGAAAGAACCCATCCTAGCTATCAGAAAGCAAGAGAATTAATAAAGGACGGAAAAATCGGTGAAATTAAGAGAGTCAACTGGATTCTCACCAATTGGTACAGAACTCAGTCCTATTACGACAGCGGCTCCTGGCGTGCTACCTGGGTCGGCGAGGGCGGCGGAGTCCTCTACAATCAGGCGCCCCATCAGCTGGACCTCTTGTGGTGGATTATCGGAATGATGCCCTCACGTCTTCACGCTTTTTGCCACTTTGGAAAATGGCACGACATCGAGGTTGAGGATGACGTTTCCTGCTATCTCGAATACCCTAACGGAGCTACCGGTGTATTCGTTACGACAACGGCGGATGCCCCCGGAACAAACAGGTTTGAAATCACAGGCACAAAGGGCACTATCGTTATTGATAACAAGAACTTATACTTCACCGAGCTGGAGATCGACGAGTCTGTGCACAGATATACGTCAACAGAGGGCTTCAAGCGTCCGGATGCTAAGCCTACGATTAAGTATGACGCGCCGAAGAGCTACCCTGCCCACGACGGTATATTAAACAATTTTGCGAATGCCGTACTCGGGAAAGAAGAGCTTTTCGCACCCGCTACCGAAGGCTTAAACGGAGTAATTCTCGCAAATGCAATGCACCTGTCCAGCTGGCTTTCGAAAACTGTCGAGCTCCCTATTGACGGCGATTTGTTCTTATCCGAATTAAACAAAAGAATTGCCTCTTCCCGTGCGAAGGAAAGCGCAGATTCTAAGGTTGAAATTCAAGGAAAATGATATGAAAGAGCTTAAAATCGCAATTGTCGGATGCGGTGTCATATCCGATAATCACATACTCGGCGCTATGAAGCATCCGAACGCACGCATCGTTGCTCTGTGTGACCTCGAGCCCTCGAAGGCTGTCAAAAAGGCTGAAAAGCATAGTCTAAATGTAAATATTTATTCGCATTTTTACAAAATGCTTGACGAAGAAGAGCTGGACGTTGTACACATTGCAATTCCACACTATTTGCACGTAGAGTTCGCCGTTGCAGCTCTTAAAAAGGGGATAAATACCATCCTCGAGAAGCCCGTCGGAATAAATGAAAGTGAGCTAGGTCTATTGCTGGATGAAGAGAAAAAGAGCAAGGCAAAGCTCACCATCTGCTTCCAGACCAGGTTAAATAACTCGACACGGTATGCCGCTAATCTTATAAAAGAGGACGGTGGAGTTTTAGGCAGCCACTGTGCTCTCGTTTGGGACAGAGACGAAGAATACTATTCGGCTGACGAATGGAGAGGTAAGTGGAAGACCGAGGGCGGCGGAGTCCTTATAAATCAAGCGATACATTCTCTCGATCTTATCACGCTCTTGCAGGGCGAGCCGGAATCCGTTGTCGCTGATTACACAAACAGGCTGTTGAAGAATTCGATTGAGGTAGAGGACACGATAAGCTCAGTTATTACCTTTAAGGATGGAACTATTTCCAATTTCTATGCCACAAACGCATCCAGAGCCTATTCACAGACAACGATTTTCTTCAAAACGAAGAGGCATAGTATTATGATTTTTGATAAAAAACTGTATATTGACGGCTTACTCGTACCCGAGGCTTCCGATGACGCAAAGGTTGTTGGAAAAGCCTGCTACGGAAACGGACACGAGCATCTCATCTGTGCCTTCTACGATGCGCTCATAAACGGTACGCAGGTGCCCGTTACACTTGAGAGCACTGTAAATACAATGAAGCTCGTCTTTGCTTCCTACAATTCTTGCGGTAAAAGAATATTATTGAGGTAATAAAAATGAAAATGCCAGAAAACATTAATCTTAGCGGAAAGGTTGCCGTTGTAACAGGAGCGGGAGGTGTTCTCTGCTCTGACTTTGCAAAAGCTATTGCAAAATGCGGAGCTAAGGTAGCTCTTCTCGACATCAATCTCGAAGCGGCAGAAAAATTTGCCAAGGAGATAAGAGAGGACGGCGGCGAGGCTATCGCCGTTAAAGCAAATTGTCTTGAAAAAACAAGCCTCGAGGAAGCTCGAGAGACTGTTGAAAGAGAGTTTGGCATCTGCGACATTCTTATTAACGGCGCAGGCGGAAACAATCCGAGAGCAACAACTGCAAACGAAACCTTCTCTCCCGACACTCTCGAAAACCCCGATATTCAGGACTTCTTCTCCCTCAATACCGAAGGATTTAAGTTTGTATTCGACCTTAACGTAACCGCAGCATTCCTCACAACACAGGTCTTTGCGCTCGGTATGGCAAAGAAAGGACACGGCAATATTATCAATATCTCTTCTATGAACGCCTTCAGACCTCTTACGAAGATCCCTGCGTACAGTGCGGCAAAGGCTGCTGTCTCCAACTTCACCGAATGGCTCGCAGTTCATTTTGCTACGGCAGGAATCAGAGTTAACGCTATCGCTCCCGGCTTCTTCGTATCAAATCAGAACAGATCCCTTCTCTACAATCCCGACGGTACTCCCACCCCCAGAACCGATAAAATCCTCAGAGGCACACCTATGGGCAGATTCGGTGACTCAGACGAGTTGCTCGGCGGTCTTCTCTTCTTCCTCAACGATACAGCCTCGAGCTTTGTCACAGGCGTCGTACTTCCTATCGACGGCGGTTTCTCCGCTTACTCCGGAGTATAATAAACATAGAGAAAATATTTTATTAATTTCAATACTTGTTTTAGATATAAAGAACTGTTCAACTTATCTAAAGCTTTTTCACAGGACGAGAGATCTTTCTTCGTCCTGTGTTTTTATTTCCATCTCCCTTCTCTGAAAACCGCTCATAAAATCCGATAATCATTTTTTATCGCTTGCCGTGTGTCATTTGTATTAATCGGTGCAGAAAATGCAGTCATAATATAAAATAATCTAAAAATACTAATCTCTTTTCTCTATGATATAGATGCGTGCGTGCGAGAAAGTTTTCAACATTCCGTTTTTTGTTATTAATATTGCACAAAGATAGCTCTTTTTCGACCAAATATTTTGGAATGGTAGTTTACTTACTTTTAGATTTTGATGTGATACAATGAAATCAAAAAGCGATAAGGAGCACACAAAATGAAAAGAAAAAGACCCGAAGGCTTCACCTACACAATCTACCCCTTTATGCAGAAGCTTGGGCTGGCAGTACCTGAGCTTAACCTGTATGCGGTAATCTACTGCTTTACGAAAGGCAAAGGCGGCGGTTATTACGGAGCGAAGGACAGGCTGGCAGAATCAATAGGAGCGTGTGAAAGGACCGTATATAAGTATCTCTCGAAGCTTAAGGAAAAACAGCTTATAGAGGGCTACGAGGACGAATACGGAAGACTATCATACAGGACGGTCGACTTTGAGAACGAGCAGGACTATATTGTGGCAGAGCCGACAGAGACTATTCTTGAAATGCCTGTTGTACCAAAATACAGATGCGTATACCTCGGAAGACTGAAGAATATCTTTATGTCCGAGGAACAGTACAATAAGCTCAAAACTCTGGCTCCCCCGTCGGTGCTAAATATGTATATAAGAAAGTTTGAGAATTTTCTTGATAACTGCCCAGACAATTTTAAAGAGCCCCACAGTCATTACAAGGTTATCAGACGGTGGATTGAGAGAGATATAGGAAGAGCGTAGACGGTAACCTCTTTAAAAAATACAGTATTGTATTTTTAACACTGTATAGTCGTCGACAAAAAAGAGCCGTGGTGTAAAAACACGACAGCTCTCTTAAGAATTAATAAAATTATTAATTAAATATCTTTATCCGTAGGAATAAACATCTTTAAAAAGATGTTCGAGCTCTGGTCTGCGAAGTTCTGAGAGTTGAAAATATCGCACGTCTCGGGTGCGTTCTGAATAAGCTCGCCCGTCCTTCTGTATTCGTCGAGCTTCGCACGTGTGAGGGACATAAACTCTGTGAGGTCTGCCCAGGTAGTAAGATACATTCCGAGCGTCCTCGGCGACTCACGCAGGACGTTAGTTGCGTGTGCGAGCTGCTCTGTGCCTATAATACTGTTGAAGCAACAGGACAGGTGCTTGAAGCCCTTCATCTCCAAGTACCCGGGAGTGAGCTGACCCATCTTCTCTTGATTGTAGTGCCAGTCGCAGATTACAATATTCTTATCTATAAGGTTTATCGCCTCGGCTGTGTCGTGTATACTCGTCTCGTACATAATGTCACGCACCGGGAAGAGCTTTCCGTCGAGAAGTCTGTCACCCCATATCCACATCTCTCCGCCCTTCGAGTTTATGTAACGGTTGAGGTCATTTATCAGTTCTGCAATTAGTATATGCGGCTTAACGTGCTTGCATCGGGGGCATTTCGAAATATTTTGCGCCTCGTCGAACCCTGTGTGAATCACCTTTGTATCAAACGCTTCCATAAGGTCGTCTATCATATCGTATATAATCGGGCGCAGACGAGGGTGGCGCATACATACGGACTTTGTGCTCGTGTTCGGGTCGTAGGGCTCAGCCATATCGGGATAAGCCTTGAGTATTCCGACGCCGTCAGGGTCCTCGTTGCGGCGAATGTTACTCTGGTGCGAGGGGAAATCTATCTCCGGTACTATCGTAATGCCGTTGCGTTTACATACGGCGGCAACCCTCTTTGCTACGGCAACGCTCGTGTAAGGCTCTCTGACAATCTCGGGGTGAGACTTATACTCAAACCTATAATACAGAGTCATTGTTATGTGTGTTACGCCTGCGGGAGCAACTACCTCGTCGACGAATTTCTCGAACTCGTCGATATTATCCTCTCTCGGACCGTAGAGCTGCAATACTCTCATAGGGAAAGAGGCGACAATCTCACGCACGGACGAAATGTTCTCACGCAAAAGTTTTTCAAAATCAGCCATTTTACATACCTCGCTTTTAAATTTTTACTCTTTATGTATAATCATATCAATTTTTTATCATTTTACAAGTAAATACATAAAAGTGCGCACAATATTGTACCTTATACTTTTTTATTAAGATATTTACAAGCATCCTTCTTTGTGATAGAATAAATTTACGCCATATAAGGAGATTAAGAATGACAAAAAACGACTTTATCACTAAAATACGTGAATATTCAAACGAGCTTAAACGCACGCTTGACGATGCTATGAAGTTAAAGAAGGAATTTCAAAAGCTCGGTTATTACACAAAGCTCTCGGCCTGTATCTACCTCGAGGGCGATATAATGAATAAAATTAAATACGTCGGAAATCTCGAGCGAAGAGTGATATCTATGAGCGATACAGACTTCTCTGCCCTCGATAAAGAGAGCTGCTTGAACTCGGTCGAGCAAAGCGTCAGCTCTCTCAGAGCTTCCTACGAGAATCAGTACGTCCGCCGATATGAGTAGCCGTAAGAGAGTCGAACTAATAAGGTTTTAAAAGATACATTTCGCCATATACATCGCCAAATCTTCCTTAAATATTTGCATATTCCTCGAAAAATTAGGCTCGGCTATGACAAAATCTATTCTTTTAAAACTGTACGACACCCGTCGGCGAATAAATTTTTTGCGGATTTTGGTGTAATGAGCCGCAGTTAAGTAGCACTTAACAAGGATT
>JAZORO010000025.1:0-3955 GCA_045656605.1 Eubacteriales bacterium
CGACACCCGTCGGCGAATAAATTTTTTTGCGGATTTTGGTGTAATGAGCCGCAGTTAAGTAGCACTTAACAAGGATTAGTACGACGAAAGACGCTAAAATTTATCGTCGCCAGGCTTGTTAGTTCGACTCTCTTACGGCTACCCGTCTTTTTGTTGTTGACGGGTAGACGGCGGCAGGCTGTTTCTGACCAAGGGGAGGATCGGGCCTTTCGCCGTATGGCGCCGGGATAGTGCCGGACGGTTTTTAGTCGAAGCCTTTCATCCGTTTCTACTTAATTTGGAAGAAAAGAGCTTCTGTAACGGTGTATACTTAAAAGAGGATGACTATCGGCGGCGGTGCGTTGTTATTTTACACAAAAAGCTATTTGCTCATATGTTAAAATTTTACGAAAATGTGAACTGAGTTTTCAAAACTATTGACCTTTATCACCATTTGTGGTATTCTGTTATGTACAGAGAAACTCTTTTTTCTAAAACTATAACTCTGAATAACAAAAGGAGAAAAATTATGAGAAAACTTTCAAAAATTCTGATTCCGCTCCTTGTGCTTTCGCTTCTTTGCGGTATGTTCGCAGTAATTGCTTCGGCTGACGAGAGCGGCAGAACTTCCTCTTCTACGTCTTGCTCTTATACTTCCGGTAACGGGGGAAACTTCACAAAGACTACGGAGAGCTATTTTGTAGAGGGCGGTACAGAGGTATCTTACGTTAAGTTTACCGCAAAGGATGACACCTCTACCACTTACAATATGTGCGCAAATCTTCCTGGCAACGCAGCGATTGTCACCGCTGACGCTGATGCGGCTGACAAATACGTCAGAAATGCGTACTACACCGTATGGAGCTTTGATTTTACTTCAAATCTCGGCTCGGACTTTACTATGAAGTTCAAGGGTTCGCTCTTTGATACTGCTACCGGTGCAGCCGGCAGCAGCGACTGGAACGTAACTCCTTCCGGCCTAGTAGGAGTGTCTGCAGGCAAATACCCTGCGATAGAGACCGGCGATGTCGGCGGTTCGGATGCGACCTTCACCTGGCACAACATAACGCTTGCCGCAGAGTGGACGACCAACACGGGCGTTCTCTTTGTTGACGGTGTTAAGACGCACAGCTGGACCTTCAACAGCAAATCCGTTGTTATCAACAAGGTTCACGAGTTCAGATTCGAGCCCGTTACTCAGGGCGGATACTTCCCCGGCACTTATATGGCGTTCGGTAACTGCAACGTAAGTGAGTATTCCAAAGAGGGATATCTTGACAGCCTCTTTGCAGAGGGCACAACCACTATCGTAGGCTCTGCTCTTGATCTTGCATACACAGGCACTCCCCTTACCGCTGCTCCTGCGAGCTACAAGGTGGGCGATCAGTATTTCACCGATTTTGCAGACGCTATAGAGAATGCAGACGGCGAGACTATCACTCTGCTTCAGAACGTCGGCTCCGTTGAGGTTGATGCGGCGTGCGTAGTCGATACTCAGGGCTTCAACTTCTCTCCCGTTATCGATACCGAGAGCTTCAAGTATGAGGTCGAGGGTAACGTGGTTACCGTATCCGAGCTTATCGGTGATGAAAAGTATGCTCGCGTTATGTTCTACGATCAGAACGGTGACCTTATCGAGGACGAAAATGGCGATCCTCTGATGGTATCAGTTGCTGAGGGCGGTGTTCTTCCGAGCGACAAGATTCCTGAGGTTCCCGGTCTTGCTATCAACCAGGCTGTCGCAGGATGGAAGGATGATCCCGATGGCGAAATGCTCGGCGACTCTATAACCGTCAATATCACAGAGGATATGTACGACACCGACTACGATGAGTACGTATACTATCTTTATCCTGTGATTGAAGAGGCGTTTGCTATCAAAGAGTTTGGCGACGCCACCACAAAGTATTTCACCGAGACTGAGCTCGATGCGGCTATCGCAGCAACCGTTAATGGCGAAGTCTTCACTATATTCAAAGATTATACCTTCAAGAACAATATTCGCGCAGCCGCTACCTTCAAGGCATATGGCTGTACTCTGACCTATGACATAAGCAAGATTACACTCGTCAGCGGAACGAAGCAACGTCTTATTAACGATAACGTCAGCGCTACGTTTGAAGGCGTGACCGTAGGCGACAGGAGAGGTAAATTTGAAGTTACGTACATTACCGGCGACGACAGACTGTTTGAGGATATGACCTCGGCTACCGTGCTCACGTTCAGGAATCTTGATTTCTATGCTTCTTCGAGACTTGCCGACTGGCGTAGAGGTACCGTTCGCTTCGAGCAGTGTAATATTTATATGTCCGGAAACGCATACTTCTCTATGGGTAACAAAGGTAGTAGCAGCTATGTTCCCAAACTTTACGTAGTAGACTCCTACTGTGAGCTTAGCGGAACAAAGCCTGCATTCGATAACGGCGGCAAAAACGATAGTTCTGTTAACACCTGCCGGACCTACCTTCTCGGCAAGACAACCATTAAGGCTACCGGCAGTAAGCCCGGTATTGGTTTCGGCGCAGGTACCTCCGGAGTTTCCCCCGTACTTTATATCGGTAAGGACGTTACCTTCGACACCACCAATTGCCAGTCTCTTGTAAGCAACAATAACGACTACTTAAAGGTTATTATCGAGCCCGGCTTTAAGCATTCCGCTGAGTTCAGCATTCCTAAAGTTAGCAAATTTATCTCCGGCTCTAACGAGACAGAGGGAACTCTTGCAATAGTCTTCGAAAAGGACGGCGAGAATTACGTTGCAAGAGAGACTGCTCTCGTTGACGTTACACTCATCGCACGCGAACAAAGCGAGACCGTATCCGTTCCTATCAACATTCCCTACGTTCCCGTTACTCCTTCCACTCTTTACATTGCACAGAGCGGCAAGGTTTCCGTATTCTCACACTGGTCTCTTACCGAGGGCGGAGAGGCTTGCGATATCGACACCGCTAACGGCGGAACCTATTACGCTGTATTCACAGAGGCAGACCCCGACTTCGTAGTGTACGAGGGCGAGACTGCTGTTGATGCAGGCCTTGACGTCTTCAACGTTCATGGACTTATGGCTGCTAACCGCACGGTTAAGTTCTTCGATGACGTTATTATCGACATAAGCAGTGACTTTACTTTCAGCTACAGCTTCACCTTTGACCTCAACGGTCACACCGGTACCTTGTATGGCGGCGGACGCTTCTATTACGGCGCTGACGCAAGCAACTTCGGCCTTACCTTCAAGAACGGTACTCTCGTTCCGAGCACCAACAACATCGTATCGATGTACGACCAGGATAAGGGTTCGTTCTTTACTCTTGATAATGTCGACGTTATCCTTTCCGGTGGTTCCCCGATTGTCGATTACCGCGACACCGGAGTTGTCAATTTTATCGACTGTAGCTTCACTCTCGACGTTGCTAGAGAAAAAGAATATGAGATTATTACTCTCGGCTTCGGTAATGCGGCAGGTACTGTAAACATCACCGGCTGTACCTTCACCGCTAACACTGAGAAAAACCCCGGTATGCACGTTATCAACGTAACCGGCAGAGGTGACAGAGTGTGCCTTGGTAAGCACGTGATAAACATCACCGATTCTACCTTCGACATTGGCGCAGAGTGTCCGGTTATCGTCGTTGTAAACGGACGTGATATGCACGATGACTCCACGGCAACCATCAACTTCAAGGGTGTCAACAAGATTAATTCCGCTAGCATTGTAAGCGGTATTGACAGCGAGTATTTCGTTACCGTTAACATTGACGGCGAGCTTCGTTCCAGCAACCTTGACTTTGCAGGCGCAGACGTTGTTGCTCTTGCAAAGGGTCTTGTACCCGCAGATCTCGGCGAAGAGGCTGAGTACAGATACGTAGTCAAGGCAGGTAAGCTTGGCGGCATTCTCTCCAACCTTACTCTTTACACCGACATTTCTCTCAACGTGCTTATCCCCACCGACTTCGCTCCTGCAGTTAAGCTCGGCGGC
>JAZORO010000026.1:0-34610 GCA_045656605.1 Eubacteriales bacterium
ATTGTAGCATTATTTCAAACAAAAATCAATGGGAAAAGAAAAAGCATATTGTTTTCAAGCATTTGTGCGAGGTCGGGGACGGGTTCGCGTCCTCGTCTACGCATTTCTTTATAAAGAAAAAAGCAGTTCTTTCGAACTGCTTTGGTGCGGGAGACGGTTCATGAACCTGCGGTCGCATTTTATCTAAAGGGAAGCGGGGCGACCGCTGCAGCATTCTGCTTGCGCAGAAAGCTTTTCCCGACCATTCGTGCTTATCTTGGCGGCAACACTTTCTGCGAGGTCGGGGACGGGTTACAAGTCCTCATCTCCGCACCAAAGAAAAAAGCGACAAACTTTCGTTTGTCGCTCTGGTGCGGGAGACGGGACTTGAACCCGTACGTTGGAAACACACGCCCCTCAAACGTGCGCGTCTGCCGATTCCGCCACTCCCGCGCGAACGATAGTATTATACACTACCGATAAAGAAATGTCAAGAGGTTTTTTATGTTTTTTTAAATTATTTTTTCTCTTTTTGAATTTTTGTAAGAAAGGCGAGGAACCCTGTGACGGAAACCTCGCCTTTTTCATAATGTTGCGCTATATCCTACCGTAATTTGCGGTGAAGACTACTTAAAATCATATTTTGAGATACCCTTTAAGTGTAAGAAGCGTATTGTACACTCCGTCCTTGTGGCTTCTCTCATATCCGTGGCTTGCGGCAACGCCTGCGCCTATCAGACCGTGACGAATATCATAGCCTGCAGACAGCGTAGCCTCTACGTCCGAGCCGTAACGGGGGTACACGTCAACGGCGTATTCCGCCCCCTCGTGCTTTGCGGCGTCTATAAGCTTACCGACAACCTTATAGGAGTACGGGCCACCCGAATCCTTAGCGCATATCGATACGGTGCGCTCGGTACAGGAGAGTCCGGGACCTACACAACCCATATCAACGCTTATAGCCTCGGTAACACAGGCAGGAACAGGTGCGCATCCGCCGTGCCCCACCTCCTCATATACCGTGATGTGGACGTAAGTCGGACGAGAAAGCTTAATACCTTTATCACTGAGGTACTTTGCGAATCCGAGAAGGATACCGCAGGAAAGCTTATCGTCGAGAAATCTGCTCTTGATATATCCGGAAGAGGTAACTCTTGTACGGGGATCGAAGGCTACTATATCGCCTACCTCTATTCCGAGCCCACGAGCCTCTTCTGCACTGGATACAAGCTCGTCGAGCACAAGCTCCATAGTGTCGTAAGAACGACTCGTATCAACGTAAGACGGGTTTACGTGAGCGGCAGGGTTTACGAGTTGGAAGGTGCCCTCTACTACTCTGCCCTCTCTTGTATAGACTCTAGCATTCTCGCACTCGGTATTTACAGGCAGGAGTCCTCCGAGATTAGTGAGTCTGAGCCTGCCATCGCCCTTCACCTCCGCAACCATTGCGCCGAGTGTATCGGTGTGAGCCTCGAGAAGAAGACCGTCCTCGGGCTTATCCCCCTCGGAAAGCGTAACGAGAACGCCGCCCTTCTCGGTAATCTTAGCATCAAATCCTAATGATGCGAATTCACTGCGCACCCATTCAGCCGCCCTGTCGGTATAGCCCGAAGGACTATCGATTGCAAGAAGCTCTACCGTCTTATCAACGGCAAAATCAACGTAATTCTTCATAAAAATCAGTCCTCGTAAAGCGGATACTTTTTACAAAGAGCCTTCACGCCCTCTCTTACTGCATCGGCGTTGTTCTCAAAATCGGTAAGTGTAAGAGCAATAAGCTCGGCAACACGACGCATATCGTCCTCTTTGAATCCACGGGTGGTTACTGCGGCAGAGCCGAGTCTGATTCCGCTGGTGATAAAGGGCGACTGCTTGTCATAAGGAATAGCATTCTTGTTTGAGGTTATACCAACCTCATCGAGAAGATGCTCAGCCTCCTTACCCGTCTCAACCTTCATACCGGTGAGGTCAACAAGGATAAGGTGGTTGTCCGTACCGCCCGAGACAAGTCTGAATCCCGCCTCGATAAGTCCGTCGGCAAGAGCGGCTGTGTTCTTTATAATCTGCTCGCCGTACACACGGAACGAAGGCTTCAACGCCTCGCCGAAGCATACTGCTTTTGCCGCAATCGTATGCATAAGAGGTCCGCCCTGAATACCGGGGAATATAGCTTTGTTAATCTTCTTAGCGAGCTCCTCGTCGTTAGTGAGGATAAGACCGCCTCTCGGACCTCTGAGCGTTTTATGAGTAGTGGTGGTGGTAACGTCAGCGTAAGGAACGGGCGAGGGATGAAGCCCTGCCGCTACAAGACCTGCGATATGAGCCATATCTACCATAAGATAAGCTCCAACCTCTTTAGCTATCTCAGAGAACTTCTTGAAATCTATGATTCTGGGATATGCGGAAGCTCCTGCCAATATAAGCTTGGGCTTTGACTCAAGGGCGAGACGCCTCACTTCCTCGTAATCTATAGTCTCGGTCTCCGCCGAAACGCCGTAGGGGACGATGTTCCAATACTTACCCGACATATTTACGGGCGAGCCGTGGCTGAGATGTCCGCCGTGAGCAAGGCTCATCGAAAGTACGGTGTCGCCGGGGTTCAAAAGCGCAAAGAAGACAGCCATATTAGCCTGTGCGCCCGAGTGAGGCTGAACGTTTGCATATCCTGCGCCGAAGAGCTTCTTCGCTCTCTCTATTGCAATATTCTCAACGACGTCTACATACTCGCATCCGCCGTAATATCTCCTCGAGGGGTAGCCCTCTGCGTACTTATTGGTAAGAACGGTACGGTTAGCCTCCATTACGGTCTCGGTAACAAAGTTCTCGGATGCAATAAGCTCAATTTTATTCCTCTGTCTCGACCTCTCAAGATCAACCGCAGCATAAACCTCAGGGTCGTTTGCCTTCAAAAGTTCGTAATCCTTCATTTTTCCTCCAAAATATACTATTATTAATTATTTGACAATATTATACATTATATATAGACTTTTGTCAACCGATTTTGCCGTTCCGGAGAATAATAATCTGTAAAAGCTTATTACTCTTTTATATCCTTTTTGTACCAAAAAACGGCACTGTAGAAAGCTTCGTACAGTGCCGTAAAATGCTTCGGTATATTAAATTCCTGCTTTAGTCTTCGAAAAGTCAACGACGTCACGTGTTTTTCTTATCATCCACTTACCGTTTGTAAAGTCGGGAATAGCCTGAGGCGTACCGCCCTCAGCCCAAGAGCGCTCGGAAAGCGCCGCAATCGACATCCCAGCAGCCGCATCGTATACGTCGATAGGCATCGGCTCGCCGTTAAGATAAGCGTCGACAAATGATCTGAACTCAAAATAGTCAACGCCGCCGTGACCGGACTTTTTCTGCTCCTCGGTAAGCTCGAGCCATATGGGATGCTGATACTCTTCCTCAAACTTCTTTGCGCTGTCCGACTTTTCTCTATTGAAAGCTACGCAGTTAAGATCCTCGTCGCCGTCAAGAAATACCGAATTCGACTCCATAAAGTAAGAGCCCTTAGTACCTGTTACTGTAAAATCTCTGGTGTAATATCTAGGCAGAGTCGTATCGAGTCTCAAAAGTATGGTCTCACCGCCGGCGCAGTTGATAAGCGTATGGAAGACGTCAGACTGCTTAAATCGTCTGCCGATGAGGGTGGGATCCTTCTCGCAAAGCTCGGGATGATCCTTGATATATTCCTCAAGTCCCGCCGCCTTAGAGCCCATAGAAACGAGGCTAATCATCCTATTTCCGCCGTTTATATTAAGAAGCTTAGCGATAGGCCCGAGATCGTGAGTAGGATAATTATCGCAGTTACGGCTTGTATAATTACGAAGTCTGTAGTGACGGATGATATTTCCGCTGGATATCTCATCCCTCAAATCGTGGCTATACGATCCCTGGCAATTAACGACAGTGCCGAAAAGACCGTGACGATGCATATTTGTCGCAAGAAGCTCGCCTCGGCAATAGCAAGCGTTCTCCATAAACATAAACGGAGTCTTAGTCTCTTCGTAGGTTCTGACAAGCTCCCAGAGCTCCTCGATGCTGTAAGCGCCGCCGACCTCCATCGCAACAGCCTTACCTGCCTTAAGCGCAGCTATGGAAACGGCTACGTGATCCTCCCACGAGCAAGCTACGTAAACCGCATCGACGTCCCCTCTTTTTAAAAGCTCATTATAATCGAGAGTGCCGAAGGGCTCTTTACCGTACTTTTCAAAAACGGCCTTGCTCTCGGTCTCAACTCTGTCGGCATAAACGTCGCAAAGAGCGGTAATCTCAACGTCCTCCATATTCAGAAGAACAGAGTTAAGAACACCGTGTCCTCTCTGCCCAAGTCCAACTACGCCGAACCTAACCTTTTTCATAATCATTTCCCCTTTACAGTTGTATTTACGAAAACAAATTATCAAAAGCCATACGTCTCGGAGAAGTCAAGCACGTCCTTTTCGGGTCTAAGCATCCACTTGCCGTTCGTGAAATCAGGAATAGCCTGAGGCATACCGCCCTCGGCAACAGAGCGCTCGGAAAGCGTGGAAATAGCCATCCATACAGCCGCATCGTACACGTCAACAGGCATCTCCTTGCCGTTCATAAGAGCGTCTGCGAATACGGTAAACTCAATGGAGTCCATACCGCCGTGGAATGCGAGCTTCTGCTCGTCGTTCGTAATCATATGCCACAGCTTATGCTGATACTCCTTTTCATAATCAACGGCGTTGTTATACTTATCGTTGGAGCTCTGCAAATATCCGACTTCCTTTTCACCGTCAAGATAAACGGTATTCGTATATGCATTGTAGCATCCCTTCGTACCCTTGACGACAAACTCGCGCGAGCCTATGGAAGGAAGCGAGGTATCGAGCTTCAAAAGTATGGTCTCACCGTTTGCGCAGGTGATAATGGTATGTACGATATCGCCCTGCTTAAAGCGCCTGCCCACAAGGGTGGGGTCCTTCTCGCAAAGCTCGGGATGATCCTTTATATACTGCTCAAGTCCCTTCGCCTTAGACGCTACGGAAACCAGGGAAACCATACGGTTACCTCTGTTTATTTTGAGCAGCTTAGCGATAGGACCGAGCTCGTGCGTAGGATAATTCTCACAGTTGCGGTTAGTATAGTTGCGGAGCCTGTAATGGCGGATGATATTTCCGCTCGCTATCTCATCTCTAATATCGTGAGTATATGAGCCCGAGCTGTGAACTATCTCGCCGAAGAAGCCATGTCTGGCAAGGTTAGTAACAAGGGTCTCTGTTCTGCCGAAGCAGCAGTTCTCCATAAACATGAAGGGGGTCTTCGTCTCTTCATAGGTCTTGACAAGCTCCCAAAGCTCCTCGATGCTGTAAGCGCCGCCGACCTCCATCGCAACAGCCTTACCTGCCTTAAGCGCAGCTATGGAAACGGCTACGTGATCCTCCCACGAGCAAGCTACGTAAACCGCATCGACGTCCCCTCTTTTCAAAAGCTCATTATAATCGAGAGTGCCGAAGGGCTCGGCGCCGGTCTTCTCGCAAACGATCTTCTTTAAATCCTCCACGCGGTCCTCATAGACGTCGCATACCGCTGTAACGGTATACTGATCCATCTTCAAAAAAAGTCCCCGGGTCATACTGCGTCCTCTCTGCCCGAGTCCGATAACGCCAAGTCTGATTTTTTTCATATCATAAGCTCTCCCTTACCTTTATCCTTTTATGCAATTATAACACCCAAAAAAAGCTTGTCAACAAAACAAATAAATATATAATTAAAATCGAACTTTTGCCCTTTTTCATACAAAAAAATAAACCGCCCGAGGCTCTGCCTACCCTCTTTTCGGGAAAGCAAAACAGCCTCGGGCGAAAAATATAAAAAGCGAAAATTATCAGTGAAGCTTCTTTGTCTTATCGTTGAAGTCAACGACGTCGCGGCGAGGTCTAATCATCCACTTACCGTTTGTAAAGTCGGGGATAGACTGAATAGAGCCGCCTTCAGCGATAGAACGCTCGGAAAGAGCCGAGACAACCATCCAGGCTGCTGCGTCGTACACGTCGATAGGCATTTCGGTGCCGGAAAGGAGCGAATCTATGAAGTAGCGGAACTCAATAACGTCCATACCTCCGTGTCCAGCCTCAAGCTCCTCGGGAGTGATATCTCGCCATACGGGGTGCTGATACTCCTTCTCATACTCCTTAGCGTTGTCGAGAAGATCTCTGGTCGTCTTTACCGCATCCCATCCGTGGGGCATACCGTCACGGAATACGGAATTGGAGTCCTCCATATAGTAGCCGTCCGTACCTCTTACGGTAAACTCACGGCTGTAGCTCCTGGGAAGAGTCGTATCGAGCTTAAGCATAATCGTCTCGCCGTTTGCGCAGGTGATTAATGTATGTACGATATCGCCCTGCTTAAAGCGTCTGCCGACAAGGGTAGGATCCTTCTCGCAAAGCTCGGGGTGCTTTCTGATATAGTCCTCAAGCCCTCTCGCCTTAGATGCAACGGCAACGAGAGATACCATTCTGTTTCCTCTGTTTATATCAAGTATCTTTGCAATAGGTCCAAGCTCGTGAGTAGGATAGTTCTCACAGTTGCGGTTAGTATAGTTACGGAGTCTGTAATGACGGTCGATGTTACCGCCTGCAATCTCATCTCTGAGGTCGTGAGAATATGCGCCGGAGCAGTGAACAATTTCACCGAAAATGCCGTGACGAGCAAGATTGGTAGCAAGCAGCTCCTTCTCGCCAAAGCAACAGTTCTCCATAAACATAAACGGAGTCTTAGTCTCTTCGTAGGTTCTGACAAGCTCCCAGAGCTCCTCTACGCCGTAAGAGCCGCCAACTTCCATAGCGACAGCCTTCTTAGCCTTCATAGCGTCAATAGCGACGGGAGTGTGGTTCTCCCAATAGCAGCTGACGAGGACGGCGTCGACGTCATCTCTCTTCAAAAGCTCTTTATAGTCAAGTGTCGCAAAGGGCGCCTTGCCGTACCTTTCGGTAACAGCATCCGCCGCCCTCTTCGTTCTGTCCTCGTAAAGGTCGCATACAGCCGTAACCTCGATCTCCTCAAAGCCGAACAAAACGCCTTTCATAAGTCCAAAGCCTCTACCGCCGAGACCTACGACACCAAATCTGATTTTATCCATAATGTGCCTCCGTACAATCTTTTGAATTACAAAACCTAATAAAGTATACCACACCGTAATTTTTTTGTCAATATTTTTTGGGCTTTTTTTCGAGCGGTACTTAAGGGTAAATGAGTTTTTGAAAATTCGCTATTGCATTGGAGTATATTTTCGGATATAATGGAATAAAAAACGAGAAAGAGGCGCATTTTATGAGGAAAATCACGCTTGTCGTCACTGTAGACAGCCGTGGCGGCGTTATATACAATGGCAGGCGACAAAGCAGAGACAGACTGCTTATCAAGGACTTGTGCGAATCGACAAACGGTAGGATATTTATATCCGAGTATTCACTCGCTCTCTTCAAAGGTTACGAGGACAGAGTCGTTGTATCCCGGGACCCTCTCGAGGAATGCGGGGACGGCGAAACCTGCTTTATAGAGGGCGCCTCGTTCTTCAACCATCTCGATTCGATAGGAAGGATAATTATGTACGACTGGGGAGAGCCCTACCCCTTTGACAGAAGGCTCGAACTCTATTCCCTCATCAAAGGAAAAGAGCCCATAGAAGAATATGAGTTCGAGGGTTATTCACACAAAAAAATTACGAAAGGAATCTATCTGATATGACAAAAAGAAGAAGCAAGGCTAAGACGAAAAGAGAGGCAAAGAAGCTTTTAACACGTATCGTTTCATTCGTTGTTGTAATTGCTGTCGCATTCCTTCTCTATCAGTTCGGTCTACTCGATACTGTGCTCGAGGAGCTCGGACTTATCCAGCCCGAGATACCCTCTGTTGACCTCGCTTCCCTTCCCGAATTCGACGAGAGATTCCCATACGTTAAGATAAACGGCGACGTCCCGATGTTCAAAGCGGAGGATTTAACAACCGAATCGTACGAGACCTACGGGAATCTCGACAGTCTCGGCAGATGCACCGTTACCATTGCGTGCATAGGAATCGACCTTATGCCGAGCGAAGACAGAGAAGATATAAATAACGTGACTCCCTCGGGTTGGGTGCAGGCAAAGTACGACGGTAAATATCTATACAACAGATGTCACCTCATCGGCTTCCAGCTAACGGGAGAGAACGACAATGAAAGAAATCTGATTACCGGAACGAGATTTATGAACGTGGACGGTATGCTACCGTTCGAGAAGAAGGTTGCCGCATACATAAAGGAGACCGAAAACCACGTAATGTACAGAGCAACGCCGATATACGAGGGCTCAAACCTCGTGGCTAAGGGTGTGCTTATGGAAGCGTATTCCGTGGAGGATGAGGGGGACGGAATCTGCTTCTGCATCTTCGTATACAACAATCAGCCCGGCATAGTAATAGACTACGCCACAGGCGAATCAAGCAAGGCCGAATAAAGAAAATCTGCCCTTTATCCATTCTCGATAACAAAAAAGACGAGACGGGTTTATTCCCCGCCTCGCCTTTTTCATATTCGTCACGCAAGACTTAAAACAAGAATACCATAGTCTGCGATGTCCTCGAAGGAATACATACTTCTTAGCTTTTTCGCCAGATATCCCTCGGCAGAGCCGTTATACAAACCGAGCATTTCGGGCAAAACGTCCTCTTCAAAGTCGGAAAGGTTGTGATACAATCGACAGGAAACAACCTTGAAGGAAAGAGTGTCCCGTCCGTCGTCCGCCGTAAGAAGTACTGTATCCCCCGGCCTTATGTCGCTGTGTTTTTCGTCATACAGTCTTGTCAGAGCAGAGCGCTTATCTTTAGCGAATGCGTCAAGAGTGTCCTTATCGACCACGAGCGTATGCGATTCGGGCGCATCCATCGTATCCTCTGCCACAAGCACGTTTACAAGGCCTGTCGAATCGGTCGAGCCGTCTATGGCTATCATTCCGTCACCACGGAAGATGCTTGTGTCTCCCATACGACGGGAGTGGTCAAATCCGCCGCCGTATCTCGCCGAGGTATGACCTACTACAAGCGTCTTGCCTTTCGGTATTTCGGATTCACCGTACAACGAAGGCCATCTTTGCCATCTTGCTCTGTGCCAGGCGGCAAAGCTCTCGTGTTCATAGTCTGCGGAAGCTGTCATACCCACGGTAGGAAGCCATCCGTGAGTAAAAATATAGTTATCCGTCTCGAAGTAGTCCTGCATCGACTCAATAAGACGGATGAGTCTGTCGGTAGTTATAATATCCGCACGGCGGTGAGAGAAGAAAAGCTCCGAGCCGTCGTAGGTTGGAAAGAACTCAAAAAGGGTCGACAGCGTTCCGTTATCGTACTGAAGGCTGCCTACTCTGCCCGTCGCGAGTGTTTCCATCAGTATATCCTCGTGGTTCCCTCTTATCAGCACCTTGTTTTTTATATCTCTAAGAAAGCTGTCGGTCAGCTTGTTCTCGTGCCCTCGGTCAAAAAGGTCGCCGAGCACAAGGAGCAGATGCTCCTTATTCTCCGAGTCAAACCCCGCCTCTTCCAGAGCCGCCCTTACCTCTGTGATATGTCCGTGTATATCTGAGAGGGCGAAAATCTTTCTTTTTATCTTTTTTCTCATAAATTACGCCTAATAGAGCACGGGTGCGAGGCTCGAAGGTCTCGCACCCGGACTATCCTTTTTTTAGATTGTAAAGCCGATGCGCTTAGTTTTCTTTTTCTCGTGAAGGTCGAACTCGCTATCCTGGATAGCTCTGTCGAAGTCGTCCTTCGTGAGCTTTATGCTACGCTCGCCCGCCATCTGGCAACGGAGCGCCGCCTTAGCGCAGATTCTCTCAAACAGGTTTCTTATAAATCTAGCGTTACTGAATTCCTTAGATGAAATATAATCATCGGTAAGAGTGTTTATATAATCTTTTACCGCATATTTTACATCATCCTCGCAGGGTATCTTTTTCCCGACCATCTTAACGAATATCTCGTAAAGCTGCTCCCTTGTAAAGTTCGGGAACTCAATGGTGTAAGGAATTCTGCTCTTAAGACCCGCATTGCCCTTCATAAGAGTCTCCATCTCATCGGTATATCCCGCCATAATGACTACGAAGTCATCACGGTGATTCTCCATCTCGGCAATAAGGGTATCTAGCGCCTCTTTTCCAAAGTCCTTTCCGCTTGATTCAACGTAAAGCGAATACGCCTCGTCTATAAACATAACCGAGCCGTATGCGTCACGGCACATACCCGTAACCTTCGGAGCAGTCTCACCGATAAATCTGCCGACAAGATCTCTTCCCGAATACTCATAGAAGTTTCCGAGTCTGAGAACGCCCTTCTCTTTGAGAATTCTGCCTATGATACGAGCAACGGTCGTCTTACCTGTACCGGGATTTCCTACAAAGCGCATATGTATACAGGGCGAGCCCATTTCATCCTCTGCTCTTGCAAGATCTATCTGGGAGATGATCTCCATAATCTTTTCCTTGATATAGGTCGTTCCGATAAGCTCGTTGAGCATCTCGAATCCGCTCTTATCGTCCACTTCGTCCTCAGAGACAATATCCTTAATCTCATCGGGGATGATAACGTCGGATGCTATACCGTTCTGCGCATCGTAAAGGAATTTCTTGTATATCATCTCGTTCACTATCTTGACAACCGTGTCAAGACCGTAGAAGCTGCCATCTCTCTTCTCCTCGCTGATACGCTCGTCGAAAATAGGCCAAGCCTCCTCGGACATAGTGATCTTTTTCTCCGAAAGGGCTGCCGTTGCAACGTGCCTGAGCTCCTGGATGGTGAGAGGGGGGAATGAGACGCTACGGGTGTAGAGTATATCGTTAAGGCTGACGGTTACTCTCTCAAGCACCTCTTTATCAACGTAGGGCACTCTGAAGATGTATATCTTATCCTGTCTTTCCTCGTGCAGCTTCTTGAAGAACTCCTTAAATCTTGTGGTGTTCGTATCCTTCATATAGTTGCAAAGGTCGATGCAGAATATGCTGAGAGTGCCGCTCGACACGCGAGACACGGATGAGAGCACATCGTTAAATATCTCCATACCCTCACCCTTCTCGTTAGGCTTGAGGTAATAAATTCTTCCCGCCGACGTTACGTTTGCAATATTCAATGCGCCGATGACCTTATTCAATACATCAATATACGCCGAAAGTCCGTATCCGTCGTTGATCGAGAAAAGATAGTGCTGATTAAGGAATACGTCCTTACTGTTCTTCGACGAAAGCACGGGAGCTATAATCTCCGCCTCTTTTATTATCTTTTTAAACTCCTCGCAGCCGGGCATATCGTCTAACATCTTCCATACGCCGCTGATAGGAGAAACCCGCTTCTCCGCTTCGGACGGTGCGGACATAGTACCTGTGCCCGAGGACTGAGGATAGGCATCCGTAGCATTCTCGAAGATAAATCTCGAACGCAATACGGGCTTATCGTCTATTACGCTCTCTCCGTGTCTTACACTCAAGGCGTTTTCCATACTGTCGTTATACTTCTCACGTGTGAAGCCTACGAGGAAATCGGTCACCGTAAGTGCAGCATCGCCCTTTATCTTGAACGCAAGTGTATAAACACCCTGCAGGGCAAGCTCGATATCCCCGTCATATTTCTCAAGGAGCGCCCTTTTGTACATTGCGCACGGCAAAACCTCGTCGTCTTTGTGCGAGAGCACCCACTCCTTTTTAAATTCGATTACGTACTCAATTACCTTACTCATTTTCTTACCCACCTCTGTTTATTATAAATCCTAAAGTCAAATGTCCTTAGCCTGCTTTTTCTCTTCAGAGACCTTCTTCTTAGAGCCGCGTCTGCTTCTCTTCTTCAATACCGTCGACAGATCGAGCATACTCCCCACCGCACAGCGGCACTTTTCGCACTCGGCAAGGTGGCTGTATACTCTCGATGCAAGGACCATGCTCTCATCATCCTTTTTTTCAAGCGCCACGTAGGCGGCGATTTCCTCAAGGGTTAAATGTTCCATTAAGTAAAGCTCCTTCTTACCGAAAGATTGATTTTATATATCCAGTCGCTGACCGCATATTTGCCTTCAGCCAGCCCGAAGTAAGAGCCAAAGGTTGTGTCACCTACCGTCTTACCCGGTATACCGGTGTCCTTAAGCAAAGAGCGCTCTATCCTCGTTTTTTGCTCGGTCGCAAGCCATATGACGGGGTGCAGAATAAACTCATTCTGAACCTCGATATACATATCGAACAGAACCGCTATACCAAACCTGTCCACTACCTCGTCGGTAATCTTGCTCCTTTGACCGTCCGTATTGATAATTTTCAACGATATAAGAAGCCAAGCGAGAATCTTATGTATTCCGACACGCAGATTTATTACCGCATCGACGACTCTCGTAAGCTCACGGCACACCTCGTCATTATCTGCGATATCGTCGGGCTCGTCGGCAAGGCTCTCCTCAAAGTCGGCGAGCGACACGTGATTCCTTGCAGAATAGCTTTGCACGTAATCTCGCATAACGTTCTTCGCTACTGTGAAAAGCCACTTGTTAAATTGCGTGCGATCGTTGTTGGGCTCAGTTTTCCCACCCGCAAAGAAGAAGTGTGTAATGCTGTACTTAAGCACCTTTAATTCAGTGTCCTGAATTATGTCATCCTCACAGCACTTATTACGCAAAATCGGGTTTGAGCTGCACCAATACTCAACCGTGGGTCTCAGCACCTCGACCGTCCTTGCACACAGGGTGTCAAAGCAGGGCGTATCGGTGCCGAACAGCTCTGAAAGTATGATATCAAAATCCTTATTCGAAAGCTCCATGCTTTATCCTTTCGCTGTCATTAATAGAACTGTTGCATACGGTTTTTTCGCAATTTTACAGCAAAGTGAAATCGGGAAATACGTAAAGAAGTCTTGAACCGATATCAACGCCGAGAGGAAGCAACGCCATCGCAATAAAAAGCTCGTCCGAATTCTCGCTTCCCTCTTCCCTGAGGTATGCATATTCTCCTTCTATCCTCGTTACTATATACCTTTTTCCGTCCATATTCAAAGCAACCTCAAGAAACAACATACTTACCTATAAGTATATCACATTGTAACGCCTATTGCAAGAATTTTTTTAAACAAAGAATCGCCGTACCGAATATAAATCTGCGTACGGCACTTCCAAGCTAGCTTCGAAAACAGCTCGGCGTTAGGTTTGTGTACTTTTTGAAAAGCTTATTAAAGTTCACAACGCTATTAAAACCGCACTCAAGAGCAACGTCAGCAATATTCAGATCGGTCGTCTTAATCATATTTACCGCTTCTTCTATGCGTTTTATGGTAATATAATCCCAGAGCGACATACCCATACTTTTCCTGAAGACCGACGAAAAGTAGCATCTGCTGTACGCAACTCTCTGTGCAAGCGCATCAAGGGTTATACACTCCTTGTAATGGGCATCTATGTATTCAATAGCGAGCAAGAGCTTTTTATGGCTCTGCCTATCCTTTCTCGACAAGCCGATTTCACCGTAATACCGTGAGAATAGAATCATAATCGTCGATATATGGTTGCAAACGAGGGTCGTGTAGTCGCTTTCTGAGCTTTCGAACTCACGGTGTACGGTTAGCATCAGATTTCTTACACTTTCTGCCTGCGCTTCGGTAAGAGTATCGTTCATCTTATTGCTTTTAAGCGGAAATCCGGCTGTTAAGAGCTTAATATAGTTAGAGCCTAAGGGATTATGAAAATTGGTGTACAGGTAGTATGGCGAGATATGTACATTCAAAAACTGAATTCCGCCCTCTTCAACATTGGTTAGACAATGCGATTCATTCGGTCGAAAAAAGAAAATATCCCCCGCACCGATCGAGTAGAGCTTATTATTTATTTTGTAGCACCCTTTTCCCCCAAGAATCAGAGAAATTTCGATCAATGAGTGATAATGAATCCTCGTGATACTATTTCGAGGCTCACCGATCGAAGTAAAAACACGAACGGTATCGTTTGAATTAAACTGCATTTTATCAACCTCTTTTCCGAACTAATTATAGGTCAAATTCTCCTTTGCGTCAAGGATGCGAATTCAAAAAATCTAAATATAGTTTATAAAGAAAGAAATATTTAATTACCTCTTTGTGTTTTTCATATGGTATAATTATAAAAACATTTTTTTGGCAGAAAACCATATAAGCGAATGATATGTGTCTTAGGGTCATTCCCCTGCGCATTTTTCGCATAGAGCCGAATACGGCGCTGTATCGTGCGTGAGCAAAAATATGGCGAAGTATATAAACCAATTCGGCTGCGATGCTACTTTAACCTTATATCCCGACTTAATGCATAATTGTTTGGACAGAGTATAAGAGTATATCAGAACAAAGAAAATTTTGATTGGTTGGTAAATAAAAAAAGGAGTGAAAATTTATGAATTTTAACGTAAGAGATGAAATTATTGCTCTAACACCTCAGTGGAAGGGCGAAAGACTTCCCGACGGAAGACCGAAGGTAGACGAAAAATATCTGAAAGCGCTCAGGACGCTCACTCTAGAAGAGGTGTGGAAGCCGATATTCGTAAAGGGTTATGAGAGCCAGTTTGAAGGAAGATTCCAGACTCTGCACGATGACGGAAGAAAGCTTATCGGCCGTGCGGTAACAGCAACCTATTGCCCTTACCGCCCTGATTTGGATGAGGTTGTAAAGGACGTTGGCAGAAGCGAGAATCGCAAGGGAACGTATAACCAGTGGGTTATAGATAATCTTATGGAGTACGACGTACCTGTAATCGATATGTATGACAAGATTTACAAGGGTACGTTTATCGGCGGTAATTTAACAACCGCAATTAAAAACAGAACAAAGAACGAAAACGGCGGCGCTGTAATTTGGGGCGGAGTCAGAGATACCGAGCAGATGAAAAAGATCGAAAACATACAGGCATACTACCGCGGCATCGACCCCACCCCTATACGTGATTTCATTATGATAGGCTACAACACACCTACAAAAATCGGTAACGCTATCTGCTTGCCCGGAGACGTTGTATTCGGCGCAGGCGGCGGAGTTCTGTTTATTCCCTCGCACCTCGTGGAAGAGGTTGTCGGCGGCGCAGCAAAGACACAGGTCAAGGATCTTTTCGGATTCGAAATGATTTCCTTAAACAAGTTTACCTCGGCGCAAATCGATAAGAACACCTGGACGAAGGATATGCTCGATTTGCTTATGGAATTTATTGAAACCGATGACAGAGCCGCTGAATACAGAGGTCTTGATTGGTCGCACGAGTACGACTTAGCTATTAATGGCGACCCAACCGATACACAGTCAGCGCTTTAATCTCCCCCGTAACATACATAAAAAGCAAGACGCCTGCCATAGAGTGAAACTCCAACCGGAGTATCACTCTATGGCAGGCGCTCTATTTTTGAAAGTAGCGTATAGGCTCGCTACTTAGGTACTTTTCGCTTGGGCGAAAATACCCGAGTCGCTTCGTTATGCGCAAAAAAAAGAAAGAGCTCACAAGGAGCTCTTTCTTTTTTTGGTGCACCTCCAGGGACTCGAACCCTGGACCCACTGATTAAGAGTCAGTTGCTCTACCAACTGAGCTAGAGGTGCATACCTATCAATTCAACCTCGGTGAGCAACGCAATGATTATAGCACCAAAACATTCTGTTGTCAAGGGGTTTTTACAAAATTATTTGGACTTTTTTAAAATTATTTTTTTCATTTATAAAAGTATATAAAAACTGCTGAAACGTACTTACATAACAAAGAGCTTTGTTGTTATACTTGCAAAACAGCCCGACTCGGAAACGTATTACTCTCCTATGCCGGGCTATTCTCTTTTACTTAATCTTTCGTTTTACAGTATTAAAGTTTTTCTATCTTTATTTTGATTCTCAAGGAATCCTTGCCTGCGCAAACAAATCTGCGGTAATATCCATTACGATTTGCGCCGACGAGTCCCGTATCCTCGATTACGCCGTCGGTCGTGATTACAGAAGTATATCCCTTATATTCTACGCAAAGCGTGTGATCATCGCTCGTAATCCTCGTATAATCCGTACCGTCGTAAGTAAAAGCAGGGAGCATAAATCCGATATCGCCCTCGCCTGTAACCAATATCTCTACTCCGTCTTGGCTGACCGTATACTCACTTTCAAGCCTGACATTCTTCGAGAAGTCGGTAGCGAGCGCAATACGGCAGAAGTCGCTGCCCTCTTCTTCTTTTATAACGGTATACTCAGCCTCTTCACCTGTTGCGAATATCCATTTCCCGTTTATCGTAATAGCGGGACAGAAGGAAAGCGCAACGGGATTATCTACCGTGACGGTGTAAATAGGATTCAACGGGCAAGGTACGGACATACAAATAGCAGAAGGAGCGCAAGCCTTATGAACTCTGCCGAGTCCCGATGCATCATAATGCGCATCAGCATCTAATTCAAATTCAATGCCGTATCCGCCCGCCTTAGCAAAAAGCTTATGGAAGTACCTGGATGTACGGAAGACGGTAGGGCTTTTGTCATCGATAGCGGGAACGGGTATAGAGTCGTCGGTAACCGTGTATGACTCATATAGATTAGACGCTACGGTTATCATATATTTGTCAAAATAAGCGTAATCCTCGCAGCCGTGCTTTGTCTGTGTGGGAAAACGGTTTCTGATATGTCTTATAGGCTCAAGCCCCAACCAATACTCGGTAACCGCAAGGGCGCGGCTCGACGCCGCCTTGAATTCTCCTGCGAGCTCGTAATTCCCTTCCCTCATATACCTCTTCGCTTCGTACTCAAAGATTACTATCATCCACTGCTCGGTATACAGGAACTGATTACTCCTGCCGCCGAACGCCATCTCGCCGTTCGGAGACTGCATTTTCAAGGTAAGAAGTCCTGCGCGCCTGATGCACTCGTCTATCCTTTCATAATGCTTGCCTCTGTATCCCTCGTTGAGAAGCAGAGTAAAGAGACCTCTCGGTACCATATCATAATTTATGTGATGATGCCTTATACCCTTTGCATCCATATACATACCGTTCTCATCAAGCCATCTGAGCTGAGACTCTATCTGTATATCTATGAACTCCCGAGAATCGCAAAGCCCCATCTTCTGCCTGTAAAACTCGCTAACGCAGGTAAAGAGCGCCCAGTTCTTCACTCTGTCTGTGCCCTTTGTCGCAAACACGTCGTAGCTGGTATAAGGATCTATCTTTTTCAAGTTATCCTTCCATCCGTCAACAACATCCTTTTCTACCGCATCATACTCTTCTATCTCCCGTATAGCGGATATTATCTCTCTGACGGAAAAATCGTTCGCCGCCTTTACCAAAGGCATAGTCTTACAGCAAAACTCCATCATTTCAAGAAACAGGGGCATAAGGTCGGTGCGCCTGCCGTGGGCTATCAGCTTACCTATATTTGCAGCCATCCTCGGGAAGCCGTGCTCGGTAAGTCCCTCTCTTTTCACTCTGTCAAAATAGCTCTTTATATGCTCGTCCGTATACGCCGAAAGAGTTCTTTCCATAAGCTCTATGTATTTTTCTCTCATTGCTATTCTCCCTCTTTCAATCACTTTACAAAATCATCACGCATCGGGGTAAAGAAATCGAGCATAACGCCACCCTCGAGAGCTACGCACCCGTGAATAACTCCGTCCGTCTTCAGAAGCGTGTCTCCCGCTCCTACCTCGTAGACCTCATCGCCGACAGTAAATTTGAATCTGCCCGAAACGACATAGGTAAGCTGAGTATGGGGATGGCTGTGCAAAGCTCCTACGGCTCCGGTCTCGAACACGTTCTCGACGCACATAACCTCATCGGAAAACGCCTTTATACGGCGTGTAACTCCCTCTGCCGCCGCACTGCTCTGTGCATCGCTGTGATAGACAACCGCCTTGTCCTTGTATTCACTGGCTTTCATTATATATCTCCCTTTCTATTTCCGTATTTAAAATCGTCATATATATGTAAATCCAATCTCGAACATTCACCCCGAGAGTCATAGCATAATACGCAAAAATTCTTTTCAAAGAGGGGCGGGCATCTCCTTTACCGGCATACTGTATTTTCGCCGTACAAACGCTCGGGTCGCTGTATTTATTTAGTTATACACTTATAATGCATAATTGTCAATATAATCGGATAAACGCAGTTTTTTTATGTACAAAAAAGCCAGCTTTTTCTTCTTTTTGGTATTGCTTTTTTTTCGGTTGTGTGTTATAATTAATTCAGGAGTAGTATCCGAGTTTTTATATCAAAGAGGAGTTAAAAGTTATGTCATTCCTATACTGCAACCCTTCCGTCTTCGTTATCGGTGACGAGTACGAGATACTCGCCGTTACGAACGAAAACGGTATTATAGGAGTAAGAGTCGGAGAGGAGCTTTACTATGAGGAAAACTCGGGAGCTCTCAGCTCGGAAAAGAACTATGCGAGAGTGCGTGTACCTCAGTGCGCACTGAACGAGGCTAAGGAATACACCGTCGTGTACAGAAAGACTGTTAACAGACGTGCGTATTACTCGATTATGGGTGATGAGGAGTGCGAGACCTTCTCCTTCAAGCCGCTTGAAAAAACCGAAAATATAAACATATATCACATAGCGGACGTACACTATAAATTCAGCCTAGCCAAGGGCTGCGCAAAGTATTTTGGCGACGAAACCGACCTGTTCATTCTCAACGGAGATATAGGAGAGGTAGAAACCGTAGAAAACTATCTCGAAGTATGCAAGTTCTCGGGCGACGTATCCGAGGGCAGAATCCCCGTAATCTTCGCAAGAGGAAACCACGATACAAGAGGCAGACTTGCGGAAAGATACACCGACTTCTTCCCTTCTAACGGCAAGGACACCTACTTTACCTTCTCTATCGGATGCCTTAACGGTATCGCTCTCGACTGTGGCGAGGATAAGATGGATGATCACGAGTCTGCCGAAGGAATGAAGCACGTCCCCGGCGCCGTATCGCCCAGCGTATACGGTGGAGTAAACAGCTTCTCGGCATTCAGAAAAAGAGAGCTCGGCTTCCTCGAGAGACTTAAGCTCGACTCGGACGGAAGAATCACTTTCGCCGTATCTCATATCTGCCCTGTCAGAACACATGGCCGCAGACTAGGCGATACGCACGATATTGAAAGAGAGTGCTATACAGCCTGGAACGAAAACCTCGAGAGACTCGGAGTACGCTTCATGATTAACGGACACCTGCACAAAGCCTTCATTCTCTCTCCCGATAGCGACGAGTGCACCGTAAAACACTCCTACCCCGTTATCTTCGGATCATCTATTGGCGGGGGAATTCTCGCCGGTGCGGCTATCACCGTTAACAAGGGTGAGCTGACGGTAAGGTTTACCGACCAGAACTGCAACGTGCTTGAGAGCCATACGGTTTCTATTTAAATTACATATCTTGAAGTAAAGCCGTCTTGCCTGCATCACACAGGCTCGACGGCTTGCTTTTTATTACTTGTAAAGGTTCAGCTTTTACAAAGCTTTCTGATAAAATAGCTCGGAGTGCAGCTCCAAGCGTGGCACATGCTGTTTATTAGCCTGTCTCCGTAGGGCGAGAAGTCCGGCTCACCGGGAACAAAAATTTCGTAGAAAGTATCGGCTCCTTCTTCCACCATAAGACCCCAGAAGCTCTTGATATAATCCATAGCCTCTCCATCTTTACCAAGCTTCATTAAAGCCTCGACGAGATAGTGGTTCATATACGGGGTGACGATCTTAATGCTCTTGGGGTTATCCATAGTCGATCTTAAAAGCTCGTAGGCATCGTCACCGCTTATTACGCCACCGAGAATCATCCAGACTACCGAATGCACACTTATCTGCTCAGAGTCATAAGCATTCGCAAAGCTCCTCTCGCTCTCGCTATAGAGGTGAAGTCTTGCCGCCTTACGTGCTTTTTCATAAAGGGAGCGGTATATTGGCGCATCGGGATGAGACATCAGCTCAAGAACACCTGCAAGGCTATCGAGCGTATACAGGTAAACTCCGTTAAGCGCTGTTATCTTCTTAAGCTCAAGGTGCCAGTCAATGAAGGCATCGCTGTCCTCTCTTACCGTGAGAATTCCATTTTCATCAAGAGCGCATAGCGCAGACTCAATCTGTCCCTTTGCTACGTCATAAAGTTCTAAGAAGGTATCTCTATCCTTAGTGTGGACGTAATAGTCGCAGAGCGAAACCACGTAAAGCAGCGCATAATCCTCGAGAAACCAGCTGCCCGAGACAAAACTGGGATATTCATAGATATAACCGGGTAAAAAACCGGACTTGTTAGTCTCTGCGGCGGCAAAGAGATAAAGACACCTCTTTACTATATCCGTCTGGTTAAAGGTGTAATATCCTGTTAGAGCCTCCAGCCGCAGGTCACCTATCCAAAGCCTTCTGTCACGCTTCGGCCCATCCTCAAAGAAGCGTTGCATACAGTTCTTCAGAGTATTTACAGCGACCCTATCGATAGCTAAGAGCTCAGAATCGGTCGACGAGCACCTCGCTGTTGCAAACTTCGGCTCAAAGCCGAAGCAATACCTCGCTATTATGTTAGAGCTATACCCCGACCGTCCTCTTATGTGCGGAGAATTCTGGAGCGGATGGTTCGATCACTGGCACGGTGAGCACCACGTGCGTCCGTCCGAGGAGATCGTCGACTCCGTGCGTGAGTTCGCCGAGCTTGGAGCATCCTTCAACTTCTATATGTTCCACGGTGGTACCAATTTCGCCTTCACAAACGGCGCTAACTATTATAACAAATACGCACCCACTATAACGAGCTACGACTACAACGCACCGCTGACAGAAGCCGGCGACCGCACGGAGACTTACTATCGGCTGAGAGAAATAATCGAAGAGTTCTACGGTAAAGCTCCCGAAATCAGAGCAAAAGAAACGAAAAAGGCGGCATACGGTAAGCTCACGCTCACCGAGTGCGCATATCTGTTCTACAACCTCGACAATATAAGTGCGCCTGTCGATACTGTTATACCAAAGTATATGGAAGAGATAGGACAGGACTTCGGTTACGTCCTATACAGAACTGAGATAAATGGGCCGAGAATCGAATCCAATCTCAAATTTGACTCGATGCACGACAGGGCTACCATATTTATAAACGGTGAAAAGACCGTCACGTGGGAGCGCTGGGACAAGGACGGAATAGAAGCAAATCCTGTAAAAATGCCCCTCGGCAAGGAAGAGGTAGGTAAGCTCGATATTCTGGTCGAGAATATGGGACGAATAAACTACGGCGCAAAATTGCGAGATCTCAAGGGTGTCAAGGGCGTACGATTCGGACTTCAATACCACTTCGGCTGGAAGATGTACCCCTTGACTATGGAAGACCTGACGGGGCTTGAATACAAGAAAATCAACGAGCCGTGCGTCGAGGGGCCTGTATTTTTAAGAGGAACGTTGAGAATAAGCGGCGCACCCTCCGACACCTTCGTAAGACTCGACGGCTTCACAAAGGGCTTCGTGGTGGTAAACGGACACAACCTCGGCAGATACTTTAATTCCGCAGGGCCTCAGAAGACACTGTACCTTCCCGCCCCCTTCTTGAATGAAGGCGAAAACGAAATTGTAGTGTTCGAATCCGACAAGACTTCATCCGTTACGGTTGAATTTTTCGATAAGCCCGATTTAGGCTAGATTTTACATATAGATATGCATCTTACAACGTAAAACAGCAACTAAAAAGCAGCACGGCGCAATGCGTGATGCTCTTAGAGGAGAATTTGAAAAATCTCATTAAGTGCAAACGCAAATGGGCTAAGTCAAAACCCTTATACAAACAGAAAAGAGAGAACAAAAAATCCTCTCTTTTTCTCCTAGGCAATACATTTGCCGTGCGAGTGCGCTTTAATATCTAAATGCTAAACGGGTTATATACCCTTACAACATTATTTTTCGTTCTTGTAGATTTCCTTGAAGTACTTATAGGTATCAACCTTCAACTCGCCGCAAGCAGCCTCGTCGCAGGCGATTATGCCGTCCTTATGAAGCTGAAGAGCGCTGATAGTCCAAGCGTGATCAACTCCGCCCTCAACACAGTGGCGCAGGGCGCGAGCCTTATTGTGTCCCGAGATGAGAAGGAGCACCTGCTTGGAATCGCAAACGGTGCCTACACCTACGGAGAGTGCGGTCTTGGGAACCTTGTTTACGTCATTATCGAAGAAGCGAGAGTTTACAATAAGAGTATCCTCGGTAAGTGCACGCACACCCGTCCTCGAGTTAAGGGACGTGAAGGGCTCGTTAAATGCGATGTGACCGTCAACGCCGCTACCGCCGAGGAAGAGGTCGATTCCGCCGTAGGATGCGATCTTATCCTCATATCTCTGACACTCAGCCTCAAGATCCTCTGCCATACCGTTGAGGATATTAATATTCTCAGCGGGGATGTCGATGTGATTGAAGAAGTTGTCGTGCATAAAGTACCAATAGCTCTGGTCGTGCTCTCTGGGAAGACCTACGTACTCATCCATATTAAAGGTAACTACGTTCTTGAAGCTGACCTTCCCTGCCTTATTCATCTCGATAAGTCTCTTGTAAACGCCAAGAGGAGAGGATCCGGTAGGCAATCCGAGGATGAAGGGGCGATTTTCCTTATGGGCGTTTATCGCATTTGCGATATGCTCCGCAGCCCACTGGCTCATTGCGTCGTAGTTGTCTTTGATAATTAATTTCATTTCTGACTCCTTATCTTTGCTGTATTTTTTACATAATAAATATACCACTTTTGCATTCGGTTGTAAAGATGTTTTGATTATTTTAAAGAAAAATAAAAGCGTTTCGAAAAAGCAGCGTACGCTTACCTCTCACATCAGCACCTCAATTTTAAAATACTGCTCCTGAAAGGCGGTTAGGCGGATAATCTCATCCTTCGTGAAGTGCTTCCCTTCGGGAGCTACGACCCACTTATCCTCTACGTCGTCAAGACGGTGTATCACGGCGACGACTTTGCCGACAAAGCTCTCAACCCTCTCATCCACACCTATGACGTATGCATCCTGCTCCTCTCCGTCGGGAGCTGTTATGCCCTCAATATAACCGTAATTTATCGGATAATAAAGATTCTTATGCTCGGGGTGAAACGTGCCGAGAGGTCTCTCTACCGTCACCTTCACAACTTTTCCTATCATCTTAACCTCTTATAATTTTATATAAACTTCTCTTATATTATGCAGGATTCAAACACATATCAAAAGCTGTACTTCCCACTCTCGATATCGGCGATAACATGCGCTATTGCGTGCTCCTCGTTGCTGACGGTCACATAATCGGCAGCCTTTTTTGCTTCATCGCAGGCGTTTGCCACAGCGACCCCCATTGCCGCAGTCTTAAACATACCGATATCATTGTAGTAGTCGCCTACGGCAACCGTCCTCTTAGGGTCGACGCCAAGATACTCTATAAGCTTTCGCAGAGCCAAGCCCTTGTCTACGCCCTTCTCAAGTATTTCAAACAGCTTCTTCTCAGATCGAATGAAGCTGAAGCTATCCTTCAGAGGATGAGAGCGCAGGAGTCTCTCAATATTGAGCATATCCTCCTCGCTGTCAGAGGAGAACAGAATCTTTCCCACCGGCTCATCGACGTCGTTATAGTGACGCAAAAGCTTCGGTATTTTAGCTACCTCTCTGAACCAGGCGGTGGTTTTCGTCTCCTTACAAAAATAAGTCTTATCAAAGCAGGCGAGCTGAATTCCTGCGGTAGGAACGTTTTCGTCTATATATTTCACGAGCTCGACGGCATCCAAAACGCCCTTGCACGTCCATACGTATTTACCGAGTGAGCCGTCATACACTCCGCCGCCGTTGATACATCCGAAGGGTACGTTCGGCTTTACTGCCTGAAAGGCATCCGAGGTGTAATATGGCATACGCCCCGTTATGAAGGTAAAGAATCCGCCCTCTGCCTTAAAGTACTCTATCGCCGCCATATTCTCATCGGAAATAGTCTTATCGTTCTTATATAACGTACCGTCAAGATCGGTACAAATGAGTATCCCGTCAAACTTTCCCACAGCAAAAATCCTCCTAGTTTTAAGTCAGGAGAATTATAGCATTTATTATAAAAAAAGTCAAGTTATGCAATCGGTTTAGAGCGATTAATTTTACTCCTGCTCGACAAAGTACCACAGTTCTGAATTCATTCTCTCAACGACCTTCGCAAAGACTGCCTCAAACAGCATTAGAGCGCTTTGAGCGTCGAGAATTCTGCCGAAAAAAACTCAGACCGAGACAGTAGACTCTCAAGCCTCGAATACTTTTGAGCAACACGTCTGCCATCAAAAAAGAAAAGCCGGTATATTCAAAGCTAAGCCCGTTAATAACTGTTAAAACCAAAAGAGCGGCAAAAGAGCCGATGCAGGCAGACTCCATACATATTTTCAAGCTACTGCCTCGCTTCTTCCGGTATACGTCCTGAAGAGCAAAGCCACACCCGAACATAACCACCGATAAGGCTATCAACGCATAATAAAGCCAGATAAAAAAACCTCCAACGCTCGCAATAGCGCATCTTTAAGCATCTGAGGTCAAGGAAGAATTTTTTCGTCTTTCAAAAATGACAAAATCACCCTACCGAGTACACCCTCGCCCTCTTCATCCTTTTTATATACATAATCGCAATGCTTTGCGTGCATAAGCTTAAGTCTGACTCGCCCACCGTGGCCAAAACACTCTAACGTCTTAATCATCAGCATAGTTTGCTCGTATCTTGCCGGCATATCTTCATCGGAAACGATAAAGAGCATCGGTGAATAACGATCAGACGTACCGACGTAATACATCGGCGCTCTCTGATCCACCACTACCCGTCTCTTATCCATTCCCAGCTCCTTGAGCACGTTAAAATGTGAGGTAGGCTGTCCCGCATCGTGAATATATGCCGAAACGTCCGTCGGATTCAAACCGACATCATTAAGATACTTATCGTCGAAGCATAGCATCATAGAGATATAACCGCCTGCGCTGCTGCCGCCGACGAAGAATTTATCACACCTTCCGTATTCGCATATATGCTCTTTAAGCCAGGCAATAGCCGAAGCGCAATCCACAATAAAGTCCGGGAACTTTACCTCGGGATACATACTGTACTCAACCGTAGCCGTAGCTACGTTCGCCTTAGCGAGCGTTTCCGCAAAGACCTCAACTCCGCCGTGCTCGCCCGAAACGAGTCCGCCGCCGTGGAAGTATATGAACAGGTCAAAGACCTCTGCCTCGGGCAGATGCAAATCAAGGCGCAAATCCCCTTTATATCTTAAGTTATACTTACTTATCATTCCTCTATTTTTTATTCTTCTCTTTCGATCGTTTATCGTTTATTATCTGCATATGCTCGGGAGTAATCAAAGTTACCCCGTTCTCCTTCGCCCAAGCTACGCACCCCTTCAAAACAAGAGGCAGAAAGACTCTCGGTACTCCAAGTACCGTCATAAGAGCCTCGTCGGTAAACTTTACCGTATCGTCGACTCGGTCAGCGGCATATCGCACCGACTCGATGGATGCCTCGCGCACCTGAAGAAGCTCCGCTCTCATCCTCGTCTTTCTGTGGAACCAGAAATTCTTGGAATCACGATACCCGTAATCAACGGGTAGCGGGGGGAAATCCTTAGCCGTTACGCCGTTAATAATAGCGTCCGTGTATTTCTTCTTCATAAGTATTTTATCAACTCGGAGTATAAAATGCGCACCGAACTTTGAAGTAATGCCGTTGAAATCGTGGTATGGAGCCTCATATCCGTTAAGCTCGCCCGCCTTATCTTTATCAGCACCGTCAAGCTCACGCACCCAGGTACATTCAATCACCTGTATTGCGTCGGTGAGCACCATAGGCCTCTTCTCACCCGTCTGCTCTTCAATCATACCGGTCTCGAGCTTGAATTTACACTTAGGCATCTTTTCTTCGGGCTTATCGCCGGGCCAGGAAAGCTTTACAGCCTCCTTAAAGGTTGCGGGCTTATCATCAATGAAGTTGAGTGCGCACTTCCCGTTGCGAAGAATATTCTGCGCAGTGTTCGATGAATTTCTGCAAGAAAGAAGCATAGCATAATAGTCCTTTCCCGCAACGTAATAAGGCTGAACGAGAGAATACGGCCCCAAGTTTGTTTTACCGTCCTCGCACAAAGTGGAGATTATTACGGTGGGCATCGGGAAAAATAAAGACGTTTGATAAAAATTATCAACGATGCGAAGATTTTCAAAACTGCTCATTTTGTACCCCTTTTTATTTGTGTTTTTATACTATAATATCACAAGTAGAAACAAAAATCAAGGAGTAAAGCCCGTGATACAGTAAAACTCTTCTATCCCTCTAGCGCTTTACTTTATTCCTGTAAAACGAAGCGCTAATGCATAAGCAAAAAGGCGATATTCTATTGATTTTTTCATTATGCGTATGCTATAATACGTACGAAAGGCGGTGTTCGTATGAAAATCATTATTATAAGACACGGAGAACCCGATTACAAGATAGATGGGCTGACTGAAAAAGGCAAGTGCGAGGTTGAACTTCTTGCTGACTATATGGAAAAAGAGGACATAACAAAGGTGTATTGCTCACCGCTCGGCAGAGCGAGGCTTACAGCGCAGCCTTTTTTAGATAGAAAAGGAATCGAGGCTGAGTATTGCGATTGGCTCAGGGAATTCGGTCACGCTCTCGTCAAGCTGCCTTATATCGATTATAATATTCGCTGTTGGGATATTCTTCCCGAATATATAGACACGTTTGAGACTATTTACTCTCCGACGAGGTGGAAGGAAGCCGAGTTTGTAAAAAACTCAAAGGTGCCCGAGGCATACGATGCCATCTGTAGAAAGTTTGACAGCCTTCTTCTTAAGCACGGATATCGCAGAGACAAGTACAACTACATAGCAGAAAAGCCCAACCACGATACCATCGTTCTTGTATGCCATTACGGATTGACGGGCGTTTTGCTCTCCCACCTTATGAACTGCTCACCGTATAGCGTCTGGCAGCACGTCTTCACAGCGCCTACTGCGGTTACGACAATTTATACCGAGGAGCGCAAGGACGGAATCGCACTTATGCGCGCCGCATCGATAGGCTCGACCGCTCATCTGTATGCAGGCAGCGAGCCTGCCTCCTTCTCCGGAAGATTCTGCGAATGCTTTACGGACGATACAAGGCACGGCGAAGACGATGTCTGAAATATGGAACAGATAAAACGAGGTCGCACTTTCGTGCGACCTCGTCGTTGGAGTCTATTTAGGCTAATTGTCGTCTAAACGAGCAATATAACAATTACTGGAGAGCCTTGTTGATTTTTGCTATTAAAATTTCTGACTGCTCTATCTCCTGTTTTTGAAGGTCGCTCAAGCTATGGTCGCGTGACCAACGAATAAACGCCTTAGCCAATTTATATTTAGAAAAATCATTTTTAGCAACACTATTTAAGATATCAACTATTGGACGAGTTGGCTGAGCTTGTGCAATTGCCAAAGCATCCCAACCGCATTGATCCTTTGCTATTGTTAATAGTGTGTCACGCAACAAATCTTCAATTTCCGACTTTGTTACTTGTCCAGAATAACAATCCTTTGTTCTAAGAATTCTCTTTGCCCCTACAGCATTTACTAACGTATCTTGCTTTGCAGCAGTATCTCCCTCCGCATCGGAATCTAAGAGTGCTGCAATTTTTAGGTTTTGCGCATGCAATATTGTAGCAAAATAAACAACTTTACTTGCACTATTGGCGGGAATCAAAGCGATTTGTTCGTTGATACCCGTTTTCCCATTAGCCTTTAACAAGTCAGAAAGACTTTCCAAATACCACATATCTGTTAATCCTTCAAGAACAAGATTCTTTTTGTGGAAGAACAAACTTTGTGCCAAATCATATCCCAGCGCTTCTTGAAGAGGTAACATTGCGCCACTATCACTCGCAGTCAAGGAAACATTTACTTTTGTACCTGTCGTTCTATCAGTCATTTCAACCACGCGAACTTTATCCAATTCATTCGCTCCAACAAGAAAAGGTGAATGCGTGGTATAAAGTGTTTGATTTTTAGCACTGAGTTTAGAAAGTGTTTCACGGAATTCAGCTTGTTTTAAAGCATGAAGGCTCTGCCCTGGTTCATCTAAAAGAAGAATGGCGTTCTTGTGTTTATCTGATGCTTCTGCAAAGAATACCACATAAAACGAAACCATCCATTGGAACCCCTCTGAACGCTGATCAAGTTCCACTTCAACGCCCAGTTCATCTTCTACAACAACCTTTAAGTATTGTCCGTCAACTTTAATTCGAAGTTTGTTCGCATCTCTTCCATCTCGCGTCGGATTCCAAACCTCACATATAGCTTGTGTCAAACGAATTGTCGCAGCATTAAGCTTATAATCACGTTCGTCAAGTTGAGCCTTATATTGATCATATTGAGTCTTATCATTGAGATTATTAAATTTCGAAGTGTCGCCAGCATCAGCCAATTCCTTGGGCGTAAAACCTAAGAATTTAAGCAAGCAAATATTTCCGTAATCATATTGCGAATCATCCAAAGAATTATTTGATATACGATCAGCGAGTTTTCTTAAATGCAATACCGGTTTAATCTTAAAATAATTACTAAATAAGATAAATTTCGGCATCATACCTGCACATAAGTGTAAAACTCTTTCTGTCTCTGCGGGACGCTCTAATTGCTCTTCGATTCTATCATAACGAGCTGTCTCCTTGGTATTGTCATCTGCGAGATATTTTATGTTTTTCTTGAGCCATTCTTTTAACTTAGACGCTTTTTCTGTCGATATTATAGATGTCTTAACCAATTCACCAATAATACTATCAAGTTCAGTTTGAATTGCATCAATCAAGGATTGTGTGGTACCATTAGTAGTAGCGGTTTCCTGAAAATGCAATAATAGTCTTTGCAAGTCTTTATCTATATCAGAAAACACAAGTCGAGATGGAGCGTTATCAAGTCTATGCCACGCTTTATTATCTAAATATCTACCGAATACATATATTACATTTTTATATGATTCAGGCAAATCCATTGTATCGCTATCATCAAGTGCGAAATGCCCCTCTACAACGGTAAATTTGTGAGGATCAATCCCACCTTTTACAATATCCTCATCATACTTTGCACGGGGATAATCTCTGAGCGGATCAAAAAGTTCTATTCCTTTAGGCGGATTCAATTTTTGCAAAGCCTGTAATATTGCAGTCTTTCCGGCTTCATTCGGACCGACTAAAATAGTTTTATCTGTTTCAACATCAAAATAACCCGTGTCAATAATGCTACGGTATCCTTGTACTCGTGCTTTAACTAATCTCATAAATTTAAATCTCCTTTTCTAATTATTCGTTTGTATTGTAAAGCTGAATTTTATTGATTACCCTTTTTGAGATTGCAATCACGGCACAGCATTTGGCAATTCTCGGGAGTTGTATGACCGCCTTTAGACCAAGCCTTAATGTGGTCAGCGTGCATTTCCTCAAACTCAAATTCTTCACCGCAGATTGCACACTTGTGTCCTTGCTTTTCGTAGGCAGCAAGAGCGTCACGACGGTCAAAGGCTCGGATAGAAAGTTTCTTTTCTTCTCCCGTCAGTAAGTATTCGTAAATACCGGATTTCTTGGTAACATCTTCATCACCCATAAGGCGCTGAATTTCAAGCTCGAGCTTTTTTGGATCAAGGTCGGTTCGCTTGCCGTGATCATTATACAGCAATCCCCAAGCCAAACCTTTCATCTCTTTACGCTTCTTCGGGAAAATAGCTTGTACCCAATCAATAACGGAACGGAAGTAATTCCAAAGAGTTATAGCACTTGGATCATGCTGATGTTCCGACATATATCCTTCAATGGTTTTGCCTTCTGCCGACGCTGCCCAAAGTATTGCGGTTTCGAGGTACTCTTGACGGATACTTGAACCCTTCAAATAATCTCCCGCAAGTGAATCTGCCGCACATCCCGTTTTAGAAAAATATCTCTTTGCATCGGACGTCCAAGAGCCGGCATATACCGCGTTGCGCAGTTCTTGATCTGTTAATTGCTCACCTGCAATATTGATAATTCTGAACCAATCAAGCTTTTCACTATCGTTTCCGTCGCATACATAGACGAACAATGGATAGTCCAATATCTTTTTCTTAATGTCGGCGGGTAAATTGTAGAAATATTTATCATCAACGGAAAAAGAGCCGTCAACGTATTCACAGAGAGATATTGTTCGTTGCTGTCCGTCAAGCACCTCGTATGTATCATCGCCGGTTTTGCACCAATAGATAACATTTAACGGAAGTCCTTTAAGAACGGTACGGATAACCTCATCTCTTTGTGCATCCTTGTAAACAAATTCACGCTGATACTTAGGTCTAATATCAAGTCGCTCATTATATCCTACAACGCCTTCTTCTGCGTCGTTAAAATATCCTTCGCAGACTTCACCAACCGTTATTTTTCTTTCCTCAATAATCATTTGTTTGCCTCCTCCGGACGCTTATTGCGTATGAATATTCTCGCATATGTTGAATGTACTATTTCATCATTAAAAACGAAATAATTTCCACTTTTCGGCTTGCCTTTAAGAACGGGATTTCCGTTGATCTTTCCTCCACCGGAACCTGTTTTTGTTCCGTTCTGTCTTACTTCTGAATAATCCTTATAGTTCCTTGTGGTTTTGATGCCTGCCAAATAATCTTTTCCGTTTACCAAACCAACAATTTCGAATTGATCGGGATTGTATTTATACATAAATGTTATCGGAACACCCATAACTCCATTGAAATCACAAGGTATATCAGCGGTTTTTGATACTTCAATAGCATCATAATTGTCATATTGTGGATATTCCGAGGTGTTATATCTACGAACCAAAATCATTTCTTCGTGTCTCTTACGAATATCCAAATTTGTAAACCAAGCTATATTACCAAGAGATCTCCATTTCTGACCATCTTCATCTATCCAAAATCTTGTTTCTCGCGGTTCAAAATATTCCGGAACTCGGAAAGACATATCTCCGTTGCCGTATCCTAACCACACCTTATTCTGCATCAATAACGGGAAGAATTCCTTGTAGGTTATTGCGTTTTGGCTTCCGATTATTATGAAATGCTTATTATATTCAAGAAGTGTTGATACGTATTCTCTAAACAGTGAGAAGGGAGGATTGGTTACTACAATATCAGATTCCATTAAAAGCTCTAAACATTCATCGGAGCGAAAATCACCATCGCCATGTAGCTCTGCAAGTTGATTTTCGCCACTTATGAATAGCTCAGCAACATCTAACATATCAACTCCACCGTCACCGGTTTTATCATAGACCTTGGTAACAACAGCTTTGTACGGATGCTTTACATTTTCTTCTTCAGCAGATTCATCACCAAATGAAAAAGACATTTGACCATCTTTTCCAACTTGATAGTGTAATTGACTTCCCATAATGGGGGAGGTCGCATAGCATGTTGCAATCAATTTTTTAATTCCCAAGCGATTAAAATTAAGCACAAAATACTTAAAGAAGTTACTTTCAAACGGATCGTCGCAATTACATAAAATTGTTTTGTCTCTAAAATGCTGTTTATAATGACGTAGTTCTTTTTCTATATCTGTAAGTTGGGTATAAAATTCATCTTCTTTGGCGCGAACCGCTGCCTTTAAACTTTTATTTCCTGCCATTTTGATTTCCTCTGCTTTTAACTTATATACACAATTGTTTAATAATAAAATCGTTAATTATCGCTTTGAATACTCTTTTGTTCCGTAGTAGATGGTGCAGTAGAATTATGAGCGAAAGGCATATTCTGCGCCAATTGCTCTGCTATTTTTGCCATTGCAAGCTGTCCTTGCTGATATTCCTGTTGCTTTTGTTCTGCATCAATCAACCCCTTGGGAACATACGGATTCTGTATGGTTTCCCAAGTAACTTTATCTTTATATCCCAACGATATAGCCATTGCCTCTATCAGTTTTTCTTGTGCTGTTTTTATTTTCTTTAATTCGGTATCGCTCGGATCTTCAACACAAAGCTTATCATAATACTCCTTCCAACGAGCACGAACATTTTCATCATCAGCAAACACAATGTCAATAATATTCAAAGCTCTAACGCTTTCTACAGTCCATCCCGTTCTCGACATCATTAGTGTCTTGAAAACATTGAGTTTATCTTTGCGTTTTTCCGCACGATTTTGTAAGTGATGAGCCACCACAACAGAGACTATTGGAATGGCAACAACTGCAAGTGTGTTTATAATCGTCATTACAATTTCAAAAGGTTCCATTTTCTTTCTCCTAACAATTTTACGCTTTTAATTTATAGACTCTGTTTCTGTTCTCGCCCTCAGTAACAAGAATATTATCTTCAATCATCTTACTCAGAACGGCTCTTGTTCTCGAGTCGCTAATTCCAATAAGGGCAGAAAGTTCAGAACATTTGGCGGAAACATTTTCTGTAAGATATGCTACGATAGCTTCTCGATACGCAACAGTTTTTGTCGCTTGCTTTTTACCGCTTGCTTTTATCGTTTGCTTTTTATCGCTCGTTTCTCCCAAAGCAAGCGATAAAGTGATTCTATCGGGTTCAAAGCTTTCGTTAATGAGGGGCGCAGACCAACCTTGCTTTTTCCAAACACTGAAAATATTCGGGATACCGCTACCTGCGCGCTCACCTACGTCGATGAGGTTGAACATCTTGATGAGCGTGCTATTACGAGGGTCAGAAACGCCGCCGCTTTTTGCCGCCTCCACGTCGATACGGAAACCGCCGGGGTTGGAAAGCGTGATAACATCTTTTTTCTTGATAATGACAAGACCTTGTCTGCCATAGTAATCGGCATTTATCAAGCAGTTCGCAAGAGCTTCTCTGAGCGCCTTGTGTACGGGCGTATCGTCAATGCGGTTGCCGCCTTCGAGCTTGAACGGAACTTTAATATCCTGCGTGATCTTGTTGTAAACGCGGAAATAGAAATCGTAAACATTTCCACTCCAATCGCCCGACGAGGATACGATGCGGTCTGTCCAACGAGTGTTAGGATCGAACTGTTCTTGATAGTCAAGGAAATATGCGGGATATTCTTTTACAATCTCGTATTCGTAACCGAACATCAGAAGTCCTGCGGCGGTGGGGTGCATCTTGCCATCACTTGATCTTCCGACCGCACCGAGCTTGTAAAGGAACTCAACATCTTCGAGCTCCTCCCATACGTGTCCGGGGCGGTAGGTCTTCATACGGATACGGTAACGCTTAACGCTATCATAATCAAACGCATCAAGCTCCATATTCTCAAGCACGAGCATATCCTGTGTTTTGATTGCTGCATCACGCATCATCGCTTGCACTTCTTCTTTGGTACACTTGTAGTCACCCTCGCCATTGCGGCGGTAGCTTCCCGAAAGAGGATTGCCGTCGATATATACGGGCTTATCGCTGCGCTGTGCACGAGGCACACGGATAGCCACGATGTGCTTGCCATCTATATTCTCAATGGTTACGTCCTTATCAGAGAGAATATTGGCACTCACCTTGTTCGCGTTATTGACAATATCCCAAAAGTCTTTTATCAGCTTTTCGGGATCGGGCAGGTCAACGGGGTGCAAGGATTTGTCAGCGTGTTCCTCAACACCGAGTAGAATGATACCACCGAGAGTGTTGGCAAACGCGGAATAGGTTTCCCAAATGCTACGAGGCAGACCACCAATTGCCTTTTTCGCTTCAATGCGATTGTTTTCCTTATATTTTTCTATATTGGTAAAATCGATCATCGTTAAGACCTCCACATTATGCGTTCTCATCGGGCACAATCTCGACAATATCCCCGATTTCACAGTTAAGAGCTACACATATCTTTACGAGAACGTCAGTTGTAACAACCGTGCCTTCCTTGCCCATTTTCGTGATGGTAGCAAGGCTAAGTCCTGCGCGCTCCGCGAGTTCTTTTTTCTTCATATTGCGGTCAATCAAAAGTTTGAATAAGGGTTTATAACTTGCAGCCATAAGTCACCTCAAAAAAATTACATTATTATAATTTATATTATATCACATAACATTTCGAAAATCAACACGCAAATCAAAATATTCGTGCGATAGCATGAATTTTATAGTAAAGGCATTCACTTTGAAAAATTCATATCTATTTCAAATATGATGTAGACAAATAGGACGCAAATTTGAGGGTACAGGTATAAATACCTTGCCAACCTCAAAAACACCTTTAGAAACCCTTGTAAAATAAGGCTTTTTGACGCTCTATTTTTCCACATATGTCACGCTTCTGAAACACGATTTTGATGGTAGTCAGCAAACATATTACTATACCACAAAACTCAACCGCAAAGCCTTATAGCACAAGACAGAAAAAAGCTTTGATGCGTGACAACAATGTAATGAGTATTGAAAAGCCGTGTGGAACTTTTGTCCACACGGCTAAATAGTTTATTGTTCTTCCCCTTCACTTACTACTGCAAGCATAATTCTTGCACCGAGTTTGAAAGCATACGCGAAGAGTTCACGCTCGTTAATATCGGTCAGCTCGTTATAGCAATCATCGAACTTTTCGAGAATTTCCTTTTGCTGATCATTTAACGTAGTAAGAAGATTGTCATGATGATCGGCAATATATCCCATCAATTGCTTCGTTTCTTTATCGTGACTTCTGCAATCGGTGTTAGGACAGATGTTGCCGTAAAAGAGTTCTTTAAG
>JAZORO010000027.1:0-42047 GCA_045656605.1 Eubacteriales bacterium
CCTCAAGCTCTCTTTCTCTATCCGATTTTGCCCTCTCGTAAAGAATGTCAGACATCGTTACCGAAACGGTAAAATCCACATCGCCCTCAGATAAATATTCCCGACAAAACTCGGCAGTAGACCTATAAAGACACTCTACACCGATAAGCCTGTCGGCAAGTTTTATCTTAAATTTAACAGTCGTATCGCTCATGTTTAATATCACGCGCCTCTCGCTAAATAAATATACATAATAATTATAAGATAATTTGAATGATTTGTCAATGTTTTTCGGGAAAAGAGCGTTCGTTTTTGCTATTTTTCCCAAATTTTATTTTTTCTCTAAAAAAAATGATTTTTTTATCAAAAACCTATTGACAAACGGAAAATAATGTTGTATAATATCTATCGTTCGCGGGAGTGGCGGAATCGGCAGACGCGCACGTTTGAGGGGCGTGTGTTTCCAACGTACGGGTTCAAGTCCCGTCTCCCGCACCAGAAAAAAGCACACATTTGTCTACCAAGACAATGTGTGCTTTTTTCAACGAAATTTGCCCTGCGGGCAAGTGAAATAGCTTCGCTGTGAAATATTTGCTCCGCAAATGTGAAATATTCGCTGACGCGAATGTGGGCAAATTTCATTTCACATTGCGACGAAGGAGCAATATTTCACATTTTCCGAAGGAAATTATTTCACATTCGCCGCAAGGCGAATATTTCACTTGAAAAACACCCGATTTTATGATATAATAACGGCAGTAAGGCGGTGCTATTATGGCAGAATCAAAGCTTCGCGACTTGTCCACAGATTTTGCGGTTAAAGTCATCAAAATGTGTGACGGTATCAAGGGACATTATTCGCTTGTAAATCAGTTGGAGCGTTCGTCAACTTCTATTGGTGCAAATATCCACGAGGCAAACTACGCTCACAGCAAAGCCGACTTTGTTGCCAAGTTTCAAATCGCATTAAAGGAATGCTATGAAACGGAGTATTGGATTGAATTGTTTGTGAAATCCGAATTGTTGGATTGCGAGATAGCAAAAGATTTGTACAATCAGTGCGGCACGATTCGCAGGATGTTGATTGCTTCTGTCAACACAGCAAAGGAGAACAACAATGGGTGAGCTTTATACTCGTTTTGTCAAACTTAAAAAGCAAGCACTAAACGATTGGCTCACGGATAAAGTAGGACTTGTCAAGTTCGAATATAATGACAAACGCTATGAGATATATTTCACAAGGAAGCGTGCAAACAAGTATTCTATCATTCATTGCAATAATAACACGATCTACTGGGAGCAATTTCCCATATTACCACGCATTGCCGGAAAATATTACGGCGAAAAAGACCCGCTTATCAGCCTTGCACCAGCAAAAGAGTGCGTTAGAATTTTTGTGATTATGGGCAAACCAAACAGTATAATAGGGCTCGACGAAGGTAATTTCCGCTCCATTCATAAGTATAATGAAAATTATATAAACGTAATGTCAGAGGCGAGATTCAAGGAATTATATCTACCAATCGAAGTTTAGGTGTACTTTTAGTCGTTCTTACCCCACTTTACGCACCTTTTGGTCGCTCTTAGGCAACAAAAAGAGAGCTTTTGTCTACCAAAGGCTCTCTTTTTGTTTATCCAAGCCGCAGGCTTGGTATATCATCACGACGTAGTCGTGGATATCATCAGCCCCTTTGGGGCTGTATCTCATCACGCGCCAGCGTGCATTTTCCTGCGGCTTGATGTAAGGAGCGAAGCGACGGAATAGCGAGCCTGCGAGCGTCTATGCAAAACTGCGTGTTGATGATATACCGCAACAAGTTGCGGATGATATAGACCCGTTTACGGGTGAGCCGGCAAAAGAAGGCAAATAAAACAACCCCTTTAGGGGTAAGCCAGTGAAATCTGCGCGGTTGGCAGAATACATCTACCTAAAAGATTACTTAATTCCGTTGATATACTCACGGAACTCTTCAAATTCGCCCTTGGTCAAAGCGATTTCAGAATAGTAGAAGTCCTTGTTTCTTATTATACGCCAGATCTTCTTGAGCTTCTTTACAAAGACTCTCCAGCCGGTCATATCCTGTTCCTTGTAGAAGTTTCCGCTTATATAAGAAATCCAGAAAAACCCGTCATCGTCGCCTTTTACGTTTATTCTTAAGCCCTCGCTACATCCGCAGCTGCAATCAACCAATGCGTCCTTGCCGTCCTTACTTACCATAAATGCCATAATAGCCTCCTTGTTATTGTTTCTTTACGCAATTATAACGTGTAAAAACATCTTTTTCGCAATAAATATAATTTTTGCTATACAATTATATAGTTTAATTATAGAACGAGACAGTATGATTGTCAAGACGTTATCTTTTTTTGCATTTTATCGTTGTTTATATTATAATTATTGTAGTTTTTTATGGGGGAGAGCTATGTTAATAAGAAAGACGAAAATCGAGGATATAGATTCGGCGGCAGAGATATACGAGAGCGCAAAGGGATATATGAGAAAAAGCGGAAATCTCAAACAGTGGTCGACAGGAAGACCGAATGCGGAGTCTATCCGAGAGGATATCTCCGAGGGATGCTCCTACGTATGCGAGCGTGACGGAGAGATAATCGCCGTATTCTATTTTAAGAAGGGCGTCGACCCTACGTACGTGCATATTTATGACGGAGCGTGGCGCTCGTCGGGGGAGTACGCTGTGATTCACCGCATTGCAGTAAAGTATCACGGAGAGGGTATCGCCGATTTTATATACAGATATTGCTTCAATAGGTGCTCCGCTTTACGTATCGATACCCATAAGGATAACCTTCCTATGCAGAAATCTCTCTTGAAGAACGGATTTGAATACTGTGGAATAATATATATTTCCGACGGCTCAGAACGCCTTGCGTATGAGAAAGTTTAGTCGAGTGGCGTTGAGTTTTTTTAAAAACGCAGTTCCGAAAACAGAATTCGCTTATCAAAATAATCGCAGCCTGCCTTTTTGATAGCGAGCTTCTTACTTAGTAAAGCAGGGAAACTTAACTTTTTTTGAGACTTTGCTTTCTAATGTGTAATTATCACCGATTTCCTCGTTAAATAAAGGAATAACGAATCATAGAGTGCAGACTGTGAAAAAGGAGTACGGATAAAATCGCCGTACTCCTTTATTTTTTGAAAAAATTACAAAAGCGTTATCCCGGACGGACCGGGACGAGCAGGAGAACGCTCCGTATTGGCGTGCGGCATAAGGCTCGTAAACCCGAATATTTTGCACTCTGTAAAATCAGGGTGCTTTTTTGTTGACTAAATCAAAGAAATGTGGTATAATAATAATGAGCTACAACCCTAATCAACCACGTGTACCTAAGGGCAACACAAACGGCGGAAGGTGGACGAAATACCTTCAAGCTTACCAAAAGGCACGCTATATTTACAGTTCAGATATCCCTGACGATATAAACCCGATTGATGTTGAGATTGACGAATTAGTGCCTTGTCTAAGAGATACAAGCACAGGTAATCTGGTTGATACTGTGGTTCGAGAAATGAGTAGTACAGCGCTAACGAGGTACAATAGACAAAACAAATGGCTTATCAACTGGGCAAAAGCGAGTAAAACAAACAGTGTTTATGGTGTGTTTGTTAAAGGTACATTAGACCCAGAGGGACTTATCGCTATTCAACGTGTAGAAGGTGCTGTTTTATTGAATTTATGTGTACCGCACCGCATAACAATAAAGTGTTGCTAAATGGCATATCCCCTAAATATTTCGGGGTTGGAGGACATCTGTTTGCTATTGCAATTAACGAGTCGGTGAAACAAGGGTTTGACGGTGTTGTTTTTGGATATGCTAAAAACCCAACGTTGATTGAACACTATGCTTCAAAATATGGTGCTCTGCACATTGCAGCGCTTCACCCATATCAGTTTGTCATAGAGTCAGACACAGCTTTGAAAATCAGAAACCAATATAATTATGAGGAGGAATAAATGAGTTATAATAAAGAGCTTGATATGACAGAGGAAGACCTCGCAGCAGAAGCCGGAGGATACTACCTTGACCCTAATCCCCCAAAGATTGATAAGATAATAGACTATAAAGCATTGATATCTTTTTTAAGAAGTACAAATAAGAAATATGACGAGCTAACAGAAGAAGAAAAGGAAAGATTTGTTATAAAAAGACTTTAATAATTTGAGGACTCTACAAAGTAGGGTCCTTTCTATTTTCCCTGAAAGGAGTGTGCCGCTTGGCAAGTGAAAAGAAGGGGCTGAGTCATTAACTTAGCTCTAAAAAAGAAAAAAGCGGATGTTCTTTACCGAAAGGTATTGAGCATCCGCTTGCTTTGTTGTATAATTTAATTACCACAAAAAAACCACACACAAAGCAGCGAGGTAATTATACAACAATGAGAGAAAAAAATCAAGTAGTTTTGCCATTAGATTTAGGAATTTGTATTCCCGAGGGAGATTTTGTATTCAAAGTAGCAGAAATTTGCGAGAATTTGGACTACACAGAATTATTCAATACGTATCTTCGCAGTTGGAGAAAAGTAAATCCCATCACAATGTTTGAGATACTTGTATTCGCATATATGAACAGCAAATTCTCATCAAGAGAAATAGAAGGTTTGTGCAAAACAGATATCCGTTTTATGTGGCTTTTAAACGGAGAACCTGCTCCAAGCGACTCAACAATAACAAGATTCCAGAGAGGACATCTTGCCGAAGCAATAGAAGGATTGTTTTACCAATTCGTAGAAAAGCTTTACGAGATGGGCGAGGTAAAATTCAAGAACCTTTTCGTAGACGGAACAAAGATAGAAGCTTACGCAAACAAATATACGTTTGTGTGGAAAAGTGCTGTTGAAAAGAACCTTGCTAAGCTTGAAACGAAGATAGAAGTATTGCTTTCTGTACTTTCGGAGAGGTACGGCTTTAGTGAAGATATATCCCTTGAAGAATGCTATGAACACCTATTGAGACAAGCACAATGGATCAATCTTGTGTTCGCAACCGGTAAAGGAAAGCATAAGACTCAATTACAGAGAGATATTGAAGTTTTAAAGGAATACATAGACAAGAAGGGCGAATATTATTCACATCTCGGCAAATTCGGTAGTAGAAGAAGCTTTTCTAAAACAGATACCGATGCAACGTTTATGCATATGAAGGAAGATTATATGCGTAACGGACAACTAAAACCCGGATACAATATCCAGATAGGTGTAGAAAGCGAATATATTGTAGGTGTAGGTTCTTTCTCAAATAGAAACGACGTAGGTACCTTAATACCTTTTCTTAACAGAATAAGAAAGCACACTAACAGAAAGTTCGAGAACATAGTTGCGGATGCGGGATACGAGAGCAGCGAGAATTATCTGTACCTTAAAGAGAACGGACAAAACTGTTTCATTAAACCGCAGAATTACGAGATAAGCAAGAAAAGAAGCTACAAGGCAAATCCGTACACCGTAGAAAATATGGAGTACAACGCAATAAAAGACGAATACACTTGTCCTAACGGAAGAAAACTTAAATTTAGAAGAGAGAGTTTAAAAACGACAGAAAACGGATATACAATCTCAACTAAGTATTACAGCAACGACAAGTGCGGAAGATGTCCTCACAGAGATAAGTGCCATAAATCCAAGAATGATTACAGAACGATTCAAGTTAATAACGTAATACTTGAACATAGACCAAAAACACTTGAAGCTCTGACGAGCGAAGAAGGAACACTTCTTCGTATGAACAGATCTATTCAGGTCGAAGGTGTATTTGGTGTACTCAAAGAAGATTACGGTTTCAGGCGTTTTCTTACACGCGGAAAGAAGAACATAGAAACCCAATTTTTCCTTCTCGCATTTGCATTAAATATTGAAAAACTATGCAACCGCACGAAAAAAGGAAGAATTGGCTTAGATTTGTTCGCTTTGAACGCCTCTTAAACCAATTCTGCGCGGAATTGTATAACTCTCAAAAACGAGGATTTAACCGATCCTCTTTTCGTCGTACCCATTTTTGCCTCAATTCGAGGCTTTTTCTTTTACATTTTACCTAAGTAACAAAATTTCATAGCAAAAGGCTGAGCCATTCGCTTAATTATAAGCTTTTGACTCAGCCCCAAACTTAATTGATTTTAAGCTATCATAACGGGGCAAGGGCATAGATGACAAATGCATCTGTCCCGTTTTTCTTTTTCGCAAAGAGGTCGAGACTCGGGCTTACTTGGTCTTTTCCGCCATCTCAACCAGCCCCTTCAGATAACCTATGGCATAGAGTCTGCCGAGCGCCTCATATCCGGGCGCTTCATTCTCCTCGCCTGCCATAGTGGGAACGTGATCAACACGAACGTATCCGTCGAAGCCGTTGTCGACGTACGCCTTTATGCACGCCGCCATATCGTTTACGCCATTGTCGTGGAAGGTCTCGTGGAAATCGTAAGGATTCCTTGCGGATACGTCTCTGAAGTGTACGAAGAAGGTTTTATCCTTGAATCTCTCTATTACCTCGAGTATATCCTCTCCCATCGCTGTATAAGTACCCTGACAAAGAGTGATTCCGAAGTTCTTAGAGGGCACCATATTGAGTATTTTCTCTACCTTATCGGCGCTGGTCTGAATTCTTGCAATATGCTGAATTGAGGGCACGGGCGGGTCGTCGGGATGCATAGCGAGCTTTACTCCCGCCTTCTCTGCTACGGGCACAATTCTCTCGAGATAGTACTTGATATTTTCGAGCAGCTGCTCCTCGGTTATCTCACCGAGCTCGGTGTAAAGGCTCTGATCCATATCGGTGTGGACGTATCCGGTTACTCTCGCTCCGCCACGCTCCTCGATATCATATCTAGTGCGTACCCAGTTGAAGTATACGACGCAGTTGAAGCAGAGCACCTCGATACCGAGCTTACCCATATTCTCTATGAGCTTGCACATATAGTCGATCTCTTCTTCTCTTCCGGGCAGACCGAGCTTTATCTTTTGATCCCAGGGGGCGGGCTCGATAACCTTAAGCTCGAATCCCTGTCTCTCATACTCTTCCTTAAACTCCTTTAGCAGCTCATAGGATGCCGCATACTCTTCCATTCTTCCGTCGGGAAGTCTTCCGACAGCATACTTTACGCCGAGCTGCTTTGCATAGGTCATATGCAACGGCTTATCAAGCCTCAAGTAATCTGCAATTTTCATATCATAGCTCCTTCATTAAATTCTTTGTCGACTCATAAAGAGCCCTATATATTCCGTAAAGCTTATCGTATACCTCTCGGTTTTCTGCCGAGGGCAGATAGACGGCTCCTACGTTACACATTTTGAGTGCGGCATCCTTATAGGAATCATAAACGCCGATGCCGATACCGGCTATCGCCGCGCCGCCCTGTGCGCACGCCTCGGAGCACTCGACAACCTCAAGCGGTATACCCAAGACGTCGGCTCTTATCTGACACCACAGCGGCACTCTCGACCCACCGCCGATGAGTCTGAGCCTCTTCACGTTGTCGACGCCGGATGCCTCTATAAGCGAGCGTATGGAAAATGCGACGCCCTCGAGCACGCTTCTCGCCATATCATCCCTCGTGTGCATATCCTTCAAGCCGAAGAAGCAGCCCTTCGCATCCCCGTCCCATATCGGAGCTCTCTCGCCCATTATGTAGGGCAAGAATACAAGCCCACGGCTGCCGGGCACCGACCTTGATGCCGAAGCTATAAGCTCATCGTACTCCATACCCAATATATTCTTAGCTAACCACAAAAGCGAGCTTCCGCCGCTCTGGGTAGGGCCGAAGCAGACGCACGCCTCGCCCGTCAAGGATGAAGGAAAGAGATACATACCGTCAGCTCCTATAAATGAAGCTGCGCTGACACCCGCCATCTCCGACGTTCCCGTACAGTTGAACGCCAAGCCCGGCTCCTCGAATATACCTGAAGAAACCATCGAGGCAAAGCCGTCGGATGAGCCGCACACAACGCATACATCGGGAGCAAGCCCGCACTCTATCACCCTCTCATTGGTAATCCGCCCCACAGTATCAGCCACTCGGTATATCTCGGGAGAAACAGTCTTATCATAGCCGATAAAAGAGAAAATCTCGTCATTATGTAAACCTGTATTTACATTTGCAAAGGGTCTGGCGCTCCAAAGGTCGGTGACGAACCGTCCTGTGAGCTTATAAATTAAGTAATCCTTAGGCTGAAGAACCTTGTATATTCGGGAGTATACGTCAGGCTCATTCTCCTTAACCCACGCCATACGCAGAGTCGTCCAGTTCGGGGTGTTCGGGATAGGACACCCTGCCATATGCAAGAGTTGCTCGTGCGTGAAGCGCTCGTTCTGACGTTCGAGCTGAGCCTTCGCTCTCGTGTCACGCCACATTATAGCTCGGCGCACAGGGGCTCCGTCCTTATCGACGAATATATCCGTCGGGGTCTGTCCGCATATTCCGACAGCCTCAACGCCGAAGAGGTTATCTTTGCCTATGGATTTGAGGCATGAAAGTAAGGCTTCGTAATAATCAACGGCATCCTGCTCGCTCCACCCTTCCTTATCCTTGTAGGTCGGGTAGTCGCTTTTTGCAAGAGCCAAAACGTCGCCCTCGGTATTAAAGACTGCGACACGCACAGACCCCGAGCCGACGTCAACACCCAACAGCTTTACGTCCTTCACCTTACCTTCGCCGCCTTCTTGATTTTCTCTAATTTTTCTTCCCTCGTCCCCTTGAGCATCCAGCTTCCGCCCACCGCTGCGACGTGCGGATTCTTAAGCAAATCCTCGCAGTTATCAGCGTTTTCTCCGTTCGTAAGCATAAACCTCAGCTTAGGGAACGGCCCTGCCAAAGCGTTGACCGTATTGAGTCCGCCGAAGGTTGAGAAGGGGAAAAACTTTACCGTATTGAGTCCTCTGTTCACCGCCATCATAGCCTCGGTGGGAGTTACCACACCGGGCAGATACAGTACGTCTCTTTCAAGGCACACGTCGCACACCTCATCGGAAAAGCCGGGGCCGACGATGAATTTCGCTCCTGCGTCAATAGCATCCTCGCACTGCTTTCTGTTTATGACCGTGCCAGCTCCTATCAATATGTCAGGGTAGTTCTCTACTCCGTAGCGTATAGCGTCGGCGGCGTAGTCCGTGCGGAAGGTTATCTCTATCACGGGCAGTCCCCCCTCACGCAGGAGCGAAAGCGTGCTTTCCGTCTCTTCAAGATTGTTAAGCGTTGCTACGGGCACAACCTTTTCGGTAAAGTTTATCATAGCGTCTCCTCGTTATTCTATCATCCCGAGGATTAAGCCCCCGGGATATTCAATATGTATTCTGTCTTTGAAGGCGAAAAAGCCGCTTACAAATGCGCTCCGCCGTCGATATAGATATCCTCTCCGGTGATAAATCTGCCTGCATCCGATGCGAGCAGAAGCACCGTGCCGGAGATGTCCTTGCTCTCGCCGAAGAATCCGAGGGGAATCGTTTCAAGACACGCCTTTCTGTAAGCCTCGTCCTCAAGCACACCCGTATTTCTGGGAGTAAGAATTACGCCGGGAGCTACGTTGTTAACCGTTATTCCATCCTTTGCGATAAGCTTCGCCACGTTCTTAACAAGATTGACTACGGCGCTCTTTGTAGAAGCGTAGATAGCCATATGGCGATGCGGGCTCGTCTGCTGAATGCTGCCGATAGTGATAATTCTGCCCCAGCCGGCGGCCTTCATATGAGGATAGTATTTCTGCATAAGCAAAAAGGTGCTCTTATAATTAACGTCGACCTGAGTATCGAAGTCCTCGAGGGTAATTTTATCCCACTCGCAGCGTATCTGCACGCTTGCGTTAAGAACGAGCACGTCTACGTCGCCCGTCTTCTCGGGAAGAGCCTTTGTCTCATCTATATTCGACAAATCAGCCACTACCGCAAGATAAGCGCCTATCTCACTTCTTACACGCTCCGCCTTCTCGATATCACGGCTGCAGTGAACTATTACTCTTGCACCCGCTTCTACAAAGGACTTTGCAATATCAAGCCCTATACCCTGGGTCGAGCCGGTTACAAAGACGGTTTTTCCGCCGAAATCCAAGCTTTTCATCAGAATTTACCGAACTTATTATATACTTCGAAGGGATCCTGTCCCTCGGCCATAGCCGCCCTCGACGCCTTCTCGCTCTCAAACCAGCGCTCAGCGATTTCAAGCACCTCTACCGTCTTGTCCTCGGGAACAATAACGACACCGTCATAGTCACCGAAGATAAAGTCGCCGGGCTTAACAAGAATCATTCCGTCAATACCGTTTACGTAAATCGGTATCTGATAATCAACTACCATAGAGCGCGAAAGCCCCTCGACAGGGATTCTGAAGCGGCAGAAGGTAGGGAATCCCATATTGATAAGCAGTGCGCTGTCTCTCGTCGAGCCGTCGATAACTGCTCCTGCACATCCGTGAGCTCTCATTGCGGTTGCGGTAATCTCTCCGAACTGTCCACAGTTCTTGTTGCCCTGAGTGTCCGAAAGGAAGATGCATCCGGGGGTCATACTCTTCATAAGACCGAGACGGATGTTGTGAGTATAGGGGTCTGTGTTAGGCGTTGTGCATCTCCTTGCGGTGAATGCGGGGCCCGCTACCTTCATGCCGAACTGAAGAGGATAGATTCCGCTCTCCATCGCTCTGCCGGGAAGTCCGATAGACTCCATAGCGTCATAGATGAGTGCGGTGTAGAGCTTAAGATATCTCTGTCTGATATCCTCTACGTCGTAGGGAGACTTATGAATTCTTCTCTCGTAAACATCGACAATTTTTTCTGACATTACTTTTTCTCCTTAATATGTATATTTTTATTTACATTTTTCTTGTTTTTAGCATTTAGAACTCTTTTGAATCGTCCCGTTTTCGACAGAGCTAGTTACACGTTTTTCAGCTTGTATATAGGCACGCCCTTCTCTGTGCCGTCGACGACGAGTACGTATCCGGCGTACGGATTTGCTAACAGGTCTACTCTGTAAGCAGCCGTCGTGACCGCCATTCTGTCCAGATTCTCACCGAAGAAGAGAACGCTCGATACGTTCGGAAGCGGGAAGAGTCTTTCCGAGAGCACCTCGCCCGTCATTCCGTCAAGCTTAAGTATGCGAGAAGAGCCAAACATTGCGATATGCAGGTTTCCCTCGCTATCGATAGCCATACCGTCGGGATTCTCTCCTTCTTTATTCCAATCCTTCAGTATTCTCGGCTCGGAGAGATTGTACTGCTCATCATAATCGAAAACGTAAGTAAGTCTCTTGTAGGTATCATTCAGATAGAACCTCTGCCTCTTTGTATCCCAGTCGAGTCCGTTCGAGTTGCCCACGTTCTCCATAAGGACCGAGCACTCTCCCGCAGGGGTGATTCTGTAAAGATGACCCTTGAGCTCCTTGCTTATCGTGCCGACCCACAGATTTCCGTCAGGACCTACCTTTCCGTCATTGAATCTTCTGCCGCTGGGCTTAATTGCGAAGCGCAGCGATAGCTCTCCGTCCTCACCTAAGAGATATATTCCGCTCTCGGAGCATACGTTGATTCTGTCAGACTCGTCGAAGAAGATGCACCCGGGCTGCTCGGGAATTACGTAGGCGCTCTCCTTACCGTCCTCGAGGCTTCTAGAATGAATTCTCTTTCCATTGATGTCTATCCAACACAGGGTGTTTGTTTTCTCCTGCCAGAGTGGCCCCTCTGCTATTATTGCCGCGCCTGCCGATACTGCCTTAAATTCCTGCATTTTCTATTCTCCCAGACAATTGTTACTTGATTATTTTGAAAACCTCGACCCTTTTTAAGAGCCTTTACTTTTATTATAAATATGTGCGCACCTTTGTCAATATATTTCACGATGTGAAATAACTTACCGTTAATCGACAGCATACCCTTTGCCCGAAAGTGCAAAGCCTGCGCTTAAAACAGCAAGAGCGCCCACCTAAGGGCGCTCCGAATATCTACGCTCTGCTATAGACAGTCGGCTGAAAGAGGCTCGGCGCTCCAAAACCAGCATAGATAACGACCTGTCCGCCGTAAAGCGTAACCTATATGCGAAAATACTAGACTCTGTCGACGGATAGACCGACGGCAGCAAGACCCCCCGCGCCGCTCTTTTCAAGAAAGCGGGTAAGACGCAAAAAAGACGCAAAGAAGCCACCGGCTAAAGTGATAGCCAGCGCCGTAGAAGAGGTCGCCCGCCCTAGATAAAAACCTCAAAAACGGAAAACCAAGACCCAAAGAAGAGACCGGAGCCTAGAATAAGCTAAGTGCTGAGAAATAGGTCGCCCGGCAAAAAAACGAGCCCTGAAAACGCAAACTAAGCGCCGAGAAACAGGTCGCAAGGCATCGACAGACAGACTCAAGCCTAATAAAAAAAGACCCCGAGCCTCGGTATAAAAGAAAGCGAGCGAAAAAACAAAGGGGCATCCGCCCCCTTGTTTACCGTTATTGTATAGCCGCCTTTACAGAAAGCGGCGGCGGACAATGTAAAACTTCATCCTCTATGTACGAGCTCTATTCATCAAAGACACTTAAGCTAAGAGTGAAGCGCACGCTCTCGCCGGGCGCAATACTACGCTTAGCAAAGTCTGAATCGAGAGTCGTCGTGGCAGGCTCAAGACCGAGGGCGTAGTCTCCGCTAGCCATACTCTTCCATAACAGGAAGCAGGGGAGCGTGTCGAGAGAATAGGACAGGGTGAAGCGCCTCGAGCAAGCCTTGTTCACAAGAGAAATCTCAGGCTTATCAAGCTCAAGGTAGAAGCACGCTTCGTCCATTTTAGGCACGGGTGCGGTCATCTCCCACATTCCGCCCTCTGCGTAAGCAGCGTTCTCCGTCCTCGGAGTACACCTTCTCACCTCTGCCTCAACCCTTGCGCCTTCGTCGAGCATAGGATATCCGACGTTAACGTGATAAAGCAGACAATATTCGTCCGGCGTATATCCGTCGTTCTTAAGCTCATCTACAAGCGTAACGGTGCTCGAGCCGATATCAGTTCTATACGTCCTTATGAGAGTAAATGCGCTTCCGAAAAGAGCAGTCTGTTTTACCTCGAGCTTTATTTCGATGCCCTTATTCGTACATTCGGTGGATATAACACGGCAAGGAGAAAGATGCAGCCTTCCGTGCAACTCGTATCCGTCTCTGCCCCCCACGTTATCGAGTCCGCAGGTATATATCATTCCGCCCTCAAACCTCGACAAGAACGGGCGCTCGGAATTAACAAAACCATTTCTCGATATAAAGGAGACGTTCTCTCCCCTGTAATACAGCTGCATTATATCGCCCGCTCTGTCAAGGTTGATGAGAAAACGAATCCTGCCGTTGTCACAGTCTATAACTCTGAAGCCGTTCTCGCTCCCGTCAGTATAGGTGTATCTACGTACCGATGCCACCTCGGCAAAATTGGATATTCTTCCGTCCATATTTCCCCCTAGTCAATTATAAAATTGTTTTTTAAAATTCCAATTTCATTCTAGCATTCGGCTTTAAATTTGTCAACAGAAAAACGAAAAAATCAGAATTTATGTAAAGAGTTGTTTGCTTATTCCCACTTTATAACGCAAAAATATGTAGCCGTATAAGCTTCTTGTCACAGAGCTAAGCAAAGTTCAATTAAGATTTAACCAATCAAAAAATCGGACGAGCGCCCGAGCCCATTCATTATCGATTCGATAGCCCCTCAGCCGGGAGTAGATGGAATATACATCCATTACCGAGAAGAATCAATTCAAGCTCTCTCAAAGCACCCCACGCCGAATAAGAGCAATCCGAGCTCGACGCAAAGCGAGCGCCTACGCCTACCTAAGAGAAAAAAGTAAAAGCATCTTACGAAGCAAAAAACCTCTTACGCAAAAACATTAAACCGAATAAGAGCAACCCGAGCTCATTCGCAAGCAATCTTCCTTCCGCTTATATAAATAGAAAAAATAACAAGAACGTTTTACGGGCTAAAAAAGTCTTCTAAGCCTAGCCGTAAGAGAGTCGAACTAATAAGGTTTTAAAAGATACATTTCGCCATATACATCGCCAAATTTTCCTTAGATATTTGCATATTCCTCGAAAAATTAGGCTCGGCTATGACAAAATCTATTCTTTTAAAACTGTACGACACCCGTCGGCGAATAAATTTTTTGCGGATTTTGGTGTAATGAGCCGCAGTTAAGTAGCACTTAACAAGGATTAGTACGACGAAAGACGCTAAAATTTATCGGCGCCAGGCTTGTTAGTTCGACTCTCTTACGGCTAAACACCGAGCAATCCTTTTGCTCATTGCTTGCGCCGGGTGAGGGGTTCTTTATAAATACGGCGCTCATAAGGCCCCGTCTCTCTTTAGAATGCGTGACGGAAAAGTTTTTTACGCCGTCTCCCTTTTGTGCGCAGGGCGGCAAAGCTTTTTCTCGTCAGCCTCTTTTTTGTGCGGGTTGAAAACGCCTTTTCCTTCGCCGCCTTACTCAAAAACTTCAGAGAGCCTCTCTCGGTTTGTCCTTATAGAGTGCATCCGGGCATTCTTATGAATTATATCATAAATCTATGGATAAGTAAAGAGAAAAATTACACTTGTATTAAGATACTTCGGCTTTCTCTGCCCGAAGTCAATACCCGAGTGCGCCTATCTCCAAATTCAGCGGGTGAGGCAGGGTGTGCCGCAGTCGACAGGGATTGCCGTATGCGAGGATAGTCTCTCGCCTTTTTCTCCTTTTGCGACTATGAGCCCTCTTTGGCAGGAATAATAGTATTGCTACCGATAATGAACGGCTCGAAATTGCAGACGGCACTTTAAACGCCGCCGCTCGGTGACCGAGGGGCAAAAAGAATACCTACGGCAGGGAAAATTATCAAAGGGGAAGAGGAAAAAATGGAAAAACACAGACATAAATCAATCTGGCAGGACACGGCAGAGCGTATCGGCTTCGATAAGCTCGGGAGAAATATAAAGACCGACGTCTTGATTATCGGCGGCGGAATTGCCGGAGTACTTTCTGCATATAAGCTCCAAAAGCGTGGGATAGACTGTACTCTCGTCGAGGCAAAGCAGATAGGCGACGGAGTCACAGGGAACACAACCGCAAAAATCTCGGTTCAGCACGGACTCATATACTCGAGCTTGATAAAGCGCTTCGGAGAGGAATTCGCAAGACTGTATCTCGAGGCGCAGCTGGGCGCTGCTGATGAATACCGCAAGCTCTCGGAGCTCATTGAGTGCGACTATGAGGCGGGGGATTCGTTCGTTTACTCTCTCGGGAGCAAGGACGTTCTGAGAGAGAATGTGCAGGCTCTCAGAACACTCGGACTCGAGGCAGAGGTTTCTCCAACGCCCGAGCTGCCGATAGAGACTAAGGGGGCTGTGCGAGTGAAGAATGAAGGACAGCTCAACCCCTTGAAATTTCTCTACGGTATAGCAAAGGACCTGCCGATATACGAGAATACGAAGATAATAGGCATAAAGCCCGACACAGCTCTTTTCGACGGGGGCGAGATAGAGTATAAGAGACTTATCGTCGCAACTCACTTCCCGATACTCAATAAGTTCGGGCTCTACCCGTTGAAGATGTATCAGCACAGGTCGTACGTCTTAGCTCTGGAGGGGGCGGGACGTATCGAGGGGATGTACGTCGACGAATGTGACACGGGTCTATCCTTCCGTCAGTACGGAGAGTACTTGTTGCTCGGAGGAGGAGCTCACCGCACGGGTAAGGAGGGCGGCTCGTGGCAGGAGCTTGAACAGTTCGCAAAAGAGCACTACCCGGGCGCAAAAATCAAGGCTTCTTGGGCGGCGCAGGACTGTATGACGCTCGACCGAGTGCCCTACGCAGGAGAATATACGAGACTAAAGGAGAATATTTACGTCACCACGGGCTTCAACAAGTGGGGCTTCACAAATGCTATGGCGGCATCGGGGGTGCTGTGCGATCTTATCGGAGAGGGAGAGAGCAAATATTCCGAGGTATTCTCGCCGAGAAGAAGCATCCTAAGACCTCAGCTGATCGTAAACGCATTTGAGTCGATAGTCGGGCTCTTAACCCCGAGTCGCCCCCGCTGCCCACACCTCGGCTGTGCACTAAAATATAACATGGCTGAGCATAGCTGGGATTGCCCCTGCCACGGCTCACGCTTTACCGAGGACGGAGAGCTTATCGACAACCCTTCGACAGATGATAAGAAAATGTGACTGAGGACGGAAGGAATGCTGCCCTCGCCGAGGACGAAAAGCAGAACGGACGGCAAAAGAGTGGGTGAAGGTGACGAAGCCAAGAGGCGAAGGGGTGAGACCGATAGAGTCCAAAGAGCAAAACAGCCCACGCCGTGGAATACTATGGCGAGGGAAAACGGGACGGTAAATGACTCTGGCACTCGGAGATTATCAATGCGATTAATCGGAAAATGGGAATCGATATTCTTAGCATACAAGGAATAAAAAGGCAATTAATGTAAATAATAGTTATAAAATCATATGTAAAAAAGGAGAGTAAAAGGTGTTTAAACACGAAAAGCAATTATTCCATCCTGTGGAGATAGAAAGACCGAACCCTCAGTATGCGGTTCTCCTACAGGAGCAGCTCGGCGGCGGAAACGGCGAGATGAAGGCCGCTATGCAGTATATGTCTCAGAGCTTCAGAATCAAGGACCCCGAGATAAAGGACCTCTTCCTCGATATAGCCGCAGAGGAGCTCGGGCATATGGAGATGGTGGCGACAACGATAAGTATGCTTAACGGTCACGACGTCGATGCGGCGAAGGTCGGTGCAGGCGAGATACAGAGCCACGTGCTCCTCGGTCTCAACCCCGGCTTGATAAATTCCTCGGGATATTCCTGGACAGGGGATTACGTTACCGTCACGGGCGACCTGTGCGCAGATCTGCTCTCGAACATCGCATCCGAGCAGAGGGCGAAGGTCGTCTACGAGTATCTATACAGACAGATAGACGATAAGAAGGTAAGACAGACGATTGACTTCCTTCTCAACCGAGAGGAAGCGCACAATCAGATGTTCCGAGACGCATTCAACAAGGTGCAGGAAAGCGGCTCAAACCGTGATTTCGGCACGACTAAGGCGGCGAAAATGTACTTCTCGCTCTCTAATCCCGGCCCTAACACCTTTGCAACGGGAGAAACGCACGCCCCCTCGTTTAACTAGTACCGTGATTCAATCAGCCGCGGCAATAAAAAGGCGGAGAGCTCGACTCGGGCTCCCCGCCTTTTTTCTTTTTATTTTGTTTTTTGCCTTCACGTCCTGCGCAGCCTCGGTGCTTATACCTTGTGTTGCTTTAGTCTTCACGCCATTTGTGCCTTTATCGCCTCGGAAAACTCAGTAAAAAGGGGCGAAGCACACCCGAAAAAAAGAGGGACGCTCTCACACGGGAGCGCCCCTTTGTTATAGGTAAAGTTACTGGTGCTTAATGAGATAGCCCTCAAGCTGACGGTTGTAACCGATGATGGGATTCTCGTTGTCGAGATTTACAGGCTCACCGTGCAGAAGGTCGTCGGGCGAGTGCTTCTGCCAGCCGTATACGTCTTCGAAGGTAAGCCCTATACTGTAGGTCCAGTAATCGTTTGTCTCGGTGTGGAAGGCTTCTATACCGATCTCCTCGACTGCTGCGGGGATATTTACGATTGCAGCCTCGTCACGGATTACGTAGTAGCCGCAGTAGAACGCTCTTTTACCTATCGTCTTGAGCGAAGCGGGGAGAACTATCTTATCGATGGGAGAGTTCTCGAATGCGGAAAGTCCGATCTTCTCAACGCCGGCGCCGAGAGTAAGCTTGGTGAGCATAGAGCACTCTGCGAAGGCGTAGTCACGTATATTATTTACGCTGTCGGGGATTACAAGTTCGGTGATGTTGTCAAAGCCGTGGAATGCGTGAGGTGCGATGAGGTAGTCCTCACCGTTGAAGTCTGTGGGGAGAGTGAGCACGGTAGCATCCCAGATATCGGTGTAGCCGACGAGAGCATTTCCGGCGATAAGATTGCCCGAGTAGCCTTCTTCTGCGGGAAGGAAGAGCCATCCGTCGACGTCTACTATTTCGCTCTCACCCTCGTTGATGGTTATGCCGGCGAGCGAGAGTCCGCCGACGGTTGAGAAGTTATCCATTTCTATTGAAGTGTTGTTTACTATCTCGCAAAGAGCTCTAACGCCTTTGAAGGCGAAGTCGCCGATTGTGTCGAGCGTCTCGGGAAGAGTAATGCTCACGATTCTCTCGTCGCCGTAGAATGCGAAGGGAGAAAGAGCGGTGTACTCTACGCCGTTAACGACAGAGGGAAGAGTGAGAACGAAGGAGTCGCCGACGTAGCCGATTATGTAGTTCACGTCCTCGGTGGGCAGAAGGAGCCAGCCGTTGTCCTCGACAATCCTGCTAGCCTCGTTGTGTACTACGAGTGCGCAGCAGGTAAGACCGGTTCTGTCATTGCCGTTACCCGCCGTCATAGAGAGAGAGGACATATTGATAACCTCGGCGATATATGGGTTGCTGTCGAAGGCGTAGCTATCAATATTGTTTACGCCGGAGCCTATCTTAACGCTTCTGAGATTGTTACACTTGGTGAACGCATACTCACCGATAGAAGCTACACTGTCGGCGATAGTAAGCTTCTCGATAGAAGTACAGTTCGAGAACGCTCTTGCATTAACAGCCGTTACACCCGAGGGGATTGTGAGCTCGGTCACCCTGCTGCCGCCCGCATAGAGGTCTGCGGTGTAGGCGAAGGGGGTGGACCAGTAGTTACTGAAGGTTATGTTGCAGTATGCCGCAATGTCTGTTACGTTTACCTTACTGAGGAGAGTGCAATTCATAAATGCGTAGTCTCCGATGGTGGTAACGGTAGAGGGGATAGTAACCTCACGCAGATTGTAACAGCTGTTGAACGCATCCTCGCCGATCGTCTCGACTCCCTCGGGAATCACGAGAGAGGTAAGAGAGTAGCAGCCCGAGAAGGCGCTGTTTGCGATGTTGGTAACGGTGCTTGCGATCGTCAGCTTTCTCGCCATACCGAGGCCGTTGAGACCTACTACCGACGTGATACCCTCGGAGATGACGATCTCCTTGACATCCTTCTTGTAGTCATCCCAGGGTCTGGAGTACTGGCTGACTTCCATCTCGCCTCTGCCGGATATGGTGAGTACGCCTTCAGCGCTCAGAGACCATTTTACGCCTTCGCCGCATTCGCCGCTTGCAACAGCCTTAGGTCCGCAGCTCGCAAAGAGGAAGACGCCCCCTGCAACTACGATAGCGAGAAGGAGAGAAAGTATAATTGTTCTTTTCTTCATAGTAGCGCTTTCCTTTCAATATATTAATAATTTGTTAGAAAAAAACGACTGTCTTTTATTCGTACTACCCGTATTATACCACCGCTTCTAGGAAAATGCAATAGTATTTATAATGATATTCCGAAAGCTATATAATGATTACCCGAATTTCAAAGCATCTGCTTTTTGGGGCGCTATGATATGATTGCCCATCTATCTTACAGCGTGGCCGGATCAATCATAACTGTGCGGAGCATATCATAACTCATAACCTGCCCGCAAGGGCAATCATCGTTTGGAATAGATGCCCGTCAAGGACGTTGCGCCGAGCTTGCGGAGCGCTTTCTTTGAATTCAAGGCGTTGAAGGAAAAAACGGTCGGGGACTTGTGCTCGGCGGTAAGGTGTGGTATAGTATAACCGATGGACACAGCCGACGGTGGCTCGTTTAGGCTATAATTGATTTTTCGCAGAGAGGTTTAATGCAGGAATGAGATACGTAATATCGGATATACACGGCGAATACGAGCTTTTCCGCTCACTTTTGGATAAGATAGGCTTCTCGGATGCCGACAGCTTATACGTATGCGGCGATATAATAGATAAGGGCGAGGGGGGTCTCTTGCTTTTGAGAGAGCTCTCATCGCGGGATAACGTATATTGCATTCTCGGCAATCACGAGCTTGCCTTTTTGAACTATTATCACTCTATGCTTGAGTCATCGCCTAAAAATTTTGACGAGGTTTTGGAACGCCTCGGGGCTTATTTCGGCAAGGGCGCAGACTTTATCGACTGGGAGACGGTTGATTGGCTGGAGCGACTGCCCTCATACATCGAGGAGGATGACTTTATCTGCGTGCACGCAGGCGTGCCGACGGATGACGGCGGGTATCTTTGCCCGTTGGACTCGGTAGAGACGGAAGAGCTCGTTTACGACCGCAGATTCAAATCCCCCGACCTTTTACACAAGAGCCCAAAGTGCGTCTTCTTCGGTCATACAGAGACCGAGTGCGTGTGTGGAGAGAACAGGATACTCACCTACTCGAGGTGCGGCGATAAAGCGCCGAAGACGGTGAAGGACTATTACAAAATCCACCTTGATACAGGTGCGTGGCACAGCGGCGTTCTCGGTTGCTTCTGCATAGACACCCTCACCGCTTTCTACGTAGAGAAATGAGTGTACCGAAGCGCCGCTGCTTTTGAAAACGCCTTACCGCCACAGAGGATTTTTTATCAAGCAAGGAAGAACGATTTTATTTAGTGCAAAAAGTAAACAGCTGCGCTTTAAGTATTGCGCTTTGGAAAAAAACACCCTCGAACAGGCGAGGGTGTTTTCATTTGGTTACCACAAAAACCGAATTCAATCAAGAAAATTCAATAGTTTTATTGTGTTTTATTGCGAATTATTGCTCACGGTTTAAAAAGCAAAATAGGCTTAAATTCACCGTGTGTTGCAGACAAGTGTGCTATAAGGCGTGTATCCCTCAAATAGTTTTCAAAGCGATTGTAGCGAGCTTTTGACCACGAAAACCCGCCTTTTTGCGTCTGTTTTTGATAGGGATAATGGCAAAAAATCATACTGCCTTAAACAAATAGTAATGAAATTGATTTTACAAACAACGTATTTTCTACTTGACAATCGATATAACATCATATATAATATTGATAGAAACAAATGTTATATCAATGCGAGGTGCAATATGCAAAAACTTATAAAAAACATAAGAGAATATTTGGGTCTTAGCCAGGCTGATTTTGCCGAGAAGCTAGGCGTTACCTTTGCTACTGTTAATCGTTGGGAGAATGGTCGTGCGATGCCGACCGGACTTGCACAAAATTCCCTCTACGAGCTTTGCCGAGAGAAAAAAGTTCCCGTATATGATATGATTATCGAAAAGATAAAAACAGCAGCAAATAAAGTTCAGCTTGAAGACGGAAGAATACTTCTGTATCATGGATCAAAATCAGGCATCAAGGGCGATATCGCTCCTATCAGCCGTGAGATGTGTGACTTTGGTAAAGGCTTTTATATGGGAACAGAGCCTGGTCAACCCCTTACTCTGATCTGCGACTATGACAAATCAAAATTCTATGTCGTCTCGATAGATCTTACAGAACTCGGGCAGCTTGATGTTCCCGCTGATATCGAATGGGCGATGCTCGTCGCATACCATAGAGGAAGAATGGAAAGCATAAAGGGTACGAGCTTTTATGAAAAGTATAGCAATATGGATAAGAACTGTGACGTTGTAATAGGAAGTATTGCGAACGATAGAATGTTCTACGTTCTGGATAATTTCTTCCTCGGTAATATAACCGATATGGCTCTTGTAAATAGCCTGTCTGCACTCAAGCTCGGAAAGCAGTATGTTGCTACAACTCAGCGTGCTTGCACCGCTATACGCATAGAGTGCGAAATTTCTCTCTCCACTATGGAGCGCAAATTCTTACGTGACGAGAGCGAAGCAAATAGGACAAAAGGCGTTAGTTTGGCGAACGATATTTGCAAAAACTATCGCCGCGATGGAAAGTTCTTTGACGAAATACTTGAAGAAGCAAAGTAAAGGAGAAGCAAAATGGATGCTTTAGAATTAAAGCTCTGCGACATACAAGGCAGACTCTTCGAACTGTCACTCGCTAAAGGATACGATAGCGAAAAGTTCGTATCAGCCTTTATGACTTCTGATGTTGCAAAGCACCTTGATTCCGAATATAACCGTCTTCAATGGGCTGGCGAGGAATATGTTCTCGAGGAACTTCTCTCCGAGAAAGAAATAACGAGTGGCGAAACTATTGACCGCGAAATGCTCTATTGGTCAGGGTATCTCTATCGCTATTGGCACTTCTATACCGGAGAATCGAGCAAGGAAATATACAAACAAGCACCTATCAAAACCATGAAGGTCGTGTATCTTATGTATCACACTATGAGTCCCGAAATGGCTATTGATAGATTGAAGGAAACTAAAAATTAAAGACACGAGGATATGTAGACTCAGAATATGTTCGGGTGGTGTTTGAAGGCTTAAAATCCGTTATAGACAGTCACATTTTTGAAAAAGATGTTTCCGGAGTGTTGGTGTTTGGTCTGGATGAACGCATCCAGAATGGCGAAACAAACATACCGATGGATAATTTAGAGGCGGCTTTCAATCTGTACGAAAGTATCAGAACAAAGTATCCAGAATATATTACACAGTTTTATAATGCAGTTGCAAGCATAATGAATAAGAACTATGTAAAGCCGACAGTTTCTTTTGAAGACTCGGGAGAGTTGCCTTTTTAATTTCAAATAATATCTGGACTTCTCCAAAATTATGTGATATAGTGTTGTACTAACAAGGAGGTACGATGCTATGGAACATAAAACAATACATAAGGCTTTGTGCCTTCAAATAACAAAATGGTGGCTATATTGTTGAGGCTCTCTCAGTGATATAGCCACTTTTCATATGGAGGAATATTATGAATGTAATTAAAGAACTATGGCACGGAAACATAATACCCCAAGAGGACAGCAGAAACAACTCAAAAGAGATGAAGGAGCTCCTTGGGCATATGGCTAGGCATCACGAAGACCTCGAAAAAGCTTCTCGGACGAGCAAAAGGAAAAATCCGAGAAGTTCCATATTTCTTTTTTCCTTATTTAATTATATAATATTGAGCCGTGGTATAAAACTTCCGTATCGAAGGCATAGGGATTATTCGCAAAGTTTTGGTAAAATAATAATACTAAGACCTAATATGAGGAGAGTGTTTTATGGATAAAAAAAATATAGATATTTTCAAAATGAAAAAATTTGAAGTTTGTTTAAGACAGGAAGAAAGGAGCGAAGCCACCATTGAAAAATATATGCGTGACGTAAGGTGCTTTGTAAACTTTATCGGCATCAAAGACGTCTGCAAGCAATGTGTAATGGAGTATAAGCAAATGTTAGGTAACACATATGCCGTGGCAAGCGCCAACTCGATGATTGCCGCACTCAACTGTTTTCTTCGTTTTTGCGGCTGGCACGAGTTGTGCGTTAAGCAATTCAAGATACAAAGACAGGCATACTGCCCCGAGGAAAAAGAATTAACTCGCGCAGAGTATATCCGTCTTGTTGAGACGGCGAAGAAAAAACGCAACGAGAGACTCAATCTTATTATTCAGACCATCTGTGGAACTGGTATCCGTGTAAGCGAGCTTCAGTATATTACCGTAGAAGCGCTTAATCGGAGCGAGGCGGTAGTAAACTGCAAAGGAAAGAACCGTCGTATTTTTATTGTTCCTGAGTTAAAGAAAAAACTGCTCCGTTACGTAAAAGAGCAGAAAATATCGTCGGGTGTGATATTCATAACGAGAAACGGGAAACCCGTAAGCCGCAATAATATATGGAAGGAAATGAAATCCTTGTGTGAACAAGCTCACGTTGCTCCGAGCAAGGTTTTTCCGCATAACCTTCGCCATCTGTTTGCTCGCACGTTTTACGAAATTGAGAAGGATATTGCTAAGCTTGCGGATATTCTTGGACATGCAAGCATAAATACGACACGAATTTATATTGTCACAACGGGCGCGGAGCACAAGCGTAAGATGGAGAGTATGAGGCTCATTATATAAAAGAAAAAACCCGATGCGAACACACCGAGACCAAATATAACATAACGAGAGTTATGTGATAAAAGGCAAAAGTTATCTTCGTAAACCAACAAAAACAAAACAAAAAAAGAGCGCAACAAAAGACCTTTCGTCTAATTTTCTTTGAAAAAATGAACGAAAGGCGTTTTTGCTACGCAATTTTTTATGTAATATTTGCTGAATTTTGCAAGCTGCAATATAAAATTTATTGCAACGCATTGACTTTCAGCCAAAACGGTGATATAATTCTGTCGTATTTGATGATAAATCAAATTCTTAATATAACATAACTCTCGTTATGTTGCTTTTTACCTTGTGAGCCGTACCGCTACTCCTTGTAAGAGGAATTTTTTTGACATCTGTTTGTAGCGAATGCTACAAAGAAGGTTGGGATTTTAATTAAGAATTTTAATAAAAAAATAAAGGAGAATCAAGATGAAATGCGAAGCGGATATCAAGTCACTTTTGATAAGCAACGCTATCCATCTGATAGCCGAAGGCGGTTTTGAAAAAGCGACGACGAAAGAGTTGACGTACTACAAAGGTAATTTGCCAAACGTCAAAATGAACGAGGTATATATCTACCGGCTTTTCGGAGGAAAGGAAGGTGTATACGAAGCTGCGTTTGTTTACTTAGATAATGAACTGTATAAAGCCTTTCAGTGTAGCATGAGGACAATCGGAGACTTTGGAGACGATACAAAGAAAAAGCTTTATGATTTTTTTCTCTTGGCGTGGCAATTTGTCTTAAATAACGAGGAGCGCTGTAGATTCTACGTTCGTTATTACTATTCAATTTATTTCAGAGGAAATTCGTTGGAAAAGCATAAGCGTCATTTTGAGTCCATCATTGACAGCTTTTATTCGTTATTCATAAAAGAAGCGGACGTAGAATCCATAATGCACAGCGTTTTTACCGCCCTGCTTGATTTTGCTATTCGTGTGTATAACAGAGAACTCGAGAATAATGAGGTCAACGTACCGCATATCTTTAATGTTCTTTACTGTATGATGATGACCTATCTGAAAAGTCCCGAAAAAAGCGGAGACAACACGCAACTGATATAAAACTGTATAGCATACTGCTGAGACTCAGCGGTTTTCTATAAATTTTTGAGAAAGGAGGAAAAAGTTATGAAGAACAGAAGAATTGTAGTTGTAGCACTTATGCTTGCGGCAGTTCTTTGCCTTGGTGCAGGTTATGCAGCAGTAACTGATACCATCGATGCAGAAGGTACTATTACTTATAATCAGGAGCTTGTGCTTGCTTGGACCGGCGATGTAACCCCCGGAGCAGGAGAAACTGTTGTTACAAATACAACCGGTGCAGAAACTCTTGCATTCGAGGTTGATACATCTGATTGGGTAAAGGGTGAAGTGCACACATTTACAGTTGAAGTAACAAATACAAGCACCAAGTACAATGCTACCGGAGTTGCAGTATCGGATGTTACCAATAATGCGTCTAGCAATTACGACGTTACAGCGACCATTGATTCAACTACCATTAATGCAACAAGCACTGCTACTGTAACGATAACTATTAAAGTGACTAGTTATCCTACAACAGAGGACTATAGCAATACCTTTAGCTTCTCTGTTTCCAATACTGGCGTTACAAGTGCATAACTCTATGTTTCAAACAAAGTTTGCTCACAGAACAGCAAGGAGGAGCGTATATGAACAGCGATAAAAAGATTTTATATGCGTCGGCGGCGTCGTATCTCGGCGTTCTCCTTCTTGCCTGTTTTGTGAAAAACGAAACGACGAGAATGGTATTTTTAGCGTTTTTTTGCCTTCTTGCCGCTCTCACGGTGTCTTATTTAATAAAAAAACGCTCAATTTTAGAGCTTCCGAAAAGACAGGTCGCTCTCGTTATAACGGCAATTGCTGTTATTTCGGTCACGGTGTATTTTCTGTCAGGAATAAAATTCGGTTTTTATAAGACGAGCTTCTTTCCCTCATTCCTGCTTAAATATGCCTTGCCTACCGCCATTACCGTAATATCAGCCGAGATTACACGAAGCGTATTCTTGGCTCAAGAGGATAAGCTCGCCAGCACCTTATCTTATATTTCGTTCGTCCTGGTTGACATACTATTACTCATTGAGTCGAACGCGTTTGAAAAATTTGAATATTTTATGGATGCACTGGGGCTTGTGTTGCTTCCCGCACTTGCTGCAAACATTCTTTATCACTATATTGCGTCAAAATACGGCGCGCTTCCGAATATTCTTTATAAGCTGATTTTATTTCTCTATCCCTATCTTGTTCCGCTTAAACCGCAAATATCTAACGCACTTTTATCATTTGCAAGAATATTCTTGCCGATAGGCATTCTTTTTCTGATACATACTCTATATACGCCAAAGTCTTTTGTCACAACAAGGCGTAGCATGCGTATTCAAACAGCTATAACGACATTTTTAATGATTTTGTCCATCGGGTTTATGTCGCTTATTTCATCTCAATTTCAATATAAGACTCTCGTCATTGCTACCGAAAGTATGACGGGTGAGCTTGATAAGGGAGATGTTATCATATACGAGGACTACAACGGCCAGCATATTGAAAACAAACAGGTCATTGTATTTGAAAGAGATGGTGTTACGATAATTCACCGTGTCGTAGATATTAAAAAAATTAACGGTGTATTAAGATACTATACCAAGGGCGATGCCAATGAGAGCATGGACTCGGGGTATATCACCGATGCAGATATCATCGGAATAATAAATTTGAAAATTAAGTATATCGGTTACCCAACAATATGGGTACGGTCGCTATTTGAATAAAAAACCAATATTGATTTCTAAAAAAAGAGGGGACGCCCATGTCTGAACTTGAAAAAATACAGCGTGACACGTATCAAATAAACCGCAAAAAGAAAATCCACATTCAAGGCATCGTTATTTTTGCGCTCGCTGTTGCTTTGCTGATTTCATTCTTTGCTTTTATAAAGCAAAACAAGGAAACATACGTTGCTTATACTGAGGAAGGAAACGTCATACACCGCGCATATCTTGCCGATAATAGCTTTTATGAAGAAAGTTATCTGAACGGTACGCACGCTTACGTTGCTTCTTTGATAGAAAAAATGACGGCTGATTTCAGTTACGATCTGCAAATGGCCACTAACGACGTAAGCTATCAATATACCTACCGTATTGATGCACAGGTTGAAATTAAGGACAAGGCGAGCAACTCCCCTGTGTTTAATCCTATTTACAATATCGTTCCGCAAACAGAAGCCGCTGAGCAAGGTGAAAAACTATCAATACAGAAGCTCATAGAGCTTGACTACAATAAATACAATCAAATCGCAGATGATTTCATCAGATCATACAGTCTGAAAAACACGGTTAACACCTTGATTGTAAGAATGTACGTTGACGTCGTCGGTATGAGCGAGAGCTTTGCCGCTGACAATGCAGGTGAATACGTGATAGAGCTTCACGTTCCGCTGCTTGAAACTATGGTAAAACCGTCAGTATCAACTACTGTTCCTGCAGGCGAGCAAAAAATTGTTGCCAAAGATACGACTGCAAAGGATTTATTTATGATTCTTTCCATAGTATTTGCATCACTTGATGTAATCTTAGCGGGTGTTTTAGCTGCATTTGTCGTTTTGACACGCGATAAGCATATTGATTACGCACGCAAGGTGCAACGCTTGGTTTCGAATTATAAGTCCTATATTCAAAAAATATTGGATGAATACGATACGTCCGGTTATCAGGTGATTCGAGTTGAAGCATTCACCGAGCTTTTGGAGATTAGGGATACTGTACGTCAGCCTGTTTTTATGTATGAGAACGCGGACAGAACCTGCACGCGCTTTTTTGTAGTAACTTCCTTGAAGTCGATTTATATATTTGAAATTAAGGTTGAACAAGAGCCGGTTGACTACAAATATAATGAATCGACAGAGCCGGTTATCGAGGAAAAGTCTGACACTTTTTTGAAAGAGGAAGCGGTTTGTGAGATTAGCGACGACAAAAACGAATCGCCCGATAGCGAAATCATTAACCAAATCGGTACAGGAGTTGATATAAGTTGTAGCAGGAGCTTTGCTGCAAATCTGATACAGAGTGTACAACAGGTAAAAGATTACTATTCCGAGCTTAAAAACAGAATTCTTTCCTTTAAGGGTGTTAAGTCCAGAATGAGCTGGCGTAATGAGAGCTTTAATAAAGGCAGACAGCAGCTTTTCAAGATTAAGATAAGAGGTAAGACAGTTTGTCTTTATTGCGCGCTTGACCCCGAGAAGTTTGATAAATCAAAGTACTTCCACGAAACAGTTACGTCAAAGAGCTTTGCCTCAGTTCCCATGTTGGTTAGAATTCGAAGCAACAGAGGTCTCAAAAAGGCTCTCTTGCTTGTGGATACTGTAATGCAAGAGCATGGTATTCCCGAAGCAAAGCAGCGTTCAACTGTTGACTATTCAAGTATTTATTCTTATGAAGAAACTGCCGTATTGGTAGAAAAAGGACTTATTAAGCTTTCGGAACACAACGGCAAAGGTAAATGAAAGAATTCAATTTATAGGAAAATGCTAAAAGTCCTATAATAAAAAAGAGGAAAAAGGAAAAACACACCGATAAAAGAAGGGAGAGGGTATATGAAGTTAGTAAAAGGCTTAGTTTGTATGCTGCTCTCCCTTGTTGTTTTAACGCTTGGCATAGGCTATGCACAACTGACAGATGAGATAACAGCTACGGGCGAGTTGAATTACATCCACACAACCCTGTATTTTTCAGACGTGACGCCAGACACGAGTGTTGATGTTACGGGATATTCAGAAACGACTATAAATCTTACCGCCCAAGAGGGCGGAACTATCAGTCTATCAATTACTAACCCCACAGATTATAAATATTATTACGCAAGTTATACACCTGCCATAGAGGGACTGACATTATCAGAAAACATGGTGGGTGGAGCTGAAATTACGAGTGGCGGAACTCTTACGTTTACTGTCTCCTTTACCACAGCGGGAGAGCATATTATCAAATTTAATTTTACGAAAGCTGCCCCCAAAGCCGAGCATAAAGGCATGACTCTCGAAGGTTTCGACACAAACGGCGATGGCATGGACGATGTTTACGTTGTTACCGCCTACGATCAATCAAACGCAAACGTCGAGATTCCGGGCAGTGTAAACGGAGTTCCTGTGGTTGAGATTGCGGGCAGTGCTTTTTCAGAATACAGTGATCTTACAACTGTATGGATCCCCAAGAGTATTACGACAATTGGCGAAGACGCGTTTGCAGATAGAGAGGGCTTTGTTCTTAAATATGAGCAAATTACCTTGTTGTACGAGGGTACGTACAAGGAGTGGCAGACGATTAAAAAGGATGATAATTGGGACAGATACATTGGTCAAGGAAGCAGAATTTATTTCATCAGCGACGGGACCTATATTGAGGAAACAGCGAATAACGGTACTTTTAATGCCTCGGCGAGAGTTTGGTCTGATCCCAAAACAGGAACTTATTCGGGCCAATGACATTACGGTTAGACCGAATGAAAATAATTATATAAAAGGATGTAAAAACGAAGGATACAATAAAATTTGAAGCAAAAAAACATGAAGGGAGAGGGTATATGAAGTTAGTAAAAGGCTTAGTTTGTATGCTTGTCTCCCTTGTAGTTTTAACGCTTGGCATAGGTTATGCACAAATGAACGACGAGATAACCGCTATAGGTGAGTTAAATTACGTGCATACAAGTCTTTATATCTCGGATATGACGCCCGATACAAGTGTTTCGGTTACATGATATTCAGGAACCTTAATCAATCTTAACGTCACTGAAGCGGGAAAAAGTATAAAAATTAAAATCACAAACCCCACCCAAGATCCGTATTACTACTTAAACAACACATCTTCGAATGAAAACTTTACACTGTCCGAAACCCTGGTGTTAGGAGCTGCTATCGCAGCTTCGGGTGGAACTATAGAATTTACCGCTACCTTCAAAGAAACAGGAGATTACTCCATTCAATTTGTTTTCACACTTGTTCCACCTGCAATAAAGGATGACGATGGGTTCATATCTTCCACTAATGCAACGGCACTTATTGACTTTGTAATAGACAATATGGATTACGGTCTGAATGCCGACACCGACAAGCATGCATTTGCGTTCTGGTGTAGCGGTAGTAAAAGAGTTCTGTTTTGTCTTGACAGTAGCGTTTCGGGTACTAATTTAGGTAAAGAATATGACAATCTTGGAGCAACAAATATTTAATATACTTTAGAGTGGGTAAATGAAACAACCTATCATCTTTACCTGTATTATTCCGATGATGCTGTAGCGAAAAATTTAAACTCGTATATTGCAGCATATAAGCAAACGATTGTATATAACAACACCGCGGAAAAATGGATTGCGGGAGATTCTGCTAAAGGATACTCTAAGGTGGTAGGATTTGATAAAAAACCTATCAAATAGAAATCGACACATTAAACGGAAATGATTACGTGGTTTGGTATGAAACCAATCCTGTTTCTTGAGCGAATGCGTAATAATTGTGTGAAAGATTCTCAGAGTTCAGGAACAAATAAAACTTTTTTGAAAAAATTAAATTTTCTTTCAAAAGTTGTTGACAGAATTTTTTAATGTGCTATAATATATCCACCGTACCGCAAATAGCGTTACAAGAAGCGAGGAGTTGACAGACTCCTCGCTTTTCGCATATGTCGGTGCGTTGGGTGCGTTCTGCGGCTTGAATAAAAACAACCTGAACGTTCCTTGAGGTTCAATTTAGGTTGTCTTTGCTTGGTGCAGGTGACGGGACTTCTTTGCCTGCGGGCAAAGCCTTTCCGCGGCTCTGACAGTCCACCGGACTGTCATTCACTACCGCTCCCCTTCAAGTCCCACCTTCCTTATAAATCAAAAAGGACATACCGCAAAGGTATATCCTCTTTGATTGTGAGTAATTTTATAAAAGGATACAAAAATCCTAATGGGTTCATTTTGCAAAATGGGTTCACTTTTTATAGAAAATAGGTTCACTTTTTTCGCAAAAAATGGGTTCAAATTTAACGATAGGTTCATTTTTATAGTCTGCATACAACAATACCAAACTCACCAATAAATTTGGATTTGTCAGTTTAATTTGGTTAGCAAGAAGTAAGGTCGTTCCCCAACTGTAATCAAACTTGTTACGTCAGTAATATCATATCCATTATTTTCATACTCTTGTAAAAGCTCTTGTTCGTTTGAGTAAACAATTTCTTGACCATACCACGATTTAGAGGATTGGGGTGTAAGCTCCAAATATATGATTTTACTTTCTGCCTCAAATGTATGTATAGTATGCACTTTATTTTTGCTCTTGTTATACAGCAACCATATTTTGCTTGGAATGTTTAGATTGTCAAGTATGGATTTCATTACTAAAACGATATCTACGCAAGTGCCGATTTTTTCCTTTAGTGTAACAGATGGATCTTGGACAATAGAAATCGTTTTGGCAAGATGATAGTATTCATTATCAAATCCATTATCCCTATTTGGTTTATATTTTTGGTCATTAACAATAAAACCATATTCAAAACCGTTGTTATATAATTCTGATCTCAATATATCGCATATATCTTTGATTGTCATTACTTGGTTCACTCCATCAAAATCTTATTTACTGGTGAGTTTATTCTACCACACTTTTGTAGATAAATCAAGGCGCAGCCTTGTATATCATCAATTCCGGATGAATTGCATATCATCCGTTTGAAAACGAGCATATCTCGTTTTCAGACGAGTATATCATCATTGCGAAAGAAATACAACCTACGGTTGATGAGATGCACCTACGTGATGATATACGCCTAACGGCGATGATATGCCATTGCTTTCGCAATGGATAAAAAATACTGCAGAAAATGTATCCTTTTCTGCAGTATTTTTTGGTGCGGACGACGGGACTTGAACCCACATGAATTGCTTCACTGGAACCTGAAACCAGCGCGTCTGCCAATTCCGCCACGTCCGCAAATATAATAATGCAGAATGCAAAATGCATAATGCAGAATTATTTGGTTGATGTTTTACATATAGATGATAAGATTTTAATCAGTTCTATAATATCGTTTTCAATACTGTTGAATTCCTGCTCGGTAAGAAAATCTGTTTTATATAACAGCCTTATCCAATAATGAGATTCATTGGCTTCTTTAAGCGCGATACACATTTTTGCAGAAAAATCAGCTTTGCTTTGCCCTCTGAGAGCTTCGGAAACATTCGCTCCTATACTCGTTCCGCTTCGTAGCAATTGCTTCGAAAGAACAAACTCCTTTTTCTCAGAAGATAGATGTTTATGCAGATTAACAATTCTTACTGCAAAATCAAAGGATTTGTTTTCAACGACATTATCGCTCATTGATTTTCTCCATTCTGAATTTTGCATTATGAATTATGCATTAGCTTTCGTCCTCTATTTTTACACGGGGAGAACACCCGAGGCAGCTCGGGAGAAATCACGCCGAGCGTTAATATGATATCACGAAAGGCGGCGTTTGTCAAGGGGGATTTTTGGGCTTTTGCGGCGGTTTTTTGTTCTCGGCTGAAATATTTTGCTTCGGCGCTGATTTTTGAGCGAAAGACCTTGAAAAATCCGCTTGGTTGTGGTATCATATGTTTCGTATGCAATTTATACGCAAGCCCGGGTGCAGGCGCGGCGCAATCAGCCTTGTCCTCTTCGTTTCGGCGGCGTAGCAAAGGAAGGCACGGTGCCTTCGGAGCGTATTGGATAAGCGTGCCCCGGTGAGGGCTTTTCGGACTTTTCAAGAGGGCTTTTTTCAAAAGATGCGGGCGCAGGGAAGAGAATTCGGCACTGCGTCGCTCGAAGAGTTTATACTCGGTTAAAGGCAGCGGATATAGACCGAAACGATGATAAAGCAGTACACGGGTTGTACTTTAGCGCATTATGCGCTTTTTGAGCGGCTCATATTTGAGCGTGAGAATAAAAGGGGGGTAATATATGATATTCGGAAGACATATCAACAGGTACTATCTGAAGTATCTGCCGATGCTGCTGCTCGGAATCCTCGCACTTGTTGCGGTCGATTTCTTCCAGCTGGAGATTCCCGAGCTTTACCGAATGGTTGTAAACGGAATTGATAAGGGTACGGTAGTTCTCGACGGAGTCAGCTACGACTTCGATATGAATTTTCTGATAGATAAGATTTGCGCACCGCTTCTTGTTATCATATTCGTTATGGTAATCGGAAGATTCCTCTGGCGTATCTGCTTCTTCGGCTCTGCTATCAAGGTGGAGACAGAGCTCCGCTCCGAGATGTTCAATCACGCAAAGCATCTATCTCAGCAGTATTATCAGCGTAACAAAGTCGGAAATATGATGTCGCTCTTCACGAACGACCTCGAGACCATACAGGAGTGCTTCGGCGACGGAATACTGATGATGGCGGACGCTCTGCTGCTCGGAGTTCTCGCTATCATCAAGATGGCAAAGATGAATATCGTACTCACTCTCTTCTCGCTCGTGCCGATGCTCTTCCTCTTTGCTATCGGTACCGTCGTCGGCAAGAGTATGATGATAAAGTGGGAGGAGCGCCAGGCGGCGTTCTCGGCGCTGTCCGATTTTTCTCAGGAGAATTTCTCGGGTATTGCCGTAATCAAGGCATTTGTAAAGGAGTTCCGTGAGCTGTGGGCGTTCCGCAAGCTCAACAAGGAGAACGAGAGGGCTAACGTAGCCTTCGCACGTACCTCAGTGCTTTTACATATTTTCGTTACTCTTTTCGTTGAGTCGGTTATCTGTATTATTCTCGGCTACGGCGGATACCTCGTATACATAGGCAGATTTGACGCAGGTATGCTCGTTGAGTTCATCAGCTACTTCACCTCTATCGTATGGCCTGTTATGGCTGTGTCACAGCTCATCGATATGAGCTCGAGAGGAAAGGCGTCGCTCAAGCGAATAAGCGAGCTTCTTGACGCCAAGCCCGACGTCGTAGACAGAGAGGGAGTTAGCGAGCTTGAGGATGCTAGGGGCGAGATTGAATTCCGCTCGCTAACCTTCCGTTATCCCGACGCTGATTATGCTGCTCTCACTGACGTCTCTTTCAAGATTAATGCAGGAGAAAACGTCGGAATTATAGGAAAGACAGGCTCGGGAAAGACGACGCTCGTCGACCTTATACTCAGAACCTATAACGTGCCCGACGGAACTCTGTTCGTAGACGGTCGGGACGTAAACTCAATATCTATACGCTCGCTCAGAGCTGCCTCGGCTTACGTGCCGCAGGACAATTTCCTCTTTAGCGACACTATCGAGAACAACATAGCCTTCGCAACTGACAGCGGCAGCTTCGAGGACGTAACCCGTGCGGCAACCCTCTCCGACGTCCACGGGAACATCTCCGAATTCTCCGAGGGCTACTCCACCGTGCTCGGTGAGAGAGGCGTTACCGTCTCGGGCGGTCAGAAGCAGCGTATATCCATCGCCCGTGCTCTTATGAAGGATGCGGCGATACTCATACTCGACGACTCGGTATCTGCGGTTGATACCGACACCGAGCGTACGATTATCTCTAACCTCAAGCAGCAAAGACAGGGAAAGACGACGATTCTTATCGCTCACAGAATTTCCACCGTCGAAAAGATGGATAAAATAATATTCATAGATGACGGAAAAATTCTTGACGTAGGCTCGCACGATGAGCTGCTGTTGCGCTCCGAGGAATATCGCACTATGGTCGAGCTGCAGAAGCTCGATGAAGAGAAGGAGGATGCGTGATGACACTTTATGAAACCTATCCCCTTCTGATTGTAGGCGCTGCGGCAGGGCTTATCTCTCTTATCTTTATAGCCGCTTACGCCCTTATGAAGAATAAAAAGGAAGCTATCGGCTTCGACAGGCATATGAAGGACTCGGAGATTATCAAGCGTCTGCTAGTCTATGCGAAGCCCCATATAAAGAGCTTTCTTCTTGTCGGCTTGATTATGCTCATCTCTATCGCCTATGACGTCATCTCTCCGCTCGTTGTCGGAGAAATAGTCGAAATGATAGAAGAAGACTTCGAGATGAAGGCTCTTCTCGTACGTGTCGCTATCTATGCGTCGATACTTGTCGTGTCGCTTATTTGCACGTACGTACAGGCGATAATACTGCAAAAGGTCGGACAGAAGATACTTTCCGCACTTAGAGAGGACACCTTTATGCACATAGAGGGGCTCTCGCACTCACAGCTGCACGAGATGCCTGTGGGAAAGCTCGTAACAAGAGTAACGAACGATACTAACGCTATCTCGATGATGTTTACGAATCTGCTCGTCAACCTCGTTAAGAACGTATTTATCATAGTAGGCGTGTTTGCCGCAATGCTCTTGACGAACTATCTGCTCACTCTGATGATACTTTGCTTCGTGCCCTTTATCGTCCTTTTTACCGTCATATTCAGAAAGTTCTCTCGCAGAGCATACAGACGTGTTAAGGACGGCACGACCGACGTAAACACCTTCCTCTCCGAGAACCTCTCCGGTATCAAAATCACGCAGATATTCAACCGTGAACAGAGGAAAGCCGACGAGTTCGAGAAGAAGAACCGCTTCCTCGGCGATGCGAAGAGCAAGGAGATATTCGTCTTCGGTATCTTCCGCCCGATGGTGTATATGCTTTACATCGGCTCGGTGCTCTGCCTTCTTTACCTTGCGGGCAGAGGCGTTATAAAGGACGTGACCTTCCTCGGTCAGACCATCGATTCGGGTACGCTCGTAACCTTCTATATGTTTACGAATAAGTTCTTCAACCCGATTCAGAACCTCGCCGAGCAGTTCAACAGACTTCAGTCGGCGTTTGCTTCGGGTGAGAAGATATTCACTGTGCTGGATGTCGCTCCGGAGGTCGTGGACTCCCCCGACGCAATAGAGCTCGACAACATAGAGGGAAGCATTGAGTTCCGTGACGTGTGGTTTGCTTATAACGAGGGAGAATGGGTGCTCAAGGGCGTGTCCTTCAAGGTCGAGCCGAAGCAGACCATTGCGTTCGTTGGCTCTACCGGCTCGGGCAAGACTACTATACTTTCGCTCATCTGCCGTAACTACGATATACAGAAGGGCGAGATCCTTATAGACGGTATTGATATTAAGAAAATCAAGCTCTCGAGCCTGCGCCGTCATTTCGGTCAGATGCTTCAGGACGTCTTCCTCTTCTCGGGAACGATTCGGTCAAATATTGTCCTGCGTGACGAGAGCATCAGCGACGAAGAGGTTATCAAAACCTGCGATTACGTTAATGCGAGTCACTTTATAAATAAGCTCAAGGACGGCCTTGACGAGGAGGTAAGAGAAAGAGGAAACAACTTCTCGGCGGGTCAGCGCCAGCTCCTCTCCTTCGCCAGGACGATAGTGCATAAGCCCTCGGTTATGATTCTCGATGAGGCAACCGCAAATATCGACACGGAGACAGAGCTGCTTATCCAGGATTCGCTTGAGAAAATGATGAATATCGGCACGATGCTTATGGTAGCCCACAGGCTTTCCACAATTCAGCACGCCGACAACATCATTGTGCTCTCGCACGGCGAGATAGTCGAAATGGGCAACCACTTCGAGCTGCTCGAGAAGAAGGGCAGATACTACGGACTCTTTATGCTCCAGTTTAAGAAGGAGCAGCTCAGAGGAAAGTAAGCCTATAGAGCCGAAAAACGATATATCGCCTGCCGCTTGCGTCTTTAACACAAGGGCGAAGTGCCTGCTCGGCAACCCGAGAACAAAACGGGGTATAACAATTGCACACCACAGGGCAAGGTATGCGAAAAAGGAGTGCGAGCTGAAGGGCGCTTGCGATAGAGCAGTATAACCTAATAAACAGGAAAAGGACAGAGAATTTTTACGTTCTCTGTCCTTTTTTATTTATCGAACGCCGCAGGCGTATATCGAAAATTCGCACAAACGGATTTATATCGATGTGAACCTGCTCTAATTTGTCGATATGCCTCGCATTGCCACACACCGCTCGGCTCGATATATTTGCCTTGCGGCAAATTCGATATATTTTCGCTAGGCTCAAATTCGATATATTTTCGCTACGCTCAAATTCGATATGATATAAATCTGCTCTCACGCAGTGAGCATATCGAGTGCTCCGCACATTTTATAAAAACCGCTTTATACCAGTCGATCGTAGCGTGTCGAAATTTGCGAATTTTAAACCGAATAGAGCGGCAATCTCGCTTGACAACCGAACGAGCCGGGGTTATAATATGAATAAATAGGTAATTTCTAGTAAATCTCTTTTTTCAACAAAATTTGGTATAATATGCAGCAATTCGGTAAAAAGAAAAGGATTATGGAAGTGAAAAGACCGCTTCGCAACGAGTCCTACAGCTTGCATTTTTTTTAATTTTACCCCTTTTGCTTATTTATGCTTTATCCTTTTGAGTATCTCGCCTTTTGTTTGGCTGTGTTTGAGTTTTTTGCTTGATGTAATGCTTTGGACTACTAAGAGCGAAACTCCATAGCGGTGTTGGAATAAAAATTGCAAGGTCAAAATAAAAACCAAAAATTGAAAAAGGAAAGGAAGCGGAAAAATGAACAAGATCAAGGAATTTTTCAAATTTATGAGGCGCAACAGGCTCTTTACGAGGTTGCTTTGTATGTTCTTAGCTCTGGTGCTCACCTTCTACGTGATTCCGAGCACGGTCTATCCCGAGATAGCCGAGGCGTTTCGCTTTGGTGCTACGGCGGACGTCTCATCATCCTCTTTCGATGACTCCGTCTCGGTCTATGAGATAACCGAGCTCAGAGAAGAGAGGGCGAAGCACTTTCGCCTAGAGGACGGTAGCTACGTTGCCGCTCTTTACGGCTATCCCGTCCATTACCTGGATTCCGACGGAAGCTATCAGGAGATAGATAACACGCTCTCGGAGATAGCCGGGGGCTACTATGCTACCTCGGACGCAAGAATTAAATTCTCGAAGAAGATAACAGGCAACGGCTCAATCTTCGCACTCCACGACGGGAACACAAAGCTGGAGCTCGCCCTCGTCGGAGCTGAAAAGAAGACTCCCGCCCTCGTTACGTCACCCGAGGCAGAATGCAACCCTGAGACCCTCAAAGGTATGCTCGAGCTTGAGAATCTCTCGGCGACTGTCAGATACGAGGATATCCTCGAGGGTGTCGACCTCGAATACATAGTCCATTCTCTGAATATTAAAGAGAACGTAATAGTTAAAGAAAGGAAGGAGAGCTACGAATATACCTTCATCCTCAGTCTGAACGGTCTTGAGGCATCGCTCGCAGAGAGCGGAGATATACTCGTCACAAGCTCGGGTATAGACGGTGAGAGGGAAACAGTCTACGTCATCCCCTCGCCCGTAGTCTACGACTCCGAGGGCGTCCTTGCCGAGGATGACAAGAGCGCATATACCCTCACAGACGGCGGTAACGGAAAATATACCCTCACAGTGAGCGTGAGCCCCGAATGGATGAACGCTGAGGGAAGAGCCTTCCCCGTCACTGTCGACCCTGCAATAATTCAGAACTATTCCACTCTTACCGATACATACGTCACAAGCGCTAATCCTACAGCAAGCTATTCGACAAAGACTGTCCTCATCGTCGACGAGAACACAACCTCATTTCTTAAATTTAACACGCTCCCCTCTATCCCCGACTCGGCGTATCTGACGGGGGCGAGCCTAACCGTAAACGCAACAATCCCCTACGGCACATATCACGTCGGCGCATACGAGGTAACGACCGCTTGGGGCGGCAGTATGACCTACAATACGCACGTAAGAGCGAACTCTCCCCAGGGTAAGCTCGGAAATCTCTTGGACTACACCCGTGTAGTAAGACAGGACAATACTTGGGACATAACAGCTCTGGCGAGGAAATGGTATAGCGGCGAAGCTCCGAATTACGGCGTAGCTCTTGCAACGGTTACGGGCTATAACGCTAACGCAACCTTCTATTCGGCAAACCAGTCGGACAGGAGCGTCAACCCCTACTTCACCGTAAGCTACGTCGATATGAAGGGCGTGGAGAGTTATACGCCTACGCTCTCGCACGGCACGGGCGCTCTCAACCTCGCAAACGGCAATCTCGTGTTGTCCTCGCCCTCGCTCTCGCTGAAAAACAGCATACTGGGCTACACGCTCTCTATGGTATATAATTCCTCAATGTCAGGGAAGAGCCACACGAGGAATAACGCAAACGTGCCCTTCTCATCATCATCCCTCGGCTATGGCTTTAGCCTCTCCGCCTCTGAAACCGTAGTCAAGACGACCTACCTTGACAGAAGCGGTGCGGAAAGAATATGTTATATCTACACCGACTCGGACGGCACCGAGCATAGGTTCTATCCTATTGCTTTAGGGTCCGGAGTCTACCGTGACGACAGCGGAATGCAGAAGACTCTCACGGTATTGACGGGCGGCAAAATCACCATAACCGACGACAGCAGTATTACAAAAGAGTTTTCAGGTGACGAAAACGGCTGGTATCTCTCGAAAATCCTCGATGGGAACGGCAACTACGTCTTGATCGAGGGCGCAAGCACGGGTAGACCTACGTCGGTCAGATTCTATGCAGGCGGGGAAACGACCACAGACTACATCGATATAATCTATACAGCGGATAGGATAACCGAAATCAGAAGCCTCATAACCCGTGAGGCGGTTATATTCAGATACTCCGATAGCTTTAACGGCGGGTTGTCCGGAACGGCTCGTCAGTATCTCAGAAGAGTCGATTACGTCCTGGGCGGCGAGGAAGCTACGGAAGAGGACTGGAGCGGCTTCCGTCTAGACCCCGAGAGCCTGACGAACATATCTCTCATAAGCTCCGTATCCTACTCGTATAACAGCTCGGGATATATCACCGAGGTCTCGGACAGCGTCACGGATACGAGGCTCGTATATGAGTATAGCGGGAACAGAGTCGTATCCATAACCGAGTACGGAGAGAATACCGAAGGACAGAAGCTCCGTGTCTGTTACCTCGGCAGGACGACCGAGGTGCGCTCATCGGGCAAGGACGATATAATAGACACCGATGACGATATAGTAACCGTATATACCCTCGACGCCTACGGCAGGGCGATAAGCACCTATTCGGTAAGCTCGGACGGAAGCGAAATGTACGGCGCCGTTATGGGCGAGTACGAGAGTATGGATGAGGTAAAGAACAACCTCAAGAATACGACGGTCATAGGCGGCGTACCGGTCAATCTAATCCGCTCGGGCAGCTTCGAGAATCTCGGCGGAACGGGTAGCCTTGACGGCTGGTACACAGAGGGCAACGTAAGCGTATATTCATCCTACCCCTATTATCTATACGGCAGCTATAGCGCAAGGCTTAGACCCTCTGCCGGCGGCAGCTCTAAGCTGATACAGTACGTCTCGCTCGGCGAAGGAGAGTACACCCTCTCCTTGAACGTCCTCTCGGCAAGCCTTCCCGAGGATGCGAGCCTTACTCTCACGCTATCCTCTATTGTAGGCTCGGGCTTTGCACTCACCGAGAATATATCCCTGAGCCCCGACTATGAGATAAATACGGATAAGCAGGAGCACTTCTCGCCCGTATCCGTCAGCTTCACCCTGCCCGAATATAACGGCGGATGGGATAAGATAAGAATAGAGCTCTCCTTCTTTGGCGGTGAGAGCCCCGATACAGATTCTGCCGTCTACGTAGACGGAGCGAGCCTGACAGCCTCTCTCGGCTACTCACGCCCCAGCCTCGTCGAGAACGGCTCGTTCGAGAACAATGCAATCGACTCGCTCGGCGCATCGGTCGATACCGACAGCTGGATTCTCTCTGACAGAGCTACTGTCACGACCGAATCCGAAGAGAGCTATATCAAGATCACCGCAGGCATTGAAGGCGAGGGGTATGCGAAGCAGAGAGTTTATCAGACCGCCTTCGACTCCTACTCGGGCGAATATGCGAATGCGGGAGCTATCTACGTCATAGGCGGCTTCGCTAAGGCGGAGAACGCCATACCCTCGAGCATCGCCGCCTTCCGCCTGAGAGTGGATATTACCTACTGGCAGGGCGTGGGGGTCGAGCCTGTCGTGAGGTCTAAGTATTTCGACTTTTCGAGTGAGGTCAGCGATTGGCAGTTCCTCGGCGCAAGGCTTGACACTACGTACACGCCCACGAGCGACTCGGACACCTACAGCTACAGCTTCGTCGAGGCGATAGACGTCGTTTGCGAGTATTCGGGTCAGCCCTACGGCTACGCCCTCTTTGACAATATATTTCTTATTAACGCCTCTGACGAGGACAAGGTGAGCTACACCTACTATACGGGCGACGAGGAATACTACGGCGACGACACCCTTGAAGAAATACCCGACCGCTCCTACCTCAGAGGCCTCGTATCTGTTTATCAGAACGGCAGCTACTTTGAGTGGTACGAGTATGACTCACAAAGGAGACTCACTCTTGTTGCTACGTCCTACGGCGAGTTTACGGAATACACCTACTGTTATGGCTCTGACCTTATAGAAACGGTCGTTACCGGCAGCTTCGACTTCGGCGGCTCGTACGTATATAGGCTCTATGGAGACAAGTCGGAGCTCACCCTGAGGGGAAAGACCCGCACGAACTACGTCTACGATTCCTACGGCTTATGCGTTGCAGAGTACAGCCGAGACGTATCGGTCATGGGCGTGTACTTCACTACCGAGTATGAGTATCTGACGAGCCGTGCAGAGGTGAACTTCGGAGCGCTGAGCTCGCAGACGGACAGCTCGGGCACTACGGTGAATTATTACTATGACACACTCGCCAGGCTCATCGCCAGCGTGAATAGCGGAAAGATCAACGGCATAGTCTATGAGTACGACGACTATGGCAGACTGTCCGACGTGCGCCCCGCCTGGCATCTTTCGGGCTCATATTCCGTCTACGAGTACAGCGCCGAGGTCTCCTACTCGTATGATGAGAAGGGGCGGCTCAGCGTCATAAATACGGAGACTACGAGCTATACCTTCAGCTATGACGAGTTCGGCAATACCACCAATATTAAGGTGGGCGGCAACACTCTTGCGACCTACGAGTATAACGAAAAGAACGGAAAGCTCGAGAAGATGAGATATTCGAACGGGCTTTGTGAAGAATATATCTACAACAGTCTTGAAAATCTCTCCGAGATATGGTATAATTACAGTGACGGCAGCCGTGAGCTAGCCTACGGATATACCTATACGGCAGACGGCAGCATACACAGCCTCACCGATTATATCAATGAGAGAGCGACGG
>JAZORO010000028.1:0-1181 GCA_045656605.1 Eubacteriales bacterium
GGGGATGAGCTGTGGATAGGGGGGAAATTTCAAACGAACACGGATATAGCTGGTTCACCTCGAAATAGCTTTAGGGCTAGCCGCGGGGTAGAGAATAATGGAGGTAGAGCACTGAATGAGCTAGGGGGCCACAAAGCTTACCGAACTCTATCAAACTACGAATGCCATATATTTATACCCGGGAGTCAGACGATGTGAGATAAGTCTCATTGTCAAAAGGGAAACAGCCCAGACCTACAGCTAAGGTCCCAAAGTGCAGGTTAAGTGGAGAAGGATGTGGAATTGCATAGACAACCAGGATGTTGGCTTAGAAGCAGCCACTCATTTAAAGAGTGCGTAATAGCTCACTGGTCGAGTGATTGTGCGCCGAAGATATAACGGGGCTAAAACCTGCCACCGAAGCTTGGGAATGAATTAATCATTGGTAGAGGAGCGATGTATGATGGCTGAAGCGGTACCGTAAGGAGTCGTGGACGTCATACAAGAGAGAATGCCGGTATAAGTAGCGAGAGCGGAGTGAGAATCTCCGCCGTCGAAAGCCTAAGGATTCCTGAGGAAGGTTCGTCCACTCAGGGTAAGTCGGGACCTAAGCCGAGGACGGTAGAGTCGTAGGCGATGGACAACAGGTAGATATTCCTGTACCGCCTTAAGCGTTAACCAAGCAGTGACACAGGAGGATAGTCAGACCGTACGAATGGAAGAGTACGGCTAAGCAGCGAGGCAGATGCATTGTAGTGATTGCATCAATGCTAGACTGTGATGGGGAAGGGAAAATAGTACCGAAGCTGATGATTTCACGCTGGCGAGAAAAGCTGCTAAGAGCTGAAAGGTGCCCGTACCGCAAACCGACACAGGTAGGTGAGGAGAGAATCCTAAGACGAACGAGAGAACCCTTGTTAAGGAACTCGGCAAAATTACCTCGTAACTTCGGGAGAAGAGGTGCCCGTTGAAAGACGGGCCGCAGAGAAAAGGCTCAAGCGACTGTTTAACAAAAACACAGGTCTGTGCGAATTCGAGAGAAGACGTATACGGGCTGACGCCTGCCCGGTGCTGGAAGGTTAAGGGGAATTGTTAGCGCAAGCGAAGCAAAGAACCGAAGCCCCAGTAAACGGCGGCCGTAACTATAACGGTCCTAAGGTAGCGAAATTCCTTGTCGGGTAAGTTCCGACCCGCACGAATGG
>JAZORO010000029.1:0-4114 GCA_045656605.1 Eubacteriales bacterium
TGAATAGGTGATACTAAAAAGCGCCACCTCATGGGTGACGCCTAATAACGACAGCTCGCTCGGAGGCCAGGGCCTCCTCGCTTCGCTAAGCCAAGGTTGCAAAGCGGAGGATGGAGATCCATGGGAGAGATCCGGGCGGGCGGCGGATAAATGAAATAATTTTCACTATTTCTTCACAGAAACTACATATTTATGAGTTAGAATTAAAACAAAAACGGCAGCAGCCGGGGGAGGAAATCTGATGGAGTGGTTTAAAGGAGAATTGAAGCAGGATATCGAAAGAGGCTACAGGAATCTGGCTATGGCCTCGGCGCTGGGAGCTTATTCAATGGCTACGCAGATGCGCGATTGGAAGTTGCTCGACGAAATTTCGGTGATCGTGAAGGAGGTTATTTTTAATAATGATAAGTAAAGTTTTGCAGGTGATCCTGCTGGGCGCGATATGCGTCACTATCTCGGTTTTATTCTTTTTAGAAATAGGAGGTTAATATGCTGGTATATCGTGGAGCAAAATGTTTTTATCTCGGCCTCGGCCGCTGGCGCGTAAAGTTCAGAGGATGGGATTTTGACATCCTCTGCAGGGGCGGAGTGAGTGAGCTTATCGAGAATTTGAAAAGATGGGAGGTGATCGCATGACATACGCAGAAGCAAAGGATACATTCGGCGAGAGGATCCTCGGCATCGCGGCAACAGATATCGTTCTCGCAGGCATCAATAAAAATCTAAGGAATGCCGGAGGAGAATACAGCAACCCGCTCGGAGCAGAGGTGCTGCGCTGCATCGAAGCTATCAATAAATCGGAATGGAACGATTTAAGGAATATTATCAAAAGGTCATTATAGGAGGAAATGAAAATGGCTAAGAAGATCCAGAATTTTAACATCGGTGATAATTGGGAAGTAAAATATGTTCGTGATCTCGAATTCGGAACATATTTTACGCTTCAGCTCCCGGGGCTTTCGCTTTACAATCTGCGCGTTGTTCCTGCAGGCAAGAGCTACGATGCTTTTATCGCTATGCCTCAGAAGAAGGGCAGCGACAATAATTATTACGATGATTACAAGATCTATCTCTCCGATGAGGATAGCGCGAAGATTCTTGCAGAGGTCGATAAGATCCTCGATGAGGAATTCGAAAAAGAAAAGAATGCCGGCCGCAAGGCTCGCAGATAGATTCTCTTCATAAAGCGAGCCCGGCGCTATATCCGGGCCTTTGTTTATGGAGGTAAATATGGATATTACAAAAGGACAGATAAAAGAGATCCAGAGGCTCGTCAGAGCCGCTAACAGGCGCCTGGAGCGTGCAACAGGAGGCCAGAAGGATTATATCAAATCTCAGATCAGAACGCTCACCGGAGGCGCTGAGAAGTTTTCAGCAAAATATAAGGGCCTCACCGGAGCGCAGGCTCAGAAAAAGATCGCGGATCTTAATAAGTTTATGGAGAATAAGATCACGAAGAAAAAGGAGTGGGAGCCATTTAAAAAAGAGAGCATCCGGAAAAGTAATGCCAGTTTAAGAAAACAAGGCTACGATCTTACAGACGAAGAGCTGGCCGAGATCCTGGAACAGATAGAGGCGGGAAGTAATGAAGAATTTTATCGCGCTATCAATCTTGTAACAGCTGAAAAAGCAAAATTAAAAGATAAATGGGATTCAACATCTGATAAGGTTGCAGAAGTATTGAATCAGAAGATCGGATTCCAGGATGCTCTGCAGGCCGCTCTGGAGGCAAATCCGAGGATCAATCCGAGTAAATAGGTTATACGATGATTAAATTGAAATATAACGATGAGTATATAACGATCGTTGAATATCCCGAAGCTAAAATTAAAATAATGCAGCTCTCGAAAAAGTTTGCAGGAGATACGACAGCCGTCTCCAGAGGCGGAAACGGCCGCAATAAGTGCGAGTTTTATAATTATCCCTGTTCTTTTGATATCGAAACAACGACTATCAAGCCCGGAGAGCTGGATTATATCGGAACAGATCTCGATCCTCCGATAGCTTTTCCGTATTTATTTCAGTTTAATATATACGGCCAGGTGATTTTCTGCCGAAAGTATTCCGAATGCCTGGATGTTTTTTCGTGGCTCTCTGAATATTTCAGGCTCGGCGGCAACAGAAAAATGATTTTTTTCGATCATAATCTTTCATATGAATATGGCTTTTTTCGTGATGTCTGGGATATTATTCCGGAGCGGAGCTTTGCGCTTGATGAGCATCATCCTGTGACTATATATACAAATGATGGTTTTGTTTTCCGCGACAGCTATAAAATGAGCAATATGTCGCTTGAAACTCTAACGAAAGATTGGAGCCGGAAATATATAAAAGACAAGGAGCTCATCGATTACTCGCAGCTGCGCACTCCTTACAGCGTTTTGGATGCTAATACGATGCTGTATTCCGCTCTTGATGTTCTTTCGCTTTCTGATGCAATAGAGGCATATCTTGATGCAAGAGGCGAGCGGATCTGGACGCGCTGTCCTACCAGCACGAGCTTTATCAGGCGCGAGCTGAAAACAAGAACAGGGATCGGAGTAAAAACAAGGACGAAAGCGCAGCATGAATATCAGAGATATTTGAGATCTCAGAAAATAAGCATCGAGCAATACGATATGCTGAAAAGGATCGCACGCGGAGGTAACACTCATGCGAACAGAGCTATAACCGGGCAGGTGCTTTCGGATCTGCTGCATTTCGATGCTGTCTCGTTATATCCTGCTATGATGGTCTGCTATCCGGAATTCCCGATCGGTGAATGGTATTCATTCAATCCCGGAACAGATATCGAAACGATGGAGCTTTTCGAGGCAAGAGGTTATTGCTGTATGATGGATATTGCATTATTCAATCCGAGATTGAAAAAAGGCGTAACTGTTCCGTATATTTCGACGGCCAAAATGACTATTATTAAAGGATCCGGAATGAAATATACGGATAATGGCAGATATATCTCCGGAATAAAAACGCTCGGTATCTCGATATTCGGCTGTGAATGGCATATAATAAAGGAGCAATACGATTTTGATGATGCAGTAATATTGCGCGGATGGTTTGCGAAAAAGGGATATCTGCCGGATATCGTGAGAGATTATATCCTGGAGCTTTATGCAAAGAAAACAGAGCTTAAAGGGATCCCGGAAAAAGCTGTTGAATATCAGGTGTCAAAAAGTGCGGTAAATGGGATCTATGGAATGGCATTCACGGACAATATATCAAGACAGCGTTTTGAATTTGAAGATAACAACATCGTCGAGGCTGCTCCCAGAGATAAAGCCGAGGCGCTTGAAAAGTATCAAAAAAGCATTTCGTATTTCCTGCCTTATGTCGTGGGATGTCTTGTTGCTGCTCTGGGCCGCGTATATCTTCAAAAAATGATAGATGCTGCAGGGCCGGATTTCTGCTATTGCGATACAGATTCGGTATTTGCTTTAAAAAGCGACGCGCTGCTTTTAAAGATGCGGAACGTCGAAAAAGAGCTCACTGAGTATCAAAGACAATGCGGAAAAGAGCTTGTTTATTATGACATAAAAGGCAGGCCGCACGAGCTGGGAGCGATAGATCGGGAACCGGATTGCGAATATTTCATTACATACGGAGCAAAGAAATATTGCACAGTGGAGGAAGGAAAACTTACACTTACAGTTGCAGGAGTGCCGAAGAAAAGAGGCGCTCAGCTTTTAGGAGATATTCACAATTTTAAGATAGGATTTAATTTTACCGGAGCGGAGACAGGCAAGAATTGTCTCTGGTATAATCCGGATCCGGGCCGAGTGCTGCATGATGAACAAGGCCGAGAGATAGAGATATATTCAAATGTTGCGATGCTGCCATGCGATTATTTATTATCTATGAGCCGAGATTATCTGGAGTGTTTATCTATAGAAGGGAATTTTCATTGGAATTTTAAGGAGCTCTATAAGAGCGGAATAGTAAATGAGGAGGATTACATATGAGTAAAGCACTTACACCAAATGAGTTTTATGAATTATCACAAAATGTTATTTATGATACTATAAGAAACTCACCTGAATTTGAAAGATTGATTATCAGATATTTTTCTGAAATGATATCCAGAGCAATTATAGCAGTGAGAGAAGAGAGAAGAAAG
>JAZORO010000030.1:0-47022 GCA_045656605.1 Eubacteriales bacterium
AAGAAATATATAAGCGTTTTAACACTAATTTTTCTTATTTTTAAGTGAAATTTCATTTATATGGATATAAAGGTAATAAAGATACAGTAAATACAGAAAGGAGGCAAAAAGGGGCAAATGGCAGAGCTAAATAAAGAAAATAAGCTCCAGCAGGAGGCTTTTGAGATATATTACCACTTAGGAGATGAGAGATCCCTTAAGAGAGTGGCGGAAAAGGTAAATCGTACAGAGAGAGCCGTAGCAGGCTGGAGTAGAGCTTTTAACTGGGTAGACAGAGTAAAGCAGAGAGAGATAGAGGATGCGGTAAATGAGGGCACAGAGAGACTTAGTGCTAAAACTACAGATATAAAGGTAAGATATAGGATACTAATGAATAATCTTATAGCTAATGCGAGTAAGCGTATAGCAGATGGTACTTTAGTTATAAGAAATATACAGGATTTAGAAAGAGTAGTTAAGCTGGATCTCTTACTTATGGGAGAGGCTACAGATAGACAGGATAGTACAGGCTCCACAGAGCTCTCAAAAGCGGATAAAGAGAGACTGGATGAGATAGTAAAGCTCTTAGAGGGTAAATAACCTTTGTGCAATATGCTGAGAGGTATAACACTTTTCCCTATAGGTTTTATAAAGCCTCTTTGTGCAAATGTTACAAAAGAGGTAAGTAAAACAGAATTTACTCTAAATTTTTCTGTTTAGCGTGATTAAGTTAGGTACCTAAACAGAGAGGAGTTATATAAAATGAGAGAAATACTCTTTAGAGGAAAAACCTTTACAGGAGAGTGGGTTGAGGGAGTTTATTATAAGCAGGAAGAATTTTACGGAGACAGTGAGGATGCCTCTGTAATCATTACAAGTAAAGAAACACTAGACTACGATCAAGCGTTATACTTTTCTGAAGTTATCCCCGAAACTGTAGGACAGTACACAGGTCTTTACGACAAGAACGGAAAGAAGATTTTTGAGGGGGATATTGTAAAAGCGGATAATTGGCTTCACTCATATATGAAGATATACACCATTGTTTTTGAGGATGGCGGCTTTTTTGCAAAATACAAAGATGAGGACGGTTGGAATTTCGACCATTTGGCGAACATTGAAGTCATCGGCAACATCCACGACAATCCCGAGCTTTTGAAAGGAGAATGATATGGATTGGGAAACTTTTTTGATCGGTTTTAACATTGGCTTATGGCTTGCTTATATTTTGATTGACATTTTTGATGAAAAAGGAGAATAATATGGCACGATATATTGATGCGGATATTATCCGTGAAAAGATAGAAGCATTGTATGACCATTACCTTGAAACTAAAAACTTTAGTGCAGACGGTGCTTGTTCGGAGTGTTTGGAATTGCTTGACGATACACCCACCGCCGATGTTGTACCAAAGAGCGAGGTTGTGAAGGTACTTAACGAAGTTGAGCTACTTATAATTATCACCAAAGAAACATATAAACAGCAAATGGAAGATGCAACAAATGAGTTGTCTAAACAATCGAAGCGCACTAAATGGGTTGCATTTGAGAAATTCTATGAACAATTTGCCGAATTCAAAAAGGAATACACGGAGGACGGCTGATCTGAAGGAGGGATTGTATGCCAACGCCTTATGAAGCTAAGTTCGTTAAATGCCCATTCTACCGTAATCATGATGCAAATAGGATTGTCTGCGAGGGGTTGGCTGAGGGAAATACTATTAACATTGTTTATCAATCCCAAGCTAAAAAATCCAAGTATATGAAGGAGGTCTGCGAGGATCTCCTTGGGTGCAGAGATTGCCCGGTACATATGATGCTTATGCAAAAGTATGAGGAGGATACAAAATGAGCAAATACGGAAATATAAATACAGTTACCTCAGATGGCATCAAGCACGACTCGATCAAAGAGGCAAACAGATGGTGTGAGCTTCTCCTATTGCAGAGGTCAGGGTATATTCAAGATCTTAAAAGGCAAGTCAAATATGAGCTGCTTCCAAAGCAAGAGGGTGAGAGAGCCGTGTACTATATAGCTGACTTTACATACACCGAGAACGGCAAGAAGGTAGTTGAAGACGTTAAGGGATGTCGCACAGAGGTATATAAGCTCAAAAAGAAGATGATGCTCTATTTCCATGGCATCAAGATAAAAGAAACATAATGTAAAGAGGGGTGCTTCGGTACTCCTCTTATTTTCTTGAGGGGGGGTGGATATCATCAGAAAGCACAAAAGTTATAGAATATAGTCATCAAATCGAAAGGAGGCTTTCTGTGGTTGATTGGACCAAGATTAAAGCTGAATATATCGCAGGCGGTACGAGCTATAGAAAGCTTGCCGAAAAATATGGGGTATCGAGGAGTAAACTCCAAGCCATAGCCACAAGAGAAAAGTGGGTTGACTTGCAAAGTCAGGCTCAAGCCAAAGCCGAGTCAAAAATCGTAGATGCCGTCAGTACAAAAAGTGCCAAGATAGATGATACTTATTTCCGTTGCATAGACAAGCTTATGAAAAAGGCTGAGGAGCTTATAGACAATACTCCGATATGGCAACCCACAAACCTCAAAGATATGGCTACCACTATGAAGTACCTCAAGGAATGCAAGGGAGTCAGGTCTGAGGCTGATATCCGTGAGCAAGAGGCAAGGATCAAGAAGCTTCAGAAGGAGGCTGAAAAGGAAGATGATACCGTTAATGAGATAGAGATCGTCTTCAATGCAGGACCGGAGGAATGGAATGAGTAAGATGCAACTCGTCCTCGGGACACCAAGCGATAAGCAGGCTAAATTCCTTGCAGCAAAGACAAAGCATATAGGTTTTGGTGGTGCCCGTGGCGGTGGTAAGTCTTGGGCGGTGCAGGACAAGGCTAAAAGGCTATGCTTAACATATAAGGGTATTAAATGCCTTATAGTAAGAAGGACATACCCTGAGCTTATGAACAACCATATAATGCCCTTGCAGGATGCTCTGCCGCGCTCTATAGCAAGGTATAACAAGACAGAGAAGCTATTCAGGTTCCTTAATGGCAGCACTATTAAGTTTGGTTACTGTAATAATGACAAGGACCTTGACCAATACCAAGGTGCAGAGTACGACATTATATTTCTTGATGAGGCTACACAGCTTCAGGAGATGTGGATAAAGAAGATCATAGCCTGCCTTCGTGGTGCTAATAGCTTTCCCAAGAGGATATATTACACCTGCAACCCCGGTGGAGCTTCACACGGCTATTTTAAGCGCCTATTCATTGATAAGAAGTATGAGGACGGGGAGAGTCCCGAAGATTATACCTTCATTCAATCACTTGTTACAGATAACAAGGCTCTTATGGCTGCACAGCCTGACTACATTAAACAGCTTGAGTCGTTGCCCCCGAAGCTGCGCGAGGCGTGGCTATATGGGCGGTGGGATATATTTGAAGGACAGTTCTTTGAGGATTTCAGAGAGACACCCGATATAGACCTATGCACAAAGGCAGGGATAACACCTGAAGAAGCATTACAGCAGCGCAGATTTACCCACGTTATAGAGCCTTTTGAGATCCCGAGAGGGTGGAATATAATGCGCTCTTATGACTTCGGCTATAACAAGCCTTTTTCCCTTGGATATTGGGCGGTAGATTATGACGGAGTGCTATATCGCATTATGGAGATGTACGGCTGCACACAGACACCTGACGAGGGCGTGAAGTGGTCTCCTGACGAACAGTTTAAGAGGATAGCGGAGCTTGAGAGGGAACACCCTTGGCTGAGAGACAGAAAGATAGTAGACAGCATTGCCGACCCTGCTATATGGGACTGCTCAAGAGGAGAGAGTATAGCTGAGACTGCTATGAGGTATGGGATATACTTCTCGCCGGGAGATCATGAAAGAATACCCGGTTGGATGCAGGTCCATTATAGATTTCAGTTCGATGAGAACGGATATCCGAGAATGTATGTATTTAATAACTGCAAAGCTTTTATTCGTACAATGCCCTTGATGATGTACTCAGAGACACATCCCGAGGATCTTGATACAAAGCTTGAGGATCACTGCCCTGACGAAGTGCGGTATATGTGTATGTCAAGACCTATATCGCCTATCGTTCCACCTGAGAAGAAAGTCATTATATCTGACCCTCTCGATCAATTTAAGGGCAGACACAATAATAATTATTAACACGGAGGAGTTATGTTACCACCTAATATGAAACCACTTCATAATAACGGACCTGTTATAGCAGAGAACAATGAGCAGGTCAAACCTCCTGAGGCTATGGCAACGGTAGCTCCCATAGGTTCAGAACAATTAAAGCATTTTACCGAGATACTTCAGAAATATAAGGCAGGAAAGACTCGCACAGAGCAGCGCATTGTTGCCGCAGAGAATTGGTGGAAGCTTCGCAACACTATGGAGGAAGAGAAGACCACAGAGATCAGCAAGGACGGTGGCTTCACAAGCAAGTCAGGTTGGCTGCACAACGTTATAGTGTCAAAGCATGCCGATGCTATGGAAGCATATCCCGAGCCTAATATCCTGCCGCGAGAGGTAGGGGACAGAGCTGAGGCGAGGAAGTTATCTTCTATCATCCCTTGTGTTCTCGAACAGAATAAGTTTGAGGAGACATATGATGATGTTATGTGGCAGAAGACAAAGACCGGTACGGGCGTTTATAAAGTCGTATGGGACAAGCACAAGCTGAACGGTCTTGGAGACATCAGCGTTGAACGCGCAAACCTTCTCAATCTTTATTGGGAACCGGGCATTACAAACATTCAGAAAAGCCGCTATTTCTTCCATACAGAGCTTTGCGACAAGGACCTGCTTGAGCAGAAGTATCCTGAACAGCTTCAGGGAGGACTCAGAGGGGAGACCTTTATCAATACAAAGTTCCTTTACGATGACCATGTTGACACAGAGAATAAGATCACGGTCATTGAAGTGTATTATCACAAGTACATAGAGGGAAAGAATACTCTCCAATACTGCAAATATGTCAATGACAAGGTGCTTTATGCTACCGAGAACGACACGCAGCCGATAATAGATGAGATTGGCGGCACGGTTAAGCCTCCTATGGCTCTTACGGGACTTTACGATCACGGTAAATATCCTTATGTGTTTGATGCTCTTTTCCCCATAGAAGGATCTCCCTGCGGCTATGGTTATGTAGATATCTGCAAGAACCCTCAGACAGAGATAGACCTGCTTAAGACAAGCTTTGTTAAGAATGCTATGGTAGGTTCTATACCTCGATACTTCACGAGAGCTAACAACGGAGTAAATGAGGATCAGTTCCTTGACCTTAAAAACCCTCTCGTACATATTGAGGGTAATTTGGATGATACTTACCTCCGTCCCATTGAGCATATGTCTCTTGACGGGAATTATATCAATGTTCTTGACAGAGCTATACAAGAGCTTAGGGAGACAAGCGGAAACACCGAGACAAGCACGGGCAATATAAGCTCGGGAGTAACAGCAGCTTCCGCGATAGCTGCTCTCCAAGAGGCATCAGGCAAAGGAAGCAGAGACAGCACTCAGGGTTCGTATAGAGCTTACTCGGAAGTGGTTGAGATCTGTATAGAGCTTATCAGACAGTTCTACAATATGCCCCGTCAGTTCCGTATACTTGGGGAATATGGCGCAGAACAGTATTTAAGCTATACCAATCAGGGAATACAGCCTCAGCATCAGGGCAACGACTTCGGTCAGGATATGGGATTCAGGCTTCCTGTGTTTGATATTAAGGTATCAGCGCAGAAGAAGAACGTATACACCAAGGTATCACAGAATGAGCTTGCGCTGCAGTTCTTCCAATATGGCTTCTTTAACCCTCAGATGACAGATCAGGCGCTTATGTGCCTTGATATGATGGAGTTTGACGGCAAGGATGACATAATGCAGAAGGTGGCACAGAACGGAACAATGTTCCAAAAGCTTATTCAGTATATGCAGATGGCGTTCATGCTTGCACAGAAAGCAGATCCTATGTTGGCACAGCAGATTGCTATGGATATGCAGGCTATGGGCGGCGGTGGCGCTATGATGGGCGGTGGTTCGCCTCAGATGTTCGAGAGCGACAATATCGCAGGTATAGGAAAGAAAGAGCCTACAATAGTAGCTAATGCTCGCACAAGAGCCGCAAACGCTTCACAGCCTGACGGCGGTAATGTTACAAAGGGAGATAAGAAATGATTACAGTAGTATATCACAGAGATCGCAACCGTGTGACAGTTGAGGGACACGCTCATAGTGGCGAAGCAGGACACGATCTTGTATGCGCCTCAGCTTCTATCCTTGCCCATACTCTTGCGGCTCTCGCAAAAAATATGGAGGCTGCAGGACACGTCAAATATAACACGGTAGAGCTTACCGAGGGACACGCTCTTATATCTTGCAACGTGCCGAGTAGATATAAAAACGTTGTGTCATTTGCCTTTGATGCAATATGTGCAGGCTTTGAGCTGCTTGCAAGGGATTATCCTGACAATATCTCCTATAAAATCAGGGGATAACAACAGTATATAACCCCAAGAGGGACACTATATAGGACTCGCCAACCTAATTGGCAGAATAAAATCGGAGGATTTACTCATATGAAAGAAACCAAAAGGCTTAATCTTCAGCTATTCGCAGGTGAAGGCACCGGGGGCGAAGGTGGAGAGGGAGCCACATCGGGCGAAAATGCGTCTGTTGCCGCCGAACAGAGACTAAGGGAATTGGGTGTTCCCGAGGATAAGATACGCAAACGGGCGAATAATGCCTCTGTTAAAGCATCTGCCACTACAGCTAAGGCAGCTGAGGTGTCAGATACTACACAGCAGGCAAATGAGCAGGGCGCCGCTGCTGATACCCGCGCGGAAGAAACCAAGACCGAAGCACCTAATCGAATGAGTTGGGATGAAATAATGGCTGATCCTGAATATAACAAACAGATGCAGGCTGTTGTTCAGTCCCGTCTCCGTACAGCTAAGACAGCAGAGGATAATCTTGCAAAGCTTACCCCTGCAGTAGAGCTGCTTGCAAGGAGATATGGTCTTGATCCTGCGAATATGGACTATGAAGCTCTTACCAAGGCTATCAATGACGATGACAGTTACTATGAGGAAAAGGCTCTTGAAATGGGAGTGCCCGTGGAAACTGCCAAGAAGATTGATAGGCAGGAAAGAGATACGGCAAGAGAGAAAGCGCAAAATGAAAGAACTCTGCAGGAGCAGAGGATTCAGCAGCATTTTATGAAGCTTGAGAGAGAGGGCGAGGCTATGAAGAATGTATTTCCTAACTTCGACCTTCGCAAAGAGCTTCAGAACCCTGCGTTTGCCCGTATGACCTCTCCCAATGTAGGTATAAGCGTAGAGGATGCGTATTATGCCATACACCGCAACGAGATTCAGACCGCCGCAATGCAGGTAACAGCGCAGAAGACGGCGCAGAAGATCTCAAATTCCATTCAAGCAGGGAATAGACGACCTGACGAGTCGGGTTCATCGAGTCAAGCTCCTTCCGTGACTACATTCGACTATCGCAAAGCGGACAAGGCTCAGAGAGAGGCGCTTAAACAGCGTATCTATGCTGCCGCAGCGCGTGGGGAGAAATTGTATCCCGGACAGTAATAAGGCTACATTTCTCCTCATCAAACACACAAAATTTTATGAAGGAGAAATAATTATGAAAGAAATCTTTAGAAAAATCAATCTTCAGCTTTTTGCTGAGGCAGGTAACGTGGTAAACTCCCTTACCAATGGCTATGTAAACGCATATAACGGTCAGACCACAGCGTTTGACGACACAAATTCCCTTGCAGGAGAGCTTAAGACATTCTATGATACCGAGCTTCTTGAGAATGCTCGTGTGGAGATGTTCTACGCTCAGTTTGCTAAGAAGCAGACTCTCCCTGAAAAGCACGGTAACACCGTGGAGTGGAGAAAATGGAATACCTTCGCTAAGGCTGACAAGCTTCAGGAAGGTGTTATTCCTACCGGTCAGAAATTCGGTATGAGTTCCAAGACCGGAGCTATCTCTCAGTACGGTACTTATGCAGCTATCACCGATACTCTTGAGCTTCGCGCTTATGATGATGTTATTCTCGGCGCTACCGAGGAAATGGGCGCATCTGCAGCAGAGACTCAGGAGACTCTTATCCGTGATGCTCTTCTCGTAAACAGTAACGTAATCTACTGCGACAACGTTACCATTGCAACAGGCGCAACCGCTGCTGCTACAAACTGTGCTGCTATGGAAGCAAGTGCAACCGTTATTGCTCTGCTTACTCCCAAGATGGTAGCTAAGGCTGTTACCAAGATGAAGAAGGACAGAGTTCCTACCATTAACGGTAAATACTATGCAGTTATCCATCCTTCCGTTGCTCACGACCTTCGTCAGAGCGAGGAGTGGATCGAGGCTCACAAGTATGCAGCTACAGGCGAGATCTTCAACGGTGAGATCGGTGAGCTTCACGGCGTAAGATTCGTTGAGAACGTCTTCGCTCCCATTCTTGGTGGCACAGACTATCAGAACAAGGCAGGCACTAAGACCTATGCAACCTACTTCTTCGGTAAGGAAGCATTCGGTATTATCGATCCTGCAGGCGGCGCTCTTCAGATGATCGTTAAGGACAAGTCTCAGGTGGGCGGTCCTCTTAATCAGTTCTCCACTGTAGGTTATAAGTTCGAGACCAACGGTGCAACTATTCTCTATCCCGAGAGAGTGCTTCGTGTTATGAGCTGCTCTACCTTCAGCGCACAGGACGATGCAAACTAATTAAAAAAGAGGGCAGGGCAACTTGCTCTGCCCTCTAAAAACATTATAGGAGGCTATTATGGCAACTAATACAAACAAAGAAGACTACGTTGATCTGTTTATCCCCAAGGGATATGCAAATGACGAACCCAATCACTTTATCAGCGTAAACGGAAAGAATTTTATTCTTCCCAAGGGAAAGACCTCTAAAGTTCCTCCCTATGTAAAGGAAGAGTATGAGCGCTCTCAGAGAGCGCAGGAAGCTCTTGATGCAAAGAGCGAGGCTCTGCTTGAAAAGACAAAGCAGCCTATCGGAATGTAAAACAATATGCAATGGGGAGACTTGGCGCTCCCCATTACTTGAATGGAGGACAAACATATGACTTTAATGGAGGCGCTTCACAGAATAGATACCATCAAGCCTAACAGCTACAGCCAAATAGAGAAAACCAAATGGCTGTCTTCGCTTGACGGAATCATAAAGACCGAGATCATAGATATGCACGAGGGTGGAAATAATATTACCTTCAATGGGTACTCGGATGCCACAGCACCTACCACCGAGCTTCTCGTTCCTGCTCCCTATGATGACCTCTATCTCTTTTGGCTTGAGTCCAAGATAGATTATTGGAATGGAGAGATCGGTAAGTACAACAACAGCATTGCTATGTTCAACGAGGCATACTCATCCTATGAGAAATACTACAATAGAACACATATGCCAAAGTGCAAAAATTACAGATTCTTTTAAGGGGGTGGAGATATGAAATATCCTAAGCTCACTGAGCTTCGCACCTCAAGAGAGATGATAGACGTATTCAAGGGATATAACCACAATCTCCGCATAGGAAGTGGAGAGTTCTACGACATGGAGAACCTTTCCTCGGACAATTATCCCGTTCTGTCACCCCGTTCGCAACGAGGGGTATATGCATCACCCAATGCTCCTCAGGGTATGGTGGCAAAGGATTCTCTCTGTTATGTTGACGGAGGGGACTTTATTATAAACGGATATCGTGTGTCTATGGGACTTAACGATAAGCCAAAGACTTTGATATCAATGGGGGCATACGTTATCATTATGCCCGATAAGAAATATATAAATACAGAAAACCATTCAGACAACGGAAAGATAGAAGCTGAGGTGAAGACCACATCTACCGTTACCTTCTCGATTTGCAAGGTGGACGGAACTGAATACGGAGACGTGCCTTACAGCGCAACTCCTCCCACAGAGCCTAAGAATTTGGACTTGTGGATAGACACATCGGTGGTCCCTCATCAGCTTAAACAGTATTCAGACACTACTGTTATGTGGTCTACAATCGCCACGACCTATATCAAGATATACGCAACGGGCATTGGAAAGCCTTTCAATGTGAATGACGGTGTTGTCATATCGGGAATAGAGGACGAGAGCCTTCAGGACCTCAACGCTGCTATGGTGATATGGGCAAAGGGCGATAACTATATCGTAGTAACGGGTATTCTTGACAAGGTGACAACGCAGGAAACGGCGATCACAGTAGCAAGAAGGATGCCGACTATGGACTTTATCATTGAGTCTGAGAACCGCCTTTGGGGATGCAGATACGGTCCTGCTCTTAATGGAGAGGTGGTAAATGAGATATATGCTTGCAAGCTCGGTGATTTCAAGAATTGGAATTGCTTTATGGGTATATCCACAGACTCTTATGCAGCTTCGGTAGGTACTGACGGACAGTTTACGGGAGCTATCACCCACCTTGGATACCCTCTCTTCTTCAAAGAGACTTGTGTTCACAAGATATACGGCAACTATCCTGCCAACTATCAGATACAGACCACGGCTTGCAGAGGAGTGCAGAAGGGATGCAATAAAAGCCTTTCTATAGTAAACGAGGTGCTTTATTACAAGGCTCGTTCAGGCGTATGTGCTTATGACGGCTCACTCCCCATGGAGATATCCTCAGCTCTCGGAGAGGAGATATACAACAACGCCGTTGCAGGAACCCTTGGCAATAAGTATTACATCTCTATGTCGGATACGAATGAAAAGTGGCATCTTTTTGTATACGACACTCTTAAGAATATGTGGCACAGAGAAGACAATACCCAGGCGGTGGAATTCTGCAATTGCCGGGGAGACCTTTATTTCATTGACTACGATGACAATCAGATAAAGACGGTGAAGGGAACGGGTGCCAAGGAGACCGAAGCTATTAAGTGGGAGGCGGTAACAGGTATCATCGGAACTGACTCTCCCGACAAGAAATACATCTCAAGAATGGAAGTGAGAATGTCGCTTGTGGTGGGCGCGAGAGCATCCTTCTTCATTGAGTATGACTCAAGCGGTGAATGGGAATATCTCTTCACTATGGACGGCATCAGGCTGCGTTCCTTTCCTGTACCGATAAGACCGCAGAGATGCGACCATATGAGGTTGAAGATAGTCGGCAACGGGGAAGCAAAGATATATTCCATCTGCAAGACTATAGAGCAAGGGAGTGACGTTTAATGAGCATTGACCTGAGAATACCCAATATCACGGGTAATGAGAAAGAGCAGCTCACACAGATAAGGAGCTATCTCATTCAGTTAATCCCACAGCTTCAATGGGCGCTTAATAATGTCAATGCTGCGGAGGTGTCGGACGATGTGGTTAGGCAGCTATCACAGCGTATAGGCTCTGCATCTTCTTCTGTATCGGGTGGATCATCAGGCAATGCAGAAATAACCTTCGCTAAGTTAAAGCCTCTTATCATCAAGTCAGCCGATATCGTACAAGCTTACTACGAGGAGATAAACAAAAAGCTTCAGGGTATATATGTTGCAGAGTCGGACTTCGGTACATTCGTGGAGCAGACCGAACTGAAATTCAAAGCCACATCAGAAAAGGTGGACTTGAATTTTACCAATACTCAGGCGATTATAGGTGCTACGGAAGAAAAGTTTGAGTCGGATTATAAACAACTGACCGAGTCGATGGACGAGAAAATTGACAACGTAAACGGACAAATCGATGATGTTAACGATGCTATTGAAGATACCAACGAAGCAATCGGCAATGTTAACACCCGTCTTGATGAGACCAATGAAGCAATCGGCAATGTTAATAATCGTATTGATGAGACGAACGGTAAAATAAAAGATGTTGAAGATGCCATTGACGAGACAAACACACGAATAGATGGTGTCAATACCGCTATTGAGTCAACAAATGCAGGGATACAATCTGTCAACGACAAGCTCGATGAAACCAACAACAATATCGATGGTCTTAGAGAAACCATTGAGGATACCAATGAAAATCTTGAGGAACTTAGAAAATCCAATAACCTTACTGAGACCGATTTGGGAAACCTTAACTCTACGATAAAAAACATTAACGGCGCTATAGATGAAATCAATACCGCCGTTGAGAGCATTGAAGCGGATGTGGAGACCATTGACGGACACGTTCAAGATGTAGACGACCAAGTTGTTGGTGTAAACGGTTCGGTGGAAAACGTGCAGAACTTAACAAACTCGCTCAATACTTCGGTTCAAGATACGGAAAGTGCGATACAGGATGCAAACAATAAGGTGGAAGACACAAATCAGGCTATAGCAGATCTTAAAGATGCTACCGCAAAAGCATCTGCATCGGTGGAAGATATCAACAAGACTATAGCTGCGTTGAATGAGGAGATAGAGAAGTTCACGAAGCTTGACATCATAGAGGCAGATGCACATATCAAATTTGGTCTCATAACAAGAGATTACGATGAGATACCCGTATATGGTATAGAGATCGGACAGACAAACTATGTTAACGGCGTTGAGGTGTTCGATAAGTATGCAAGGTTCACTTCGGACAGGGTTTCCTTTTACGACAATAACGATACCGAGGTAGCCTATATCAGCGACTACAAGCTTTATATCGCAAATGTAGAAATTATAGAAACCCTAAAAATGGGCGGCTTCGTTGACACGGTGCAGCCAAACGGAGACATAGTAACAAGATGGGTAGGAAGGAGCTAACTTATGATTATTAGAGGATCAGGCGGAATATACGGTACCACAAGTAATACCATGATCACGCCGTTTATTGAGTATGAATATGAGACCGATGATGCTACGAACTACACCAATCTTACGGCGACTCTTTACTATGGTAGAACCGACAAATATAGGACATATGGCACGGGTACATTCACTCTTAATATCAATGGCAACCTCACCGTAGCGAAGGAGAAGTATCTCGACATAATGGAAACCCCCGTGATAGCAGTTACTGCCACGGAGAGAATAAAGCACGATGACGACGGAACTAAGACGGTTTATATCGCAGGCTCGGGTTCCATCCCCGGTACTTCACTTACGGCAACTAACATCTCGGGAAGTGCTAAACTTCCCACGGTACCGAGAGCATCTACCATATATTCGGCATCGAATGTAAACTTCGGAGAGCCTTGTGGGGTCAGATGGCAGCCTAAATCAAAGAACCTTTACTATAAGCTGAAGTTCAGCATTGGTTCGTTTTCGGTCACATCGGGGGTGATTCACCCCAACACAACAAGCCTCTACTTTTATGATGGCACTATTATTCCCTTATTGGCGGCAGAGCAGATACCCAATGATTCCATAGGAACGATGACGGTAACACTCTATACCTATTCAAACAGTGTAGGCACCTACCAAGTCGGATCGGAGGACTCAAAGACATTCTATGTGACCGTTCCCCAAAATGAAGATACCGTACCTTATGTTACCGATATTGCTCTCACCCCTGAGCATTCGCTCGGAAGTACATTCGCAGGCTTGTATATCCAAGGTCATAGCAAGGTCAAGGTTACTTCCTCGGAGAAGGGACAGCTTGGAGCAACCGTGGTATGGAAGAATATAACGGTTGAGGGCAAGGAGTACGGAAGCGGAAGCAACTACACCTCCGACTATTTGGCGAACTATGGCACCGTCAACGTTAAGCTAACGCTTAAGGACTCAAGAGGCATCACCAATACCATGACCCGTTCAATCACGGTCATTCCATACACAAAGCCAAGGGTAGTACCGAGGAACGGCGAGACGAGCATCGTGTGTGCAAGGTGCGATGCGGACGGAACCTTTACCCACTCGGGTACATATCTCCGCATCAGAGCGAGGAGGAGCTTCAGCCCCTGCTTAGTAAACGGTGTGCAGAAGAACTTCTGCGGTCTTAGATTCCGTTATAAGGAGACCTCGGACAGCGACTTCTCGGAATGGCAGAATTTGCTTCTTACAACCGACACCACCACGGAAGAGGTCGATAAGATCGTACTTGACGGTGCATTGTTAACGACTAAAACCTATGTTGTGCAGGTAGATGCCGTTGACAGTATACCGAACCACACCTATGTACAATTCGACATTCCCTCGGAAGAGGTATATCTCCACAAGGCAGGAAGCATAGGATCACTCGGAATTGGTGAGTTTGTAGAGGATGCGAACATCATTTCCATTGCAAAGAGCAAGCCTATACGAGTAAAGAGCAATATAAACGGCTTGAGAATGTACAACAAGGCGGTGTCGGGGACAAAAGACCTTGACATCAAAACCAAGTATGTCGACTTTTCGGGTACGGGTAACGAGAGGCAGAGCTTCTTCGTATTTGGAGAAGCCAACGGCAAGATCGTATACGGAGTGGCAAGGGTAGCGAACAACGGCACGACTCTGTGGGGGGGAACGGATGGCGTTACCTTGACTACAAAGACGGGAGGAGTGCTGACCGTAGTGCTTCCCAACGTAGCTTACGATGTATTCACTATTATCTCAGGAAGAGATTTTTCAGTATAAAATAGGAGGAAATAAAATATGGCGCTTTATCGAGTAAGACCGGGGGACACTCTTACGGCAATTGCCAAGGATACAGGCACTTCTGTAGATGAATTGGCGAAACAGAACAATATTTCAAACCCTAACCTAATTAAGGTGGGGCAGATGCTCACGTTGGGTGTAAATACAGCAGCCAATACTATCAAAAATAATAGCAATGCTTCCACGGGGAAGAATAATACTCCCGTAGCTGCACCTACGTTGAATCCTCTGCCCACAAACCCCACATATGAAAGCATATCGTGGGACGATACTGATAAGGGCAAGGGAGCTTTGGATACTTACAATGCATATTTGGAGGCGATGAAAAATTATGGCGACTTCACATACGGCAACCAACAGCAGCTTAATGACCTTATGCAGAGCATCCTCAACAGAGATAAGTTCTCCTATGATCTCAACGCTGATGCTCTCTATCAGCAGTATAAGGACAAGTACATTCAGCAGGGCAAGCTTGCAATGGGTGATGCTATAGGTCAGGCTTCCGCTATGACGGGAGGCTACGGCAACTCCTATGCACAGAGCGTAGGTCAGCAGATGTATCAGAAGGAATTGCAGAACCTCAACGATATCGTTCCCGAGCTGTATCAGATGGCTCTTGACAAGTACAATATGGAGGGGCAGGATCTTTACAATCAGTACGGAATGCTTTCCGATGATTATAACCGTGAATACGGTATGTATACGGACCAATACGGCAGACTCATGGATGCACTCGGTATCGCAAGAGGCGATTACTATGACGGTGCCGATATGCACTACACCGAGCAGAATAACAGGAACACCGTGGCAGGTATGGAATTCAATGATGCTATGTCCATATGGAATGCTAATAATACCAACGCTTGGAACGAGGCTGAGTGGAACCGTGACCAAACGTGGCGCGATGAGGACATTGAGTACAGAGACAGCCGAGACGAGGTCGAGGATGGTCGATGGGAGACTATGTATGGCAATGATACCTCAGGAGGCTCTACGGGAGGTTCCTCCGGCGGCGGTTCTTCTTCGGGAGGATCGAGCGGTGGCTCAGGTGGCGGTAGTGGCTCGGGTAGCGGCACAGGTTCGGGCAATGGTGGAAGTAAGCCTACAACGCAGACAACAACATCGGTACCCGATAGCATCAAGCAAAAGGCGGCAAGCTTTACGAGCAATGATGCCCTTGATGACTACCTCACAAAACAGTATCAGGCAGGAAAAATTACCGAGGAGCAGATGGGCGAGCTGTATTTGGAGAATGAAATATCCTCTCTTTCAAAGAGAAATTGGACGTTGGTCGATGATGGCGGCGTGAATTGGCTTTGGGGAGTTGATAACAACGCCGTTGTAAAGGATCAGTACGGAAACAGTTTCAAACTCGACAAACTCGTAGATGCTTTGGTCAGCGAGGGAATGTCAAAGAGCGAAGCAAAATCGTATGTAAAGAAACTTCAGAGCAGACTCGGTGCATAAGGAGGTAATAACCTATGGCAACAGCAAGAGAAATTGCTGAAAAAATGAGAAAGAAGAAGGAGGAAGAGAGTAAGTCCCCAAAGAGTGCGAGAGAAGTCGCAGAGAAGATAAAAAGGTATAACTCTCTTTCTACTGACAACGTAGATCAAAAGTATATTGATACATTCGTAAACGATGCTAACACATTCCTTACCACCGCAGAGAAAGACTTCGGTGGTTTGGGATGGGCGAATGCTTCGTCCTCCTATGACAGCAGAAATTCCTCTTGGGAAGACCTTAGAACAAGAGCGGATACCATTGGCGCGTGGCTCTACAAAAACAGAGAGGGCATAGATGGCGAGGCATACAAGAGCCTTAATAGTTATCTTGACGATTTTCACAGCGGCGGTTCGTCTGTTCTCGACTCCTTCAAGAGTGCAGCAGATTACTACTCTCAATGGGCAACCGAGGATGAGTACAATAGGTGGTATGCACCTATTAAGAGAGCTGAGGAGCTTGAATCGGTTATTAGCGCAAAGGACTTTGAAGAATACTCACAGATAGGTGCAGGGGTTGCAAATCCTGATTGGGACAGCGCACACGCACCGTTTGAGATATTCGGTTGGCAGCCTTTCGGTGACGGAGAGGATATTGTTAATATGGTCAGCTTTGCCGAAGCGAACGGATATGATGCTTTTAAGGCATCGGGGCAGGCTCTGCAAGGCGGCGGTAGCGCGAGTCCATACGCCGAACTTGTTAACCTCATAAATCTGTATATGAAAGATGATGAGAAGCGCATATACAATTATTATGTCGGCAAGGGCGATACCGAGAAGGCAAACGAATACCTTACATATATTACCGACACTCTCAGGCAGAGACAAGGCGGCAAGATCGCTGAGCAGGGAAATAACAAGCTGTCAGAGCTTGCGATATCATTCATCTCGGGAGCGCAAGGGGGATTCCAAGGTATTGCCAACTTCGCACGCGGAATATCAGGTGCTGATGGAATGGATGTCTCCGCGCTTCAGTATGCGAGTAATGAAATGCGAAAAGACAACACAGGAGCGTGGATGGCAGTAAACGACCTTGCAACCTCCGTGGGTAATATGACACCTGCATTGATGGCAGGTGGTTTTACCACCGCGATTGCAGGACCGGGGGCAGGAAAAGCAGTCGGTGCTGCTGTAACGGGTATTTCGTCTGCAGGCAACTCTTATGCAGAGATGATCAGGCAGGATTATGGCGTTGACCAAGCGAGAAAGTATGGCTTAATGGTCGGTACGGCTGAGGGCGGTCTGTCTTATTTGTTCAGTGGTATCAGCGCTCTTGGAGGTAAGGTTACGGGCAACGTCATAAGCAAGGTTGTTGATGGCGTAGATAACGGAATCGCACGTTTCTTCGCGGATTTTGCTATCAACTCAAGTGCTGAAGCACTTGAAGAAGGCGCTCAGGCTGTTCTTGAACCTATATTCAAAATGGTATCAACAGGCGAGGACTTTGAGGGCATAGATTGGTCTGAGGTGGCTTACTCCTCTTTGCTTGGCGCATTGTCCGCAGGAGTGCTTGAGGGCGTTCCTAATGCAGTAAAAACTGCGTATGGCAGCATAGTAGCCGGTTCTAACTATAGCGGAAATCAAGACAAGACAATTAATGTCTTCGGAAAGACCTTCGAGAACAATCAAACCAAAGAAGGCAAGCTTGCATATAAGAAAGAGCTTCAGCAGGAGCTTGTAGATGAGGCTCTTGAAATCGATCCTGAAAACGCCCATGCTCAGAGGATGAAGGCGAAGCTCGACAGCGGAAAAACATTGTCGGGATATCAGATAAAACAACTCATTGAGACCAATGAGCAGAACCTTTGGAACCAAGACATAGATAAGATAAAGTCCGGGGCAGAAACAAGATTCTCCGAACTTGGTGAAGAAGGAAACATTGGTAAACTCTCCGATATCATTGCGAAGAAGAATTCGGGTGAGAATCTTAGCATAGCAGAGAAGATCGCTCTTAAAAACAGTACCTACGGTGAGAGAGTGGCGAACGAGTCCGACCCTGACAAAATCGAGGAGGGACAGCATTCAAGTGCTTGGGCAGAAAAGCTCGACACGGAACGCATAAATGTAAAGGCATACAGCAAGGGGATTGATCCTGATGCGCAAGATACAACTCCCTATAAGAAAGCGCCTATCTCAGTAGCCGAGCCTCCCGAGGAAGAGGAAAGGGTTCCCCTGACCGAGAACCTCACCGCAAAAGAAATCACGACAGAGGGCAAATTTGACGTATCAGAGAGCGGTTCTAAAATTGAGGCTGCTGATAATAGCTCGGCTGACACTCTTGCCGAAGCTTCCAAAAAATACGGAGCGCAGGCTCAGGCTATGATACATACCTATACAGAAGGTCAGGACGTAGCTAAGTATGACAAGGCGTACAGCGCGGCTTATGATATGGGCAGAAGCGGAGTAGCACTTTCCTACGTTATGAACAGCGACTCTACCGCATACCTTACCGAGCAGCAGAGAGAGCTTGCTTATGAGGCAGGAGCTGCGGCAGCCGACACAGCCGCAAAGGAGCAGGATGCCAAGAATAAGAAAGCTGTCAACGGAAAGACCGGGCGTAAGATAGGCACCGTCAAGGGAGAGGGCGTTACAATCTCTGACCTTAAAAAGACCTTCAATGACACTCAGAACAAAGCATATAAGATACTCACCACCTTTGCAGAAGCTACGGGAGTTGACATTGTTCTTTATAGATCCGATGCAAACGCTGACGGAGATTTTGAGGGTGCTCAGGGCAGCTTTGATTGGTCGGATGATAAGCTCCGTATTGACATCAATGCAGGACTCAAAAACATCAAGAGTGTAGATGACCTTGCAAAATACGCCATGCTTCGAACTTTTTCCCATGAATTTACACATTTTATTGAAAAATGGAATCCGATTTGGTATAATGAGTTCAGAAAAGCCGTATTTGCAGAACTTACGGCGCGAGGAGAGAACGTTCACGATCTGATTGAAACAAAGATGTCGATGAACAAGGGAATGACCTATGAGAAGGCAAGCCGCGAGGTAGTAGCCGAGGCTATGACCGACATTCTCCCTGACTCACACTTTGTCGAAACTCTTGCAACCAATCATAAAAATATCTTTGAGAAGCTTCTTGCAAAGCTCAAAGAGTTTTTAAGCGACCTCAAGGCATACTTCAATACTATCGGTCATAACCGTTCAAGAGAAGCAAACGCCCTTAAGGAGCAGGTCGGAGAGGCTGTGCATTATGTGGAAAGCATTGTGGAACTCTTTGACAAGGCTGCTCTTGGCGCTGTGGAAAACTATCAAAAGACGGTTGCCATTGATGAAGTTACAGAAAGTCCTGCAAAGATTGAAAGTACAGAGTCAATAAAAGCTGAGAAAAATGCGGAAACTGAACCCCAAACTATAGATAATACTGACGGAGGTATTGCAAATGGAACAGAACGGGAAGAACAAACAGCCGATTCCGATGAAAGAACAAGTGAAAATGGTGAAGGAAGCCATGAAAGATCACTACACAAAGATGGAAACAGACCCGAAATATCGGAAGAAAGTGGAGGAAGAAGGGAAGTTCATAGAGAGCCTGAGGATCTTCGGGGACGACACGGATTAGTAGACCAACCATTTTCAAATGATGCATTCATTGAACCTCGTGAAGGTTCGGTTGAGGAGGCAGAAAGTGAGCTTCTCAAAGAGTACGGCATTGAAAGCTATGTGGTGAAGAAATCAGAATGGCACAAGGAGGCTCCTGCTTTTTCGCGTGACGGCAAAGTATATATGCGCGAAGATATCTCTGAAGAGGATCGCGGTATGATTGCACCGCACGAAGCCGCACACGTTATGAGGCAGCTTGAATATAAGCCGTATTTGGACTTCGTTGAACGCACTCCCGAAATGCTGAATTTGTCGTCGGATATTACACGAAAACTTATAGATCAGATTGCAAAGCACAGAAATGCAGATGCTTTTGATCTTGACGAAGTATCACTTTTGGGTATATACGATGAACTGAATGCGACTGTTTACGGACATATCGCACAGGGATTGTCTGAACAATTCAAGAATGGACTGAGCGAGGTCTTTTACGATTTCAATGAGTATTCAAGAGAGATTTCTGCTATTCACGAGAAGTTTAAAGCTGATAATAACAAGGAGGTAAAACCTAATGTCGAAAATGTTGATAACAGAGGCACAGTACAACAGTCTGACACCGATAGGCAGGGAGATCCACAAGTATTGGAAGGACTTCAAGCCGGAGATGTACAAGGAGATGTACAAGGAGGGGACTCTGTGGGAGACTCTGTCGAGCGAGGACAAGAGACTCGACGAGATGATGTGCGCGATGGTAGCGGAGCAGGGACTCGCGGTAGATCAGGCGATGGAGATAGTCAGAGCGGAGATATACGACGAAATGATGAGCTAACTCCCGAGGCTGCTGAAAAGCTTCACGAAGAAGTAACAGAGCAGATCGCGCAGCAGTCTACCGAACTTCCGAAGGGCAAAAACTTTGTGATTGGCGATTCTCTTGACCTTCCTAATGGAGAAAAGGCAAGATATAAGGCTAATATCGAGGCTATACGACTTGTAAAGAAGCTTGAGGCAGAGGGCAGATATGCAACCGAGGCTGAGCAAGCTATACTCTCCAAGTACGTTGGTTGGGGCGGTCTTGCAAATGCCTTTGACGAGAGAAAGACCGATTGGAGCAAAGAGTTTAAGGAACTTAGCGAGCTTCTTACCAAAGAGGAGTACGAGCTTGCAAGAGGATCTACCCTTAATGCTCACTATACCGACATTTCCGTAATCAAGGCTATGTATGACGGACTCCGTCAGCTTGGCTTTGACGGTGGGCGTATGATGGAGCCTTCCTCCGGTGTTGGTAACTTTGTAGGTGCAATGCCTCTCGACATGAGCGCAAAGGTAAAGAGTTGGACTATGGTAGAGCTTGACAGCATTACAGGTCTTATCGCAAAATACCTTTACCCCAATGCTGACGTAAGAATACAAGGCTTTGAGAAAGCCAACATTCCTAACAATTATATGGACGTTATAATCAGTAACGTTCCCTTTGGTAATTATCCTATTACCGACAAGGCATATCCCAAAAAGGTGACAAGTGCAATTCACAATTACTTCTTTGCAAAGTCTCTTGACAAGGTTCGTCCCGGTGGTATCGTGATGTTTATCACATCCTCCTATACTATGAACAGCAAGGACGAGACCGTAAGAAGATATATTATGCAGAGGGCGGACCTTCTCGGAGCTATCAGGCTTCCCGACTCCGCTTTCAAGGGTAATGCAGGAACCGAGGTAGTAACAGATATTCTGATCCTCAAAAAGAGAGCTGCCAATACTACTTATGCAGGCGAGGACTTCCTCACAGCACCTTACAAGTACATAAGCGGATACAGCGGAGCATATATCAACGGATATTTTGATGCTCACCCCGAAATGGTACTCGGAACTGCAACTATGGACGGAAGTATGTATAGAGGAAACAATCTTACATACAAAGCTCTTGAAGGAAAGGGCAGCCTTGCAGATCAGATCCGCGAAGCCTTTAAGTCTATTAAGGGTAAAATGGATTATCCCGTGCAGCTTTCTCCCGAAAAGACCAATTTTGCGGTAGAGAGAGCAGACAAGAAAACCAAAGCTGACGGATATGTAGCGAAGAACGGAAAGATCTATCAGAACAAGGACGGAGAGCTTGTCGAGCAGACCGTAACTCCGAAGGTTGCGGAACGTATCAAGGGTATGCTTGATATCAGAGATGCTGCAAAAGCACTTATGAACGCTCAGCAGCAGGGACTCAAGGAAACCGAGATAAAAAAGGCAAGAGCGAATCTCAATAAACTGTATGATGCTTTTGTAAAGAAAAACGGATTCCTTAATGCTCCTTCCAACAAGAGCGCATTTGCAGCAGATCCTGACAGATACTCATTGTTTGCTCTTGAGAATTGGAACCCCGACAAGAAGACCGCAACCAAGTCAGATATATTCTCCAAGAATACAATAGCTCCGAACCGTACTATCACTTCTGCGAAAGACATATCAGAGGGACTTATCGTATCGGTAAACCAAACGGGCGGCGTTGATGTATCTCTTATTGCAAAGCTGACGGGCAAGACCGAAGCAGATGTAAGCCGCGAGTTGATTGACTCAAGGCAGGTTTTCAAGAACAGAAACGGCGTACTTGAAACGGCAGAGACTTACCTTTCGGGTAATGTTCGCGCAAAGCTGCGTGATGCTGAGGCGCTTGTGCCTATGGACAGCGACTATCAGAAGAACGTTGAAGCGCTCAAGGCTGTTATTCCCGAGGACGTGGGATATCAGGATATATTCGTAAACCCCGGTACTCCTTGGATTCCTTCAAGCGTATATTCCGACTTTGCCGCTTATATGCTCGGCAGCAGTAATTCCGAGTGGCGACAGAACGTTGATGTTACAAGAAATCCCGAGACGGGCAATTTTACGGTAGAGCTTAAGAACAGCTACTTGAAGTTTAACGCACAGAATACGCAGAAGTGGGGAACTTCTCGCAGGTCCTTCCTTGATTTGTTCGATGCTATGCTGAACTCAAAGAGCGTTGTTATCAAGGATAAGCTTGATGACGGTTCGTTTGTAATAAATAAAGATGCAACGGCTGCGGCTAATGAAAAGATCGAGAACATTACGAAGGAGTTTCAGGAATGGCTGTGGAAGGACGAGACAAGACGTGGCGAACTTGCTACGCTTTACAACGAGACCTTCAATTCCATTGTTACACCAAAGTATAACGGTGATAACCTGACTGTAAACGGCGCAAACGCTATGAAGCCTCTCCGTCCTCATCAGAGAAACGCAGTACAGCGTGTTATATCTTCGGGCGGTAATACACTTCTCGCTCACAAGGTTGGCGCAGGTAAGACCTACGAAATGGCGGCGGCAGCTATGAAGCTCAAGGAGCTTGGACTTGTTAAAAAGCCTATGTTCGCTGTTCCTAAGTCTCTTGTGGCACAGTGGGGTAATGAGTTTATTGACTTCTTCCCGACTGCAAAGCTTCTTGTGGCAGAGGCTACAGACTTTACACCTGCTAACAGAAAGATATTTATGAATCGTGTTGCTACGGGTGATTATGATGCTGTTATCGTTTCCTACGAGCAGTTTGAAAAGCTCCCCGTGTCCGATGATTTTACAAGAGAGCTTTATCAGGAGCAGATCAACAGCGTTATTGCGGCTATTGAGGAAGCGAAAGCCGAGAAGGGCGCAAAAGCTATGTCGGTTAAGGACCTCGAAAAGAAGCGTAAATCCCTGCAGGCTAAGATAGACAAGCTGACAGACAAGGCGAAGGACGAGGGCAATATAGATTTTGAAGAACTTGGCGTTGACTCACTCTTTATTGATGAGGCGCACAACTTCAAAAATCTGTTCTATACAACGTCTATGACGAATGTATCGGGACTTGGAAACAAGGACGGTTCCAAGAGAGCGTTTGACCTTTATACAAAGGTACGCTATCTGCAAAAGCTGAATGGCGGTAAAGGAATTGTATTTGCTACTGCTACTCCCGTTATGAACTCTATGTCGGAAATGTATATAATGCAGAAATATCTGCAGCCTGATCTCCTTGAGCAGCTTGGACTTTCCACCTTCGATGCGTGGGCAAAGCAGTTCGGAGAGGTCGTAAACGGCGTAGAAATCAAACCGAGCGGACAAGGATACCGTGTAAAGCAAAGTTTCTCAAGATTCAAAAATATGAGTGAGCTTCAGCTTTTGTTCCGCAACTTCGCTGACGTTCTGACCGATATCCCCGGACTCAAGATCCCGACAATGAAGGGCGGCAAGGTGAATGTCGTAGTATGTGAACCGGGAGAGTATCAGCAGAATTATATGAAGGAACTCGAAAAGAGAGCTGACAATATAAAGAACGTTGATCCTTCGGTTGACAATATGCTGAAAATCACTTCCGACGGAAGAAAGATATCCTATACTCAGCGTATGATAGATCCCACTCTCCCCTACGAAGAAGGCTGTAAGATATATCGCTGCGCTGACAATGTGGTAAAAGCCTACAATGACAGCAAGGATATTAAGGGAACACAGCTTATATTCTGCGATATGGCAACTCCGAAGGGCAAGAGCAAGACAGAAACAACCACCGAGACCGACGACACCTCTATGGATATGGAGAGCGCAAGGCTCTACGATGATATCAAGGCTCGACTTGTCGAGGAAGGTATTCCTGCAAAGGAGATTGCTTTTATTCACGAAGCCGACACCGATCAGAAGAAAAAGAAGCTTTTCGCTGATGTTAATGACGGTAAGGTAAGAGTTCTTATAGGTTCTACGGGTAAAATGGGCGTTGGTATGAACGCGCAGAAGCGTGTTGTTGCTATCCACCACCTTGATGCACCTTGGAGACCGGGCGACGTGGAACAGAGAAACGGACGTGCTTTCCGTCAGGGCAATATCAACGATGAGGTTGAGTGCTTCACCTACGTTACCGAGGGAAGCTTCGATGCACGTCTTTGGGATATCCTCGAGAGAAAGCAGAACTTCATCAATCAGGTAATGAACGGAGAGAGCGTTGGACGTGAGACCGAGGACACGGGAGAGGTAACACTTTCCGCAGCCGAGGTTAAAGCACTTGCATCGGGCAGTCCGCTTATTATGGAGCAGGTACAGCTTGACACCGATATTAAAAAGCTTGAGTCTCTTTACAGAGCGCACAGATCTTCCGTGAGATCGGCAGTAGAAAGACTTGCAAAGGATAAAGGCGATATTGAAGTCCTCGAGAGAAGAATCGAGAAAGGCAAAGAGGACGTTCTGTCTATCAAGGATACATATTCCGAGGGTAGATTCCATATAACCGTTGGAAAGCAGACCTATACCGAGAAAAAGGATGCAGGCGCGGCTCTTATGGTAGAGGCAACGGCTAAAGCTGTTGATACGGGATATACCACTATCGGAAGCTTTGCAGGCTTCAATGTTCGAGTAGTGAAGACACACGAAGGTATCAAGGGATTGATAAGCGGCAAGCAAGGCTATTCCTTCAATACATATCCGAACAACACCACGTTTATGATAAATCACATGATCTCTGTCGTAGAAGGAATATCCGAGAAGGTGAGCGCGTGGGAGACACAGCTCTCCGATACCAAAAAGGATATAGTAGAGCAGGAGAAGCTTATCGCGGAGCCTTTTGCAAAGCAGGCTGAGCTTGACGAGAAGCGCAAGCGTTATGACGAGGTTATGGCGATACTCAATCCGAAAGAGGAGCAGTCTCTTGACTCGGTGGCAGAAGATACCGTTCAGGAGCAGAGTAGAGAGTATTTAGGCGAGGGTGAGCAGGAACAGCAGCGCACCGACACTCTGACAGACCGCGAAGTGCTTGAAATGGCTGCTAACGAAATTAAGGTGAGCGACCTTAACCAAGCAGAGACGGATGCTTTGACTATCTTCCAAGACAGGCTTTCAAAGCTGAAAGACCTTCAGGACAAGAGAGCCGAGGCAGGCAGACTCTACAAAGAGCAGCAGTTTGGTGTTAAGGTTGACAGACAGGCTGCCTCCGAAACTCTCAATCGTATGCAGATCCTTGACGGTCAGATAAAGAAGGCGACAGCAGACGTTCTGACTGTGGAGGAAAAAGAGGTGCTGAAACGAGTGCTTGGAAAGGCTCGTAAGGTCGTGGAGGTGCAGGAGAGACAGCACGGTCAGGAGATACTTAACCGTTGGCGTGACCGCCGCAGAAACGCGGACAATATCAAGAAGTACCGCGAGAGACTCCGTGGCGACGTGGACGAACTTACAAATTGGATCATAGCTCCCAATAATAAAGACATCGTAAAGCACGTTCCCGATGTACTTAAAAACTCGGTTATTCCTTTCCTCTCAAGCATTAACTTTATGAGCAAGCGTTCTCTTAAGGGCGGCAACGCAACGCAGGCTGACGAGGCATTTATGGACCGTCTTAAGAAGCTTAATTCGGCTCTTAAGATAAACATAGATGCAAGCGGACTTTACTCCGGTTATAATGACCTTCCTCCGAACTTTATGGAGAGACTGCAAACCTTCATAGACTCCACCGAGGAGCTTGTTAAAAAGAATAGTGGAGAGCTTGTTATAAATCAAATGACGAGCGAAGAACTCAAAGACCTCTCCTCTATTGTACGGACTCTCAAAAAGTACATTATGCAGGTCAACCGCTTCCACAACAACGCTATGTATCAACACGTTTACGAGGCAGGCGACAATTCTATTGAGTTTATGAAAGAGCTTGATAATGCAGGCGACAAAACGGGCGCGGTATCAAACTTCCTCTTTTGGCAGCAGATACGTCCTGCGTATGCCTTTGAGCGTTTTGGTAAAGGCGGCGAGGCTATCTATGACGGACTGCGCAGAGGACAGGCAAAGCTCGCTTTCAATACAAAGGAAATTGAGAGTTTTACCAAGAAAGCCTATACCTCAAAAGAGGTCAAGGCTTGGGAAGACGAGATAAAGACATTTACTCTCGGCAATGACCTTGTGAAAATCCCCGTTTCCCATCTTATGTCCTTCTATGAGCTGTCAAAAGACCCCGAGGCAAAGGAGCATATTGACGGCGGCGGTATCAGAGTAGCAACATATACCCGTAACGGTAAGAAGATATCCGACGTAGGACATATTCTTACGGTTGGTGATTTTAATAGGCTCATCGGTTCTCTTACTGACAGACAGAGAGAGGTCGCTGACAATCTTCAGAAGTATATGGCAGAGCAGGGCGGTAAGTGGGGCAACTACGTTTCGGTGGCTCGTTTCGGTGAAGAACTCTTTACAAATCCGAAATACTTCCCGATCAACTCTGACGGTAGACATCTTTCTGCGACAGTAGAAGAACATCCGAGTGCGGCGGCTCTTTACGCTCTACTCAATATGAGCTTTACCAAATCGAGAAAAGAGGGCGCAAATAATCGTATTGTTATTTACAGCATATTCGATGTATTTGCCAATCACATGGCGAGTATGGCGCAGTATAACGCTATGGCACTTCCTGTGCTCGATGCTCTCAAGTGGTTTAACTATCAGCAGGTCTTTATTGACGATGAAGGAAAGAAGCATATCGGAGACAACGTAAGAGAGAGAATGGACCGTGTTTACGGAGTGCCGGAAGAAACAAGACCGGGAAGCGGTAAGCAAGGATATGCAGAGACATTTATTATCAATATTATAAAGGCGTTCAATGGAACCGCAGCTCAGGGTACTTCTTATGACTCTCTCGGTCTTAAATCGCTGCACCGCTACAACATAGCGCAGGTCGCATACAATTTGCGTGTCGTAGTACAGCAGCCTTTGGCAATTACGAGAGCGGGTATGCTTATTGATTACAAGTCGATAATTAAGGGTATGAAGCTCAATCCTTCTGCGATCAAGAAGAATATCGAAGAAATGCAGAAGTATAGCGGTATCGCAGCTTGGAAATCTCTCGGCTTCTATGATGTAAACATTTCAAGAGGACTTACTCACCTTATTAAACATGATTCCACTTGGCTTGATAAAGTGGGAGACGTTGGTATGTGGGGAGCTGAAAAAGCGGACCTTATGACTTGGGCGGCTATTTGGAGTGCTGCCAAAGCTGAAGTAACTAAAAAGCAACACCTTACTCCTGAAAGCGAAGGCTTCTACGAGGCTGTAACAAAGCTCTTTGAGGATGTTATCTATAAGACTCAGGTTGTGGATAGCATACTTACCAAGAATGAGTTTATGAGAGATAAGGGTGCGTTCGCAAGGTTTGTCGGTTCCTTTATGTCGGAGCCTACCACAAACGCAAGTATGCTGATAGATGCTCTTGACAAATACAACCTTGACATCAAGCGAGGTATGACAAAGCGCGAGGCTTGGCAAAAGAATAGCAAGATGATAGGACGCAGACTCTATGTATACGCTGTTGGTGCCGTTCTCCTTGCGGTAGTACAGGCTGCAGCAGATGCTCCCCGAGATGATGATGACTATGAGGAATGGTACGAAAAGTGGCTTGAAGCATTTGGCGGAAACCTTGTAGATGAGCTTATGCCGTTTAACAAGCTCCCGATCCTTGCCGATTTTTACGACTTAGCAAAATCTCTTCTTTCGGTATTCGGAGTAGACACCTACGGCAATCCTCCGCAGTCGGTATTTATGCAGTGGTATGACAGTCTCGTGAAAGGCGCGGAGATCATCCACGACAAGATCACGGGCGAGGATACCAATTACACTTGGTACGGCGGCATTTATAAGCTGCTTCAGGCTGTTTCGGGTATGACGGGTCTGCCTATGGCATCAGCTACAAGGGAGATAATCACCGCTTGGAATAATACCGTTGGATCATTTGCACCGAGCCTTAAGCTTACGACATATGAGTCGAGTGAGCTTTCTGAGATAAGATATGCTTACGAGGACGGTTATCTTACGCGCGAGGAGGTTGTGGAGCTGCTTCTTGAGAAAGGTCTTGTTGATACCGAGAACGAAGCATACTTTACCATTGAAGGATGGGAAGCAGGCGAAGGATACTCAAGGTATGATGCGATCTACGATGCGGTCCTTAACGGCGGTGATTTTGATGCAGCTATGGACGAACTCACCTCTCACGGATTAACCGAGAAAGAGGTGCTGAGTAAGGTTAAGAGTCAGATCGGAGAATGGTATCAGAACGGCGATATTTCAAAGTCGCAGGCTGTGAATATGCTGACCAAGTATTCTGATATGGATAGTGACGAAATAACCGCTACCGTGAACAAATGGAGCAGCGCTGTTGTTACGGGTATCAAATACGATGACATAGACGATGAGTTTATGGAGGGTAGTATTACAGCTTCAAGAGCTATCGAGATGTATGTGCGATATGGCAGCATGACAAGGGAAAAAGCTACCGAAAAGGTTACTGTTTTGGAATTTGTAAAGCAACACCCTGAATGTGAGGGCATTTCTTACTCGGCTGTCAATGGCTACAATACATATTGTGAGCCTCTCGGAGTTCCTGCTAATACCTATTACGAAGCTTGGAAGTATAAGAATACGCTTTCGGGTGAAGTTAAAGAGTCAATGATGGCTTATATCAATTCGCTAAGCTTGAGCGCAAGGCAGAAAGACAGTCTCTATTTTGCTTTCGGTTGGGCAGAAAGTAAGCTGTGGGAAGCACCGTGGCGTTAAATAAAACCTTATGGGGGGTGGATATCATATCCACCCCTTTTTATGTTAATATCTTTATAGGTTTTTTAGGAGGAACAAAATATGAATTCTTCAAATTTTAGATTAACACTTGACCTTCACAGCATACAATCGCAGTACGCCATTCCCGTTATGGTCGGCGATACAAACGTTGCCTTGCTTATGAGCCTTACCGATGGCGGTGTTCCTTATATAATCGAGGACGGGTGTCTCGCAAAGCTTTCAATAAAGAGACCTACGGGAACTCACCTTGAGGAGTTTTGTGCGATAAGAAACAATGCTGTTGTAGAGTATCCGTTCCGTCAGAACGAGAACACCTGCGCCGTGGAGGGAGTCCACGAATGCGACCTTACTATATACGGACTTGACGGAGAGAAGATAAGCTCTCCGAGGTTCACGATGATAGTGAGTCCGAAGGTACTCCGTAGTGACGATATCGTTCTCACCGATAAGGACTATACGGCTGTTGATGCGATGGTTTCTGCGGAGGCTAAGAGACAAGTTGCGGAGACGGGCAGAGTGACAGCCGAGTCGGAAAGAGTCACAGCCGAAGCCGCAAGAGCAGATGCGGAAGCCGGGCGAGAAGAAACGCTGAATAGCATTCTTGCAAACGAGCAGAGCAGAGTGGATGCCGAAAACATAAGAGTTAACAACGAGGCTGAAAGGCTGAGAGTTGGCGAGGAAGCTCGAGGCTATGCTATCCGCGCAGAAGAAGCAGAGACCCGTGTCAAGCAGGTTCTTGCGACCTACATAGACGGCGTTGATGTCTTAATCGGAGGTGATACCTAATGGCTACGTTAGAAAGCGTAAAGGCTAAAATACAAGGCTTGATAGAAAAAGCCAATGCAGCGACAAGCAGAGCGGACACACAGCTTTCCCCTGCGGTGGATGCGCTTATAGCAGGGTACGGATCAGGCGGTGGTGGCGGCGGATTTATCGACGTTACCGAGCTTCCGACAGAGGATATAAACGAAGATGCGGCATATAGACTCACCGAGGAAAAAGAATCGTCGCTGAGCTTGTGGCTTGCGGCGTATATGGAAGGTGCGGAGTTTAATATGCCGCTTGAGGACTTCTTCACAATGATGGGAATGAATAGCACTTTAACGCTAACTGTGGTTTCGACGCTTCCCGACATTATGACACCAACAATTCCGGGAGATAATATATATAATTGCTATATTTTGGAGTCTACGGGCATAGCTTATATTTCATTTGACGGAACGAAAGCGTCGGCGATTCCTCTTGGCGAAGAAATGCTTGCACCCGGCGCAGATAAGGGTTGGATTGACTCCGTGGACGATATTGTCATAGATACATCCACGGACAATGCGAGTCTTTACACCATTCGTCCCGGAACACAGCTTATCCCTAAAGGCGTTTTCGCATATTCTGACGGATGGTATGAGCTTGAAAAAACGCTTGAAACCACGGAAAAGCCGAGAGGGTCGAGAGTTTATATGATCGTTGACGGGGAAGCCGTCGACTTTCTCGAATATGCCGAAAACTCCGGTGGATCGATAGCTGTTGATGATATATACTTCGTTGATGAGCTTCCGCTCAGCAAAGACGGAATGTATGTACTAAATGCAACGGGATTTTTATATATAGTGTCAGGCGGTCAGGCGATTTTAATTACCGACGTTTTCTCGAGTAACGTCTGCTATGGATGGGTAGACAGCGTTGAGGAAATGGACACTACGAAAAACGGTGCTGTCTACGCTCTCCGAGGATCGAAAACCGACGTTATCTACAAGGTCGGCGAGAACGGCACAACAAACGAGGTATATATCCACGAAAACGACGAGTGGCAGGGATTTACTAAAGCGGAGTTGATCTTTACAGACGACGGGAACGGAAACGTAACGGTCGGGACTAACGTCGCAAACATAAAAGTAAAGCTCACCGAAAACGGCGAGGGTGATGTAATGTTGGAGGTATTATAATATGAATGAGATGAAAACATTAAACGGCTACAAGATTGTTGATGCTGAGGCGAGGAAAAAAATTGATTCGCTTGTTGATTCGGGTATACTCCCTTATAATGCCTACCGGACAATACACGTTGGTGGGAATCTATTCAACGCTAACGCTCTTTCTCTCGGCTCGGGTTGGTCGAATAGTAACGGAACACTCACTCACGCTTCGGGCGGAACTGCACCTATTACATTCTCTTTTGCCGGTGCAGACGGCGAAGATTATTTACTTGAATTTAAGACGAGTTACACGGCTGGTGAGTTTGTCAAGATTGCAATAGGCAACGGCTATCCTGAACTTGCATATAGCGGCACAAGTGAGATTGTTATGCCGTTGCATTGTTGGGGCAATCCAACACTAACTATAACACCTTATGCGCCTACGGGCTCTACTGTAACGTTCACAATGAGCGATATTAAATTCCGCAAAATACAAGAAACGGGAGACGAGGTAAATCTGTTTACTCGTTCGATGTTTACCGATCAAAACTTGCAAAATTATGGTTATCGCAACATCATACTCGGACACGACACTTTCCAAAATGCGACCGGCTCGACTCGGACAATCGCAATCGGTGCTGAAACGCTTAATGCATTAAAGGGCGGTCATCGTAATATTGCAATCGGCGGGCACGTTTTCAAATTAATGGATGGCGGCGAGAGTAATATCGGTATCGGAGCTGATTGTGGAATATACACAAAAAAAGGCGACCGTAATATTGCGATCGGTGTTAGTGCTCTTCATAGCGGTGCTAACGTTTGTGACAACGTAGCAATCGGTCAGCAGGCTCTCGGAGGTACAGCTGAGTCAACCGCCTCGGGCAACGTAGCAATCGGTAAAAATGCTATGTATCGTACATACGGCAGTAACAACGTAGGTATCGGTCTTGAAGCCGGCGGCAATAACAAGGGCGGTTATGAAAATGTTATGATCGGTAACTATTGTTCTGTTACGGGTGAGGACTCATATAAAAATACATTTATTGGCGGTCAGATAAGCGGTGCGGCAAATATTCATCACAGTATCGCACTTGGCTATGGAGCGTCACCTACTAAAACTCAGCAAATGGTACTCGGTGGAACATCAATAATTGAGGTTATTCTTGCGGGTAACAAAAAACTTAATTTCAATTCGGACGGTACTGTTACTTGGACTCAAGTATAAATAGTACGAATAACTATAATTCCCCAGAGTAAAAAGAAAGTGAGAAGCATATGAAAATCACAACATTCAAAAATATGAAAGGCTTGATACACGGAAGCGACCCCAAGCGAATTGGGGGCGACAAAGAGGGTGTACTCAAGATAGGCACTACGGAGGTCAGCATATCTCCCGAAGCCGACTCTATAATGCCCACTCTCATTCACGGAGGAACGGGCGATTATCCTGCTGTCTTCACCGACAGATACGGAAGGGAGTTTGATCTCGGCGTGGTTGAGGTAAGAGGGGGAAGGATATTTCCTCCTCCTCCCACAGCCGTGGAGATAATGGAGCTTCGGTGCAGAGCAGATGCAGCCGAGGAAGAATGCGAAGCCTTGTGGAAGAGGATACAGAACCTTGAGAGTATCTTCGATACGAATTCATTAAACTTTTTAATTAAATAAAAGGAGAAACATAATGCACAATTACACCAACATCCTCAGAAACACGTTTGAGACAATGGCTGCTGATGCAGAAGACAAGGGGAAAGACCGCTTCGGTATCACACTCGATTTTAACGATGTGAAGATTATACTTGACGGTCTCAAGCGTTTAGAACCTAAGACAGTGGCAGACAACAGAAAGATCGTTCCGGTCGATTCACCTCTCTCCGACACAGTAGAAGGGATGCTGCACCCCGACTACAAGGAACGCTTCAAGGCTGAATATCAGCAGACCAAGATTCGCTATGAAAAGCTCAAAGCGTTTAATAACAAGATCGATGCAGCACAGAGGACACAGGGCGATCCTTTTGCTCCTAAGAGGGTGGAAGAGCCTACCCACGATTGTCCTGCAGCTCTTCTTCGTGAACAGCAAGGTGCTATGGGTCAGTATTTGCACATTCTTGAGGTCAGAGCGGTTATTGAAGGTATAGATCTTAATTGATCAGAGAGGAGAAAACAAATGAAAAAAATTCTTGCATTTATAATCTGCATCGTGCTTATATGTGCGGTGCCCTTGGCGGTCTTTGCTGAGGAGAGCGCGGTAGAGCCGGAGGTAGTTGAACCCGAAGTCACAGAGGCTATCGAGGAAACCCCGGCACCTGAAACCGAGGCTCCCGAGACTATACCCGAGACGGTCCCCGAGACTATTCCTGAGACCATGCCCGAAACTACACCTGAAACCACTCCTAAGCCTACTCCTCCCAAGGCACCGACAAAGACCGAAGCCGAGCAGATAGTTGAGTGGGTGGAGGAAAACTTTGAAGAGATATCTGTCGTTGCTACGCTTATAATTTATGCATTTTATTTTGCACAGAAGCTCCTTGCACTCAATAAGTCTGTCGGCACTCTCAATAATAATGCTGTTACGGTTGCCGAGAGTAGCAACACAGCCATAGGCAAGGCTCTTGCAGAGGTACAGAATATTGCGGCTGTGGTAAACGGATACAAGGAGGAGATAGCCTCACTACTTACCGAGGTCAGGGCAAACGAAGACGAAAAGCAGGCACTCAAGCAGGCTCTTACAGACGTGCAGACACACCTCAAGACAGCCAAGCTTGCCAATATGGAACTTGCAAATGAGGTTGCGGAACTCCTTGTTCTCGCTAATATCCCCAACTCCAAGAAGGAGGAGCTTTATGCTCGACACCTCGCAGCCGTTGGTACTATTGCCGATGCGGAAAAAACGGAGGTGAAGGAAGATGTCGAAGAATCGTAAAACATTCTATTGGCTGTTCAAATCATTGGGGATCTTCATATCTTGCCTTTTGCCCATTTGGGCGATACTTGAGAAATTCCCGGTGTGGACCTACTCCTACGGCAGAGTCCGTTCGATGGGGGTCGGAGGCATTCTGATCCTCATCGTACTCCTCGTTGTGTTCCGAAAAACGATACTTAATTTCCTTGTAGACAAGCTCAAACTCAAACACGCTCCACCTATCGTGGTATGGATTGTGATGCTAATTGCTTCCTATATATTAATATTCATAGGCAACTTTATGCAGGATCTTACCACGGTGTTTTGGATGGGACTCATCGGCTGTGCCGTTGGTACTGTGCTGACATACATTGCGGAGAGCTGTTTCGGAGAGGAGAAGGACAATGGCTGACTTTGAAAGAATCCCCGACAAGAAGGATAAGTTTACCGACTTTCAGAAGAGCTATAATCTCACATCGAAGACCTTAGTACACATTCTCGGTACTAATATGGCTCTGTTCATATGTATTCTTCTTCCGATATTCCTTATCGGCTTCATATGGACAGACTTCGGTGTGCCTGAGGTGGGGGTCAAATTCGTCTCGGACGGAGTCGTTACGGTGGCTTTGTTTGTCATCGGTGAACTGATGATGATGAGAGTCGGCGCGGACGGCGGTAAACTCGACTCGGAGTATATTTCCTCCAAGAAAGATTTCACCTCGCTCGTCACAAAGGTATACGAGGTCGGCACGATGTTTATGCCTTTCTTCTGTGAATGGCAGATTGACGTGGAGCTTGACCAAGCGGTAGCCAACAGGCTTCGCCCTCTTCGTATTACCCGTAGTGAATGGGAAAAGTACAAGGGTATGAAATACTCCGAGATAAAAGCGGAGTACGGCAAGAAGACCGCCCAAAAGGTCCGAGAGCTGAGGCAGCTCGATCCCATTGAGCTTAACGAGGCTATTCTTTTGTACGACAACGTGAACGGCTTCTCAAGAGGCGGTGTGCCTCTGTCAGGTGAGGCTTACCTCAAGAAGAAGACTCACTCTCCTGAGATGCTTCTCTCGTGCATATTCACGGGACTTTTGACCGTGTCGGTGGCGATGACTATTACCAAGGACGTTTCCTTTTCAAGAGTTATGTACACCATATTCAAGCTTATCGTTCTCATTTCCCGAATGGCTACAGGCTACGGACTCGGAGCAAAAGCCTACAATACGGTGGAGGCGAGACAGCTTCAGGTCAAGAGCAATTATCTTAGACAGTACATCCGATTCGTCGATGAAAAGACCTATCTCAAGCTCGGAGATAAGTACGGCGACATAAGCTGCTACACCAACGAAGAGCCACTTACCAATGATTAAATAACATGAGAGGGACATCCTACACGGGATGCCCCTTTCTACTACATGTTGGAGGTGGTTTTATGGCAAAGGACGTAGCGATCAGAGCAATGAAGACCTTTTGGCAATCGAGCATAGCTTACCTTGTAGCGACCTTCTCTACGCAGATGTCAGGTGTGGATGTATTTGACCTTCACGATGTGCAGAGCGTATTCGGTGGGTTGCTTATAGGGGCATTGGCGGCAGGCTTGTCGGCTTCGTGGAACGGAGTCGTTCAGCCTATACTTGACAAGAGCAAGGAGGTGAGGGAATGAAGGTATTCATATCCGCAGGTCACGGAGGTATCGATCCGGGCGCAGTAGCCAACAACACCAAAGAAAAGGACCTTAACCTATCTATCGCCCTCGCTTGCAGAGATGTACTTGAGAGGCACGGAGTATTGGTGAAGGTGAGCCGTACCAAAGACGAGAATGACCCACTAAGTGATGAAATCCGAGAGTGCAACGCCTACGGTCCCGACCTTGCGGTGAGTATCCACAACAACGCCGGGGGAGGAGATGGAGCAGAGGCTTTCTACCACTACGGAGGAGGGAAGTCCAAGACTCTTGCCGAGAATATCCTTGCGGAGATCGTGAAGGTAGGGCAGAACTCAAGAGGAGCTAAGGTGCGAAAGAACGCCAACGGCAAGGACTACTACGGCTTTATCCGAGAGACCTCTTGCCCTGCTGTCATAGTTGAGTGTGCTTTTGTGGACAACGCCCAAGACCTCAAAATTTTAGCCACAGATAGCCAAAGGAAAGCAATGGGGGAAGCAATCGCAAAGGGTGTATTAAAGACGATGGGCGTAGAATTCCAAGGGGAGAAAAGCACTCTGTATCGTGTGCAAGTCGGTGCTTATCTGCTGAGGTCAAACGCCGAGGCAATGCAGAAAAAGATCAAGGCGGTAGGCTTCGATGCGTTCATAGTAAAGGAATAAAAAGAAGGGCATCCTCTGCGGATGCCCTATTTTACTTGGGTTTGAGTAGTTATCATAAAATGCAATTTGGTGGACCAAGTTGCAATTTATGATGATTGTGAATCGTGAAAATAAATAGCCAAATTGCCTTTAGCCTTCTCATATACTACCTTTTCAATTATAGTGTGGAGTGCCTCGTTTTTGGCTGCTTCTGTAACGTCTTCTCTTTGTATAAAATCTACTATGCCTGCGACTTTCTCTGCAAAGGCATCGATGTCTATTTCTTTTTCGATACACTTATCTCGCCTTGCCTTGAGGTCATCAATTCTTTCGGTGATCTCCTTTTTGTTTTGTGCATATTGCTCAATGGTGTCTATCTCAGCAAGGTATGCTTCCTTGGCTCTTGCGAGTCTCCTTTCCTCTACCGCTATGAGTTTATCATAGTCAATGTCGGTGGTGGTAGCTTTCTTCGGTTGGTTCGGAGATATGGTGAATGACTTTCCTTCCAAGGCTTGTTTAAGTCCTTCGATGAAGGCAGCTTCTATCTTTGGAATCGTGATAGAATGAGATGTCCTACAAGAGCCTCTTGAGTAATTACAGCATTGCATACACCTTGCCTGAACCTTTCCGCTTTTCACTCCATTACAGGCGAGTGTTGCTCCACATGCACTACATCTTACAAGTCCCTTGAGCATATAGTCTATAGGTTGGGATCTCCTTGCGTGTTTAGGGTATGCCCTCTTTTGCTCTTCGAGCATCTTCTGAACCTTATCCCAAAGCTCCATAGATATGATGGGATCGTGTTGACCATCAACTACCATTATATTCTCGTTGTCGAGTTTCTTTTTACTCACGGCTTTCGTTCCGTCAGTACACCAACGAATCTTACCTATATAGCAAGCGTTATGGAGCATATAATCTACCCATCTATTTTCGGGTGCCTTTCCGTGCCTTGTGCGGATGCCCTTATTAGCAAGGACCAAAGCTATCTCTCTCTGCTTCACTCCGTTTGAATAGAGTGTGAATACCTCTCTTACTATGTTCGCCTTACCGCTTTCCTCATCGGGATAGTATTTTCCCTCCCTCATTATATATCCGAAGGGTGGGGCGCAGGTTGGCTCTCCACGAGAAGCCTTCTCTGTCATACCTCTTTTCACTTCTCCCGAAAGGTTGATGCTATAGAACTCGTCCATCCATTCGATGATACGCTCTTGCAAAGCTCCGAAATGTCCTTCGGGTAGAGGCTCTGAAACGGAAACCACCGACACCTTGTGTTTTGCAAGAAGGCTTTTATAGACTATTGCTTCCTCTTGGTTTCTTGCGAAACGGGAGAACTTCCACACATAGATCACATCAAAGGGATGTGTTTTTTCCTTGGCTGTTGCGATCATACGCTTGAACTCGTCTCTCTTTTTAACGCTTCGACCCGATATACCGTCATCATAGAAGACGTACTCTTCGGGGATCTGATATCCCTCTCTTGCGGCATATTCCCGTATCTTCTTTAACTGAGAGTCAGGAGAATACTCGTCTTGTCTCTCGTCCGACACTCTGATATATGCGGCGCCTATTCTTAATAGATCATTTTTCAAGTTACCACGTCCTTCATCTATTAGTTATAACTATCGCTATCATTGATTGCATGATATGAATCCCAATAATATTGATGTATTGCCCATATTGCTTTGTGTAATTCTTCTTCGGTAATCGGTTCACCGTCTGCATAGTTTGTAAGGATCTGAATTGCTTCCTCAGGTTCAATCTCCAACAATAAATCCTGCAGTACATCCTCTAAATGTTCTTGCGCATCGGATATACCTTCCCAATATCCTTCTTCGTACCCGACATCATAGCCATCATTGAATGCAGCCTCTCTTTTTGCCTCTCTCTCCATTTCGTAAATGCTTCTTTGGCAAGAAGATAAAAATAAAAATGTCGCTGCGAGCAGTGTAATTATCAATATGCTTTTTTTCATTTGTAAATGCCTCAGTTATTTGATTTAAGTTTATTGTAGTAATTGTGCAAAGAAATGATCTCCTCTTTATGTGACAATGTAAGACGGAGGCGGTCACATTCTGCTTCTAAGGTGATAACCTTGTCCTTTAACATGACATTCTCGGCTTGGAGATCAGCGAAGTCATTAGTGAGCTTATCATACTCTGCCTGAAGAGCGATAAGGTCAGTATTTGCTACTACTATCTTACTTTCCGCAAACAAATCGTCAAGTGAGCCGCCAAGGACGGCAACGATTCTGCGAAGGGTGTCTACATAAGGGTTGTCCGTGTCACCCGAGAAGATACGGGCGACAGTTCTTTCGGGCAAGTTTGTTTTGTCCGCTATCTGTTTTGTGGACATTCCTGTCTTTTTCTTTAATTCTTTTAAGTTGTCAAGCCACATATGTTGTCCTTTCGATTTATAGATATGTCTTTTTTTAGAGATATTCTTAACCATTTGGTAGGATAAATTTGGTATAGAAATGGTCAAAGGTGGGTATTGATTTTCGTTTTCAGCCGAGCTATAATTTTCTCATAAAAGTGATTGTAGAAATTATTCGACAATTTTGTGTTATTGAAAGGGGAATTTGAGTAATGACAGAAAACGAAAAGGAATTAATTAAAATGATTCGTGAAACAGAAAATCCGGGGCAAGCCTTGATGACAGCAGCTGTCATTGTTTTGGGCTACCTAAAGCGACCCGGATCATCTGAAGAACAAGCTGCTGTTGTTCTTCAGGCACACGTCTGAATAAATCAATTAGTATTTTCTCTCCCTCGGTGAGCTTCGGTTCTTCGGGGGGGAGATTTTCTGATTTTATCTCTATGAGGTCAGATTTTTGAACACCAAAGTAATTTGCCAACATTTCTACCTTATCCATTCTCGGATATTTTTTCCCGTTGACCCAATCCGACACGGTGAAGTAACTGATACCTAAAGCTTCGCTTATGTCATTTCTGCTCTTGCCTTTCACCTCCATATATCTTTTTAGATTTGAAGCGAAAACATTTTTGTTATCCATTTTATCACCTCCTCGCATACATTATAGTACTAAAAGCACAAAAAGTCAATAGAAAATTGCAATTTTTTTTGCTTTAGGTATTGACAAACGACAAATTTCGTGTTATTATGTCATTGTGCTTAAAGCACAATTCGACAAAAAGGAGACAAGGAAAAATGAAAATCACATTGAGAGCCGCACGAGTAAACAAAGGTTTAACTCAGGAAGATGTGGCAAAAGAACTCAAAAAAAGCAAGTCAACCATAGTAAATTATGAGAACGGAAAGAGTACTCCCGACATTGAGACGGGGAAAGCTCTTGCAGCGTTGTATGGGTGTTCTGTAGATGATCTTATTTTTTTACCCAACAATTGTGCTTTAAGCACAAAGGAGGACTAAAAGATGGATAAGATCAAGATTTTTAGACAGTACAAAAAGCCTGTGCGCAGCGAGAGAGTAATGATTTGGGTGTCGAAAGACGTCAAGGACGCGCTTGCGACTATCAGCGAGGAGACGGGTCTATCACAGCAATGCCTTACAGATCTGCTTTTGCGTAAGGCTATGGAGGCGGTTGAGGTCGTTGAAGACGAAAGCTTACAGCAGTAACCCTTTTGCAGATTTTGCATAAATTGAAGGGTAAGAATTTATCGGAGGTATTTTATGAAGGATACCAAATTGACAGCTACGTTCTACGTCGGAGGGAAGCAGGTGGATAAGCTTACCGACGAACAGAGAGAGCGAATGGCACAGAAGCTTTCCGAGGCGATGTCCGCGTATTACACGGCTCACCCGGAGGAATATGCCAAGTTAAAAAAATAAGGAGAACGATTATGATCGAGAAACTGAAAAACGAGCTTAAGTACATCGAGGAAGGAATCCTCTATATGGAAGACAGCGACACGGCTTGGTCGCCTGCGTATACCAAGCTTTGTAAAAAGAAAAGGATACTAAAGAAGGCTATCCGAAAGCTTGAAAGGTTAGAGATACATAAATGATTGATTTGAAACATGGAGACTGTCTTGAATTGATGAAGGAGATTCCTGACGGTAGTATTGATATGATCCTTTGCGATTTGCCGTATGGTGTAACAGCAAACAAGCGTGATGTTGCATTACCTTTTAGTGATTTATGGAACGAATATAATCGAATCATAAAAGTTAATGGCTGTATTGCTCTACACGCACAAGGACTATTCTATGTAGATTTAGTAAACAGCAATAGAAAAAATTACCGTTATGATTTTGTTTGGGATAAGGTTTTGGTAAGCGGTTTTTTAAACGCAAAGAAAATGCCTATGCGACAACACGAAAACATAGCTATTTTCTACAAGAAGCCACCTACATATAATCCACAAATGATACATGGTGCAGTTAATCACAGCAAGGGCAGACCAAAAAACAATCAAAACAACAATTACGGTGAATATGCGTTTGTTGATGTCAAGCAAGATGGATTGAAATACCCGACAAGTATTTTGAGATATCAGAAGCCTCACCCAAGTGTGGCATTACATTGCACAGAGAAACCGGTTGCTCTCTTGGAGTATCTTGTGAAAACCTACACAAATGAGGGCGAGACCGTTCTTGATAACTGTATGGGATCAGGAAGCACAGGCGTTGCGTGTGTCAACACGGGGCGAAACTTCATCGGAATAGAGTTGGACAAGCAGTATTTTGATATTGCAGAAAAACGGATAAAAGAAATAGGAGAAAAGAAAAATGTATAAGAACTTAACTAAAATATCCACTCTCAATATGGATCATGATGAGTGGCTTGAACACAGAAGAAAATCTATCGGCGGTTCCGATGCATCGGGCATTATCGGTCTTAATAATTGGGCAAGTCCTTACAGCATATGGGCGGACAAACTCGGCAAGCTGCTTCCGAAGGAAGACAACGAGGCAATGCGGCAGGGGCGCGACCTTGAGGATTATGTAGCACATCGTTTTACGGAGAGGACCGGCAAGAAGGTTCGCCGCGAGAACAATATCCTTATCAATCCTGACTTTCCCTTTGCTCACGCCAACGTAGACCGTATGGTCATAGGCGAGGACGCAGGTCTCGAATGCAAGACCACCTCTTCGCTCAATATGAAGAGCTTTAAGAACGGTACATTCCCTGATACATATTACGTTCAATGCGTTCACTACTTGATGGTTACAGGCTGTTCCAAGTGGTATCTCGCGGTTCTTGTTCTCGGTAGAGATTTTATGGTATTTGAGATCGAGAGGGACGAGGACGAGATAGCTGCTCTTGCAAAGTCGGAAGAGGAATTTTGGAAGTACGTTGAGTCGCAGACTCCTCCTCCTGCCGATGGTGAAGCATCTACCTCGGAGACCATATCCACCCTCTATCCCGAGTCCAACGACAACACGGTGAGCCTTATGGCATACGAGGCTGATCTTAATCAGTATATGGCGTATGGTGCTCTCATTAAGGATATGGAGAAAAAGAGAGACGAGGTTGCCAACAGGATCAAGGCGTTTATGGGCGAGAGCGGTAAGGGAGAGTCCGACAACTTCAAGGTATCGTGGACAAGCTCGGAGAGAAAGACCTTTGACACGAAGAAATTTGCTGCGGCACACAAGGACCTTGATTTATCAGAATATTACAAAACTTCATCTTACAGAACCTTTAAGGTTACAGAAATCACAAAATAATTTTTACATATAAGGAGTATTTATTATGGCAAACACGATTCAGAACAAGGTAGCAACCACAGGCAATAACGAAAAGAAGACAATGCAGATGTACATAAAGTCGATGGAGGGCGAGATAAAAAAGGCGCTTCCTTCGGTCATCACTCCCGAAAGATTCACCCGTATGGTTCTCTCGGCAATCTCTACAAATCCCAAGCTCGCTTCCTGCACTCCTGCCTCCTTCCTTGGAGCTATGATGTCGGCGGCGCAGCTCGGTCTTGAGCCGAACACCCCTCTCGGTCAGGCTTATCTGATCCCCTTCAAAAATCACGGAACCGATGAGGTTCAGTTTCAGCTTGGCTACAAGGGACTTATTGACCTCGCATACAGAAGCGGCGAGGTAGAACTCGTACAGGCTCATATCGTTTATGAGAACGATACCTTTGTATGCGAATACGGACTTGAGCCGAAGCTCGTTCACAAGCCTGCCGACAGCGACAGAGGTGATGCGGTCAAGGTATATGCGATGTTTAAGACCAAGAGTGGCGGCTACGGCTTTGACGTGATGAGCATGGACGATGTCCGCAGACACGCAGAGAAATATAGCCAAGGCTTTAGATCGGGATATTCTCCTTGGAAGACCAACTTTGAGGAGATGGCAAAGAAGACGGTCCTCAAGAGAGTCCTCAAGTACGCTCCTCTCAAGTCCGATTTTGTGAAAGCTGTGGTGCAGGACGAGTCAATCAAGACCGAGATCGCCGAGGATATGTACGAGGTTAAGAGTGAAAACGTCTTTGAAGCCGAGTATACCGAGGTAAATGAGACCACGGGCGAGGTAATCGAGGAATGACCGTAAGCGAGCTGAGGGAGGCACTAAAAAGCGGCGTATCGCTAATTTGGCAGGGCAAACACGATTATGAACGCGCGAGAGGGTCTCTTACAGGTGTCATCCTGCGCAAGGGACCTTCGGGAGAGGACGTGTTTTCTGCCGAACTGACATCAATATCTGCAACGTCGGGGCGAAACAGCATCATTATATGCAGACCCGAGGAGCTGAGCCTTTGGAATCCGGCTGATAAATCAAATGAGGTGAGTGAGAATGGAAACCAAAACTAAGATAACTCAAAGAGACATTATACTTTGGCACTTACAGAACGTGGGTACTCTCACAAGGGCGCAGGCTATGGCTGAGTATGGAATCGTAGAGCTGCCTGCGAGGATCGTAGAGCTTAAGAGGCTCGGACATAATATCACAAGCACGAAGGGTACATCGAAGAACCGATTCGGTACGATACACTTTAACATTTATAAGTTGGAGGAAGCGATATGAATTCAATAGTATTACTCGGGCGTACAACAAGCTCGATAGAATTAAAACAAACACAGGCAGGTAAGTCGGTAGCGACATTCTCGCTTGCCGTAAAGAGACCTTTCGCAAAGGATGTTACCGACTTTTTCAATATCACAGTATGGGACAAGCAGGCAGAGCTTTTGAGCAGATATGTGGGCAAGGGAGATCAGATTTGCATAAGAGGATATCTGCAAAATCGTTCTTGGGAAGACCAACAGGGCAACAAACGATATGCAACCGATGTTGTCGCTCAAGAAATTACCTTCTGCGAGTCGAAAAAAGAGACCTCTGAGCAGCCTGCTCCTGCACCGTATGTTCCGCAGACTTATACTCAGCCGAACTTTGAGGATGTCAAGGACGATGATTTGCCTTTTTGAGGAGGTAGAGCTATGTTAGCGGTACCATGTAAAGGCTGTGAGAATCGGCAGGTCGATTGCCATGACAAATGCGAGAGATATGCGGAGTACAGCCGTGAGAGGATGGATCTTCACAATAGCAGACAGAGCCAATATATATTGTCTACATATCAGGAAAGCCAAACTATTAGAGCTAAATGGAGGAAGAAATGGGGAATGAAGAGTTAAAAGAGGTCTTAAAGCAGCTTTTAGGCTTCATAGGACTTGCGCTTGCGGTTGCCGGGATAACGGTCATCGCTGCTGCATTGTCGTTAGGAGTGACATGGCTTGCGTATTGGGCGTTAGGAGGAGGGATATAAATGGCTAATAAAAGAATGTTCTCTCTTGACATAGTTGATAGTGATGCGTTTGTTAGTATGCCGCTATCGACTCAGGCTCTATATTTTCACCTCTCTATGAGAGCCGATGATGACGGGTTTGTTAAGAACCCCAAGAGGATACAGAGGGATATCGGAAGCAATGAGGACGATATGAAGGTGCTCATAGCTAAGCGGTTCATTCTTCCTTTTGAGAGTGGGATCGTAGTTATAAAGCATTGGAAGATCAACAACAATATACGCTCCGACAGATACAAGCCGACTACATATATCGAGGAAAGGTCTATGCTCGTACTCAAAGAAAACGGCGCTTATACGGAGGCTGAAAGTTTTGGTATACCAAGCGACACCCAAGTGGGTGTCAAGCGGTTGCCACAGTATAGTATAGGTAAGAATAGTATAGGTTTAGATAAGTGTAGTAGTAGTGTAGACGATGACGACACTACGACACCCGAGGAAAACGTACTCAAGGCAATCGGAGGCACACTCGGAAAGTATGTCGTATATCTCACCGACAGGCAGATGTCCGATCTCCTTGAAAAGCTCGGTCTCGATGCCTTCAACAGATACGTTGAAAGACTCGCTACATTCATTATCGATAAGAAAGCTTACGTTAAGAATCATTATGAAACCATACTCAAGTGGTATGAGGAAGATACTCAGGTTAAGTAGGAGGTACAACAGATGAAAGAAACTGAATTGAAGCCGTTGAGCGAAGAGAAGCAGATTGTGGAAATAGACGAACTTACAACGGTGCTATATGAAGCGAACCACAAGAAAAGTGTGTTGGATTATCGTTGGCTTGCGACAGAAGCATACAACGCAGGATACCGCAAGATTCCTGACGACATCGGGGATTTTTCAGACGGTTATCATACGTTTAATGAATTATATCATCATAGAGCGGTGCTGTTCTCTGTGATATGTAATATGTTTCCCGAAAAGGCTTGGAAATCCAAGTTGCACGATACAGGTGATATGTATGACGGTATGTTTATAGTCGGCATTGAAACGGAGCAAGGGCAAGCCACTTATCACTACGATATAGAGCCTTATTGGGATATGTTCAAGGTGAAAGAGCTTGAGAAAGCTCCCAAATACGATGGACACACTCCCTCCGATGCGATTGCAAGAATTGGCAACCTGCCGTGTGAAGGCTACCGCAAGGAAAGCGAGGTCTTAGGGGAGATCGCAGAGCTGATCGAAAAGTCTGCGATAGGAAATTTCACTCTCGGCACAGAGTTTATAATCATTCCCAAAACCGTCCTTGATGCCATCAAAGAGAATTGCGAGGGGGGAGAGGGATATGACAGATAAAGAAAAAGAAGAACACAGAGAGTATCAAAGGCGATGGCGTGAAGAACACCGGGAAGAGTACAGAGCAAAGCAGCGTGAATACTACCACAAAAACAAAGATCGGTGGAAGGCTTACAGAAAGAATTTTTTTGAGAATCATCCCGAAAAGAGAGAGGACCGCCGGGAATACAGCAAAGAATACTATCATAATCACAAGGACAATCCCGAATATATGGAGCAGAGATATGCCTATCACGCAAAGTGGCAGAAGGAAAACAAAGAGAAGTGGAACGCCTATAAAAGAGAGTGGCGCAAGGCGAGGAAGATGAAAGGCGGTGCGGAATGAAAGCAGTAATGATTTGTAACGCGGTCATTAAATCCGTCTTTGCGTTGTGCGTAACGGCGGCGGCAATGTATTTTAATAACGTTTGGATTTTGTGGTGGTATATGGTTTTGCCTTTCTTGGGTTACGACTACAAGGAAACGCCGATAAAGAAAGGCGGTGCGGAATGAGAGAAATAATTTTTAGAGGAAAGACCGACAACGGCGAGTGGGTAGAGGGATATTTAACACGGAGACCTTCCGCGATACAATACGGGGTGCATTATTCGCCGTGGTTTATTGACACGTCCCCGAGAGATCCCGACGACAGCGGCGATTTTTATAACGTGGACGGCGAAACGGTCGGACAGTACACCGGATTGACCGACAAGAACGGCAAGAAGATTTTTGAGGGGGATATTGTAAAAGGGTATTTAGGATATGGAGACAACGAAAACAATATTGCCTATATAGAATATCAAGAAGATAGTATAGGTTTTGTTTTGGTTGAAATATTAAAAGAAGATAGTGGGAAATATTTTGAAATATCAGATGATGTCAAAGTAATCGGCAATATTCACGACAACCCTGAACTTTTAGGAGAGAATAAGGATGAAAGCATTAGATTTTATATTTAGTTTATTATATGCATTTTTACTCGGTATTGGTTGGGGATGTAGTATTGCTGGTAATAGTGCAATGCCTTTATGGTTGTTGATATTTTGGACTGTCTTTGTAATTATCAAAGTGACTTTCGCATATTTTGATATAGTGATAGGAGACGACGAGTGAAAGAGACGATTTGTTGGACGTGCAAAAATTGCACAAAATGTAGTTGGAGCAAAGGTATTCCTGTTGAAGGTTGGAAAGCTGAAAAAACAGTCGTTCACGTGAGTAAAACTTGCTCGTACGGTAGTTATTTAGTCAAAAAATGTCCTGAATATATACAAGACGATAAAATAAAAGTGACTGATTCGAATTTAGCAAAATTATTAAATATAACATTTAATAATTTTAGAAATACTTCGCTTGCTGAAATCAGACGTTTGTTGTCTGAAAAAGGTTATAAATTATACATCATACAAAAAGAACGTTATATAAAAAAGAATTGATGTTGAACCTAAGTTGAACCTCAAAATGTGCGATTCTGTAACGAATTTTGGGAGTTGTGGTTCAACTTGGTTCAACTTAAAATTTTCGAAGTTGAACCATCGTTTTATTAAGTTTTCTTAACAATGGAGCGCTATTTTCTTAACATTTTGTTAAGTTTTCTTAACATTTTGTATATAAAATTCCTTTAGCAGACCACCAATCTTGACAACATCCTCTTGAATAAACAATTTGATCAGTTTCAACTATTGGATATTTGGATAATATTGTTACTCCTCCATCAACAAAATATAAAGGAAAGAAAGTTCTATGTAATGAT
>JAZORO010000031.1:0-2669 GCA_045656605.1 Eubacteriales bacterium
CTTCTCACGAAGATATTTAACAGCTGCCTCAAAATCACCGTCAGACTCTACGAGAGCCTTCTTGCAGTCCATCATACCACAGCCGGTCTGCTTTCTGAGCTCGGCTACGTCTTTAGCGGTAAATGCCATTTTCTTAGTCTCCTTAAATTTTAAACTTTAAAAAACTTGAATTACTCAGCAGCCTCTTCTGCTACCTCTGCCTCAGCCTCGAGCTGAACGCCGCCGTGTGCCTCGATAACAGCGTTTGCAAGTGCGCCAGCGATAAGCTTGATAGCGCGGATAGCGTCGTCGTTACCGGGGATGATGCAATCTGCATCGTCGGGATCACAGTTGGTATCTACGATAGCAACTACGGGAATGCCAAGCTTCTTTGCCTCAAGAACTGCGTTACGCTCCTTGCGAGTATCTACGATGAATACGCAGGAAGGAAGGGTCTCCATATCCTTGATACCGCCGTAGGACTTCTCAAGATCCTCGATCTCCTTAAGCTTCTTAGCAACTTCCTTCTTAGGAAGAAGATCGAAGGTGCCGTCTGCCTGCATCTTCTCAAGATCCTTAAGTCTCTTGATAGATCTGCGAATGGTCTTGAAGTTGGTAAGCATACCGCCGGGCCAACGAACGTTTACGTAGTACTGACCGCATCTCTGAGCCTCTTCCTTGATGGTCTCAGCAGCCTGCTTCTTGGTACCAACGAAAAGAACAGTACCGCCAGCCTGTGCGATCTCGGAAACGTAGTTGTAAGCCTCCTCAAACTTCTTAACGGTCTTCTGAAGGTCAACGATGTGAATACCGTTTCTCTGGGTGAAGATGTACTCTGCCATCTTGGGGTTCCACTTCTTGGTAGGGTGACCGAAGTGAACGCCTGCTTCAAGCAACTGCTTGATTGTGATTTCGAACATTTTATGTTCCTCCTTGGTTTTTTCCGCCATAGCGACATAATACTGCGACGCAGACGCGCTGCGCACCGGCAGTAAACCTACTCGCTATGTGAGATTTATTTTTGTCTGTCATTTTGACAGCTGTAATATAATATCATATAATTAAAAAAATATCAAGTGGTTTTGAAAGAAAGTTAAAAGTTTACAAAAAATTCATATTTTAACTTACCTATTGATTTCATCCGGGTTTTATGATACAATAATGCCAGCAAAGAACCGGTAAAGAAGGAGTCTCTTATGACCAAAACCAAAAAACTGTATGCTCTTGCGGCGGTAGCGTTTGCTGCGCTTAACCTGCTTGCTTTTGTAATATTTTTTATACCAAACTACGTTCTTGAGATTGACATCGGCGAGCTTGAGTACGTCAGGATATTTTTGACGAAGCTTATCGAATTTGCCCTTCCACCTATTGCGGCAGTGCTTCTCTACGTCGGCGGATCTTTTGACGGCTGGAAGTGCGCCATTACACGCGGCGCGGGACTTGCGATGACGAGGGTGATTTATCTCCTTCCCTACTACTATCTCTATCACATCGCTTACGGCTACGATTCCTTCGAGTCTATCGGTCTTTCGGTGCTTGTTTCGGTCTTCGGAACGGCTCTTCTCTTCGGACAGATCCTTCTGCTTTACGAGGTGCTGAGAGTAGCGGAGAGAAAGGTTATCAAAAAGGCGCTTATCGACGATCTTCCTCCTATGTATAAAAAGGAAATGCCGAAAGACATCAAGGATATGCTCGACAGAAAGGCAGAAGAAAGCCTTAGAGAAATCCCTGAAAAGCCCGGAGTATTTGACTTTTCCGCGCCTGTTACCGTCGGAATTTTCAGCGCGGTGTTCACTCAGTTTTTGATCAGCTTCATTTACGAGGCCGCAAATACTATTGAATACCTTATCAGCTTTGCAGGATACTACCGCCTTGGCGAAATTATTTACATAACCGCATCCTTCCTTTATATTCTTCTTGAGCTACTGATAGTTCACGTTATCTGCTACGCGCTGAAAAACAAGCTCTGCAAGAGAAATCGCGAGGAGGAGAAGGAAAATGAAAGAGTCGATTAAGCTTTGGCCTAACGATACCTTTGACGGCGAGGAGCCAATGCTACATAGATATTCTCCCGAAAACAAACGCGGCGATGGCGCGGTGATAATCTTCGCGGGCGGGGCCTACTCTTGGCGCGCACCTCACGAGGGCGAGTCTTACGCTTTGAGACTGAACGAAATGGGAATTGAGGCCTTCGTGGTTGATTACCGCGTTGCGCCCTGCAGATACCCTGCGCCTCTTCTTGATGCATCTAAGGCCATAAGCACAGTCAGAGAAAAGGCAAAGGAATATCGAATCAATCCCAACAAAATCGCTGTTATGGGCTCGTCGGCAGGAGGACATCTTGCGGCGCTCTCGGCCACGCTTCACAGCGAGGATATGGCCGACAGTATTCCAAACGCCCAGATTCTTTGTTACCCCGTAACCGATATTGAGTCACATGAAGGCTCTTACGAAAACCTTCTTGGAGATAATATCACAAACCACAAGGACGCAACTCCTACGCTTTTAGCAAACGAGAAAACGCCCCCTGCCTTCATCTGGCACACCTCATCCGACCGGTCGGTGGACGTGAAGGGTAGCTACAGATACGCGGCAAGGCTTTCGGAGCTTGGAATTCCGGTAGAAATGCACATTTACCCCATTGGCGGTCACGGTCTCGGCCTTGCAAACGGACTTCACGGCAGGGCAAT
>JAZORO010000032.1:0-29675 GCA_045656605.1 Eubacteriales bacterium
TTAGTTTTGGTTGGCAGACCTTCTCTATTTTACCAAAGGAGGATATTTTTGTCTATGCATAGCTAAAGCTTTTTGGAACCACCAGCCGGACTGGTGGTTTACGAGCGAACCCTTTTTACAAAGGCTTCGCTATACAAAAAAGCGGCTCTCCTTACAATGTATGCAAGGAGAGCCGTTTTGCCAAAACAGACTGTTTAAATAAAAGGTGATTTATCCCAAAAGATCCCTCTCGGTAAAGGTATATTCGGAGTTGCAGAAGCGGCAAACAGCGGTGAGCTCTCTCGGCTTACCCTCTGCCTGCTGATCGTCGAGCATTTTTTCTATTTCCTCTCTGCCAAGAGTAGCAATCTTGCTGCCCATTCGCTCTCTCGAGCAATCACACTTATATGATACCTCGAGCGTATCGAAAATATCATAAGGTATGTCCTTCATAGCGATATCTGCTACCTGCTCGTTCGATAATCCTCTCTCGAAATAAAGAGATACACCCGATAGTTCAGCGGCGTTTCTCTCTATAAGATCGACGGTTTCATCATCAGGAAAAGGCATAAGCTGAATCAAAACTCCCCCCGCTGCAAGACAAGAATAGTCTTTATCCACCTTAACGCCGAGTGAAAGCACGGTAGGTACCTGTTCACTCAAAGCAAAATACGTTGCAATATCCTCGGCTATCTCGCCCGAAACTATCTCAGTCATTCCCGTCTGAGGCTCTCCCTCTCCAACGTCCTTAACAAAGGAAAGCGTGCCCCTTCCGACAGCTGCGCCGACATCAAGCTTTCCGTTCAGCTTCTTCGGGGGATTGGCAAGAGGATTCTGTATATATCCTTTAACGTTACCGAAGTAGTCTCCGACGGCTATTATCTTACCCGCCTCTCCGTCGCCCGAAAATGTGATAGTAACGGTATCGCCGTCCTCGGGAAGCATCGTGCCTATCATAGATGCGGCGGTCAGCGTCCTTCCTAGAGCCGCCGTTGCGGTAGGCGAGGTTACGTGCGCCTTTCGCATTTCATTTACTATCGCAGTTGAATTAATAACCAATATTCTCGCAGAACCGTCTCTGGTCATCCCGCGCAATATTGTTGCTTTAGAATTTTCCGACATATTAAATCTCCATATTCTTTATACATCTTGCAACGAAGTAAATTCTGTCGCTCTCATCCGACGCCTCAGTGAAATTATAATCGGAGTATGCACCGACAAATTCGAATCCGCTTCTCTTTAGAGCAGATTTAAGGCTTCTGACAGTATACATACGCTCGGTCTGACAGCTCTCGCTTCTTTCATACCTTCCGTCATCCTCCTCGGCAAAAACAGTAATCAAGAAATCGCAAAGTCTGGTTTTTTCATTATAGCTGTTCTGCCATATACAAAACTCACCGTTCTCGTCATAGACGTAGGTATTGCTTCCGTATACCTTCTCAAATCTCGCCTTTCCGTTAACGTCAAAGATGAATAACCCGTCAGGTATGAGATAATTATGCACTAAAGAAAGCATTTTGTCAAGTTTTTTCGGCTCGTATATGTGATTGACCGTATCGAGACAACACACAGCGGCATCGACCGTGCCGTAAAGCTCAAATTCGGTGATATCCTGGCAGAGCCAAAGCACGTCGCACTCGGGCTTTTCTATCTGTTCCCTATATCTTGCAACGGAGAGCATAACATCAGAATAGTCTATTCCCGTCATATCATATCCTCGGGAAGCCAGCTCGACCGTCATTGTACCTGTACCACAGCCGAGGTCGAGAACAAGCTCGGGCTTAGATTTTGAGTACTTAATAAACATTTTCTCAATAAAATCCGCCCATTCGCTATAATCAATTCCGCTGTTAATTTTATCATAAGCCGAAGCTACGAGATCGTAAATCATAAAACCTCCATATTTAAATCAAATCTACCGATAATTTCATCTTTTCTGAGTCTGTCTGTTGCATACGCCTCTCTGAGCAGCTCAGGCGGTATATATTCATCGTACTTGTCCATAACGGGACACTCTCCGTTGCTGACGAGCTCTGAAAGCTCTATACCGTCACGTATTATGATATCCTTAAGGGAATCCAAGAAGCACTCCCCCGCCCCATCCTTCGCCTTAAAGGTGATATAGTGGCATCCCTCGCTCTGTACATCCGATACACCGAGCTCCGATGAGTACTTCTTAATTAGTCTTCTGAGAGTGCGGAAGGAACGTGTACCCAGCCAAGGAAAAAGAACGTAGCTCTGCCCGCCTATGAATATGAGCATATTCTCCTTCATTCCGGCATTAATTGCAACACGGCGAGCATTCTCAAGCCTGAACCTCGCATTATCACCGAGGAACGGATAATCCTTTTCACTGAAAAGCACCTCACGCATTGCTTCAAGCAGCCTTGTGTGTATCTCTCCGCTGTCTCCGGGCCATGATATCTCCATCTTTCCTTCAACGGCCTTTACGTAAACCAGCCTTCTTGCTACGTCAACCTCTTTCACTTCCCAAACTCTGCCCGCAAGTGCGAATCTATCACCGACGGGCGGAGGCGTTGTAATTGTGCCGACCTCTTCACTTTCACACCTTACGGTATAATCCTCGCTATCCTTGAAGACGGCGTAGAACTTGAAGGAATTAATAAGCTTCTCTCCTTTAATACCGATAATAAGCCCCTTCATTTCCGTTAGCTCCAAATAATCGGAATTAACCATCGACACAAGCATAGCTCGGTACGTCTCTTTAGGAACGTTTACAAACGGCGGCATCGACAAAACCTTCTCTGCGAGCGCCTTCGGAGTCAACTCGCCTGAAGAAGCAAGGACACTGAGAGTCTGGTGGAAAATTAGACTTAAAGGCATCTTCTTCAAAATCGGGGGCTCTATAAAGCGCTCGGAAGAATACAGCTCAATGATTGCTATACCACGCAAAAGCTCCCAGGGCAATATCTCCGGTAGCGTAGCGTTAGGCAAGGGCGTATCTTCCCTATAAACCATTACCATCTCGGGCGGATTGCCTCGTCTGCCGGAGCGACCGAGCCTTTGCAAGAAACCGGAAACAGTCGTCGGCGAGCCCATCTGACAGACCCTGTCAAGCCTTCCGATATCTATGCCGAGCTCCAGCGTAACAGTAGCGCAGGTTACGGCATCCTTGATGCTCTCGTCCTTCATCCGTCTCTCAGCATCTTCTCGGAGAGAAGCAGAAAGATTGCCGTGATGGATATAGAATACGTCTCTCTCGCCACGTGATTTTGCAATTTGCCTCAGAGTTGCCGTAACGTACTCGGTTTCTTCTCTTGAATTCGAGAAGACCAGCGCTTTTTTCCCGTGCAGATTATCATATAGAAATTCAAATCCCGCATCGAGTGCGGCTCTCGAGCCTCGTACCGATTCATCCGTAGTAACAAGCTCAGGGCAAGTCTGAATTTCGTTAGGATTCTGTATATAGAAATGCTCAAGTCCAAGTCTCCATTTAAGAGACTCCTTCTTTAATGCGGGAGCATAAGTTTCTCTACCGCTTCCGGCACCGAGCCACTCGCAAGCAAGCTTCAGATCTCCGACAGTTGCGCTAAGACCGATTCTCCTCGGGCTATACCCTATAAGTCTTGAAATCCTCGAGAGCTGGCATAGCACCTGATTTCCTCTGTCCGCACTTATAAGAGAGTGAATCTCATCTATAACGACATAGCGCAGACTTCCGAAAATCCTAGTCAAATCGTTCGACCTGTTCATAAGCATAGACTCGAGCGATTCGGGAGTAATCTGGAGAATCCCCTCAGGATTATTAAGGAGCTTGTTCTTATGAGATGCACTGACGTCTCCGTGCCAGTGTGTGAGCCTTATACCGCTCATCTCAAGCACTTCCTCAAGTCTGTAAAACTGGTCGTTAATCAGCGATTTCAGAGGTGCGATGTAGAGCACCGAAACGGATTCTGAGGTCTCGGGATGAGATATTATATCTGCAACTATCGGGAAAAACGCAGCTTCGGTTTTACCTGATGCCGTAGAAGAAGACAGGAGCAGATTCCCCTCTGTCTCGAAGATGATTTTTGCACTTTCAAGCTGAATGTCACGAAGCTCCTTCCAGCCGTGCGAATAAATATATTCCTTAATAAAATCCGGAAATTTCGAGAATACTTTATCAGCTTCTGTCACCGATATTCTCCTTTCTGCCTCGTTTTAAATCTCGATATCAAAAAGTCCTATGGTATTGTGCGAATTCACACCATTTCCGCACATTCCGCTGTCGGAGCTTGATGAATCAGAAACTTCGGTTACTTTTGCAGAATCGAGAAGCTTCTCAAAGCTTGCATCCTTGTTGTCTCTGAGAATATTCAAAAGGGTTAAAAAGTCCCTGATTATTTCTCTCGGAGTGATAAGCTCATCAGCGCCTGCTCTTTGCAACGACCGCTCCATAAACAACGCAATCTGCTCGTCGGAAAGCTTGGGAGCTCTCTCGCCTTCCTTCTCTATATACAATCTGGACAGACGCCTTACAAGAGCCAAAAGCTCGTTTGACGAAAGTCTTCTGAGTCTGATTACGGGCGATGAAAGATTCTGATACCCGAGCTCTGAATATCTCGAGTCGGTAAGTCTGCTCTTGAGCGCATCATAGCTGAATAATCCCCGTCGTGTATCCTCGAGAAACTGTGGCGTTCCTCCGAATATTACTCCGAGATTTTTAGCCTTTCCCTGCAACGTATCATTGAATATAGCCAGAAGCTTTTCATAATTGGCTTCTCTAGAAATTCTGTTCGGTATCTTATACAAATTTACACACTCGTCGATAAACATTACGAGCCCTGAATATCCGAGATTTACCGAAAGAGAAGCTATGAGCTTGATATAATTATACCAATTGTCGTCGTCAATGACGGTGCTAACCGAAAAGCCGAGCGCCGTCTTTGCTTCCGTCTTTGTGCTGTACTCGCCTCTGAGCCATCTGAGGCAGGCGGTTTTCTTTGCTTCATTGTCCTCAAGCGAAGCCGAATAATATTCTCCTAGCACCCTTGCAAAGTCAAAGCCACCCACATCGCCCTCAAGCTTAGAGAGCTTCTCATAAACGCACTTCTTCACCTCGGTGACAAAGCAATCGCTCTCGGGCATAATGCCCCGTGCTATCAACGAGGATCTTATCGACGTAAAATCTCTTGAAAGTATAGTAGAAAGAGCTCCGCCGTCGGGGCACGCCTTCGTCGCCATATTAATCAGTAACTCTTTATAGGTTGCAAGACCTGCGCCGCTACCGCCCGAAAGCCTTCGCTCGGGAGACAGATCCGCATCCATAGAGACAAACCCTCTCTCAAGCGCATATCCTCGTATAAGCTGAATAAGAAAGCTCTTTCCGCTTCCGTACCTTCCTATAACGAACCTGCATGCGGCTCCGCCCTCCTTGACATCGTCAAGGTTTTCAAGCAATGATTCTATTTCTTCTTTTCTTCCTATCGCAATGTAAGGAGCTCCCGAGCGAGGAACAACCCCCGCTGAAAGAGAGGAAATAAGGGTGTTGAGAACCCTTTTCGGTACCTTTACTTCACTATTTGATTCAGCCAATTTTCAATCTCCTCGTAATAATCCTCTATGACGGAATAGCCGCCATCCTTCTCTTCTAAGACAATATCACCTATAAAATCTACAAAGAACTCGTTTATTCTCGCAACAGAACTGACAAAATCGAGCTCCGAGCACCCCGGGTCTTTGCCGTAAAAAACAGACCTGAGAAGCTTAGTGTCAAAATCTGACAGGTCCCCTTCATTTTCATCGCACTCTACGCCCTGTGAGGAAGCGTCATCCTCTAAAGGAACATTCGAGCGTTCCGCTTCGATATCCGAAATACCGTAAAGCTGCTCGTCGGAATCATCTGATACGTCCTCAACCAGCCGTTTTGTCGTCTGCCACGACGCCTGCTCTATTTTATCCGCCCCCTCGAATGACAGCTCGCCCTCGGGCGCATCGTAGAGCTTCTCGTATTCCGGAGCATTCTGCCGTTCGGCTCTTCTTTTCTCTCTTTCAAAAAGATCGGAGAAATATCCGTCTATTATGCTTTTATACTCCGGCGGCAAATCTCTTACGGCAATGCGACTCTTTACTCCCATAATGAAGCGGAGCTTATTTTCCGTATACCTAACCGCCGCTGTAAAAGCGCTCCTGATTGCGTCCGAGCTCTTCAAAGAGTGATATCCAACCTCAAGACTGCATTTTACCGCATGGGTGCAAAGAGAGTTGCGGAAAGCCTGGCGTGAAAACACCGTCACGCAGGACTTCTCATACTCGTATAGCATCTCGGATTTAATGCCCGAGAGAAGCAGAGACATAGCCCCTTCCATATGGTATTTGTAATCATTTGCGCCAAAAGCCGACTTCGATCCGTCGGACGAAGAAACTCCCGACGAATACTTACCCGTTCGCCAGTCATAATCAGAGACGTAAGCAAGCAGGGCGGAAACACTGTTCTTTTCAAATCCCGACGGAGCCGAAAGATAAAACTCCTTAAAATCAGCAACCGAAACAATATCGAAGATAAAATCGGAAATATATTCGTATGGACATTCCAGCCTGTGCACTAGGCAATAATCCATAACCCACTCTGAAAAATACAAATCCAGCCTGGGCAATTCCTTTCTGTAGCTCCGCCATAGGGTGCATAAGTGCTTTATACCTTCGTCGGGCGGAATTTTATCCGGCAGATTCAGTACTTCATAAACATAGAGATAAATATACGAGTAATCCGTCTTCAGGAATTTTCCCCTATACATCATATCTCGCCAATAGAAATAATAGTTTTTCTGCTCTTTATTCAACTGAGAGTACTGGGGCATATACGAATAAAATTTTACAAATTCGCACTTCTCCGTTTTATACCCGAAATAAACAAGAGCCGCCTTTCTAAACCCGTCATAAAAATCGTACTTATCTATCGCTCTTTTTATTTTAACCCAACTTATAAGACCGGAATGCTCGGGCTCGTATAACTCCTCTTCAAAAGAGCAAATCCCCTTCATTCCTTCAAAGGTGAGCCGCCCGCTCTCCTTCTTTTTGTCCTCATCGGTACAGGGTGCGGAAGCGGGTATATCAAAGCTCCTGACAGGATCTCGGGACAGGAAACGGCTCTCCTTCGACTTCTTCTTCGGAACAAGCTTATCTATATCCCAAAAATCATCCTTATCGTCTCTCTTCTCTTCTGCGAATCCCATTATTTATTCATACCCCCTTTCACGAAAAATCAGTTTCTTCTTGACTGTTTATTATACCAGAATAATCGTTAATTGTCAATATTTTTTATTTTAAAAGAAGCCCTATTCGACACAAGTAAAATAACGAGTCTTTTTTAAGACTCGTTATTTCCACGCTACGTTATTATTCAAGGTTATCGCTGCTTGACTTTTCCCTCTTTGGCTTAGGAGCATAATTCAGCATAAACACGCCTAAAGATACGAGTATCAAAGCGACAATCATACTCACGATATGTACCTCTGTGCTTTTCGGGAGCATTATCCTTGTAAGCAGAACCCCGAATACAGGAGTCATAAAGCTGAATATAGTCACCTTCGACACCGGATTGTACTTTAAAAGCACGCCCCAGAGCGCATATGCAACAGCAGACAAGAAAGCAAGATAAATAAGTATGAAAAGCCCCTTCACGTCGGATAAATTCACCCTTCCTCCGAGAGAATAGCCTACTACGCACATTACTATGCCGCCAAAGATGAACTGAAATCCGCTCAAAACAACGGGATCCTCCTTCTTTGAAAAGTTCTTTACGAGAACGGACGAGAAGGCGACGCTTATTGCAGAAAACAGAACGAATGCATCTCCCGTAAGATTCATATTAAAATCAAGTCCGTTGACATTTACGGCAATTATGCCTGCAAATCCTATAATACACGCTACAATTTTCTTTATTGTCAGCTTCTCCTGCTTGAAAAGCAAGCACGAGATTAGAATCGCAAAAAAGCTCGAGGAGCCGCTTATTATCGTTCCCTTCTCGCCCGTTGTATTGGCAAGACCGACGTAGAAGAAAAAGTACTGTACTATTGTCTGAAAGACGGAAAGAGTGCCGACTCTCCAGAGGTTAGACGGTGCGGGATAAAGAACCCTCCTTCTCGCTACACTGTAAATAGCTACAGTAAGCAAGCCCGCAAAGGCAAAACGCATCCCCGCAAAAAGAATAGTAGAGGGTACGTCAGGCTTTCCGCCCGGGAATATAACGGCATATCCCATTTTTATGAAAGGAGTTGCGCTTCCCCAAAGTGCGCAGCAAAAAACAGCCGCCAATGCGACGAAAACAGGGTTAGTGAATAGTCTTAAAAGCTTGCTTGTCTCTTTGTACATAAATTACCTCATAATGACATCATACGGATTGAGCATAAACAGCAAAAACGCCCATATCCTCCGTTAATTTTTTAGCGGCTTCTATTGCCGTACTCTCATCCTTAAATATGCCGAAAACGCTCGGGCCGCTGCCGCTCATCAAAGAGCACGTCGCTCCGTATTCAAGTAGTCTTGCTTTTATCTCGCTCGCCACAGGGCACATCGGCAGAACAGCCGATTCAAATACGTTAAAGAGCTTATCGGGATAACCCGGTATAAAAGATATGTAGTCGAACAGAGCATCGTAAAGAGGCATTGAGTCATAAGCTACTGTCCCGTCAAAATCAGAGTAAATTTCATCAAGACGCTTATATGCCGAAGGAGTTGAAATATGCTCCCTTCCTACGGCTACAACTAGATGGAGTCTAAGCGAATCGGGAAGTCTTTTGATGATGTCGCCTCTCCCGAGGCACAAAGCCGTGCCGCCGTACAAGCAAAAAGGAACGTCGCTGCCGAGCTCCTCAGCAATCAAATACAACGCCTTATCGGTAAGGGGACGACGAAAGAGCTTGTTCAAGGCTCGGAGAGTAGCAGCAGCGTCTGTGGAACCACCCGCAAGTCCTGCCGCAACGGGGATTTTCTTTTCTAAGTTTATGGTTATGTCAGCATCGATTCCGCTACGCTTAAAAAAAATGTCTGCGGCGATGTAGACAAGATTCTTTCCGTCCGTGGGCAACCATTTATTCCCCTCAATAGAGAGTTTTATGTTTCTTTTCCCTCTGGAATTAAGCGTAACCGTAACGGTATCGCAAAGCGATACCGAGTGCATCACCGTCTTTATTTCGTGAAATCCGTCATTGCGCTTAGATAAAACGTCGAGGAATAGATTTATTTTTGCATATGCTTTTTCTTTTACAGCATTCATACAGGTATTCACCTCGCAAAATTATATCCGTATTATACACTATTTTGATTTGCATTTCAAGTCCCAACAGATAATTCGGAGATAAATCGATGTTTTAGTATTCATTACACATTGCAGTTAAAAAATAAAAAATAACACTTGACAAGCACAAAAGCTTGTGTTATAATACTTCGGTAGCATGGGTAATTGTGCCCAGCTCCTTGCCACCGATTTGGGGTGGCCATAATGACCATAAGGAGGTAAAAGAAAGATGGAAAAGAAGATTTGTTCTTACGAGACTCTCTTCGTAATCAGCGGTAATTGCTCTGAGGAGGATACCACTGCTCTTAAGGAGAAGTTCGTAAATCTCATTAACGAGAACGCTACTGATGTTACTGTTAATGAGTGGGGCAAGAGAAGATTGGCATATCCTATCAACTACGTAACTGAAGGATTCTACATTCTCGTTGCTTTCAAGAGCGAACCCAGCTTCCCCGCTGAGCTTGAGCGTGTTTACGGCATCACCGAAGGCGTACTTCGTTATATCGTAACCGTTAACGAGCAGAAGCCTGCTAAGTCTGAGGCTGTTGCCGTTGAGACCGCAGATGCTGACGTCGCTGAGAATACCGAAGCATAACAAACTATTACGGAGGCGGAAAAATGGCAAGTTTTAACAAAGTTATCCTTGTAGGTAACATGACGGCTGACCCCGAGTTAAAGCAGACTACCAGCGGTATTTCCGTATGTAGCTTCTCCATTGCAATCAATCGCCGCTTTGCTAAGGCTGAGCAGGGTCAACAGAACGTTGACTTCATCAACATTGTAACTTGGAGACAGAACGCAGAGTTTGTCAGCCGCTATTTCAAGAAGGGCAACCCCATTCTTGTTTGCGGACAGCTTCAGACAAGAAAATGGACCGACAACCAGGGACAGGCACGAATCGCTACCGAGGTTGTTGCTGACGAGGTTACCTTCGTCGGTCCCTCTACACAAAACGGAGCGGCTCCTGTAGGTGGCGGTGCAGGATACACCCCCGAGGCATATGGCGCTCCCTCCTTCAACAGCGCACAGGGTGCAAGCTTTGAAGAAATTCCGGGTGACGAGAGCCTTCCCTTCTAATAGTGCTCTCTCCGCTCGCCGTAAACAGACTCACGCAGGCGAGTGAAATTTGAATTTGTGAGTCGGAAAGGTTTTTGGACTATCTAATGGAGAGAAACGAATCTCAGCATTCCTTCCGTCCTATGCACAGAAGAAAGAAGGTTTGCATCTTCTGCCAGGATAAGGTTGACGGAATCGATTATAAGGACGTAGCAAAGCTCAGAAAGTTCATTTCCGAAAGAGCTAAGATACTTCCCAGACGTGTCAGCGGCAACTGTGCTCTTCACCAGAGACAGCTCACCGTAGCTGTAAAGAGAGCACGCCAGATGGCACTTCTTCCCTACGTATCCAACTAATTGATGCGTTTGTTATAAGAGAGTCCGGGGCTTGATAAAAAGCTTTTGACCCTGGGCGATTCGATTATAACCAAGGGCTAACAGATTAACAAAAGGAACGACATTCGTATGAATGTCGTTCCTTTTGTTTAATTTAAGTCTCAAGGTCTCCGAAATAACCGTTATACTTCAGCTTTACCGTATCATTCGGGAACATAAATTTATAAAGCTCGGTACAGTAGTCATCCGTCATTGAAGCCATATAGTCACACACTATCTGGTTAGGCTCGGTATCTATATACGGAGTCTTAGCCGCATAGTGATTGCCCGATACGAAATCAATATGATGCTTGAAAATCGGGGAGCTTTTAACACCGTTTTTAAAATCCGAAAGAAGCTTTAAATACATCTTCTGCATAAGCGGCTTCACTTCTTCGTCAAGCACTTTGGCAACACTATCCGACTTATATATAAGGTCGTAATTCGCCTTTTTTGCCGCCTTCATTCCGAGATAATGATCCTCGTCCATCATTATATACGGCTTTCCGTAGCTGTGTTCGATAATGTTGACCTCAAGGTTGTTGATAATCTCGGCGTTTATAGAGCCGATGCCGTCATCACCGAGAGAACGGTCTGAGTCGAGGAGCTTTGCACGCATTGCGTCCTGCCTATCCTTACCGAGATATGCAATAATGTCGCATATTCTGACAACGCAGCCCTCGAGTGTAGACGGAACGATCTGCCTTATTTGACTCTCGTCAACGTAGCAACGTTCAACCATTCTGTCAAAAGAATCAAAATCGGTCATAACAGAAGGGCGGTACTCGTTCATCTCAAACTCGCCGTTATGAGTAATAATTCCGTCAAGAGTGTCGAGCGTTATATTTAGGGGGAATATTCCGTCAAGAACTCTGACGCTGTGCACGTTATGATTAAAGTACCTTCCCGTTTCGGCGTGATAGACCTCACTGATATATCTCTCTCCTGCGTGACCGAAGGGGGTATGACCTATATCGTGCCCTAAAGCAATCGCCTCAATCAAATCGAGATTAAGATTAAGCACCGAGCCTATAGAGCGTGCAATTCTCGATACAAGCTGAACGTGCAATGCCCTTCTTGTAATATCATCGTTCTTATAAAAAGAAAAGACCTGCGTCTTGTCGGTATATCTGTTGTAATATGGGCTATGCATTATCTTATCGACATCACGCACGTAAGCCGGACGCCAAACACTCTCTCTGTCAAAGGCAGAATTACGCCTTATCGCCATAGAGCCGTTAGCCGCAAAGTTTGGTCGAGTGCCTTTCGCTATATCCTCTCTTATGCGCTCTGTAAGCTCGGGCGAGAGCTTCTCATAATTCGGCATAGAGTATCTCCTCTCTTTTTCTATACTTAAATTATACCACGCCCACAAAACCTTGTCAATAATTATAAACAGAAATAAAAAGACCTGCTCGGGTTAAAGCAGGTCTTAAAAAATTATGCCATTTTGTTAAACTTAAGGGTGAACTCAGACTTCTTGTGAGCTGCGTTGTTCTTATGAAGGATGCCGTGAGCAACTGCCTGGTCTACCTTCTTAACAACAAGCCTGTAAAGCTCGGAAGCTGCTGCCTTGTCGCCGGACTCAACTGCAGAATTGAACTTCTTGATGACAGTCTTGAGCTGGCTCTTAACCATCTGATTCTGAAGTGCCTTCTCACGGTTTACAAGGATACGCTTCTTTGCGGACTTAATGTTAGCCATTCTTTTCTCCTTTTAATTTTAGATAATCCCTGCTTCGCATACATTAACGGCTGAGAGGGTCCGATAAGATCTGCTAAACATCCTGATTATCGTGTTTTATTCATACATCATAGGATTATATCACCTTTATTCAAAAAAATCAATAGTTTTTAAAAAAATATTTCGATATAAGGCAAAAATATTTTTGCAGAGCTATTGACATTCTATGTTTTTTCTGCTATACTTGTAAAGTAATTTGCTTTACAGCATTTGGGAGGTGGGACAATGTTTGAAAAAAACCTTAAGATGTCCTATCTTATCGACTTTTACGGCGAGGTGCTCGACGAGCACACCCGCACAGTTATGAAGGCTTATTACGATGACGACCTGTCTCTTTCGGAGGTTGCAGATATGATCGGCATATCCAGACAGGGTGTCAGGCACGTTATAAAGAAGGGTGAAGAGCAGCTCTCCTATCTTGAAGAACGCTTGGGACTTGCCGACGAGGATGAAAGACTCTCTTCGGCTGTCGAGGAGCTCGTTTTCTTACGTAGTGCGTTCGTATCGCAGACTCTGCCCTCTTGCGACGAAGTAGTAAAGAAGCTCGACGCAGTTATAGAGCTTCTGTCCGGAAAGAGTCGCTAACGTAGCTTTGTTTTAAATTGGAGGTACTATGTTCGGAGGACTTACCGAAAAACTGGCTAACGCTTTTAAACGGTTCCGAAGCAAAGGAAAGCTTACCGAAGCTGATGTAAAGGAAGGAATGCGAGAGGTCAAGCTTGCACTCCTTGAGGCTGACGTAAACTTTAAGGTTGTTAAGGATTTTATAAAAGCAGTTACCGAGAGAGCTGTCGGCAGCGACGTGCTCGAAAGCCTTCTCCCTGCCCAGCAGATTGTAAAGATTGTTAATGAGGAGCTCATCAAGCTTATGGGCTCGGAAGCATCGAAGATAAACATCAACCCCAAGCCCCCGACGGTTATAATGATGGTTGGTCTTCAGGGTGCAGGTAAAACCACACACTCAGCGAAGCTCGCTATGCATCTTAAGCAGAAGGGTAAATCTCCCCTGCTCGTAGCCTGCGACGTCTACCGCCCGGCAGCTATCGATCAGCTGAAGGTCGTAGGAGAGACGGTAGGAGCTCCTGTTTTCACAATGGGGGCGAAAATATCCCCTGTCGAGATTGCAAAGGCAGGAGTTGAGCACGCAAAAAAGAACGGAAACGACGTTGTACTGATAGATACCGCAGGCCGCTTGCATATAGACGAAGAGCTGATGGGTGAGCTTGTGAGGATCAAGGATAGCGTTAACCCTACGGAAATTTTACTCGTAGTTGACGCTATGCTCGGCCAGGATGCGGTCAACGTTGCCAAGAGCTTCAACGATCTTCTCGACATCACCGGCGTTATACTCACGAAGATGGACGGAGATGCAAGAGGCGGCGCTGCCCTGTCTGTAAAATACGTAACAGGAAAGCCCATTAAGTTTATCGGCACAGGCGAGAAGATGGATGCTCTCGAAATCTTCCACCCTGATAGAATTGCATCACGAATCCTCGGTATGGGTGACGTGCTCTCACTTATCGAAAAGGCGGAAGCCGCTTACGACGAGAAAAACGCACTCGAAATGGAAAAGAAGATGCGTGAGCAGACCTTCAGCCTTGACGACTTTCTCGATCAGATGCGCCAGATAAAGAAGATGGGTAATATCGATCAGCTTCTGGCTATGGTTCCGGGAGCTAACACCGGCGCTCTGAAAAATGCGCAGGTCGACGAAAAGCAGATGGCGAGAACCGAGGCGATAATCCTTTCTATGACCAGACAGGAAAGGCTGCGCCCCGATATAATCAACGGCTCAAGACGTAAAAGAATCGCTCTGGGCTCAGGCACCTCCGTCGAAGAGGTAAATAAGCTTCTCAAGCAGTTCGATCAGATGAAGAAGATGATGAAGCAGTTTGCCAATATGGGCAAAGGAAAAAGAGGATTCGGCGGATTCAGAATGCCTTTCTAAAATCAATTGTTAATTATTAAAAACTAAAGATAAAAAACACACAATTTTGGAGGAAAGAAAAATGGCAGTTAAAATCAGACTTAAGAGAATGGGCGCAAAGAAGAACCCCTTCTATCGTGTAGTTGTTGCAGACGAGAGATCTCCCCGTGACGGTAAGTTCATCGACGAGATCGGTTACTACAACCCTATGACTAACCCCGCCGACGTTAAGATCGATTCAGAGAAGGCAACCAAGTGGTTGAACAACGGCGCTCAGCCCACCGAGACCGTAAGAACCCTTCTCAAGAAGACCGAAATAATCAAGTAATTTCGATTAACAATAATACGGAAGGATTCTTTCACTTGACGGTGAAAAAGGTAACGTAATGGATCTTGCAGAGGTACTTAAGAACATTGCGCGCGCCATTGTAGACAATCCCGACCAGGTTAACGTTGTCGAAAGTGTTGACGGAGACGATGTAGAGCTCACCCTGACCGTTGCGGAAAGCGACACAGGTATGGTAATCGGGCGTCACGGCAGAATAGCTAAAGCTATCCGCCAGGTTATGAAGGCTGCGGCAAATACGTGCGGTAAGCACGTTACTGTTGAAATTCAGTAAGCTTATGTCCTTGGGCTAAATTTGCCCAAGGACATTTTTTAGTATGTAATGTATAAAATAAACTCAGGTTGTATGTAAAAATTAACTAAGAAATTTCCCAGTTTCAACAAAAACCAGGAAAAGGATTTTAGAAGATGAAAAAATATATAATGGCGTTAGATCAAGGCACTACAAGCTCCAGATGTATTCTGTTTGAGAAAAACGGCAAAATAGCGAGTATTGTGCAAAGAGAATTCCCTCAGATTTTTCCAAAGGACGGGTGGGTCGAGCACGACCCTATGTCAATATGGTCGACTCAGATAGGAGTAGCTACCGAAGCTCTTCTGAAAATAGGCGGCAGCTGGGATGAGGTATACGGTATAGGAATCACAAACCAGCGTGAGACGGTCGTGGTATGGGACAGAGAGACAGGACAGCCTATATACAACGCTATCGTATGGCAATGTCGAAGAACGGCAGATTATTGCGCAAAATTGAAAGCAGACGGCAAAGAGCCTTTAATTAAGAAAAAGACAGGTCTGATACTTGACCCATACTTCTCTGCCTCAAAGCTTAAGTGGATACTTGATAACGTAGACGGAGCGAGAGAAAAGGCAGAGAGAGGCGAGCTTTGCTTCGGTACAATTGACAGCTGGCTGATATGGAATCTGACGGGCGGTGAGGTACACGCAACCGACTATTCCAATGCGTCGAGAACTATGATTTACAACATACACACTCTCGAGTGGGACGAGGAGCTGCTTGAGCTTTTCAACATCCCTCGTACAATTCTGCCTAAAGTTATGCCCTCAAGTGGAGTATTTGGGTATACCGATGCGAAAATTCTCGGAGCGGTTCTTCCTATTGGAGGAGTTGCCGGAGATCAACAGGCAGCTCTGTTTGGACAATGCTGCTTTGAAGCTGGAGAACTTAAAAACACATACGGCACGGGTGCATTCCTTCTTATGAATACCGGCGATAAGCCGTATATGACCACAAACGGTCTGATAACTACTGTCGGTTGGGGTATAGGAAATAAGGTTACTTATGCACTCGAGGGATCGGTATTTACTTGCGGTGCGGCTGTTCAATGGCTTCGTGACGGTTTAAAAATATTGGAATCCAGTGCAGATAGCGAATACTATGCAAGCAAGGTCGAGGACTCCGGTGGAGTTATGGTGGTACCCGCCTTCTCCGGTCTTGGAGCTCCCTGGTGGGATCCATACGCGCGTGGAATAATCATCGGTATTACAAGAGCCACAACTAAATATCACATAATAAGGGCAACCCTCGAATCAATGGCTTACCAGACGGCTGACGTAGTTGACCTTATGGAGCGTTCCACGGAAATGAAGATAAGACAGCTTAAGGTAGATGGCGGAGCCAGCGCTAACTCTCTTATGCTATCCTTCCAATCGAATATACTCGGTGTCCCGCTTATGCGTCCTCGGTGTATAGAAACGACTGCGCTTGGCGCCGCGTACCTTGCAGGTCTTGCTGTCGGTGTTTATTCTTCCCTTGAAGAAATAAAGCAAAATCACGAAATAGAGAAAATTTTTGAACCTCAACGCGACGAAAAATGGCGTAAAGAGAATATAAAAAGATGGCGAGAAGCTATTTCAAGGTCTTTGAATTGGCAAAACTGAACAAAAAAAGAGTGGTTATAAACAACCGCTCTTTTTTATAAAACTCACTTGCACAAGCAATCAGAAAGCTTAATGAAGTCCTCAGTCGAGAGTCTTTCTCCTCTGACGGTGTCGGGGTGTCCGATGCTTCTGATAGCGTCTAAAATCTCGTCCTTACTGAACTCGGTGTGCTTTGCCGAAATTGCGTTGAGCAGGGTTTTTCTTCGCATTTCAAACGCCGCTCTGATAAGCGAGCGGAAGAGCTTCTCGCTTTTCGGCGTGTATTTCGGCTCTTTATAAATATCTATTCGCACAACTGCGCTATCTACCTTCGGCGCAGGTGTGAAACATCCTCTCGAAACCTTAAACAGGCGCTTTGCCTCGCCATAGTATCCAAGCACAGCGGTAATCGCACCGTAATCCGAGCTACCGGGAGCGCTGACCAGACGAGCCGCTACCTCATTCTGAATCATTATTGTAATTGAAGCGAACTTCACTCCGCACTCCAACAGACGCATAAGGATGGGGGTGGTTATATAGTAAGGAAGATTTGCGCACACAGAGACAGGCATACCGTCGGAATACCTATCGACAAGCTCTTTTATATCAACCCTCATAATATCTTCGTTTATAACGGTTACGTTGTCGTAATCGGAAAGAGTTTTATCGAGGATTGGTATAAGCCCTTTGTCTATCTCGACGGCAACTACCCTCTTATATCTCTCGCACAGCTCCTGCGTGAGACAGCCGATACCCGGGCCTATCTCAAGGATAAGACTGTCCGACTCATCTGCGCAGTTATCCGCTATGTCCTCGGGGATCATAGGATTAATAAGAAAGTTTTGACCAAATTCCTTGCGGAAGCTGATACCGGCCTCTTCCATTAAACCTCTTATTACAGAAAGATTACATAAATCCATAAAACACTCCAAAAAATATTTGCTTTACTATTGACTTTCTAAAGCAAATTTGATAGAATATAAAGGTAATTGCTGGCGTGGCTCAGTTGGTAGAGCAGCTGATTCGTAATCAGCAGATCGTCGGTTCGAGTCCGATCGCCAGCTCCAAAAAAACGACAGGTTTCGACCTGTCGTTTTTTTATCCATTGCAAAAGTAATGGTATATCATCACGCATTAGCGTGCATCTCATCCGCTTTGAAGAGTATAGATTGTCAAAGCGAGTATATCATCAGCTGCAGGCTGTATTTCACTTTTGCAATGATAATATACAATTTCTTATGGAATTGATGATATACACGGTTTCACTATGATAGTGACACGACAGTTCAAGTCTAAATAAAAAAGAGCAAATATCTTTTTTATCTCCCATAACCATATTATAGTGAAGGGGTTTCCCTGCACTTTTTTCTTATTCAGCGAAAAATCCGCACAGGAAGTGCGGATTTTTATTTTGGAGCAGGTAACGGGAATCGAACCCGCACGGCCAGCTTGGGAAGCTGGAGTTCTACCACTAGACTATACCTGCATATCGGGAGTATGGACTCCCGACGCCTTTATTTACTTATTAATTTTAACAAAGTTACGGCTTTTTGTCAAGGGGCTATCTTAATTTAAGATATATTCTGCGTATGAAATCAAAGGCAAGCACCGACATACCCGTAAGAACAGCTATAGCAAGCTCTCTTGGCTCGAGCGGTGTGCTTCTGAACATTTCTCCGCCAAAATAAATAATGAAAATCTGTATAACAGATATAAGGAGCATAATTAATATAAAGGGTCTATTCTTGGTTATACCGTGGAAGAGCCACACTCTCTCGCTCCTCGCCGCCAAGCAATTAAATATTCCTGCGAATACAAAGAGCGCAAAGAAGGCAGTCAGTCGCCTGACACCATCGCCGTATATCGCAAGGAAAACGTCGAGGCGGAGAAAGAGCACGAGCAATAATAACGTATATCCGCCGCATAAAACGATGTTAGCTATAATTTTATTATCAAGGATGGGCTCATCTCTGCGTTTAGGTTTCTCGAGCATATAGTACTTCATAGGCGGCTCTGCGGCAAAGGCAAGACCGCCAAGGGTGTCCATTATTATGTTAACCCACAGCATTTGGATTATTGTAATAGGATTCTCAATTCCGAAGATTTGCCCAAGAAGCGTAATGCCGCAAGCGGCAAGGTTCATAATCAGCTGGAAGGTAACGAACTTTCTTATTGATTTGAATATCGTTCTGCCGTAAAGAACGGTTTTTTCAATTGCTGAAAAGCTGTCGTCAAGTATTACGATATCTCCCGCCGATTTAGCTATATCTGTACCGCTACCCATAGCGAATCCGACATCGGCAAGCTTTAGCGACGGCGCATCGTTTATCCCGTCGCCTGTCATTCCGGTAACAAGATCCATCTCTGAGGATATCCTTACAAGTCTCGTTTTATCCGTTGGAAGAGCACGGGCAACGACACGCAGGTTTGGAATAATCGCTCTGAGCTCCTCGTCGGAAAGTCTTCCGAGCTCCTCGCTGTTCAAAGCTATATGCCCCAAGGATTTCTTATAGAATCCACACTCCTCTGCTATCGCTGTGGCAGTATCCTTGTTATCTCCTGTGAGCATCACTATTTGTATACCCGCCTTCATAACGGCATTGACCGATTTTTTAACCCCCTGTCGCAATTTATCCTTGAGAATAATAAGTGCGACGAATGTAGCTCCCTCGTTGCCGTCTTTATCATACATTGCAACAGCAAGCACACGCTCACCTCTGTTTACAGCCTCTCTCCAACTGCGCTTTACGTTATCAAGACTTGATACGACGCTTCTGCCATCCTTCATCAAGGCGTACTTGCAGGATGCGATAATTATTTCAGCTGCTCCTTTTATTATAGTCTTCCCGTCACTTGTGGTTATTGACGAGTATTTAAGCTCGCTTTTAAAAGGTACACGCTTTACAATCTCATATTTTCCCTTCGGCTTCTCCGAAAAGTACTCGAGTATCGCCCTGTCTGTTACGTTTCCACCCATTACCCCATCCTTTGTAATGACCGACTCGGTATTCAGGTGAGCCGAGGCTCTGAGAAGCTCGGTGTGAATCGGGTATTCCGCACCGGATGCGCCCGTACCAATCCTTCCCTCCTCGCAAATTACAGACTCGCAGCAGAGGCGTCCTGTCGTCAGCGTTCCTGTCTTATCCGTAAAAAGTATATTGAGCGAGCCTGCCGTCTCTATACCGACCATTTTCTTGACTAAGACGTTGTCCTTAACCATTCGCCTCATATTAGCCGAAAGAACGACCGTTATCATCATAGGAAGCCCCTCGGGCACAGCTACGACAACGACCGTTATCATAAGAGTGAGCGTATGAATCAGTATGCTGAATATCTCGGCGGGATTCTTTAACGTCTCAATTATCCCCGAGCTCTCGAAGCCGTTAGCTAAAAAAATCGAATTAAAAAGGTATACAAAGCCAACAAGCCCCGCCGCTACGTATCCAAGCTTTGATATCTGAGCCGCCAGCTTTGAAAGCCTAAGCTTAAGTGGACTTACCCTCGTCTCAGCCTGCACTTCCTTCGCTACCATACCGTAGTACGTCTCGCCGCCGACCCGCAAAACCCGCATAATGCCACTGCCTTCGGTAACCACAGAGCCGGAGAATACGCAATTCTCGTTCCCGAGAGTCATCTCCGTCCTTTTGCCCTTAGTTTTCTGCACCTCAAGATTCTCTCCGTTGAGAGCCGATTGATCGACGTGAATCTCACCCGAGACAAGAATACCGTCGGCACAGATCTGCTCTCCGATCTCTACGTGTACAATATCTCCTACAACAAGCTCTGTTGAGGGTATCTCGAGCTTTTCACAATTTCTTGTAACCTTAACCCTTCTTGTCTGCGCCTCTTCTTCTATTCTTTTAAAGGCTCGCTCGCTTGAATACTCCGACACGGTTGAAACTGTGGTCGAAATAAGAATAGCGGCTATAATACCGAGCACCTCTACAAGGTTGCATTTTCCAAAAGTAAAAATAACCTCGCAGGCAAGTGCTATAATCAATATTTTAATAATCGGATCACTGAGATTCTCAAAGAACCTACGTGCAAGACCTTTGATCTTTTCTTTTTTAAGCACGTTTTCTCCATTGAGTCTTCTGGATTCAATTACTTCTTCATCACTAAGACCTTTGTACATTTTTTCCATATTTAAAAATCCTCATATGTTGAAATCACGACTGACCTCTCAAATCAACATATGAGGATTTATTTAAAAAAATGTATTAAATTACTTTATACCAACAAGTTTTACGGTTTCTCCTACCTCAACGTCAACGAGCACGTATGAGCCGGACTCATCCGTGAGGACATCGAGCGCATAACCGTCAAGCGCGGCGCCCGTCCAGGAATCGAGAAGATCAACCCTAACCGTTAATGCAACGAGATAATCGGGGTTAGAGATCGTGGTCTCGAGAGTGACGTCTATATAATCTTCCTTATACGCCAAAGCATTCACTTTAGAAAACGCCTTCATATTGTAGTATAGAAGCGCATCGGAAAAAGTAGCAATCCACAAGTCATTCTTCTCGTTTGCATATGCAAACATCTCTTCTGCCTGTGACTCAAAAATGAAGTGCTCGCCGCTCGAGGTAGATACGTACGAGTCATCCATAATCTTGTGTATGCAGAAGCAGGACCAAGCATTATATTGCTCTGCCGCATCTATGTAGTTCTTCCAATAGGTAATCGGTTTGTTTATGCAGATCTCATCGTTTGATTCCTTATTGGTAGTCCCGTCCGTATTGTAGTGCTCTATCATATATGCTTTGATAGCTTTTCTACTGTTTACGGTAAGCATATCAGCCTCGTAGTTCACCATCTTCGAGAGGTTGGAATTATATCCTGTTGTGCTCCTCGCACCGAGATACTCATCGCTGTAGACATACATATCCTTTGAATAATCGGATATGCCGTGAGGAACGCCGGGAATGACAAAGGCTATGCCACGCTCTCCCATATCCTTGATAATCTGGTTTGAGCCGAAGAGCTCCATAGAGACGTTGCCCTTAGGGAAGCTCTGAGAAACCCATCCATCCTCATCGATAAAGACGCCGCCGTTATCATTCTCCCCCCAATAGCCGTGGGTATGCGAATGGCTGACTAGCTCAAAGCCTTCAACGCTTGACACACTCTTCCAGAAATTCCACGCATTTCTGTCTTGTGTGTAAAGATATCTGCCATTCTCATCCTTAGCCCATATACGTCCGCCGTTGTCGTCTACTCCCTCGGTCATCTGGACGAGATTCTTTGTAATAATGGCGAAGCTAGCCGAAATATTCTCATATTTTGGAGCTATTGTGTTGACCATAAACTCGGCTGTCGCTTCATTTCCATCATCGATAACAAAGCTGAGAACACCTTTTTTGCCATCTTTTATGACTGAAGCCGCAGAGGTTTGATAAAACATACTCATATCAATAATAACCTTGTACGTTGTGGTGGATTTACCATCCTTACTTGTCGACACTATCGTTGCAACATCGCTATTCGAATATCCCGGCTGAGTTATAGAAATTACAGAATCCTTTACGCCGACAGAAGCCGTTACGGTAGGATAGCCATTTTTATAATCCGTGCTCCCTATATATTCCGTCTTATTACCAAAGTTGGACACGGGCGAGCCGTTTATAAAAATAGCTGAAAGAAGCGACAGGCTCATAAGGTCGTCCGAGGTATACGTAACAAGCTGTTTTTGCTCCTTGTAAATAAAGGAATCAAAGTGAACGATCTTATCGGTATCCGACGAAAGAACAATACTGCCGTCCTTCTCAAATCCGAGAAAAAGCTGACACGCTATCTCTAAGCCGTATTTACCGAGCCCCGAGATATAAATAACGTCTTCAATGACTCTGAGAGAAGATACGTTTACCCTCTCGGTGTAGTTCTCGTAGAGTTCGTCATATATTCCTTCGGTTACACTGTCGCCATTTATATTACCGATAACAATTTTCCTTGCATCGCTGTCATTATCAGCTTGGGAAAGCGTATATCCAAACGAATTCTTAAATTTATTTTTCAAGTCTCTGAACGCAGAGAATGCATATATATCGTCGCTACTGTATACTGCCTGATACCCACTATCACATACATCAATGGAATACGCAGAACTACCCTCGTCCGGCAGCTCTATGCTACCATCCCCAGGCAAAGAAGACTCATCCTTGACACAAGAGCTCATCAGTAAAGAAAGGACTATAAGTAGTATTACCAAACTTTTCAACTTACTCATATTTTAACCTATATATCTAAAGCATAAAGAAGCCCGCAGTGGCCGTGTAAAGCAAATTTAACCCCTTTTTGTAGGGGGGTATCCTCTCTTTTTCTTTGCGCTTCCAACGTCTGAACGAAGAGGGTATAAAAACAGCTCTCGTCAGGAGGCCTGCATCCCGAGAAAAGAAGTACGGATTCCCATAGTGTGTGTGTCGGTCCAAATATACAATATCACGCACCCCGCAGGTTTATATTATTCAGTTTTCGTCGTAATTAACCTCTCCGAAAAGAAGATCGTTGAAGTATGCCTCTACCTTCTCAAACTCTTCATCATCGTCAACAGTCTCGAAGAGAAGATCATCCCCGTCCTCGCTGGCCTTGAGTATCACATACTCTTCCTCACTCTTGTCCGCGCGAAGCATAGCATAGTATACCTGATCGTCGATTGTCTCCTTAGCATAAATCTCAAACTCCACTTCCTCGCCGGACTCAAGATCGGTGAGGGTAACAATAAGATCCTCTCCCTCGAGCTCTCCCGGGAGAAGCTTCTTTTCTTCTGCCATTTTTTGTTCTCCTTATTGTTTTGCATCAAATTTTACAAAATATTCTTTATCAAACTAAGTCCGTTAAAATGGTATTACTGATGTAAAAGCCTTTCTCGGTAAGTGATATTCTCTCGGGGGTCAATACAATAAAGCCGCGGTCCATATACTTTCTGATGTACTCGTCCTTCCCTTCGAGAAAATCAACGCCAAACCTATCGAAGTAATCCGAAAGCAGAATACCTTCCTTCAGTCTCAGACGCATCATAGCGTATTCAAACATCTCATCCCCTAAATCAAGCGTCTTACTCTCCCTTCGGATATTAAAAGGCTCAGACATATAAATCTGCTTGTTTGCGCTGTTGGAATACCTTTTTTTGTAGAAATAAGAATGAGCGGAAACGCCAAGTCCGACGTATTCTTTATCCTTCCAGTACAAAAGATTGTGTCTCGATTCAAATCCGGGGATTGCAAAATTTGATATTTCATAATGCGAATAACCTTTTTTGCAAAGGAAGTCGCAAATATCAAAATACATAAAGCTTTCCGTATCCTCATCTGGTAAAGAGAGCGTATCCTTTTCTCTATAAAACGGAGTGCCGTCCTCGATAATAAGGCCGTAGGCAGATATGTGCTTAGGGGTAAGCATAGATATTGCCATCAGAGTTTTATTAAGGCTTTCACGAGTCTGATACGGTATTCCGAACATAAAATCAACGTTGATATTATCGAATCCGCAATCTACCGCAAGCTCATATGAAGAAAGTGCATCGGCGAAGCTATGTATTCTGCCTAGCTTTTTAAGCTCGTTTTCGTGAATAGACTGAAATCCAAAGCTCAATCTATTAACACCGAGGGCTCTGTAACAATTAAGCCTTTCTAAATCGACCGCTCCGGGATTTGCTTCTACGGTAAACTCTGCCACGCCTGACAAATCGAAGCTTTCTCCAACTCCTTCTACAAGACGCTCAAAAAGCGACGGTGAGAGGAGCGATGGAGTACCACCGCCGATAAAAACCGTAGACGGAGAGAGCCTTTTTTGCTCCTTATACTCCTGTGCCTCTTCTATCACACGGTCAACGTATGCCTGCATAGAATCATAGCTGTTATCCGTCCCAGAACAAAAATCGCAATAATTGCATTTCCGTTTGCAGAAAGGGATATGGATATACAATCCAAAATCAGTTGTCATCATCCAGCCTGAGAACAGCCATAAACGCCTCGGGAGTAACCTCTACACTTCCGAGCTTTCGCATCTTCTTTTTACCTTCCTTCTGCTTCTCGAGCAGCTTCTTTTTTCTCGTTATATCTCCGCCGTAGCATTTAGCGAGGACGTCCTTACGCATAGCCTTTACCGTTTCTCTGGCTATAATCTTCGAGCCTATTGTCGCCTGAATCGGAATTTCAAAGAGCTGACGGGGTATATTTTCCTTAAGCTTCTCTGCAATCTTTCTCGCACGGGTATATGCCCTATCCTCGAAAACGATAAACGACAGAGCGTCTACAACCTCACCGTTAAGCATAAAATCAAGCTTTACAAGCTTCGACGGCTGGTAGTCCTTCAGCTCATAGTCAAGCGATGCGTAACCCTTCGAGCGGCTCTTTAACGCATCGAAGAAGTCGTATATAATCTCGTTAAGCGGCAACTCGTAGTGAAGCTCTACCCTTTCGGTATCGATATACTTCATATCGATAAAGTTACCTCTTCTGTCCTGACAAAGATCCATAATGCCGCCCACGTAATCGGTAGGTGTAATAACAGTAGCCCTCATAATAGGCTCGTATGAAGTATCTATTTCATCCGGCGACGGGAATTTTGAGGGATTATCTATCCTCACCGTCTCACCGTTTCTGAGCTTTACCTTGTATATTACCGAAGGAGCTGTCGTTATCAGATCAAGGTTAAATTCCCTCTCAAGGCGCTCCTCGATTATCTCCATATGCAAAAGTCCCAAGAATCCGCATCTGAATCCGAATCCGAGAGCAACCGACGTCTCGGGCTCGTAGACGAGAGACGCATCGTTTAGCTGGAGCTTCTCAAGAGCATCTCTGAGGTCTCCGTATCTGGCACCGTCAGCAGGATAGATACCCGAATATACCATAGGATGCACGGCACGGAATCCGGGCAGAGGCTCTGCCGCACCGTTCTCGGCAGTAGTAATCGTATCGCCTACTCGAGTGTCACCCACCGTCTTAATGGAAGCTGTGACGTATCCAACCTCACCCGCCGTGAGCTTGTCCCCCTTGGAAAGACCGAATGGCTCCATAGTACCTACGTCAACGATTTCAAACTCGCCCCCGCCTGCCATAAGCTTAATTCTGTCTCCTGCTTTAACAGTTCCGTCGACAACTCGTATATAAACGACAACGCCGAGATACGGGTCATAGTGCGAATCGAATATAAGCGCCTTTAACGGTGCGTTTTCATCCCCGCGGGGCGCAGGGATATCGCTAACTATCTTCTCTAACACATCCTCGATATTCAACCCATTCTTAGCTGATACGGCAGGGCATCCCTCAGCCGGGATGCCAATTATATCCTCTATCTCATTTCTCGTGCCGTCGACATCTGCAGATGCAAGGTCGATTTTATTGATGACCGGCAAAATCTCAAGGTCATTATCTATGGCAAGATATGCGTTTGCAAGAGTCTGTGCCTCTACTCCCTGAGTAGCGTCCACAACGAGCAAAGCGCCCTCGCATGCCTGCAAAGACCTCGAAACCTCATATCCGAAGTCAACGTGACCGGGTGTATCGATTAGGTTGAAGAAATACTCCTCGCCATCCTTGGCAAAGTAACTGAGTCTTACGGCACGTGCCTTTATAGTAATTCCTCGCTCACGCTCGAGCTCCATATTGTCGAGTATCTGCTCTTCCATCTCACGTGCCGAAACCGTCATCGTCTTTTCAAGTATTCTGTCTGCGAGAGTGGATTTACCGTGGTCTATATGCGCTATAATTGAAAAATTTCTGATATGCTTTTGCTTGTCAGTCACTTTTTTACTCCGTTTATTTAATCCTCTAGCATCCTCTTTGATGCGCTTTTATAAACCTCGCACTTACGATCCAGCTCCTCTTTATCCGCCGCATGCGCAAGGATATAAATCTTTATTTTAGGCTCGGTACCCGAGGGTCTGATGATAATCTTATCGTCATTTTCAAGAGTGTAGTACAAAACGTCGCTCGCAGGCTGACCTGTGGGCACAGAATCACCGTTCAAAAGATCGGTAACGGTTCCGAGCTTATAATCCCCTATCCTAGTTACCCTATAACCGCCGATATTCGAGGGCGGAGAAACTCTCTGAGACTTCATAACGCGGCGGCGTCTCTCGATACCGTCAATGCCTTCCATATATATATCGATAACGCCTTCTTTGTAATATCCGTACTTCTCATATAGCAGGTTAAGCGCATCGGAAAGAGTCTTTCCCTGCTTCTTATAGTAGGCGGTCATCTCAAGAATAATCATAGACGCCTCTACAGCATCCTTGTCTCTTGCATATGAGCCGAGAAGATAACCATAACTCTCCTCAAAGCCGAGAAGGAAGGACTTTTCCTTTCCTACTGCCTCGTGCTCCTTAATAACCTCGCCTATGAACTTAAAGCCCGTCAAAACGTCATAAAGCTTGATACCGTTCATCTCAGCGATTTTATACGCCATATCTGTAGAGACAATGCTCTTGACCGCAAAGGCATCCGAGGGCAACGTGCCGAGCTCTCTGCGTGACGTTATAGCATAATCCAAAAGCAGAGCGCCCATCTGATTACCGCTTATAGTCTCGAACTCACCGTTTTTATTTCTGGACATAACGCCGACTCTGTCTGCGTCAGGGTCGGTTGCGATTATCAAATCAGAGCCGACTTTATCTGCAATCTCGATACCGAGCGCAAATACATTACTATATTCGGGATTGGGCTTCTCTACGGTCGGGAAATTACCGTCAGCCTTCATCTGCTCGGGCACGGTATAGAGATTCTTAAGTCCTATACGACGAAATACCTCGGGAACAAGATCTCTGCCTGCGCCGTGAAGAGGCGTATATACAACCCTAAGAGTGTCCTCAACCTCTTTAACAGCATTAGAGTTTATAGAAGTCGCAAGCACCTCGCTTAGGTACTCGTCATCAAACTCTTTCGACAAAACGGTAACAAGGCCCGCTGCCACAGCGGCGTCAAAGTCCATTATGCCACGAAGGTCGAGGCAATCGAATTCAGCCATTTTCTCAGCAACTACGGCCGCTCCCTCGGGACCGAGCTGAGCTCCATCCTCCCAATATGCCTTATATCCGTTATACTGCTTCGGATTATGAGATGCGGTGATATTTATACCCGCAAGAGCCCCCGTCCTTCTGACGGCAAAAGAAAGCTCCGGCGTAGGACGAAGATCATCAAAAATATAAACCCTAATACCTGCACCCGCAAGCACACCTGCCGCTACCTTAGCAAATTTTGCAGAATTATTCCTCGAGTCATAAGCAATAGCTACGCCTCTTTGTTCTCCGCCCTCTTCCTTAACAAGTGCGGCAATTCCTCTGGTTGCAAGAGCGACCGTAAAGCGGTTCATGCATCCGACTCCCATATTCATAGTAGCCCGCAGTCCCGCAGTACCAAAGGACATCGGTGAAGAAAAACGAAGTTCCTTAGCCTCCTCGTCATTTTTAATAGACAAAAGCTCCCCTCTCTCCTCGTCGGTAAGCACCTCGGAATCGAGCCATCTCTGATATTCGCTATTATAATTATTCTGCATAAAATTCTCCTTAAAATTAGTTTGCAAGCGCTTCCTCCAAAGCAAGAGCAAGCTGATCGGGGCAGGACGTAGTCTTAAAGCCGCACTTTATACCCTTAATCTTCTTTACAGCCTCATCCGCCTTCATTCCGATAACGAGTGATGCCACGCCCTGTGTGTTCCCGGAGCATCCACCGACAAATGAGCAATCTGTGATAACTCCGTCCTCAACGTCTACAATGACCATACGAGAGCAAGTACCCTTAGTCTTGTATTCAATATGCTTTTTCATTATTTATTCTCCCTATGTATTTTTTATTCCAAATTCTTATAAATTCCTACGGGCGTGAAGTCCTGCCCGAAAAGAGCCAGGTAGCAAAGAAGCTCTATAAAGCTATGCCCCTCGTCTCTGAGAACTGCGGTAGAAAACATCGTCTGAGAGCAATCCGTCGAAAATGCCGTCGTGTCTACCCGATATACGCTCATTCCGAAAAATGATGCGGTATTGAAGAGTCGAGTGAGAGCGTTTCTATCCTCACAGCCTGCCCTCAGTTCAAGATACCTATCATCTCCCGGCTCGTAATCTTCTATCATAAAGTTGCGACATACAAGTGCATATTTGAGGTCGGCATCCCCCGTCATACCAAAGACCGGAGTAACCGAGCAAATCTTCAAATCATTCTTGAAAAGCAGCTCGTTAACTACGTGAAGCCTTGTTCCTCCTCGCTCCTCTATTGGCAAGAGACAATACCCCGAGGCACCTTCGCTAACCATCGAAACACAGTCCTTAAAGCTATCGACATATCTGACTCTGGGGTCTTCAAACTGCTGTGAAAAAACGTCGTAAGCCTCGTCTGATAGTGGATTTCTAACATATACAAAGCTCTCGTCAGGCACGCTCGGAGAAAGAAAGTCAGCCTCTTTTATCTCAACGCCTCTGCTCTCCAGCTCGTTAAGAAACAGCGCAGAAAACACCGCTCTGTCACACTCCTTGATTCTGTCGGAGAAAGCATCTAACCACCGGGTATGCTCTGCGAGGGCAACATCCAAGCCGGAATAGGGTGCTCCTTGCAACGAATCCGCAAGAAGCGAAATCGCCTCAAATAGAGTGAGCCCCTTTTCAAGAGCAGACAAACACAGTTCAGCCGCATCGTGCGCTATATCATCAAGCTCAAGAATCCTTTCTTCAAGGAGAATATTCTGTTTTTCGCCAAGCCATCTTACGTTTTCTTCCGTAATCGGATTCACACGCAGAACGAAATCCTCCATAGCTCCCCCACATTTCTCTTTTTATCAATTATACTATATTATTTTAAAAAAATCAATAAATTTTTTATGGTCGCCTGCCATTTCAATAAATTCTTTTTCATTTAAAATAATTTTATCCAAAAGGGTTGATTTTTAAAACACGTTATGTTATAATCTGTGGCGTAGTTTTAATACAACCACACGCCGGTATGGTGGAATTGGCAGACGCGTCGGACTCAAAATCCGAAGGTAGCAATACCGTGTCGGTTCGACCCCGACTACCGGCACCAGAAAGCAGAGATTTCTCTGCTTTTTTACTTTATTATTTGGGTCGAACCGCTTGAGCGCCAGCTCAAATCGCATTGCTTGACCTCATACTACAGCAAACCTATAATTAAGCAATGCTCTGTT
>JAZORO010000033.1:0-10709 GCA_045656605.1 Eubacteriales bacterium
GTGCAAAAAGGACGAGAAAACCTCGTCCTTTTTGATTTGAATATAAAACTGCTTTACAGTAGGCACCCCAATCGGTGTCGGTTTCTTCGCTCTTTTTGTGCGTAAGCCGAAAGTGGAGAGCGAAAAATCTAAAGCGGAGAGCGAAAAAGTGATAGAGGAGAGGTGTGAAAGATTTTACAAGGCGTTCAAAAGTGAATGTGACTTTTCAACATCGATTTTTTGCACGAAAAACAAAAAAGCGTGCACCGGCTTCAAACATAACCTAAAGTAACTAAAATAAAACATACATACACTCATACCATCACTTTAGCGCATACGCGCGGGGAGAGAGAAGGTGGAGAAAGTCACGAGATATGTGACATTTGCACAAAAGAAAGCCGCAGAAGCCTCGAAATTTTGGAAGGGTGGTTTACTTACTTTTCTTTTCTTCTATGCTACAATAGTCTCGGAGTGAGCGAAGGCTTGCGTAGTTTTGAGATAATATGGAGAGAGGAAACTGTGGCGAACACGAAATACTTGGATTTTAAAATTTACGGCTTTATGCGTGAGCTCGGGCTTGATGGACCTGCGCTCTTGGTATACGCTTTGATATACGCCTTTACTGCGGGGGAGAGGGGATATTATTACGGCAGCTACAAGAGAATTGCCGACTCGGCCGGGGTTTCGCTGAGGACGGTGTATAAATATGTAGGCAGGCTTACCGAGCTTGGATTAATAGAGGAGTTTTGTCCTGCGGATGCCTGCGTCGGCGGCATACGGTGTACCGACCTTGCGAAGAGAGAGGATTATATAAAGCCGAAGGGTGCTGAGGAAGGCTTCGCAGAGCCTACCGACGTCGGGGGAGAGATGCTTTTGCGTGCGAGGTATGCGGATGAGAGCGGGGACTGTGCGGGAGAGTATACCCCATATTGTCGGGTTGAGTCGGATGAGTGTATGCCCTGTGAGAGTGGGCTGAGCAGAGAGGGCGCTGCGCCTGTGGAAGGTATCCGTGATGATTTCTGCGAGGCGGATGACGACGGGCTTCGCAGTGCGCTTCAAAAATATGCTCTGCCGCACCGCTTTGATGAGGATAAGGCAGACGAGCGTCGAGAGCGTATAACTCTGCCAAAATACCGTGTTATAGCCGTCGGCAGAACAGGAGAGGTGACTCTGGAAGTGAAGCAGTTTGAGCGCCTGAAGAGCCTTGTTTCACCCGAGCGGCTGTACTATTACGTCAGACGCCTCGAGAAGCATATAGAGTCGGGCGGAGCACGTCCATTCAGCTGTTACAGGACTATTTTGCGGTGGATAGAGGCGGATCTTGGTACTAGGTGACCGAGCGGGTAAGAGCGTCCTCGAGGCTTAGCACAATGGGTGCTGTATGGGGCGTATCCACGGCAGCAGAAATGTTGATTTTCAGCGCACGGAGTGGCACGTTTTTCTTGACATAGGAGTTTATGCGTGATATAATATGACCGTAATATACCTCGCCTGCTAAAGAGAATGCGAGAGCAGATAGCGGAGAATTTGTTATGAAAAAAATTGTCTTTGATAAGGCTCGTGCCTTCGGTGAGTTCAAACCCTTTAATGCGACTAACGGCGGCCCGTGGCATAAGCGACACGTAGCCGACCAGCCTCTCTCGAATTTTGAGGCATATAAGGCGGCGCATATCCCCTATTCACGAAATCACGATTCTGCTTTGTTTACAATATACGGCGGGCCGTACAGCCACGATATAACGGCTATCTTCCCACGCTTTGAAGCGGACGTTGATTCGCCGCAGTCCTACGACTTTGCCTGTACGGACGAGGCTCTTATGGTTGCTCTCGACGCAGGAACTAAGACCTTCTTCCGACTCGGTCAGACGATAGAGCATCAGATAAAGAAGCACGGCACAATTCCTCCGAAGGACTTTAAGAAGTGGGCGCAGATATCCGAGCATATTATCAGACACTATAACGAGGGCTGGGCGGACGGCTATACGCTCGATTTTGATTATTATGAGATATGGAACGAGCCTGACCTCTACTACTCTCGCACCGACGTGAAGAGCCCGACCTGGGGCGGTACGGAAGCCGAGTTCTACGACTTCTTCGAGACTGCGGCAAAGCATCTTAAGGCGTGCTTCCCGACTATTAAGATAGGCGGCCCTGCCGCTGCGGGCGATCTCGAGTGGATGGAGAGATTCATACGTGAGATGAGTAAGAGGGGCGTTGCGCTTGATTTCTTCTCCTGGCATATCTATTCGGCATATCCCGAAGAGATTATGAAGACTGCGACAGACGTGCGCAGAATGCTCGACGAGAACGGATATACACAGACCGAGAGTATACTGAACGAGTGGAACTATATCCGAGGCTGGGATAAGGTGAACTACCTGTACAGCCTTTCTGCGATGCACGGACTTAAGTGCTCGTCCTTTATACTCTCCACCTTTGCGCTTTGCCATCCGGAGAGGCTCGATATGATGATGTATTATGATACACGCCCTTCCGTTTTCTGCGGTATATTCGATTTCTATACAGCGAAGCCTCTTAAGGCATACTATCCGATGGCGTGGCTCGGTGATATGCGTGAGCGTGGACTCACCGTCCTCGAGAGCCCGAAGGCAGAGGACGGAATATACACCCTCGCAGGCATAGACTCCGAGGGCAAGGTCACCTGCCTCGTTACTCACTACTCCGAGGACGATGATACATCCCCCCGTGAGATTGAGCTCGACTTCGGCACGAATTCGACCTGGTCGGTTTACCTTCTTGATTTAGACCACGATGGGGAACAGGTTTGTGTGACGGATGATTTGCGTTTTACCCTTGGGGTGCATAGCTCCCTCAAGCTTGTCGAGAACTGACCCGGCTTCGGTATTTTGGCGCAAATCTCCCCTCGCTCCCACTCGCAGTATGGTATACAGCTTCGGGTCGTGATGGAATATCTTCGCCTAAAATCTCTTTGCCGGGCGGCTTCGGTATTTTGGCGCAAATCTCCCCTCGCTCCCACTCGCAATACCCTTGTATTGCTTCGGGTCGTGATGGAATATCTTCGCCTAAAATCTCTTTGCCGGGCGGCTTCGGTATTTTGGCGCAAATCTCCCCTCACTCCCACTCGCAGTATGGTATACAGCTTCGGGTCGTGATGGAATATCTTCGCCTAAAATCCCTTCGCCCGAGGGCATCGGTATAAGGGTGTAACCGAAAAACAAAATGGGGGTGTAATTTGTTAGATTTTCGCCTCTATACCACCTATTTGCTAGTTTATTTATCTAAGGAAAAAAATCCGCCTTTTCGGGCGGATTTTCTTCGTCTTTATTGTAATTTTGTTTTTCTAGCCCCGTTTCGTCGCTCAGCGTACCCTAGTACGCTTCTCGCCGTGCGTTTCAGAATAGGTTGACACTATCATAAGCGGAGAGGCGGTTGGCGTAGACAGCTTGGCTGAGGTGTATGCGGATAGGCGCAGGCTTTGAAGGTATATTATTAGCCCTCGGTATCATCTCTGCGGACGAGTCGCACCGTTAAAGCGCAACGAAGAAACGGTCGATTTTGCCGATGCGGTTTCGGTCGTATAGGACGGTTGTCGAGGGGCGCTCAACATACGACAAGATGCGCAAAGAAAGAACACGCCTTTAACGCTCGTAGAATTCTCCGATAGGGTCGAGCCAAATAAAAATGGGTACAGAGTAAGACTCAGCACCCAAATTAAAAATATATATCCGATTCGAGCTCGGAAAAATTGCCTTTCCTAAGGCTTCACAGAGAAGTATATTTCCCTGTATCCGAGGTTCGAGTACAGGTAGTCGCACGCCTCTTGGAGCATTCTCGCCTCGTTATTCAGTACGAGGAAGGGAGGCCTTTTTGTGAGTATCTTTTTGCGGCGCTCGTTGCGGCGCCATATGCGGTAGGTGTTCATACACAGCGAGCTTTCGGTAAATTCGGCAGCTCGGTATTTTACAAGAGTCATTATTTTCGGAAGGACGGGCACGCACCTCGGTGCGAAATCAGATACCGTGAGGCTTAAATCCCTGCATTTTTTGAGTGCGTCCTCACGCAGTCTCAGTGATTCTCTCGTATCGAACTCATCTACGCCCAGCAACTCATAGTCGCCTATATCCATAGCCTCGGTCAGCATCATCTCTATCGCCAGACCGCCCGTGATGAGTATTCTCTCGGGGTCTTCTGCAAACGAGTCCTCACGCTCGCAATAAACGAGCTTCTGGCGTTCGTTGCGGTATACACCTGCTCTGTGTCTTACTATCTCCTTAATCTCGTACTCGCCAAGGCCGAGAAGATGACGGAGCAGCGGCTCTTCCTCACACAGGGCGTACGAGGGAATGATGGGCACGCCGAGCGTAATTCTTCCGAAGCCCTCACCACACGTATAGTAGGCGGGCTCGAAGAGCTCCTTATCAAAGTCCATATGCGCAAACTCAGCTTCACTCGCCGCCTGTGCAATAGGCGAAAAATCAACCTCGGGAGCATTCTTCAGTATATCGCCGAGAAGCACGTTCTTGAAAATCGTATTCATATAGTCACCTTCTTTCAAATATATGATACAGGCAAAAAGGATAAATGTCAAGTAAATGGTAATAAAAGTCAATTAATTGATATTTAATAGTAAGGAAAAGGCTTGCACGTATCGGGCTTTTGTGGTAAAATAAACAAAAAACGGGGTGGAGCTATGAAAATCTCTGTTACTTCTTATTCCTTTTCACAGTATATAAAATCGGGTAAAATTAAGGTTGAGGATTGCGTCTGTCTCGCTAAGGAGCTGGGCTTTGACGGTATCGAGTTTATCGGTCTCGGCTGTGCGACACAGGGAGAGCGCCTCGCTCTGGCTGAGAAAATAAGAAAAAGCGCAGAAGAAAAGGGCATCGATATGGTCGCCTATGCTGTCGGAGCCGCTCTTTATCAGCCGACCGTAAGAGCAAGAAGGAGAGAAGTGAAGCGGCTAAAGGACGAGGTAGACGTAGCGTATGCACTCGGCGTGTCGGTAATGCGCCACGATGCGACCTTCAATTATTATCCCGATAAGAACGGCAGGAGCTTCGACCTTATGCTCCCCGCTATGGTGAGGAGTGCGAGAGAAATAACCAGATATGCGAAGCGCTTCGGTATCAGAACCTGCACCGAGAACCACGGATTTATAGCTCAGGACAGCGACAGGATGGAGCGCCTCTTCACAGCGGTGGGAGAGGAGAACTACGGCTTGCTTATCGATATCGGGAACTTCCTCTGTGTCGATGAGTCTCCCGAGAGCGCCGTATCCAGGCTTGCGCCCTATGCGATACACGTCCACGCAAAGGATTTCTGCCGCCCCGACTCTCCCGAAGAGGGCTTCTTATCCAGAGGCGCAAATCCGCTCATCGGCGTTGCGGTAGGTGAGGGAATAGTGCCGGTAAAGAAATGCCTCGAGATACTTAAGAAGGCGGGCTACGACGGCTACGTTACTATCGAGTATGAGGGAAAAGAGGACTGTATCGAAGGGCTCAGAAAGGCTAAAAGAAACGTTGAGAATATGCTCAAGGCTCTGAAATAACGCAGAGTAACGAAAAAAGTATTCCAAACAAATAATCACTTGATCGTTAAGCAAAAAGGGTGGAGAAGCCGAGCTCGGCTTCTCCACCCCTTTTCGTTATTTTCTAAAGCCCACTCGGGCATAGGTAAAAGCTCTTTCAAACCTCTCGTCTTCCGCCGACAAATACCGCCTTGACGTTAATCTCCGAGTCGAAGACAACGATATCGGCGTCGTATCCACTCTTCAATTCACCCTTGCGAGAGAGACCCATATGCGTGCACGGGGTCTTCGTCATCATAGCGACGGCATCGACGATAGGGAAGGAGCACTCGTGTGTGAGTACGTAGAGCAGCCTGTCCGTTGTCGCCACGCTCCCTGCAAAGGCGCTTCTATCGGGCAGCTTCGCTACGCCGTCCTCGATAATGTAGTCGATGCCGAGGCTCGTGCCCGACTTCTCCTCAGTTCCTGCGACGTCGAGACTGTCGGTTATGGCAATCATTCTGTCCTTGCCCTTTATCTTGTATATCAGCTTCAACAGCTCGGGCGGCAGATGCCTGCCGTCTGCGATAACCTCGACGTATACATCGTCGTTAAGGTATGCGCTCTCAACCACGCCGAGATGTCTGAATCCCCCTACCCGTGTTACAAAAGAGGTGCAGGAATAGAGGTGAGTAACCGAGTTTAAGCCTTCCTTGTATGCCGCTTCCATATCCTCGCCCATAGCGTTCGTATGTCCTGCAGAGCCTACGATGCCCGATTCCTTTAACGCTTTTGTAAACAAAAGATTACGGTCTTCCTCGGGCGCATAGCTCCATCTTGCGACGATATCACGGTTTTTCTCTATGAACGGAAGATATTCCTCGGCGTTCGGCTGAGTGATGAACCACGGCGCCTGCGCCCCTGCCTGAGACCGTGAGAGATACGGCCCCTCGAGGTGTGCGCCTATTATATTCGTCCTTAGCCTATCGTCCTTCATAGCCTCTCTGAGCCTGTCGGTCGACGCCGCCATAGCGGAGAACTCGTTCGCCGAGAAGGTAGGACAAATCGACGTCGCCCCCTTCGTGAGCTGGAAGTTTGCGGCGGTGATGATATCCTCGACCGAGCCGTTGTAGGACGAGCCTGCCGCACCGTGCGTATGCAGGTCGACAAATCCGGGTGAAACGTACAGCTCGCCGAAGTCGTACTCGTATTCGCACTCGTGCGAGGTGTTCGAGACCTCTGTAATCCTTCCTTCATCGTCAAAGTACGCATAGCCCGAGAGGATTCTGTCGGGCAGAATTATGTTTTTACTTTTTATTCTTTTCATCAAAACCTCACAAAAGCGAGCTTGAGTCGGGGTCGAGATACAGCGTAGCGTTTTTGTGAACCCTCAGAATCGTCGCAGGACAGTCCTCGCATATCTCGTCGTTCAGCATAGCTCTTATCGCCTTCGCCTTGGTCGGCGCAGGTACTATGCAGTATATCGCGGGAGCGGACGTGAGCATAGGTACTGTCAGAGTGATGGCGTGCGTGGGCACCTCGTCAAGGCTCTTGAAGCATCCGTCGTTAACCTGCTGGTTCCTGCATACCGGGTCGAGCTCGACCGCCTTTATCGTCGTCTTGTCGAAGAAGTCTGCTACGGGCGGGTCGTTGAATGCGATATGCCCGTTCTCACCGACACCCATAACGACGATGTCGGGCGAGTTCTCGCAGAGCAGCCACCCGTACCTCTCACACTCGGCGTTAGCGTCGGTTGCGGTGGGGTCGATGTAGTTCACGCTTTTAAAGGGCACAAGAGAGAAAAGACTTCTCTTAAGGAAATTGCCGAAGCCCTGCGGCGCATCGGGAGAAAGACCTATGTATTCGTCCATATGGAAGGCGTTTATTCTCTCCCACGGAATTTCCGAGTCCTCGACAAGTGCGGCAAGCACCTCGTTTTGCGATGGTGCGGCGGCGAAAATCATATTGACGTTTTCTCTTCTTCTGAGCACCTTCAGTATTCCTGCCTTTATATCGAGCGCTGCGGCTCTGCCCATCTCGCTTCTCGAGTCGTAAACCTTTATCTTTAATTTGTCCTTAACAAAACTCTTCATAGTCGTTTACTCCTATCCTTCCCGTCTATCGGGTTGACGGTTATACCTATATTATAAACGAGTGCTCACGTGAAGAAAATATCTTTTTTTGCTGCCTTTATTGTTAATGTTGCTCTTTTCTTGTCTTGCAGGGCAGAAATTTAATATAAATTCGGCGCAGAAGGGGAAAAACGCCTGTTTAAATCTGCTATAATGAAGAGTGCGCACTAAGGACGTAAAAGCGTGCTCTTGACGTGTCGGACACGGCTGAAATTACGGGGGCTTGACAAAGCCCTCGCTTTTTGGTAAAATCTCAGTCGATTGAATAAATAGGGGGAGCGTATGAACGTTCTTATCACAGGGGCGGAGTCCGGCATCGGCTTCGCTGTCAGAGATGAGCTGAGAAGGCGGCGTGACACCGTCTACTCGATTGATATTTCGACCGGGTGCGATGCCGGAGAGGACGATAGAGCTTTTACGCTCGACGTCACCGACGAGGGTGCGATGCTTGCCTTAGCCGGTAGGCTATCCGAACAGCGCACCGAGCTCGACGCCATAGTCATTGCCGCAGGCATACACCGTATGCTCTCGCTTGCCGAGGACGATTTTTCTCAAATGCGTCGCCTTGTTGAGGTCAACCTCGTCGGCGCAATCCTCACCGTCAGAGCCTTTCACAAGCTCTTGAAGCCCGAGGGCAGAATAGTGATAGTCACGAGCGAGGTCGCAGGAGTTGACCCCCTGCCGTTCAACGGTCTTTACAGCACCTCGAAGGTAGCGCTCGAGGCGTATGCAAAGGCGCTGCGCCAGGAGCTCGGACTGATAGGGCAGAGGGTTATTACCGTACGCCCCGGCGCCGTGAGGACTCCCCTTGCGCATTCATCGGTCGAGGCTACTCGGCTTCTTGCAGAGCGCACGGTGCTTTATCGTAAGCAGGCGCATAAATTCTCACGGATTGCCGCATCCTTTATGGGAGAGCCGATAAGCCCCGAGGTGATAGCCCGTGTCGTGTTAAAGGCGCTCACAAGTAAAAGTCCGAGGTTAACCTACACGAAGCATATGAACGCCGGGCTTTGGCTTCTCGGTATTTTGCCGACACGTCTTCAGTGTTTTATAATAAGGGCTCTTCTCGGTAAGAGTCGGGAAATGGAGAGAAAAGGTGATTAAGGATGTAAACTATAAGAATAACAAAAGGTATAAGACCGCAAAATACCCGATACGCCAGCCGAAGTACCTGACCTGGCTGATACAGACGCTGTCTTGTATGATGCTTCTCGGAAAGGAGCATAAGGTCGAGAAAATAGGAATGGAGAACCTTAAGCCCCCATATATTCTCCTCTCGAACCATATGTCGTTCGTCGACTTTGAGCTCGTTTCCAAGGGCACGTACCCCGAAAGAGTGAACAACGTCGTTAATATAGACGGCTTCTATCGCCGCGCCTGGCTGCTCGAGTGGATAGGTGCGATATGTACAAGAAAGTTTACAACCGACTTCCACCTCGTCAAGTCAATAAGGAAGGTTATCTCCAAGGGCGATATACTCTGTATGTACCCCGAGGCGAGGTATTCTCCCATAGGCACGACCTCTTATCTGCCTGACACTCTCGGCGCTCTCGTGAAGATGAATAATGTGCCCGTAGTCGTCGCAATACACAGAGGCAACTATCTTCACGCACCGTTCTGGAACTTCCGTAAAAAGAGAAAGGTGCCGCTCCACACGACCTTGACCCTCACACTCACTGCCGAGGACGTGGCGAATATGTCGGTCGATGAGATAAACGCTAAGCTTAAAGAGGCGTTCGTGTACGACGAATACCGCTACCAGAAGGAGAACGGCATACTCATTACCGAGCCATTCCGTGCAGAGGGCTTGCATAAGGTGCTCTATAAGTGCCCGCACTGTATGGCGGAGTCGAAAATGGCGAGCGAGGGTATAGAGCTTTACTGCACAGAGTGCGGCAAGCGCTGGACTCTTGAGGAGGATGGCTCGCTCAGGGCAAACGAGGGCGAAACCGAGTTTTCGCATATTCCTGACTGGTTCGAGTGGGAGAGAGAAGAGGTCAGACGTGAGGTCAGAGAGGGAAGATATCACTTCTCCGACACGGTCGACGTTCACTCGATGCCGAGGACGAACAGCTTTATATCGCTAGGTTCGGCTACCCTCACTCACGACGTTGAGTCGGGCTTCGTTCTCGAGGGTCACTACCGAGGCGAGGACTATCGCATAGAGCGCCGTCCCATAGAGAACAACAGCCTTCACGTCGAGTACGACTTCCCGCATATAAAGCCCTTCGACTGTATCGACCTCTCGACGAATGACGACTCCTTCTACATCTTCCCGACGAAGGAAAACGTGGTGACGAAGCTCGCATTCGCTACCGAGGAGATATATGCGGTGGCGCTCGAGAAAAAGCGTAAATAATACTAGGGCATCGGTATACGGGTGTAACCGAAAAGCAAAATTAGGGTTGAATTATCATTTTTCTACCCCTTGCACGCTTTGGTGCTTTTCCATTTGTAATAAGGTTGAAAATCCGCCTTTTGGGGCGGATTTTCTTCGTCTTTATTATAATTTTGTTTTTCTATTTCCGTTTCCTCGTTCGCCGTACCCCTGTACGGCTCTCACTCGTCAGCCGAAAATTTTCCATTCCGTCTCCCTTCGCCCGTCGAGCTTTGGTATTTTGGCGCAAATCTCCCCTCACTCCCACTCGCAATACCCTTGTATTGCTTCGGGTCGTGATGGAATATTTTCGACTAAAATTCCTTCGCCCGTCGAGCTTTGGTATTTTGGCGCAAATCTCCCCTCGCTCCCACTCGCAATACCCTTGTATTGCTTCGAGTCGTGATGGAATATTTTCGCCTAAACTCCCTTCGCCCGTCGAGCTTTGGTATTTTGGCGCAAATCTCCCCTCACTCCCACTCGCAATACCCTTGTATTGCTTCGAGTCGTGATGGAATATTTTCGCCTAAACTCCCTTCGCCCGAGGGCTTCGGTATACGGGTGTAAACGAAAAACAAAATTAGGGTTAATTCATTAAGTTTTCACCTCTATACCACCTATTTGCTAATTTATTTATCTAAGGTTGAAAATCCGCCTTTTGGGGCGAGTTTTCTTTTTTTATTTATTAACTTCCGTTTGCGAAAAGAAAAATTCGACGATAACGAGTGAGGGG
>JAZORO010000034.1:0-40267 GCA_045656605.1 Eubacteriales bacterium
AAATAAAACAACCCCTTTAGGGGTATGCCGGTGAAATCTGCGCGGTTGGCAGACTTTTCGACGAGCCTATAGGCTCACCGAGCCGGTGTTACGCCCTAAGGGGGCTGTGCAAGCCACCGGCACGGCCGGTGGTTATGACTAGGGGGATGTATGGAACTTTTCTCAGACTATAACCTGATATTGCATAAAAAATATCTTGAAAAACTTAAATTGAAATACTCAATACTTATAAAGAGCGAAAAAGGACTCGACGGAGTCGGACTTTCAGAAATTTACAGGTGCTCGTTGCCTCGAAGTATAAAGGATGAGGCGTATCCTCTTTTGTTTGAGATAGCACTGCACGAAGCCTTCTTTTCATCTTTTTCGGACACAATGTTTGAATCAAGCAAGCCGGTTAAGGAGCATTACGGTACAGAGGCAAATTTCTGCAATCAGGTATACAAAGCGTGTATGAAATATCCTTGCGGCTTCGTTTACATAGGTGTATCTAGCGGTAAACCTTCTATATTTTATTCCGGAGTTGATTTTATGAAGAAGAGCAGAGCAAAGCCTCATCTTGCCATAGATATATCCGAGCACGCATATTATGGGGATTACCAATTCAAGAAGGAAGAATATCTTAAAGTAGCTATACCGAGGTTACATCTTTCTTTGCTTGAACAGATAGAAAAAGTGTAAAAGTGGTTGAAATATCTTAACATTTATGTTAAAATATCCTCGATAAAAAATCTTTTGGAGGTTTAAATGGCTATCTTAAAGGGAAATGCGGTTGTCGGTCAGTCCGGAGGACCTACCGCTGCAATAAACGCTACGCTCTCCGGCGTAATCAGAGGTGCGCTTGATGCAAGGCAGAAGGGCGTTATTTCCACCCTCTTCGGTATGAGAAACGGTATTGAGGGATTCTTACGTGAGGATCTCGTAGATCTAACGGCATTTTTTGATTCTGAGGACAAGCTCAAGACTCTAGAAGCCACTCCTGCAGCTGCTCTTGGCTCGTGCAGAAAGAAGCTTAAGAGCTATAAGGATGATGCCGAGACTTATGACCGTATACTTGAGGTGCTTAAAAAGTACGATATCAGATATTTCTTCTATATAGGCGGAAATGATTCTATGGACACCGTACTTAAGCTCTCTGATTACGCTAACTCTCACGATTACGAGCTGAGAGTTGTCGGTGTACCCAAAACAATAGACAACGACCTTACTCATACAGACCATACTCCCGGCTTTGGCTCCGCAGCTAAATTTGTAGCTACTGTAATCAAGGAAATACACAGGGATGTTTCGGTATATAGCGTTAAGGCGGTCACGATCGTCGAGGTGATGGGTCGTGATGCGGGCTGGCTTACAGCGGCATCGGCTCTTCCCGCACTTAGTGGTATAGGAGCCCCCGATCTTATCTATCTTCCCGAGTGTGTATTCGACCTTGAGCGATTTATAGACGATATTAAGAGAGTGCAGGGAAGTCATCCCGCTGTTCTTGTTGCAGTTTCCGAGGGAATTCGGTTTGCAGACGGTAGATATGTTGGAGAGTCGGATGCCGTTGATGCCTTCGGTCATAAGCAGCTTTCCGGTGCCGGCAAGGTTCTTGAGTCTATCGTTAAGGAGCGTCTCGGCTGTAAGGTTCGTTCTATCGAGCTGAATCTTCCTCAGCGCTGCGCATCCCACATTGCGTCTAAGACCGATATTGATGAGTCCTCTTGCGTAGGTAAGCAGGCTGTAGCGGCTGCAATAGAAGGTAAGACCGGCGTGATGATGACTATCGAAAGACTTGATTCGGATAAATACGGTGTTCGCTTTGCAACCGCGGATATACGCAATATTGCAAACGAGGTGAAAACCGTTCCTCGTGAGTACATAAACGAGAGTGAAAACGGAATCAGCGCCAAGGGACTGGAATATCTCGCTCCTCTTATTCTCGGTGAGCTTGAGCTCCAGTACGAAAACGGAATGCCCAAGCATATCGTAATTTAAAAAAGAAAAATGCCCCCTAATGTGGTCATATAAGACTATACTCATTTTTTGAAAAACATTCTTTCAAGTATTGCTTTTCGGTCTTGTATAATCCTTTAGGGGCATTTTCTTTATATGAACGTTTTTGTAAAATATTTCTTAAGAGCCTTAGGCTTGTATAGAGACTCTGCATCAAACAGGTCGAGCACCGCCATACAGTGCGCTGTGGTATGTAACGGAGGATGACAGTATCCCGCAAAATTATCGTTACGCTTTTCTATAAACAGTCCCGTTTCATCATCCTGCATACGCAATAGCACGTTCAAGCAATCCTCACGGTGCTTCCCGGTAGGGAAACGGCATATTGTGTAAAGAATATTCATAGCATCTGCACATCCGTATTCATTTACGCCCATATTTCTGGTATGATTTTCGTCCTGTGAAATAAATCTTGCGTACTTTCCTTCACCCAGATAATGTCTTTGTACTTGGTTACGTAAATTAATTTGGGGATAAAATTTAAAAAATTGTATAACCCACTTGATTTTTGTCTTTAAATATGCTAAAATGACGTAGTAAAATTTAATAGCGCTTATCAAGAGTGGTGGAGGGACTGGCCCTGTGAAGCCCGGCAACCTGTTTTAAAAATAAGGTGCTAAATCCTGACAGATGAGTTTATGCTGATCTATGGGGATTGCTCTTGCAAATCCTCGTTTTTTATTTGATAGGCCGAGAAAGGAAATTGATATGAAAAAAGTTCTTTTTACATCTGAGTCCGTAACAGAGGGGCATCCCGATAAAATCTGCGACCGTATTTCGGACGCTATTCTGGACGATATACTCTCTAAGGATCCTGAAAGCCGAGTAGCCTGCGAGACCTTTGCAACAACCGGTATTATCACCGTTATGGGCGAGATTACTACAAGCGCAAAATATGACGTACAGAGCATTGTCAGAAAAACTGTCACCGAGATAGGGTACGACAGAGCAAAGTATGGCTTTGACGCATCGACCTGCGCTGTTCTCACCTCTATACACGAGCAGAGTGAGGATATAGCTCTCGGCGTTGATAAGTGCCTTGAGGCCAAGGAAGGCTCGGAGTACGATGAATTGGATACAGGCGCAGGAGACCAGGGTATAATGTTCGGCTTCGCTTGTGATGAGACACCCGAGCTGATGCCCCTGCCTATTTCTCTTGCTCATAAGCTTGCAAAGCGTCTTACCGAGGTAAGAAAGAGCGGTAAGCTCTCCTATCTGCGTCCCGACGGAAAGACCCAGGTTACCGTTGAATACGTTGAAGGCGTTCCTATGAGGGTCGACACAATTATCGTATCTTCACAGCACAGTGCGGAGATTGATTCTGCTACTATCCGCAAGGATATTATCGAGCAGGTTATTTTGCCTGTCGTTCCTTCTAAGTATCTTGACGGTACTGTTAATATCTACGTTAATCCCACAGGCAGATTCGTTATTGGCGGACCTCAGGGTGATACAGGTCTTACCGGCAGAAAGATTATCGTCGATACATACGGCGGATATTCGAGGCACGGTGGCGGAGCCTTCTCCGGTAAGGATCCGACTAAGGTTGACAGAAGTGCATCCTATGCCGCAAGATATATTGCAAAGAATGTTGTAAAGGCAGGACTAGCAAAAAAGTGTGAGGTTCAGATTGCTTACGCTATCGGAATTGCTAAGCCTGTTTCGGTTATGGTTGAAACCTTCGGTACGGCTGTATGCGATGAGGACAGAATATCCAAGGCGGTTTGTGAGCTCGTCGACCTCAGACCTGCTGCTATTATAAAGAAGTTTGAACTCAGAAAGCCTATATACAAAGAGCTCGCCGCATACGGTCATATGGGTAGAGAAGAGCTTGGCGTGAAGTGGGAAGAATGCGACATAGCGGACAAGCTCAGAGAGGCTTGCCTCGGTTGATTATTCTGCTATGATTTGAGTGCGGAGCACAGCTTGTGCTCCGCATTTTCATATTCACATATATTTAAAATATATTTCGTTTTATACTTGATTTGGGAAGCTTTTTTTGATAGAATATAGTCATAAAAAAGAAAGGAGAACGGTATGAATACAGAGAATGAAGAAAAGCTCACAGGAACCGTAGAGGGCGTTATATATCACAACGATTCTAACGATTATACCGTTCTTGATATAAGTCTCGATAGCGGTGAAATAATCACAGCGGTCGGTAATATTCCGGAAGCCAACGAGGGTGAGATAGTTGAGCTGTTCGGACGTTGGGTCTATCATAAGGAGTTCGGAAAGCAGTTTTCGTTTTCTTCCTTCGAGAAGAGCCTGCCGAAGGAGATTGAAGGGATTATACAGTATCTGTCATCGAGGACGATAAAAGGAGTAGGTCCTGTGACCGCCGTGAAAATCGTTAATAGGTACGGAATGGATACCTTTGACGTTATTGAGAATCACCCTGAGTGGCTCGCCGATATTCCCGGCATTACTATGAAGAAGGCGGCAGCAATATCGGAGTCTTTCAAGGAGCACTCGGATATGCGCCAGGCTATGATGTTCTTCAAGGACTTTATGAGCACCGGAGAGATTACCAAGGTTTGCAAAAAACTCGGCGCATCTGCCGTTGGAATCGTCAGAGATAATCCATACGTTCTTTGCAATGGGGCGTATGGCGTGTCCTTCGAGACGGCCGACGAGATTGCCGCATCTCTCGGAGTTTCGGCAAGCGATGAGAAGAGAGTTTTGAGCGGATTTAAGCACGCATTGCATTATAATTCATCTGTTAACGGGCATACCTGCCTTCCGAAGGAAAAGCTCGTTTCTGTTGCCGCCGAGCTTTTGTCCTTGGACGAGATGCGCCTTGCGGATATGCTGGCGGAATTTATAAATACCGAGGAGCTGAAAGAGTATTATGACGGCGAGAGATCCTACGTTATGCTCCCCGAGATATATGACGACGAGGAATACGTAGCTAAGCGTATTGTCGAATTGTCCGGTAATGCTTCTACGTTTTCATATAGAGATATATCCGCCTTGATAGAGTCGTTAGAGGCGAGATTCGGCGTTGTGTACGCAGATATGCAGCGTGAAGCCTTGTTCAAGGCGATAAACGGCGGTATCACGGTTATTACCGGAGGTCCGGGAACAGGAAAGACTACGATAGTAAAAGCTCTGCTATCTATTTTTGATTCGCTGGGGCTGAAAACCGTCCTCGCCGCTCCTACAGGCAGAGCAGCAAAGAGGATGTCTGAGGCAACCTCTAACGAGGCAAAGACGGTTCACCGCATGCTTGAGATGGAGCGCACCGATTCTCTTGCGCTGAAGTTTAACAGAAATGTAAGATCTCCTCTTGATGAAAAGGTTGTAATAGTCGATGAGGCATCGATGATAGACCTTACGCTTATGGCTGCGCTTATGAGAGCGCTCCCGCGAGGTGCGAGACTGATATTGATAGGTGACTCTGATCAGCTTCCCAGCGTCGGTGCAGGAAACGTGCTGTCCGACCTTATTTGCTCAGGCAGAGTCAGCACCGTGCGTCTGACCGAGGTATTCAGGCAGTCGGAATCCAGCTTGATAGTAAAGAACTCGCACGATATTAATCGCGGCATTGTGCCTAAGCTTGGCGCTACTGACGGAGACTTCTTCTTTGTAAGAAGAGAGAACGAGGCCGATATTGCTCCGACGGTCGCAAGCTTGATAACCGAGAGGCTGCCTAAGGCGTACGGTAAAACCATAAGAGACGATATACAAGTCATAACGCCTTCGAGAAAGGGGACGGGTGGCGTCGAGCTTATGAATAAGGAGCTGCAATCCCGTATAAACCCGCCTATGAAGTTTAAGAAGGAGAAGGCGGCGCACGGCGTTGTATTCAGAGAGGGTGACAGGGTAATGCAGGTCACCAATGACTATGAAATTGAATGGGAGAAAAACGGAGTCACAGGCTATGGGATATTCAACGGGGACATAGGCGTTATAGAGAGCATCGACTTACAGAACGCTACGATGAATATATGGTTTGACGACAGGCTCGTGAGATACGAGTTTGATGATCTGGACGAATTGGAGCTCGCCTATGCAATTACCGTACATAAGAGTCAGGGAAGTGAATATCCGGTCGTAATAATACCGATGTATTCTTGTCCGAGTATGCTTATGACCAGAAATTTGTTGTACACCGCCATAACGAGAGCAAAGAGGATGGTCATACTCGTCGGCAGAACCGATATCCCTGCTTGTATGATATCGAACAACCGAGAAGTAATGCGATATACAACTCTTCGTGAAAGACTCGACAGAACTCTGCTTTAAATTACCATAACCTGATAAAATATACTTGCATTTAGGCGTTTTATATAGTATAATACCTATGATACACAAAAAACGGAAAGGAGTACGGTATGGTTACAAAGATTGGACTCGACATAGGTTACGCCAATATATCGCTCAGTGACATCACCGGCGAGGTATACAGAGAGCCGTCTGTTGCTTTGGTCTATAAAGAGCCGCGTTCGGATGGACGCCGTATTATTTCCGTTGGAGAAGCAGCGCTCAGAGGCGAGGGAGCTCCCGACGGCGAGTCGGGCTTGCTTGTAAGACCCTTTAAAAACGGCTTGCTTTTCGATTCTCAGATTACGAGGGAGATTATCTCATCCGCTATCAGAACGGTCGGTACTGAGGATAAAATCCGGTGTGTTGTCGGTTTGCCTTCTGCGTTCCTGCCTAAGCAGGAGAAGGAAATATTTGATATGCTCCACAAGGCGGGAGTTGAAACAGTGCTCGGTGTTTCTCGTGCTGTTGCAGCTCTTGTGGGCGCAGGATATTCTCCGTCGATGAGCGTTATTTCTGTCAACGTCGGCGCCTTGACTACTGAGATTGCCGTAATGCACGAGGGCAGGGTAATAATCGGGGACTCCAAGGCGATAGGCGGAGAGGACTTTGATAAGGCTGTTAAAAAATATATTCTTGAACAGGGCGACGTCAATGTTTCGCTTATGGTTGCTAGGGCTATCAAGGAGAAGCTGGGCGCTGTCTGGAAGGGAAAACCGAACGACAGCATAGATATAGAGGGCACTCTTTCTCTTACAGGCAATATCCTTAAAATGAATATTACCACAGAGGATATCGTCGGGGTATTTGAGGCGCCGCTTCAGAGCTTGATGATGGCTATTGTCGATGTTGTAAAGCAGATTCCTCCTGCTATCGTTGAGGATGTATTTAAAAACGGAATAGTTCTGACCGGCGGCGGGGCAGAGCTCTTCGGACTTGATATGCTTATGTCGAAGGTGCTCGGAATACCTGCTGTAAAGGCGAGCGATCCGATGGATTGTGTAGCCAAGGGGCTTTCCAGGATTAATGCGTTTTTGCCTGCACAGCAAAAGAGCAATAACAAGAACATAACCTCGCAGGTTGCGTCCTATTATGAAAAAAGCAAAAAATAAAATCGAGGAGTTTTAAATATGAAGGATAAGAAAGAGTTGTCAATGACCGCAAAAATTTTAGCAGGTGTTCTTGCGGTTTTGCTTGTCTTTGGTTCTGTTGCCGGAGTACTTATTGCGCTTGTTGGTTAATATCCGGTTTGAATTATCTCGACCGAAGCGGTTGTGAGATTCTTAGCGGAATGATTAAAATCGGCGCTTGTATTGAGCGTTAAGCTTTCAGCCAAATGTGCTTTAACAAATAAAAGGGGATAAATCGGTTTAGAGCCGACTGTCCTCTTTTTTTCTTTCCTGATACTTAAAGGTAAATAATAAAAGACGTAAAATTTCACAAATATACTTTTCCTACATAACAAGCAAATAGTGTTGACAAGTGTTGAAACGCAACTCCCGAGGCATATAAAATGTTGAAAACTTTCTATACAATTCCGATATGTAGGCTAAAAACACCCTAAAAAACAGTAAAAAGAGCTGTTTTTGGCACAAAAGGGTCACAACGGAATAATGTAGTTTTTGGTTTTGGCTGTAAAAATAGAATGTCGGAAAAATATAAAAAGCGAGTGAAAGAAAATCTTCACACGCTTTTTATATAGATTATTTTTTTGATTTTTTAGTAATGAAAACAAATTCTTCCTCGTATGTACTGATGATGCTGTCAGCTAAGGACTCGGGCTTTTTCTGAATCTGTTCAAATACTATTGGCTCAGCTTCCTTTACATCCTTTACGGATACGGGGGTGACGTCAACTACAGATGCGGACGTATCAAACTGTTCCTTTACCTCATCCTCAGCTACGCTGGCTTCGGGAGAGACGGTAACAGCTGCGGGGTCTATGACGTCGGGTGTTCTTTTCACAGTCGGTATATCGTTCTTAGGAGGTGTAGGCTTCTTATCGTCGTTTGAAATAAAGCCTGTCGCTATAATGGTCACTCTCATCTCGTCCTGAAGCTCGGGATCGAATGCTGCGCCCCATATAATAGTAGCATCGGGATGAGCCTCTTCGTATATCATACGGGATGCGGTCTCAACCTCATCAAGGGTGATATCCTCAGATGCAGTGATGCTGATGAGAACGCCGGTAGCGCCCGTGATGCTTGTCTCAAGAAGGGGAGAGGATATTGCCGCCATAGCAGCGAGCTGAGCTTTGTCCGAGCCCTTAGCCGTACCTACACCCATATGAGCGTATCCCGCATTCTTCATTATCGTAGTTACGTCCGCAAAGTCGAGGTTGACAAATCCGGGTACGTTAATAAGCTCGGATATTGATTGTACACCGCGGCGAAGGACGTCGTCTGCAATTTCAAATGCATTCAACAGGGTAATCTTAGTATCCTCAACCTGCTTGAGTCTTTCGTTGGGTATAACGATAAGAGCATCAACATACTTGGATAGCTCAGCAATACCGACGTTAGCCTGTCTTTCTCTGACAAGACCCTCGAACTTAAAGGGCTTAGTAACGATTCCCACCGTGAGAATTCCGAGCTCTCTTGCCGCTTTAGCAATAACGGGAGCGGCGCCTGTGCCTGTACCGCCACCCATACCGGCGGTAATGAATACCATATCTGCGCCGTTGAGAGCAGCCCTTAATTCTTCGATGGATTCCTCAGCGCTGCGCTTACCTACCTCGGGCTTAGCACCTGCGCCTTTACCTCTTGTTATTTTATCACCGATAACAATCTTCTTAGCGGCGCAAGAGGACTCAAGCACCTGAGCGTCGGTGTTTACAGCTATAAACTCAACGCCTCTGATATTAGTTGATATCATTCGATTGACAGCGTTGTTTCCGCCGCCGCCTACTCCGATAACCTTGATTACTATACCGCTATCATAAACTTGCTCAAAATCAAATTCCATACTGCCGTTCATTTTAGTCTCCCTCATTTGTGTATTTATATCTCAGAGATCCACGTCTGCCTAATTTTATTTTATATATTAATTATACATTAAAAATAGTAAAAAACAACAAAAAATATTAATAAATATTTTATTTTAACAATTTTTAAATATTTTAAATATTTATTTTCTGGCAGAATCAACATAAATCGACCAAATTTGAAATTGTTTCAAGAATATCAACGCTCGGAGAGCTTTTGTCTGCCGAGGCTATTTTCAATCTCATTAAATCCAGTGCGTTGCCGTTAAAAATCAACTTGTTTATTTCGTTTCTTAATCTTTCGCTCGTAAGATCCTTTTCTTCAATAAGAATTGCATAGCCGGATTCCTGCATTTTGATTGCATTTTTATATTGATGGTTGTCTGCCACGTTGGGAGACGGTATAAGAATTGCGGGCAGATTTGCGTAGAGCAGCTCGGATAAGGTCATTGCGCCGCTCCTCGTTATCGCAAGATCTGCCGCCTTCATATATAAGGGCATATCCTCGATGTATTCGAGTACTCTTGCATTTTTATTTTCCTTAAATTCAGATGTTCGGTTATATTCGGTATTTATCGAGCTTTTCTTACCGGTGGCGTGCACGTGGTACAGGTTTTTGGTTGTTGCACTGTAGGATTTCATAAGCTCAATAATACAGCTGTTCATACTCTCGGATCCAAGACTGCCGCCGAATGAAATTATAAGCTTATCGGAATCCTTGAGCCCAAGTATTTTTTTTGCTTTTTTTCGAGTCATTGAGTCGAAACCGGCTCTTATCGGATTGCCGGTAACTTTACATTTTTCTTTGTATTTTATAAAGCTTTTCGCTTCTTTAAAGCCTAACATAGTCACATCAACTCTGCCTGCGAGCAGCTTTGTCACAAGACCCGGGTATGCGTTCGATTCATGTATAGCGGTCTTTATCTTCAGAGCTTTGCCGGCGAGAAGCGGGGCAAAGCATACGTATCCTCCGGTTCCGATAATAAGGTCGGGCTTAGAATCTCTTAGTATTGCCTTGGATTCTTTTATTGCTTTGAAGAGTTTTATTACGGCTTTTACGTTATGGTAGCTTATTTTTCTTTTTAGTCCGCATACGTCGAGCTCGTATAGCTTGTATCCCGAGCGCAGTATAGGCTCGTTTTCATACCCTCCCTTTCTGCCGATAAATATAATTTCTGCGTTTTTGTAAGAATTTTTTACAATGTCCGCTATTGCAATAGCAGGACTTACGTGACCGGCTGTGCCGCCACCGCACAGGACAAGTCTGATTTTATTTTTCATTTTACAAGCCGAGACCTTTCTGATACCGAAAGTACGATACCCATTTCAAAAAATAACATTATTAAGGATGAGCCACCGTAGCTGAAGAAGGGCAGAGATATTCCCGTGTTCGGAATACTATTCGTTACAACCGCAATGTTTAGAAGCGTTTGTATAGCGACCTTCAACATAATTCCCATAACAAGAAGCCGTGAGAATCTGTCGTCTGATCTAAGCGCAATATTAAAGCCCTCAAAAATCAAAATCCCGAATAAAAGAATAATTATAGCACAGCCGAAAAATCCGAGCTCCTCGCATACGATAGTGAAGATCATATCGTTCGCAGGCTCGGACACGTAGCAATGCTTTAGTTCTCCGTTTCCCAGTCCTTTGCCGAAAAGGCCGCCTGACCCAATAGCCATAAGCCCTTGTAAGGTTTGCCACCCGCCCGTCAGCTTATACGCTTCGGGATCCAGCCATACCGTTATTCTGTCCTTTGTGTAGTCTGTGAATAACGCTATGCAGCTGACAAAAGCGGCCCCGAGCCCTACGAATCCCGATGTAAATTTTAAGCTTGTTCCGGACAGAGAAATCATACATAGACCGATTAAGCCGAGTATGATTATACACGAGAGGTGTTTTTGAAGCATAACGAGAATTATGGGCAAGAGCATAATAGCGAATGGAATTATAGTGCCGAATAAGAAACTCTCTTTTAATAAGCCGGATTCGCACGCCTTGTCCTTATATTTTGTGAAGTATGCGGCAAGCTGAGCGACGAGCGTAAGCTTTGCTATTTCGGATGGTTGTATCGTTATAGGTCCGATGCTTATCCATCTTTGCGCTCCGTTGCCTACAAATCCTATTACAAGGGTCATAATCAATAAAATAAGAGTGCCAAAATATGCAATCGGAGTAAACCTATAAACCGTTCGTATATCAAGCTTTGATGAAAGAACCATAACGGTTATTCCGATAACGAGCCATAAGATCTGCCTTTTTATAAAGTAAAATTCATCGGAATATCTGAACGCCGCATATGCGCTCCCTGCAGTATACACGGCGAGTGTCCCGATTAGAGAGAGAAGTATGACTATTATAAAGAACAGTCGGTCAAATTTTACTATTCCTTTTTTCTTCGGTTCTTGCTTTGATAAGAAATTTATCTTCAAGTTCCTAAGAGCAAAATAACAGGAATAGACGAAAGAATGGTTACGATTATAGCTACAACGCAGATTTTGCTTTCGCTCCACCCGCATTTTTCCAGATGATGATGTAAGGGTGCCATTTTAAATAATCTTTTGTGCGTTATCTTGTAGTAAATTACCTGAAGCACGACAGAAGTACCCTCGATCACATACACAGAGCCGAGTATAAGAATGATTATGGGTGATCCGAGCGTAAAAGCAATGGATACTGTAAGTGCGCCGAGATATAAGCTACCTGTATCTCCCATAAAGATTTTTGCAGGGTGAAGGTTGAAGATAAGGAAGCCTGTCATAGCTCCTAAAAGCGCAGAGCTGATATATCCTGCTGAGGATGAGCACAGAAGAGCGGCGAGAACTGTGACAGCTCCTATGGCGAAAGCTACGCTCGATGCAAGACCGTCCACTCCGTCGGTTAGATTTGCCGAATTTACGATGCCAAGAATGATGAACAAGAATAGAGGGTAGTAAAGAAATCCGATTTCGATAGTAAACGAGCCGAGCGATAGAGAGGTACCTTCGCCGAGTATTAATGCTCTGGTCAATAAAAAGCAGATAGCAATAACCGCCTGCAATATAATTTTCTGTCTTGGGGTAAGACCCTCGTTCTCTTTCTTTATGAGCTTTTTACAGTCGTCGATTACGCCTATCAGAGAATTAAGCGCAGCAAATAAAACGCAAATCGTCAGGGACAAGCTATCTTTTTTGTTACCGATAGAGTTTAAAAACGCTGCTGAAGCAATAAGAATTGTGCTTACCGATATCAGAAAAGCCAAACCGCCCATAGTCGGAGTTCCTGATTTTGATGCGTGCCAGCTCGGGCCTGACTCGTATATAGGTTGATGTGCCTTTTTGCGTAGAGAGGGGATGATGCAACGCTCTACCGTCACAGTCAAAAGAAATGAAAACAAGAAAGGTATGATAAAGGTTTGAGTAGCAGAGTTCATTTATTCCTCCTCGTATTTTAGCAAGTCACATATTCTTGATAGATTTATTTTGTTCGATGCTTTTAGTAATATGATTTCCTCTTTGTCACAGTGGCTTTTTATTTCTTTGACTATCGGACGCAGATCGTCAATATTGCAACTTACGTATATCTTATTTGCATTGTATCCGGAATCGAGGGCTCCTTTTTTTAAGATATCCGCATAGCGCCCAACGAGAAAAAGGTTTTTTGGATTTGATTTTACTGCCTCTAGTCCGATCTTGTAGTGTATTGCGTTTGATTTTTCTCCAAGCTCCAGTATATCTCCGAGAACCAAGGAGAATGGCTTACCGAAGGATTTTATATGAGCGACGGCGGCGACGACAGATTCGAGAGAGGCGTTATAAGAATCGTCGTATACGTTAAATCCGCCGCAACTGATTAATTTGTATCTCACGCTCGTGTTCTTTATTTCCATTAAGCTTTTGAATATTTTCGTTTCCTCGACGCCAACAAGAATAGCTGCCGATATTGCGCACGCCAGATTAGATAGATTGTGTCGCCCTCCTATATTTGCCTTTAGATTTTGAACGTATTTGACAAAAAAGCGAATGTTAAACTGAGATTCTTCGGGCTTTGATTCGGTTATCTCCATATAAAAATCGGCGTCTGATCGGCTCAGTGAGTAAGTTATCTTGTTATCTATGCAGGAAAGCAGGGGCTCTTCGTCCGGTACGATTACGTAATCGCCTTTATTCATGCCGAAAAGTATTTCTGATTTTGCCTTAGCAATCGATTCACGTGTACCAAGGTTGCCGATATGTGAGGTGCCTACGTTCGTTATTATTCCGAGCGAGGGTTCGGCGCATTCGGAGAGCAGCTTAATTTCTCCCGGGGCATTCATTCCGAACTCGAGTATCAATATCTCGGTATCTTCGCCAGAGCTTAAGATGGTTAAAGGTACGCCGTAGAGATTGTTTTTGTTTCCTTCGTTTGCGTGAACCTTGTATGTTTGTGAGCATAAGAACTTGAGAAGCTCTTTTGTTGTCGTTTTTCCTACGCTTCCTGTTATTCCGATTGTATCCTTGAGTTTTGCCAGCTTGCTTTTATAGTAATTAGCAAGGCTCAGTAGGGCTTTAGCTGTTGATTTTACGCATATCGCTCCGTAGGCTTTATTTGTAGATAAAATGTAGCACCCTCTTTCAAATGCTTCGAAAGCGAAGTCCTCTCCGTTAAAGCGATCGCCCTTGAGTGCGATGAAAAGATCACCTCGATGAGCATCCTTTGAATCGGTTGAAATATAATCTATTGTTTTATCGAGCAGTTCGTCATTACAGACGCCGTTTGTTGACTTAACAATTTCGTGGATTTTTAACGGTACACCGAGCTTAATTCTCATTTTTCACGTTATCCTTTTGCACAAGAGCGTTATTTATTATTTCTATTTCATTGAAATAGCTTGTGCCCTTGTTGTCGGAAATATACCTCTCGTGTCCCTTCCCGACTACAGCAACAATATCGTTTTTAGAGCAGAGCCTTATAGTTGATTCAATAGCTCTTTTTCGGCTTTCTATTATGGTAACCTTGCTCTTATTATCTATTCCTTTCAGGATATCCGAGCTTATGGATTCGAATGATTCGCTTCTTGAATTGTCTTCGGTGATAGTAATAAAATCTGAATACTTGTCGGCTGTTTTTCCCATGTCGAATCTCTTTTCTTTGCTTCTTTCTCCACCGCATCCAAAGATTGTATGTATTCTCTGCCCGTGTTTTTTTAGGGAATATATGGTTTTTAACAAGTTTTCAAAGGCAAAAGGCGTATGAGCGTAGTCAACAATAACTGTGAGTACGTCATCGATAATTTCAAATCTCCCAACAACCTTCTTGATTGAAGAGATGCCGAGCTTTGCAAGATACGGCTTTACTCCGAGCATAATTGCGCACTTTATTGCAATGAGTGCGTTGTATACGTTACACACTCCAATAATATTGAGCTTTGCCTTAAAAATCAGATTTCTTTCCTTGTAGAAAAATTCGGTTTTGAAGAAGCTCTCTTGCTTTATGTCCAGAGCTTTTACGTCTGCGCTGTAGAGTATACCTACTGATGTTTTATTATCCCTTATTTCGTCGTATAGTATAGACCCATAATAGTCGTCTACGTTTATTATTGCGCTCTTGCATTTTTTTATAAATCCCGCTTTAACCTTATAATAGTCCGTCATATTTTTGTGAAAATCGGTGTGCTCTATGCTTAAGTTTGTGAAGGCACCCAGGACAAAGGGTATCGGAGATATTTTAGATAGGGCTATTGAGTGGCTCGATACCTCCATTACTATGTGTGTACACCCTGCGTCCTGCATCCGTTTAATTACAGGGTATAGGGTTTGAGGATCGGGAGTTGTCATTGAGTACGTATAGTCACATAGTGATTCTCTGCATATTTCTATTTTCCCCGTTCCGATAAACCCGCACTTAATTCCGGAGTAAAGAAGTATTTCGTACAGCAGGGTGGCTGTTGTTGTTTTTCCGTTTGTTCCTGTTATTCCGATTATTAGAAGCTTTGTATAATCGATACCTGAGTAAACCGAGAAAGAATACGCCATAATCTCTCTCGCATTCTCGCATTTGAATACTGGAAAGCTTAGATCAACAGAGTCGATATCCAAATCGGTTATTAAAGCTCCCGCTGAGACTTTACTGATATCTGTGTCGAATATTTGACCGCTTGCTTTTTTAAATAGGAACAGTAACGAGCTTTTATCTGAATCTTCTGTAGATATGCAGGGCGTCAGATTTTCGAAGCATTTTATTTCTTCTTCGGTAAAGGAAATTATATCATCGGGTATTTCGCTAATTATGTTCATAATTAAACCTCAATCCTGAAACTCGGTATCGAACACGTCTATGACAACCACTTCGCCCGCCCTTATTTTCGTGTTGGGGGGTATAGACTGTTTCAAGACATTTAGCGCTCGACCTCTTTCATCCGATATACCTCTTATCTTTATGTTTATTCCAAGCTCGGAAAGCACCTTGTTCGCCTCTGTGAGCTTCAAACCCGTAACGTCGGGCATTTCCACAATATCCGAGCCTTCCTCAGAGGTATAAAGAACTATTACAGACATTTCTTTTGTTATATCGACATTTGCTCCGGGGCTCTGTCTCAGAACTACGTTTCCGTTCCCGATTACTTTATACTGCAGAGAATTATCCTTGAGTTGATTTTTTACGGTGTTAATATTCATACCAACGTAATTTTCAACAGTAAAAGCAGTTTTGGTTGACGAGGATTCATATTCTAAGTAGGGAAGTATTTTTTCCATAAGGTCGGATATGTACGGAGCTGCTACAAACGAGCCGTATTTAACCGTGCTTTGCGGCTCATCGACAACAAGTATCATTGCAATTCCGCCCTCGTCGCTCGGAGCATAAGCAACCGTGGAGCCGATTCTCAAATATGAGTTGCCGTTGGAATCCAGTATATCGAATTTCTGCGAGGTTCCCGTTTTTGCTGCTATTTTATATCCGTCAACTGCAGCATTTTTCGCTCCGCCGTCTCCGCTTACGCCTTTTTCGAGAATTTCCGAGACTGTCTTTGCAGTTGTTTCTGATATTACCTGTCTTTTGACATCGGTAGAGTGCGAGGAGATTATATTACCATCAGCGTCAATTATCTTGTCGACAACGTAGGGGGTAACGAGTTTTCCACCGTTTGCAACAGCAGCAACAGCGCTCAGCTGAGAAATAATGGAAACCTTGAATCTCTGCCCGAATGAAGCGGTCGCAAGCTCCGTTGAGCCCATATTCTCCTTTTTGTGAAAGATAGTGCTCGCCTCGCTTGGAAGGTCGATACCGGTTTTTTCAAAGTAACCGAAGCTCTCAACGTAGGAATAAAATCTGTCTACTCCTATTTTTTCGGCAACCTTCATCATTGTCGGGTTGCAGGAAACCTGAAGACCGTATGCAAGAGTGAATCCGGAGCCGTGCCCGGTAGTTTTATGACATTTAATTCGTCTTCCGCCAACTATATGGAATCCGGGACAGGAATATCTGTCGTTTTCGTTAGAAACGCCCGAATCCAATGCTGCTGATACAGTCACAATTTTAAAGGTAGAGCCGGGCTCGTATGTTTCACTGACCGCTTTGTTCGACCACATTATCTGCATTAATTCGAGCTTTCGCCTGTTATACTCATCAGTCCCCTCTATAAAACCCTCTTCCTTTAGCTTTTCAAGCGAGACGTCGTCGAGTATAAAAGGGTCGTTTGGGTCGAAGGGGGAAGAGGTCGCCATTGCTAAAATTGCGCCCGTTTTCGTATCCATTACAATTCCGCAGACCCTGTTATTGACGTCGTGATTAATAAGTATTGTTTCAAGCACGTGCTCGAGCTCTGATTGAATGTAGGAGTCTATGGTTGTGACTATACTGTTTCCGTCCTTAGGAGCCTCATAGCTTGTGTAGCCGTCAGGCATAGGATGGCCGTTTGCATCTTTTGCGTACAGATAATATCCGTCTACGCCCTTAAGAGTTGAGTCGTAATAGTATTCGAGCCCGTATAAACCCTGACCGTCACTGCCCGAAAAACCAAGCACGTGAGCGGCGAGAGTACCTTCTGGATATTGTCTTGAGTTTTGCGCTTCGGTGAAGAGAACCTTTTCTAAGCCCTTATCGTTTATAAAAGCACGTACGGCATTATATTCGCTTTCCGTTGCCGCTCTTTTTATTGTGACGTCTAATGCGGATGTGTTACAAAGCTTTTTTGATAATGCTTCCTTGTCGATATTTAGTATCAACGGGAGCGCTTCGCACAGAACGTCAAGATAGTTTACGCCATCCTTTTTGCTGTTTGATGCAAGCTCTCTCGGAGAGGTAAATATTCTCCAGTTTGTTGCCGAAGTAGCGAGAATATTCAGCGATGAGTCGTATATTGTCCCTCGTTTTGCTTTTAATGACGACGTTGTTGTAATCTGGTCAAACGCTTTGTTCTTATAATAATCGTATTTGAATAACGCAAGATAAAAAACGTTTACCGTTAAGTATATGGCTATAAGCAAGAAGGTAACCATTATAATAATGGCTCTTTTAACCGTTCTTTCTTCAGAATGAGGGAATATATGCTTTCTCATTTGGTTTATCCTTATACAAAAAAATATAGCAATAACCCCATTTGGTTATCGCTATATCTTATGCATAATATTCAGTTTTATGAGAAGTGTGAATTACTTTTCGATTTTCTCGGTCTCGGGTATTTCTTCTACAACTATAATCTCGTTTTCTGACGAAGCGGAGAAGGGCACGGTTGTGGTCTTTCCTACAAGAGAGAAAATACCGCAGGAAATAACAAGCGCAGAGGCTGCAACGGCAGAAAGAATTGCGGACATAGAGGTACGAAGAGGGAAGCTCTTTATTGTTCTTTCCTTCTTCGCGGGCGTTCTTGCCGTAAGTCTTTCGTTCACAAAGCTGATTACGTTTGCAACAACCCTGTTTTCGCTTACGGTTACAGCGAGTGCGGTTTCTTCCTGCTTTGCTTTACCTGCCTTCATAAGCATATAGTCACCGACAGTATATTCACATCCACCGTTAACAACGGTGAACTTGTCTTTTAAGCTAGTATATAATGAATCGTAAGGATTAACTATAGTAGCCATTGCATTTATCTCCTTTTATATCTTTTCCGCTACCCTTAGCTTTGCGCTGCGAGAACGGGGATTGCTGTTTAGTTCCTCGTCGCTTGGGAGTATCGGCTTTTTCGTAATTTCAATTATTTTAGGTTTGTTATTGCATATGCACACAGGGAAGTCGGGCGGACAGGTGCACGTGCGGGATTGTCCTTTGAATGATTGCTTCACAAGTCTGTCTTCGAGAGAATGGAAGGAAATGACTGCAATCCTTCCCGTTTTTGCAAGAAGTGAAGCGGATGCGTCTATCAGAGGCTTTATAACGTCAAGCTCTCCGTTTACCTCAATGCGTATAGCCTGGAAGGTTCTCTTTGCAGGGTGAGGTCCATCTATTCTGTTAGATGCAGGTATCGCAGACTTTATGGTCTCAGAGAGCTCGAGGGTTGTCCTTATAGGCGCTACGTTCCTTTTTTTACATATAGCAGAAGCGATTCTTTGCGCAAATCTTTCCTCACCGTAGTCGAAAATGATGCGTCTGAGATCGGCTTCGGAGTATTTGTTAACAACAGTGTAAGCGCTGAGTTCAGCTCCCGTATCCATTCGCATATCGATTTGGGCATCGTGCATATAGCTGAAGCCTCGCTCGGGTGTATCGAACTGATAGGAGCTACAGCCCAAATCGGCAAGTACTCCTCCGAGATTGTCTATTTTCATATCCCTTATTATATTCTCAAGGGAAGAGAAGTTGTCGTTTACGAAGACGATTCTATCAAGGTAGTCCTTAAGTCTTTCGGTAGCCGCCGCAATAGCCGCCTTGTCTCTGTCAAAGCATATAAGACGGGAATTCGGCCCCATTCGCTTAGCTATCTCAAGCGAGTGGCCGCCGCCACCTGTCGTGCAGTCTACGTATGTGTAGCCGTCACGTATATTTAGAGCCTCGATACATTCACGTAAAAGTACAGAGGTATGTGAGAAGGCTATATCAGACATTTTTTAGCATCCTTTTGTATCAGAGGTTGTACTGGCGCATCTTCTCTCGTATAGAAGCGAGATCTCTTGAGCTTTCACGCTTGTTCCATTCTTCTTCAGCCCAAATTCTTATCTGGCTTCCGGCTCCTACAAAAACTATGTTCTTGCTTATTCCTGCGTGCTTCATCAGCTCGTCGTCAAGAATGATTCTTCCGCTTGAGTCGGGTGTGCATTTCTGAGCAGCACCGAGAAGGAAGTCTTGAATCTCTACGGCATCCGATTCGGGGAGCTTTTCAATCTTTTCTACAAATGCCTGCCAGTCCTCGGCAGTATATACAGAGAGAAATACGTCGAATTTTCTGGTTATGTAGAATTCTTCCCCCAGCTCTTCACGGAACTTGGAAGGAATGAACACACGCTTTTTTGCATCTAAGGAATGCTTGTGAGATCCTACGAACGACATTTTTTCTCTCCTTTCTGTAAAAATTATCCACCGGATGCTGTTTTGTGGGAATTTGGTGGGGGGTTGAGGGAAAATGCTTCACTTTAATCCACTTCGCCCCACTTTGGTTATATTATAATACACGTAAATAGAAAAATCAATACTTTTTGCAAAAAAAGTTTACATTTTTTTAAATTTTTATCTTCCGGGTATAAAATTTTGAAAATAAGCTTTGAAAAATATCGTTCGTTATGTTATAATGGTTTTAAAAAGAGGAAACCGACCGAGGCTAAAGGCGGATAAAAGAAAAAAAGAGCCTCTATCTTGAAAGGATGCATTAATGTCTTTATTCAAAAGGATATTCGGAATAGGCAAGAATCCAAACAGTTATGCTTACAAGCTCGACAAAGCAAAAGAGCTCCACGGGCAGGTTATAAAGTATGTTACCGAGCGCAGAGATAATAACGAGGACGTAATCGGTAGGGGTGGTGCTCTTGCGGTGCACGGAGACACCTTTATCGTTGATTCCTCGGGTGATAGAATATTCGTGACGGAGATAAGAAGTCTTGATGTCAGCTGGCTTATGAGCGGCGACGGAGTAATCATAAGGGGGCCGAATTTGCTCGAAGACGGAAAAGAAAGGACTATAACGGTTCATTTCGTCTACTACAGAAAATGATGGGAAATGATATGAAAAAAGAGATTGTAACCGGTATTATTGTTGCTGCGGGCACAGGGAGCAGAATGGCTTCTAACGAAACAAAGCAAAGAATGACTCTTTTGAGGAAGCCTGTTTTAAAGTGGACTGTTGAAGCGTTTGATAAGTGCGAGGATATAGATAATATCGTTGTTGTAACACGCTCTGATGAATACGATTTTGTAAAGGGTCTTGTGAGTGATGTGTCTAAACCTGTGGCTATTGCATACGGCGGCAACACAAGAGCAGATTCTGTGAAAAACGGTATTTCCGCTTCTTCCGTCGATACGTCATATTACGCCATACATGACGGAGCAAGGTGCCTTGTTACACCGAAAATGATAACAGATGTTGTCAAAAAAGCTATTGTTTTCGGTGCTGCAAGTGCGGTAAGCTCTGTATACGATACAGTAAAAACGATTGACAGCGATGGATTTATATCTTCGACCTGTGACCGTACATACGTCAAGCTTGCAGGTACGCCGCAGGTGTTCAGAAGGGATATATATGAAAGAGCGCTTCTGCACTCTGATGAAATACCGTCGGCTACCGACGATAACAGTCTGGTTGAGAATATAGGATGCAGAATTGCTACTGTGGATGTCGGACGTGAGAATATAAAGATTACAGAGCCGTACGATTTTGAGAATGCAGAGTATATACTGAGAAGGAGAGGGTATGATGTGTAATTTAAGAATAGGCCACGGTTACGACGCTCACAGATTGGTAGAGGGCAGACGTCTCGTTCTGGGCGGCGTTGATATACCTTCTGAGCTCGGCTGTCTCGGACACTCTGATGCCGACGTTCTCCTTCACGCAATTATGGATTCTATTCTCGGAGCACTTGCGCTCGGAGATATAGGAAAGCATTTCCCCGACAGCGAAGCAGAGTATAAGGGGATAAGCAGTATTAATTTGCTGACCCGAGTCAATGCGCTCGTTAAAAATAAAAAGGCATCCGTTGTAAACGTGGATGCGACGTTAATTCTACAGAAGCCTAAGGTTTCTCCGTATATTGATAAAATGCGCAGTAACATTGCTTTTGCGCTCAATATACCGTTAGATGCTGTTAGCGTTAAAGCAACTACCGAGGAGAAGCTCGGATTTACAGGGAGCGGAGAAGGTGTTGCGGCTCACTCTGTATGCTTGGTTGAGCTTTCAGACTGATTTTCGAGTCGTGTTAGTCAGAAAGGGAAGAGCTGATGGAGAAAAAATTGTTTACGTCTTTTACCTTTGATAGTCAGCTCCATCGACTCTGCCCGTTTTCCTTATAATATTATATTATTAAATGATAGAAAAGTGAAAAAATCATTTTAAATAGCAAAAAGCGCTTCGAAAAGACGAAGCGCTTTTTACGTTAGATTTTACAAATCGAACTCAATATTGTTCTGCCCGGATATAATGTTGGGGTTGCCGTTGTTTGAACCGAAGGGGATTCCCAGATGGTCGTATGCAAGCTTTGTAGCGCATCTTCCGCGGGGTGTTCTGGCTAAAAATCCGATTTGCATAAGATACGGCTCGTAGACATCCTCTATGGTTATGGATTCCTCTCCTATGGTGGCTGCTAGAGTTTCAAGACCGACAGGTCCGCCGTTGTAATACTTTATGATTGCTTCAAGCATTCTGCGGTCAACAGCGTCAAGACCGAGGTGGTCAATATCGAGAGAATTTAGAGCAAGTTTTGCAATATCAGATGTTATTATACCATCCCCCTTTACGAGGGCAAAATCACGCACACGCTTTAAAAGTCGGTTGGCAATACGTGGCGTGCCTCTGGAGCGTGAAGCAATTCCTCTTGCGCCGTCGTCGGTAATGGATATACCAAGAATTTCGGCGGAGCGCTTTACTATTGTCTTAAGCTCATCTTCCGTATACAGCTCGAGCTTAAGAAGGACTCCGAATCTGTCACGTAACGGCGTGGTTAATTGTCCTGCGCGCGTTGTTGCGCCAATCAAAGTAAATTTCGGAATAGGTAGTCTTATAGATCTTGCGCTCGGACCTTTTCCGATAATAATATCGAGAGAGTAGTCTTCCATAGCGGGATACAGTATCTCTTCAACAGCTCTGGACAGGCGGTGAATCTCATCTATAAACAATACATCTCCCTCGGAGAGATTTGTAAGGATTGCGGCAAGGTCACCTTGTTTTTCAATAGCGGGCCCTGATGTTGTGCGAATATTGACCCCCATCTCGTTTGCAATTATTGTCGAGAGTGTAGTTTTTCCGAGACCTGGAGGACCGTAGAGAAGGGTGTGATCAAGGGGCTCGGCGCGCATTTTTGCGCTTTCGATGTATACTCTCAGATTCTCTTTGGCTTTTTCCTGACCGATATATTCATCGAGACGCTTCGGACGCAGGCTGTTTTCTACCTCTCCGTCCTCGCCGGAATTGTATTCGTTTGATACTATTCGATTTTCAAAATCGAATTCTGTAACGTCGTTCATCATATTTCAGCTCCTTACGGTTTTCATCCGTCAGCGTGACAATTTTTTCAATGCTTCCCTGATAATTACGCTTACATCGACCGTTGGGTCGATACCTTCAAGCACTCTCGAAATAGAGCTCTTGTCATACCCAAGCACAGCGAGTGCCTCTCTTGCTTCGAGTATATTTGCGCTGTCTTTTATTGTTTTGGAGACATTAGATGGGCTCGCAGTCTTTTCGGGAACGTAATCCTTAGCAACCTTATCTTTTAGCTCGAGTATTATCCTCGAGGCGGTCTTAGAGCCGATATTCTGCGCTTTGGAAATAGATTTTACATTATCCGAGCAGATTGCTATGGCGAGCTCGTCGGAGGTCATAATAGACAGTATGTTTATCGCCGCCTTAGGTCCGACACCGCTGACGCCTATCAGCATATTGAACGCATTTTTTTCTGCGGTGCTGATAAATCCGAAAAGCTCGACGCCGTCCTCACGCACGGCAAGATGTGTGTAAATCTTGACCTTCTCGCCCAAGGATTCCGACAGCTTACTCGACGTCAGATGTGATACCGTCAACTTGTAACCGATACCGTTGCAGTCGACAACGCAAGTATTCTCCTCGGCAAGAATAAGCTCACCGTTCAAATAGTAAAACATTATTTCACCTCACCGATTAAACACGGTGTTCAACCTTTCTGATTCTTTTTTCCAGCTCTTCACGATCTATCGTAAGATCTCGTTTGCAGGTGTCACATACGATTCTTACGTCCGATCCACCCCTCATAACGGTGAAAGATGCGCCGCCGCACGGGTGCTTTTTCTTAAGAATGAGCTTATCCGAAACCTCAAATTTTATTAAAGACATAAAAACCTACCGTCTTTCGTTAATCTTTATATCTCGGTATATACTCGCTTTTTTTGTCACTTTTGTTTTTTGCCATTACGGGCTTCTTACTATCTGCCTTCGATATGCCTAGGGAGAGAATATGAACCGTAAACAAAATGACAAAATACAAGAGAGTAAAAATGATGATTGCAATGAAAACCGTCGCAGGCCCTCTGACAACAAGATTGCCGGAGATTATAAAAACAATGAAAAACGATGAGAGAAGTATCAGATAATGCAAAAGCCCTCTGAGCCATTTCTTGAAGTTAAACAAATTGTATAAAAGTTCGGATACTGAAATTATAAACCCAAAAAGCAGCAGAGTAAAGAATCTGCCTGCGGGCATATAATGCCCCTCTAAGTTTGCTAAGGATGCGAATAGGTAGAAACAGCAGAGCAAAAGCACTGTGTAAGCGCAACCCTTCAGCAAAATTCTCTCTAAATTTTTCATTTGAAGCTCCCAAGGTAATTTATCTCTCTCATTCTACCATAATTTGCGTAACATTTCAAGTACAACTCTGAAAAACATCAAAGGAAAAATGAAAATATAATAATTGCGGTCAATCGGTTGACAAGCGTTAAAAATAATAGTATAATATTTTAAGAATTTTAAGCGCGAGGTTTTGTATGAACAGAAAAGCTGCTAGAGAAAATGCATTTATTCTCCTCTACGAAAGGGCTGTTAAGTCTGACGAAACTGCTGAAGAGATATTATTGAAGGCAACCGAGCTACGTGAGCTCGAGGTCGACGAATACGTTAAAAAAGTATTTTTCGGGTGCGAGCAGGAAGGTAAACTTATCGCACAAACCGTTGATAAGTGCCTTGTAGGCTGGAAGAAGGAAAGAATTTCCTTTGTCTCGAAGGCTATTATCAATCTCTCTGCATATGAGCTCCTGTATATGGAGGATATACCTGCCAGGGTTTCTATAAATGAGGCTATTGAGCTTTCCAAAAAGTATGATGACGACAAAGCCTACGTGTTTGTAAACGGAGTGCTCAATAAGGTCGCCGAGGAAGCCGGAAGAAAATGAAGGCAGAAAAGCTGGTTCTAGGTCTGGACACGAGCAATTATACGACCTCAGCCGCTCTTATGACTGTTGAGGGAAGACTGCTCTCTAACGTGAAAATGCTTCTTCCCGTAAAAGAAGGTGAGCGAGGGCTCAGACAGTCTGATGCTCTTTTCCATCATACGGTACATATTCCCGAGGCCGCAGCGCAGATTCGCAAGTATATAGGCGGAGGAAGAATTGTGTCAGTCGGTGTTAGCGATCGACCGAGAAATCAAGTGAACTCTTACATGCCGTGTTTTCTGTGCGGTGTATCGGTTGCCGAGGGCATAGGTGCTACGTGCGGAGCCGAGGTACACAGATTTTCGCATCAGAGCGGTCATATAATGGCTGCTGTTTACTCGTCCGGCGCATATGATCTTCTGGAACGGGAGTTTATTGCTTTTCACATCTCGGGCGGTACTACCGAGCTTTTGTCGGTCACTCCCTCTGAGAGAGGATTTGATGTTGAAATAATAGGCGGTACGCTTGATCTTAATGCAGGACAGGTCATAGACCGCATTGGTGTTGCTATGGGGCTCGCTTTCCCCGCAGGCAGAGAGATGGAGAGGCTGGCGCTTGAGTTCTCGGATGACCAAAAGGTGAAAATTCCGATAAAAGGCTGTTACGCCAATTTTTCAGGATTGGAAAATCAGGCGGCAAAAATGTTTTCCGAGACTAAAAGTGCGTCTCTTGTCAGTTCGTTTGTTTTTAATTCTATCGGTTATGCAATTAAGCAGATGTGTCTTGCCGCTATTGAGAATAAGGGTAAAATACCGATAGTTTTTGCCGGCGGAGTTATGTGTAACTCTATAGTTCGAAGATATCTTTGCGACGGGCTTGGTGAGGTGTATTTCGCAGAGCCTCAATTATCATCGGATAATGCCGTCGGTATTGCCGAGCTAGCAAGAAGAGCGTATATCAAAGAAAATATATAAAATTAATCGGGGGGAAGATGGATATTCAGTCGCTGAGAGAACGGCAGAAGAATACGGGCATAATGTCGGTTTCAGAGCTTAATAGTTACGTTAAAAACATTCTTGACTCAAATTCCATACTTTCTCAGGTTACCGTAAGCGGAGAAATTTCAAATTTTGTTAATCACGGGAGCGGTCATCTTTACTTCTCACTTAAGGACTCGAGCGGTCAGATTCGCACAGTAATGTTTCGCTCCAGCGCAGCCGGCTTGAGGTTTTCGCCTTCAAATGGTATGAAGGTGATTGTCAAGGGCTCGGTCAGCGTATACGTAAAGGATGGCTCGTATCAGTTATACGCTACGTCGATGCAGCCCGACGGAATCGGGGCGCTTTATCTTGCATACGAGCAGCTGAAGGAAAAACTCGGGAACGAGGGGTTGTTCTCGCTTGAATATAAGAAGCCTATCCCGAAATACCCTCGCACAGTGGGCGTAATCACGTCCCCTACAGGCGCTGCAGTCAGAGATATCATCAATATTATTTCCAGGCGCTCTCCCTCGGTAGCAATATATATTTATCCTGCTCTCGTGCAGGGAGAAGGGGCAGAAAAGACTCTTGTCAAGGCGCTTGATTTTTTTGATAGATGCGGCTTTGTTGATACTGTAATAATCGGCAGAGGCGGCGGCTCGATTGAGGATTTATGGGCTTTTAACAGCGAGGCGCTGGCGAGAAGAATTTTTTCGATGAACGTCCCTGTTGTTTCTGCGGTAGGACACGAGACGGACTTTACAATTTGCGATTTTGTCTCGGATCTCAGAGCTCCGACTCCCTCGGCTGCGGCAGAGCTTGTTGTTCCCGACGCAAGAGAGCTGCTCGAAGAGGTCGACGTCGCATACAGAAGATGCCGTGCCGCAGCTTTGAATCTTTTGAAGTACACGAGACAAAGATATCTATCCGCTTTGGATTCGCCGGTTATAAAAGACCCTAATAGGGTTCTTGAAGGATATAGAGAAAGATTATATTCGTCCTTCGAATCGGTTATTTCGGCATTTGCGGCTAAGGCTGATAAAAAAAGAGCTGACCTAACGTGTGCGGCGGCTAAGCTCGAGGCTCTAAATCCACTTGCGGTTCTATCACGAGGTTTTTCCACTGTTTCCGATAAAAGCGGAAAAATAATAATAGATTCTAAGGATTTGAAGCCGGGTGAAAAGATAGATATAAGGCTAAAAAACGGAAGCTTAGAAGCAACAGTTGATAATATAAAAGGGTAAATGAAATGGCAGGTAAAAATATAAAATTTGAAGAAGCGATGACCAGACTTGAGGAGCTCATTGTACTGCTCGAGGATGGCGAAGTATCTCTTGACGGCGCAATCGAGGCGTACGAGGAGGCGATTAAGCTTGTTAAAATATGCAACAACCGACTTGAAAGCGCAGAAAAAAAGATTAGACTTTTGCTTGAATCGGATGACGGTACGGTAGTCGACAAGCCTTTTGATTCAAATGCGGATTGATTTATTTCTTTATGAAAAGGGGCTGGCAAGAAGCCGTTCTGAAGCAAAGTCGCTTTTGCTCGGTGGGGCTGTTTCTGTCAATGACAAAATAATTCTTAAGTCCTCGTTCGAGGTGGATGAGTCGGATATAATATCGATTAATCGAGATTTGAATCCTTACGTCAGCCGCGGCGGCCTTAAGCTTGAGGGGGCTATAAAATATTTTTCATTAGATCCTACCGGCTTGAGGTGTTTGGATATAGGCGCATCCAGCGGTGGATTTACCGATTGCCTTTTGAAAAAAGGAGCGGCTCACGTAATAGCTCTTGACTCAGGGTCAGGGCAGCTTGTTGACTCTATAAGATACGATGAGAGAGTCACTGTTATTGAAAATTATAACGCAAGATATCTCTCTCCTTGCGAATTGGAATATTCTCCTGATTTCGTCGTTATGGACGTGTCGTTTATTTCTGCGACCTACATAATACCTGCGATAGCGAGCGTTACTTCGGATAAAGCAGAGTTCGTATGTTTGATTAAGCCGCAGTTTGAGGTCGGCAAAGCGGGTGTTGGTAAGGGTGGAATTGTAAAGGATGATAAAGTGCGCAGATCTGCCGTTGACAAGGTCGTCGGCTGCGCTCGTGATTATGGGTTCAAGCTTGTCGGTGTTACCGAGTCACCCATTCGAGGCGGCGACGGCAATCTCGAGTATCTCGCATACTTTGTTAAAGGTGTTTAATTATTATTTCATAGGAGGTGACCGTATATGAATAAGGTCGTTATTATCCCTAATGAAAAGAAAGATATTGAGCTTTGCGTCACGTCGGCTGTTGTCAAAAAGCTCTCGTCCCTCGGTATAAAGTCATATGCGCTTTCGAAGGGGCTGGAAGGACTTGACGGCGTAACCGTTTTAGATACGCTCGATTCTAATATTGAGCTTGTTATTGTAATCGGGGGGGACGGGTCGTTTATAGACGCATCCTCGTACGCTGTTAAATATGATATCCCGATACTCGGAGTAAATCTCGGAAAGGTTGGTTATCTCACCGAGGTTGACCCTAATGACCTTGAGCTTCTAAACGGACTTGCTACGGGTGAATTTCTTGTACAGAAGAGAATGTTGCTTTCTGTTATTTCTCCGTGCGTGAATAAAGAGCGGCAAAGACTTGCCGTTAACGACGTCGTATTTTCCGGTGAGTCTTTACCGGGAATTTCTTCTTTGAAAATTGAGGATTCCTTCGGTAATTCGTTGAAGTACAGAGCGGACGGGATTATACTGTCAACGCCGCAGGGCTCTACGGCATATTCGCTTTCCGTCGGCGGACCTGTTCTTGCGCACGACGTGGAGGGAATAGTGGTCTCTCCCGTTTCTCCGCATTCGTTCTTTAATAGGTCGGTAATTTTTAACGCCGGCGAATCAATCAGAGTTACGAACGTCGGCGAGGGAAGTCTGCGTATATCTATAGACGGCAGATACTCGGATATGATTATGTCTAACGAGAGCTGTACAGTAAAAATGTCGGATAAGACACTGAAGATACTTACTTTCTCTAAGAACAGTATGTTCACGAATTTGTTTAAAAAATTGAGGACTATGGAGGCGATCAACTGATGAAAAATGCAAGACATACTAAAATCCTTGAAATCATCGAAGAATATGAGATTTGTACGCAGGAGGCTCTCTTGCAGAAGCTGTCGGAGAGTGGATTTGAAGTTACTCAGACTACTATATCGAGAGATATCAGGGAATTAAAGCTTGTTAAAGGTCCGACGGGCAGAGGGTCTTATAAGTATGTCGTATCGGGTTCGAGAGCTGAATCGGCCGGTCCTACCCATAACTCAACTCTTACCGATTCGATAGTAAAGGTTGATTCGGCTATGAACATTGTTGTCCTGAAGACCTTGCCCGGTATGGCAAACGCAATTGCGGTGTGCATCGAGCCTCTTGTAAGCAAGGACGTCGTTGGTTCTGTTGCGGGCGACGATACCATTCTGATGGTTACGAGAACGGTTGAAAAGGCTGAAGATACCGTCAGAGAAATAAAGGCACTCATTTCTAAATAAACTGTTTTCCGTAGTTTGACGATTCATAGGACTACGGCTTTGGAGGATTGTAATGATTTCTTCTTTACACATTGAGAATATTGCAGTTGTAAAGAAAGTCGATATTGAATTTGATAGAGGATTTATGGTTTTGACCGGACAGACCGGTGCAGGAAAATCCATCATCATCGACAGTATAAATCTCTTGCTCGGCGCAAAGGCGGAGCGTGAGCTCATCAGAAAGGGTGAGTCCTGTGCTACCGTAACAGGAGTGTTTTATACCGATGACGCCGACCTTTTAGCTTTTCTTTCCTCTCTTGGTTTAGAGCTTGTTGAGGGCGACTCTATTATCGTACAGCGTTCTATCAATGCTGATGGCAGAAGTCAGGTCAGGATAAACGGCAGGGCGGTAAATCTTTCGATTCTTAAGGCGATTGCCCCTAAGCTTGTAAGCATTCACGGTCAGACTGATACGCATTCCTTGACCGAGAGCGAGGCGCACCTTGCTATTGTAGATATGTATGCCGAGAATGCTGATATTCTTGATAAATACAAAGAGAAATACAGAGTGCTCGAGTCGGTTAGGTCGAGCATCAGAGACGTCAGCTCGAAGCAGGCGGAGCGTGAAAGGCTGCGTGAGATACTCGAGTACCAGATTAAGGATATTGAGTCGCTTTCATTGCACGACGGCGAAGAAGAAGAGCTTGTCGATAAGAAGATAAAGATAAAAAACAGCGAGAAGATTATCAAAAACTCCGAATTCGTGTTTAAGGCATTGAAGGGCAGTGAGAAGGGCAGCGTCGCTCACCTTTTGGATAGGTGTGCTACCGCACTCTCGCAGCTTGACGGAGTGATTGATAATTTCGGTGAATATTCAGAGAAGCTAAGAGACGTCCTTTTCTCGGTCGAGGATATAGCGGAAGAGGTTTACGCCGTGCTTGATGATATGGATTCAGGCGTTGATATGGATATAAATGCCATAGAAGAAAGGCTCGATAAAATAGGAAAGCTGAAAAGAAAGTATGGATTGACAATTAAGGATATACTTTCATTCAGAGATAATGCACAGAAAGAGCTCGAAACTCTTGAAAACGCTGATGATATACTGAAAAAGCTTGAAAAAGAGGAAATCGAAGCGTATAACGAGTGCTTCGAGATTGCAAAAACTCTTAACGATAGGAGAGTAAGTGCTTCACACGAGCTTGAAAAGAAGGTCAAACAGACTCTTGAGTATCTCGATATGCCTAAGGTTGTATTTTTCACATCAATTAAGAGTGAGATGGACGGCGAGAGATACTCTTTAAAGCCCGACGGCTATGATTTACTGGAATTCTACATAAGCGCAAACAGGGGCGCTGACCCTCAGCCTATCTCAAGGATTGCCTCGGGTGGTGAGCTTGCGCGAATTATGCTGGCACTCAAGAGCGTTATTGCAGATAAGGACGGAGTAGGCACTGTAATATTCGATGAGATAGATTCCGGAGTCTCCGGTAAGACCGCAAGAAAAATCGGGTTGAAAATGCGCTCGATTTCGGATAAAACGCAGCTGATGTGCGTCACGCACAGCGCTCAGATAGCTTCTCTCGCATCGAAGCACTTTCTTATCAGTAAAGGTGATGTGAACGGAGCTACTGAGACGTCGGTAGTCGAGCTTGATTACGACGGAAGAATCGGAGAGCTTTCGAGGATTCTCGGTGGCATCGACGTAACCGATGCACAAAGACGGGCTGCAATCGATATGCTGAAAGAGGATAATATTTTTTAGTTATCGAGGTTTTTATGTCTTTTGATTGGAGTGCGTTTAGTCAAAAAGACGTTGAAATTAAAGAAAACTTCAGCCTTTCCCGAGTATCGTCTATAGGGTGTGGCGGAAAAGCCCGAATTGCTATATTCCCTAAGCAGATAGATGACTTTGTTTTCGTACTTCGGAAGCTTGACGAAGCTGACGTGCCCTATTACGTGCAAGGTAAGATGTCGAATACCCTTGCTCTTGACGGTGAGATAGATAAGGTCGTCGTCCTTACAACAAAGCTCACCTCTAAGAGGGTTAACGGCGGCTCGGCGTATGCTGAGTGCGGAGTTACCCTTTCAGGATTGATTTTTGAAATGGCACGCTCGGGGTACGGGGGGCACGAAGGACTCGCTCATATTCCGGGTACGGTTGGTGGCGCTTTATGCGGAAATGCGGGCGCTTACGGAGACAGTATTTCCGATGCATTTGTTTCTGGATTGTTCTACGATAGCGAATCGGAAGGAACTGTGGAATTAAATAAATCGGATATGGGCTTTTCGTACAGAAACAGCGTTTTAAAATATGGCAGACTCATATTTTTATCAGGACTTTTCACGTTTTCGCCCTTTCCAATCGATGATATTTTAGCTGTGATTTCGGCTAACAAGAAGAAAAGAGCTGAATCACAACCGCTGAGAGACAGAACGCTCGGTTGCGTTTTTAAGCAATTCGACGGTGTTGGGGCAGGATATTATATTGATAGAGCCGGATTGAAGGGTCTCCGAGTCGGAGGTGCTAAGGTTTCGGAAAAGCACGCAGGCTTTATTGTTAATGATTCTAAAGCGTCATCCAGTGACGTTTTGGAGCTCATCGATTTTATCAAAAAGCGGGTTTATGATAAATTTGGTATTAATCTCGAAGAGGAGATAAGATTTCTTTTTTAAAAAGGGGGTGACGTCTTGTCATTTTCTAATTTGCAAAAAGCGGCTATAATTGAAGAGGGAATCGATTCGTTTTGCTGTCGCCGTTCCTTTGTCAGTGGAGTTTTGTATGCTAAGGCAGACGTCCATTCCGATCTTATATCCTTTTCTCTTCAGACTCAGGAATATGCTGATTTTGTGTCGGGTTACATAAAGGAAATATATGGTAAAGAGGCAACAGTCTCGGCTCCCAAGAGTGGCGGGAGGTGTAAAATCGTTACGTTTTCCTCTCCGTCGGCAAAAAAGCTCATAGCTTCCTTCGGTTCGTATATTCCCGTATTTAATAATAAGTGTCCGTATTGTAGGGGAAACTTTCTTAAAGGCGTTTTCTTTTCTTCCGGACGAATCAGCGACCCTGAAAAACAGTATTCACTTGAGTTTTCGCCCGCAGATGGGGTTGAGAAGCTAAGCTCTCTGCTAGAAGGAGTCGGGTTGAGTCCCAGGATATCGAAGAAAAAGAACGAGACGCTTATATATTTCAGAAACTCGGGTGAGATTGAAGATTTTTTTGCCCTTTGTGGAATGAATTCTACGGCGTTCTCGATTATGAATAAGAAAATCCACGCAGAAATCAGAAATAACGCTAACCGTATTGCAAATTGCGAGACGAATAATATAGGTAAAGCGGTAAATTCGTCTGTTAAGCTTATAATGCTCATCGAGGCTTTGATAGATAAGGGCTTGATTTCTCAGTTGCCCGATGAGCTTATCACTACCGCAAGGCTGCGTTTGGAGTACCGTGATTTGTCCATAGCTCAGCTGGCTAATCTTTTTACACCGAAGATTTCCAAGCCCGGTTTATCGCACAGGCTTAACAGAATAACAGAAACTGCAGAGACCCTTTTAAAAGAAAAAAAGTAGATTTATCGGAAAGGAGACTATAAATGGGTAGCTTTGTACACTTACATCTTCATACGGAATATAGTCTTCTTGACGGTGCAACACGCATTTCCACCATTGCGGACAAGGCTCTCGCCGATAATCAGACTGCGGTTGCGATTACCGACCACGGCGTTATGTACGGTGCCGTTGAGTTCTACAACTCTCTTAAGGAAAAGGGGGTTAAGCCGATTATCGGGTGCGAGGTTTACGTAGCATCGAGAAGCAGGTTTTCAAAAGAGGGGAAAATCGATTCGTCCGGTGACCATCTTGTGCTTCTTTGCAAGGATTCGATAGGCTATAAGAATCTCTGTTATATGGTTTCTGAGAGCTTTATCACAGGATTCTATTCAAAGCCGAGAATCGATCTTGACCTTCTGTCAAAGCATTCGGAGGGTTTGATTGCTCTTTCGGGGTGTATTGGCGGACGTATACCGCAGCTTATACTTGCAGGAGCTATGGATGAAGCTGAGAAATATGCGAATGTAATGCGTTCGATGTTCGGCGAGGACTTCTATCTCGAGGTTCAGAATCACGGAATGGACGAAGAGAGAAGAGTAGCGTACGGAATAAAAAGGATAAGCGAAAAGCTTAATATTCCTATGGTTGCCACTAACGACGTACACTATCTGAATAAGGATGACGCTGATACTCAGGCTACTTTGATGTGTATACAGACAAATAACTGTATACTTGACGGTCGTCCTTTTGGTTTCGAGACGGATGAGTTTTACTTTAAAACGTCAGATGAAATGAGAGCCCTCTTTACAGGATTTGAGGGCGCTATCGAAAATACGCTTAGGATTTCAGAAAAATGCAATTTTGATTTTGAATTCAATAAGCTTCATCTACCTACCTTCACGCCAGAGAACGGTCTCACGCATAAGGAAAAGCTACGCAAGGATACCTTCGCAGGTTTTGAAAGGCTTAAGGAGTGCAAAAGATTTGATTTTGACCTGCACAGCGAGCGTGAATATCTTGACAGGCTTGAGTATGAGCTTTCTGTCATAGATACAATGGGCTTTAACGCATACTTCCTTATAGTTGCGGATTTTGTGGGATTTGCTAAGCGCAACGATATACCGGTAGGTCCCGGCAGAGGATCCGGAGCAGGCAGCTTAGTAGCTTTTTGTATCGGTATTACCGATTTAGACCCATTACAGTTCGATCTTCTTTTTGAAAGATTTTTGAATCCCGAGCGTGTTTCAATGCCTGATTTTGATATAGATTTTTGCTATAACAGACGTGAAGAGGTTATAAATTACGTAAAGGAAAAGTACGGAGAGGATAAGGTTGCGCAGATCGTCACCTTTGGTACTCTTGCTCCCAGAGCGGCAGTCAGAGACGTCGGAAGAGCTCTCGGTATGCCTTACAGTAAGGTTGATGTAGTGGCAAAGAAGGTTGACCCGTCGGCGCAGAGTATAGACTCAGCGCTTGAAAGCGCTGAGTTAAGAAAGCTTTATCTTTCGGACGATGAGGTCAGACGGCTGATTGATATGAGCCGCGCGGTCGAGGGAATGCCCAGACACGCATCAACACACGCAGCCGGAGTTGTAATAACTGAGAAGCCGACATACGAATACGTGCCTTTATCGTATAGCGGTGCAGGCGTCGTCGTTCAATATGATATGAATACAGCCGCTTCGCTAGGGCTTGTCAAGTTCGATTTTCTCGGACTTCGGTATATAACAGTCATTCACGATGCAGAAAAGCATATAAGACGCCGTATCCCCGATTTTGATATATCTCAAGTACCGTTTGACGATAAAAAAACGTTCAAGCTTCTGAGCGAGGCTAAGAGCGACGGTGTGTTCCAGCTTGAATCGGGTGGAATGAAGAACGTTCTGCAGAGGCTTGTTCCGAGCTGCCTTGATGATATCATAGCTTGTGTCGCACTGTTTAGACCGGGCCCTATGGATTCGATAGACAAGTTTATAAAGAGAAAGCACGGCAAGGAAGATATTGTATACTCAACCGATAGGCTGAAGGGTATACTTGACGTCACCTACGGCTGTATTGTTTACCAGGAGCAGGTTATGCAGATATGCAGAGAGCTTGCCGGTTACAGCTATGCCCGTGCGGATATCGTCAGGCGTGCTATGTCGAAAAAGAAGACCGAGGCGATGGAGAAGGAGAGAGCCGCCTTCATATCCGGATGCCTTGAAAACGGCGTTGGCGAGGATGTTGCTATAGGAATATTCGAGGAGATGGTTGGCTTTGCTAAATATGCATTTAACAAGAGCCACGCTGCGGTATACAGCGTTACGTCTTACAGAACCGCATATCTCAAGACGCATTTTCCTACCGAATATTTTGCCGCCCTTTTATCCAGCGTTTTATCAAATACAAACGATTTGAAAAAATACATCTCCGACGCTCAGCGTTTCGGTGTTAAGGTGCTTTCTCCCGATATCAATCACAGTGGCATCGACTTCTCGGTTGATGGCGGTTGTATAAGATTTGGTCTTTTGGCTATTCGCAACGTCGGAAGGCAGTTTGCCGAATCGGTTATAAGGCACAGAGGTGAGAGCGGTTATAAATCCTTCGACGACTTTGTTGAGAGGATGCCGTCCGATGATCTTAGCAAGCGCACAGTGGAGTCGCTCATCAAGTGTGGAGTTTTTGACACTCTCGGTGTAACAAGGAGCTCTCTTGTCGAGTGCTACGAGAGTATTTTAGAGTCAAAGCACGAGAAGCACAGATCTAACGTGACAGGGCAGATGGATCTATTTTCGACCGCCTTCTTGGGCTCAGATCCTATACAGGATACGGGCTATAAATATCCCGACAAGCCCGAATATCCGCTTAAAGAGCTGCTTATGATGGAGAAGGAGAGCGCAGGCATCTATTTCTCCGGTCATATGATCGATAACTACTCTTTGCATACTGCGGATATTATGGCTGATAAAATAGGTGATATTATCGAGTCGTTAGACCCGGATTCGCCCGCTCAGGATTCTTCTCATTATAAAGATAAAGCTAGAGTTGTTGTAACGGGTATTATAACCTCGAAGAAGACTAAGCAGACGAAGAATGGTTCGACAATGGCGTTTTTAACTGTTGAGGACAAGTTCGGCGAGATCGAGGTTATCGCCTTTACAAAACAGTATTCTGCCTTTGAAGACGAGCTTTTCGTAGACAATGCTGTAAAAATTGTCGGAAATCTTTCGGTTGAGGACGACAGGGTAGCTATAATACTATCCGAGCTTTCCGTTCTTGTTTCCAATCAGACTTACAGTATAAAGAAAGCGGATGCCACCGCTGTATCTGCAGGAACGAACGTCGAAAAGAGCGAAAAGGATAAGAAAATATATATAAAAGTATCAAATTTAAACGATTCGAGAATTTCTCTTATTTCACGTCTCTCGATTCTTAATAGAGGTCAGGCGCAGATAGTCTTATATGATATTTCAACGGGCAAATATTCGGTTATGAAAAATCATACAATATCTGCGAAAGAAAAGGTCGTTTCCAGACTTATCGAGATTTTTGGTGACGGAAACGTCGTTGTAATGTAGTTTTTGATTATTCTTAAAGGAGGACTTGTTTTGTCTAACATAATATTTGATGCCGCTTTGATACTTATTTTTATACTGGGCTTTTTTGTGGGAATCAAGGTTGGTTTTATAAAGATGATAGCAAAGCCCGTGAAAATTGTAGCTGCGTTGGCTCTTGCATTCTCTTTTTCATCCACACTCGGCCCGCTTGTAATCGCTCCGATTATCGAAGCTCCGGTTGCCAATAAGCTGGAGACGTTTTTATCAGAAAGGTTTGCTGATATTACGGCTGAGACTGTTTCCGAGCTTCCTACGGTAATTAAGCTCTCGGCTTCGCTGTTCGGCATTGATATTTCTGAGGTTGTTAGCGGGGCGGGAGCTGATAAGGCTCTTGAAAGTATCATTACCTCGGTTACTTCACCGATGATTAATTTCTTGAGTATAGTTTTAGCTTTCATTGCTATTTATTTTGTTTCAATGATTCTTATGTCCATACTGGTATTTATTATTGATAAAATAGTAAATAATGGTTTTGTCGGTTTCCTTAACAGTGTGTTAGGCTGTGTCTTCACTCTTGCACTTTCTTTTGTTATAGCTTGGGCTGTTGTCGCAGTATCCGATTACCTGTTCCACGTGCCGGCTATGGAGAATGTTGAATGGGTGAAGGAATTTACCGGTGGCCCTGTGTACAGACTCTTTAAGAATTTAAATCCCATTGATTTGTTATTAAGTTTCTAAGTAGGTATATTGTTAAATGAAATTTCAAAAATGCGTGAAATGCAAAAAAAGACCCGCAATGGTCTTTATATCAAAGCTCGAGGACGGCAAAACAACCAATGAGGGGCTTTGCCTGTTCTGCGCACAGGAGCTCGGAATCAAGCCTGTGAACGATATGCTCGAAAGAATGGGCATCGGAGAGGATGAGATAGAGTCGGTTATTGGAAGTATGGGAGAGAATATGCCCGATATATATGGAGATGACGGCAATGAATTTCCCGAGGGTAAGGCTCCTACTCTGAATCTGTCCGAGCTGTTCGGCTTTGGCGCCGGTGAAAAGGGCGGTAAGAGTAAGAAGTCTAAAGCCGATGCAAAAGCACCTGAGCACAAGAATTTATCTCTTTACTGCACTAATCTGAATAAGAAGGCGCAAGAAGGCCGCACGGATAATCTCATAGGCAGAGACAGAGAGATTGACAGAATTGTTCAGATTCTCTGCCGCAGACAGAAGAACAACCCTTGCCTTATAGGTGAGCCCGGCGTAGGTAAGACAGCAATAGCCGAGGAGCTTGCGGCGAGAATAGTCAGGGGAGAGGTTCCGGCAGCTCTCAAGGGGTTTGAAATATGGATGCTCGACCTCACCTCGCTTGTTGCCGGCACTCAGTTCAGAGGACAGTTTGAGTCACGTATTCTCGCACTTCTTAAGGAGATTGTAGAGGCCGGTAATATCATTCTTATGATAGACGAGGTTCATAATATCGCAGGAGCAGGCGAGACCTCCGACGGAAGTATGAGTGCGGCGAATCTTTTAAAGCCTGCATTATCAAGAGGTGAAATCAGAGTTATAGGCGCAACAACGCTTAAGGAATACAGAAAGCATATTGAAAAGGATAGCGCCCTTGAGCGTCGTTTTCAGCCTGTAAAGATTGAAGAGCCGTCCTTAGATGATACGATTGATATATTGAAGGGCATAAAGAAGTATTACGAATCCTTCCATACTGTAAAGATTCCCGATGACGTAGCTCGTGCAGCTGCAATACTGTCGGAGAAGTATATAACGGACAGATTCCTTCCCGATAAGGCGATTGATTTAATCGATGAGGCCGCCGCAAGGGTATCTCTTTCTTCAAAAGAGCTTAACGAAAGACGGACTGCTACAAAGAAGCTCGAGGAATTGAAGCTCGCAAAGAGTGAAATAGAATCAAAGCTTGAGTCACAGGAAGGACAAACAGAGGAAAACTATAAGGAGCTGGCGGATATTAAGGTTGAGCTTCTTCGCCTCGAGAGTCATATTTCCGCTCTTGACGAGATTATTGCAAAGCTTACTGTGAAGGTGTCCGACTTGTTATCTGTCGTTGAGATTTGGACGGGTATTCCGTCGAGCGAGCTGAGTGTGATGGATATCGAAGGCCTTGCGGGTCTTTACTCCAGACTTTCTTCTCGTGTTGTTGGACAGGATAAGGCGCTGAAGGCTGTCGAGAGAGCTGTGAAACGGAAGAGGACGGGAGTTTCCTATCGACAGAATCCTGTTTCTATGATTTTCGCAGGACCTACGGGTGTCGGAAAGACTGAGCTCGTGAAGGTTTTGGCTGAGGATTTATTTAAACAGCCCGATTCGCTTATAAAGCTGGATATGACTGAATATATGGAGAAGCACTCCGTTTCTAAGATTATAGGCTCTCCCCCAGGTTATGTCGGATATGATGAGGCAGGCCAGCTAACCGAGAAAATAAGGCGCCGTCCTTATTCGGTAATTCTTTTTGATGAGATTGAAAAGGCGCATCCTGATGTTCTTAACGTATTGTTACAGGTTCTTGACGACGGAAAACTAACCGACTCTCAAGGACGTGTTGTCGACTTCTCGAACACCATAATCATTATGACAACAAATGCGGGGACAGAGCAGGTTAATGCGGTGGCAGGCTTTGCGACAGAGCGTGATGCTCAGGATGAGGCTAGAGTCGAGAAGGCATTATCGAAATTCCTTCGCCCCGAATTTTTAAACAGAATTGATGAAATCATTACGTTTAGGCATCTGTCTAAGCTTGATTTTGAGTCAATAGCAGGTATAATGCTCGGCAAGCTTAAGGATCATCTTAAAGAAATGGGTATTGAATTCAGGTATTCAAAGCCCGCCTTGACTCATATTGCGAACGAATCCTACTCGGATAAGTTCGGAGCACGAAATATGCGCAGATATATCGAGAGAAACGTTGAGGACGTCATTTCAGAAATTATACTTGACAAGTCCCCGAACACTCCTACTGCGATATCTGTTACAGTTTCGTCCGGAAAACTTAAATTTGATTCTATTTAATAAAATAAGGAGATAAAAAATGGCAGAATGCACACACGATTGCTCTACTTGCGCCAATAAGTGCTCTAAAGAGAGCCTTATCGAGCCTATGAATAAGGCGAGCAACGTTAAAAAAATTATCGGTGTTGTCAGTGGCAAGGGCGGCGTTGGAAAATCGCTAGTCACGTCAATGCTTGCCGTTACTATGCAGCGCAGAGGATATCAGTGCGCTATTATGGATGCTGATATTACCGGTCCTTCTATACCCAAGGCCTTTGGTCTAAAATGCGGATGCGTTGAGGGTAGCGAGCTTGGTATGTTTCCTCCTAAGACGAAGACGGGTATTGAGGTTATGAGTGTAAACCTGTTGGTTGACGATGAGACGAAGCCTGTTGTTTGGCGTGGCCCTGTTATTGCGGGAACAGTTAAGCAGTTCTGGAGCGGCGTTGTTTGGAATGACGTAGATTATATGTTTATTGATATGCCTCCCGGAACAGGCGATGTTCCTCTTACCGTTTTCCAGAGTATACCTCTTGACGGTATTATAATTGTCACAAGTCCTCAGGAGCTCGTTTCGATGATCGTAGAGAAGGCTGTTAATATGGCGTCTCTTATGGATGTCAAGCTTCTCGGCCTTGTTGAGAATTACAGCTATATTGTATGTCCTGATTGCGGTAAGGTGATTCGTCCTTACGGTGAGAGCCGTATAGAATCCTTAGCCGAGTCGTATGGCACTAAGGTGCTTGCCGAGCTTCCTATCGATCCCGAGCTCGCATCTCTTTGCGATAAAGGAGTCATTGAGCTGTTTGAGGGGGATTATCTTGAGAGAGCTTGCGATTACCTTGAGGCAAACGCTTAAAATAGTCATAACCACCGGCCGTGCCGGTGGCTTGCACAGCCCCCTTAGGGCGTAACACCGGCTCGGTGAGCCTATAGGCTCGTCGAAAAGTCTGCCAACCGCGCAGATTTCACCGGCATACCCCTAAAGGGGTTGTTTTATTT
>JAZORO010000035.1:0-11949 GCA_045656605.1 Eubacteriales bacterium
TCTTACAGTTTTAAAAGAATAGATTTTGTCATAGCCGAGCCTAATTTTTCGAAGAATATGCAAATATTTAAGGAAAATTTGGCGATGTATATGGCGAAATGTATCTTTTAAAACCTTATTAGTTCGACTCTCTTACGGCTATCTGTTATTCAAGCTTTTTAACGCCTTACTTCCCGAAACACATCATCTGCGGCGTGATGCGCACGTGCGGGTACGTCTGCATTCTTTACAAATCACGTGCTTTAAGGTAGAAATGAGCTTGTATATTCATACGGGCAAATCCGAGTAAAAAACAGCCCCGTGTCGATTTATTTTAGTATAAAAAAGCGCAGATGTCACTTTCGGTGTCATCTGCGCAATTTTTATATTTTGCTTATTACAAAAGCTTGAGATAAAGCTCCTTGATTTCCTCTACACTGGTAGCACGGGGGTTGCCGGGACGGCAAGCATCGGCATAAGCCGATTCCGCAAGGAAGTCGAGGTCCTCTCTCTTAACGATTTCCTTAAGGTCTGCGGGAATTCCAACGTCAAGCGACAGCTTCTTAACAGCTCTAATAGCTGCTGCTCTCGCCTCGTCGAGAGTCATCTCGGATACACCGCACACACCCATTGCGACCGCTATATCTCTGTACTTCTCTCCGGTAGCGGGAGCGTTGTACTCCATAACGGTAGGAAGGATTATTGCGTTAGCTACTCCGTGAGGAGTATCGTAGAGCGCACCGAGAGGATGCGCCATAGAGTGAACGATACCAAGACCTACGTTAGAGAAGCCCATACCGGCGATGTACTGTCCGAGAGCCATTCCTTCTCTACCTTCATCGGTATTGTTTACAGCACCTCTGAGGGACTTTGCGATAATTTCAATAGCTTTAATGTGGAACATATCGGAAAGCTCCCATGCGCCGCCGGTGATATAGCCCTCGATAGCGTGAGTGAGAGCATCCATACCCGTTGCCGCTGTGAGTCCCTTAGGCATAGTAGCCATCATATCGGGGTCAACTACCGCAACGACGGGAATGTCGTGGACGTCTACGCATACCATCTTTCTATTTTTCTCTGCGTCGGTGATAACATAGTTAATGGTAACCTCTGCCGCAGTGCCGGCGGTAGTAGGAACTGCGATGATTGGCGTGCACTTGTTCTTAGTGGGAGCAACGCCCTCGAGGCTTCTTACGTCTGCAAATTCGGGATTCTCAATTATGATGCCTATTGCCTTTGCGGTGTCGATAGATGAGCCGCCGCCGATAGCAACGATACAGTCAGCACCGCTTGCCTTAAATGCTGCAACGCCGTTCTGTACGTTTTCAATAGTGGGGTTGGGCTTAATGTCGCTGAATACGTCATATGCGATTTCGGCAGCATCAAGAACGTCGGTCACCTTCTTCGTAACCGCAAATTTGATAAGGTCGGGATCGGAGCACACGAACGCCTTCTTAAAGCCTCTGGCTTTAATCTCGCCTGCGATCTCTTTGATAGCGCCCTTGCCGTGATAGCTTGTTTCGTTTAGTACAAATCTGTTTGCCATTTTCCAAACTCCTTTGTTAAAATATTAACATAGTTATTATAACACAAGCTCTATAAAAAATCAAGGCGGGTTTATAAACAAATTTCAGAAAATTTAAGAGAGTGAAAAGGAGGCCCGACACCTGCCGTTCAGTATAATTTTTACACCGTAGATGTTTGAGACCTAAGCCTTACTGACGGTTCGATTAATTTTCATTTAACCAACAAGAGCGATAGACGTAGCGGCAACATCTCGGCGTTTTCCTTTCCAAGCTGTCTTTTAAAATATTTACGTCGGTCTGACTTTCTATTTTAGATATTAAAAATTCTTTATGATAAAATTGTTAAAGTCAATAAAGAATTTTATGAAATAACTGGTGGGGAAAATAGGGTTGTCCTGCGCTGTAAAGTCTGCTATAAACTTTTTGTCCTCGTATCTGATACCATAGGTTTTGTTATTCTTGTCGGCTACGTAAGCATCAAAGCTTTTTTGCGGGTAGTATCCTGAGTCGTAAAACATATCGTCCGTGCAGTAGATAGTGTATGCTCCGTCATCGTGCAAGAGAATTGTGAGAACGAGATTGCAGGCGTTCTCGGATATGTCCATAATAAGAGGAAGAGAAACGGTTACCCGTCCTTTCCGTTTGCAAACCTTGCATTTCTTTTTTAACCAATCTAAATCCATTTTACGCTCCTTTATATTTTACTTTCCAGCCACTCAATTATCAAAAGCAGATTTCTAATAATGTGGAAGGGATCCTTTACCGGCAGTGCGACAATGCGACTTTCCGGTCTGCCTTCTCGGTCTGTAATAAAAACACAGTTTCCGTTAGCTAAACGTGCGTTTTTCATCAAAAAATCGGCAGTCCCTTCCGCTCGCTTATATATCAAATCTCTACGAGATTCATCCAAATCCTCACGCATCGCAAGCCGTGAAAGGCAAAAAAGCATTCTGCCTTGGCTCCATATGTATTTATCTGTGGATAGTAGCTCTCCGCCGTTACCGCTAAAGCAGGTGAAAAACCGCCAAATTCATCGTCAGAGGCGTACTTTTCCCAGAATGGCAGCACGTCGCAGAACAGATGCTTTTTATAAAACTCGAGCTCGGCTTTGTAATTTATCGGTACCTCTGAATCATTAAATCTATTCGCTTTATATTGTATCATACCGATATAGGAAAGTCAACAAAGTAATTTTTAAGGGGCGGTCGTAAAGCGGAAACTGATATTCCGGTCAAAGGTGCGCTTGTTGCTACGCTTCACAGTATGTATACCGACTTTTGAATTCGTTTCTTCCGCCGTCTCGGATAATGATGAGAGCGTAGCTTTTCATCTGGAGCTTAGATATAAGAGCTACGGTTAGGAGAAACGCCGAAAAGAGTATTTTGCATCGTAAGCTGCTACCCGTGTCAACGAAACGGGTAATAATACGGAAGAATCAGTTTAAAGCGGGGGACTCTTGACAAGGGAGGTTAATTTTAGTACAATACGAATATCTAAAAATAAAATAAAGTAAGGAATAGAATAACACTATGAAAAAACCGATAGTAGGAACGTGGATGGAATTCTGGCATCATAGTATAGTTGAAGGAAAGTACTGGAATCCGATTTGCCGCAATTTTTCTGCCGAGCAGTGGGAAGCTAAGGTCGACGAGATGGCGTCTGTGGGTATGAAGTATCTTGTCCTGATGGATACATCTATTGTTTATGAGGATTACTCTGAGAGCTATTTTGAGACAGACATTTTCCCCTTTGCGGAAATGGCGTGTAAGGATCCTATGGGAGCGCTTCTCAATGCGGCGGACAGAAACAATATGAAGGTGTTTGTTTCCTGCGGCTTCTATGGACTTTGGCATAATACGGTAAATAATATGACCTCGCCTGCCGTTACCGAGCGTGCTTTCAAGGCGATGGAGCAGCTTTGGGAGAAGTACGGGAATCATCAGTCCTTCTACGGCTGGTATTTCCCGGACGAGACCTGTATAGACGGTTATTTCGACGAGTATTTTATAAATTATGTCAACGCCTACTCAGCGCAGGCTCATAAGATTGCCCCCGGTACAAAGACTTTAATTGCCCCTTACGGTACAAATAAGCTTGTTGCCGATGAGAAATACGTGGATCAGTTAAAATCGCTGGACGTGGATATTGTTGCATATCAGGACGAAGTAGGAGTACGTAAATCCAAGCCCGAAGACACAGCCAAGTACTATAAGAATCTGAGACGTGCTCACGATGCCGCAGGCAGAGCGGCTCTCTGGGCGGATATGGAAGTGTTTGAGTTTGAGGGTGACGTTTACCGTTCTGCTCTCCTTCCTGCAACCTGGGAGCGTGTGGAGCATCAGCTGGAATCCATCTGCCCCTACGTTGATGAAGTGCTGATTTATCAGTATATCGGTATGTTTAATAAGCCGGGAACGATAGCATATTGCGGACACGTCGACTCCGTCTCTTATTACAGCGACCTTGAGAGATATAATAAAAAATTCTTTTGATAGCCTTATAGCCGTATAGTAACGTATAGCTACACCGAAAAGGCGTAAAATCAGCCCAATCCGATCTTGGATAGGGCTGATTTTTTATACTAGATTTGCTCGAGCAAGCCGACGTAGGGCAGAAGAACGGATACAGCAGTGCATTCCCGAGTTAAGCTTGAGAGATAGCTTTCGACCTTTTGTACGGGGATAAGCTACCCGGGTGTGTGCTTGTGAAGAAAGGCGTCTCGCCCGACAAGGCTTCCTACGAGGAAGCGGCTCAGCTATTTTTCGAACTCAATTCCAAGCGCTCGCACTTGAAGTAGGCTCGATCGACGAGTCCTAAAACCCGATAAAATGAAAAAAGCACCACATCTGTGGAGCTTTCTCATGTTTGTTGACTCGTACGGGAAGACGCCTCGCTTGGCAAGGTCCCCACAGGTGACGGCTCGGCTATTTTTCGAACCCCATTCCGCACCCTTTGTGCACGGAGTGGGTTCTTGCGCGGAGCGCATCAGCAAAAAAGAACACCACCCAAGTTCGGATGGTGTTCTTTTTGGTGACTCGTACGGGAATCGAACCCATGTTTTCAGCGTGAGAGGCTGATGTCTTAACCGCTTGACCAACGAGCCGTGCTGTCAGCCTGCTTATTATATCGCAAAAAGAGTGGCTTGTCAAGTCCTTTTTGTAAAATTGTGAAAAAATTATTCGAACGGTGAGTTTGCGCTATGTTTTTTTGCTTTTATGAGCCGCATTATGCGTAGGCCTCGTCGGAAGATGCGCTCGGATAATTTAGAAACGGAGTGCGCCCGAGAGGCTGAGACTATTACAGACGGCATCTGTTCTTTCTAATGTAGCTTTTTATTTTGGTATAACTTGACATTCATATACTCTTGTGCTATAATCAACCAAAACAGATAACGAAAGACGGTGTTAAAATTGGATAGATTACTTACAGGACTTCAGCCCAGCGGAAGCCTTACAATAGGAAATTACAGCGGCGGAATAAAGCAGGTTATAGACTATCAGACGAGATATGAGACCTTGCTCTTTGTACCCGATATGCACGCAACCACAGTGCCTCAGGATCCGGATGCGCTGCACAGAAATATCAAGAGCGCAGTAGGACTTTACCTTGCGTCCGGAGTGGATGCCTCGCTCGATAATATGCATATATATATCCAGTCGGAAAATCTATATCACGCAAACCTGTCCTGGATTCTCGAGTGTCACTCTTATTATGGAGAGCTTTCGAGAATGCATCAGTTCAAGGAGAAGTCGAAGCAGCACGAGAACTTCACGTCCGGACTGTTTACTTATCCTGTGCTTATGGCGGCTGATATTCTCCTTTACGATGCAAAGTACGTGCCTACGGGCATAGACCAGAAGCAGCACGTAGAGCTTGCGAGAAATCTTGCGATACGCTTCAATAACAGATATGGTCAGGAGTACTTCGTTACTCCCGAGCCCTTGATCCCCACCGTAGGAGCGAAAATAAGAGATCTTCAGGATCCCACTAAAAAAATGAGCAAGTCGACCTCAAATCCCAAAGCATCTATATTCCTTCTTGATTCCGAGAAGGATATCAGAAAGAAGATTATGAGCGCTCAGACCGACAGCGAGGCGTGCATACGCTTTGATGAGGAAAACAAGCCCGGTGTGTCGAATCTTCTTTCTATTTATTCTGTATTCACAGGAGTGGAGATCGAGGATGTTGTCAAGAGGTTTGAGGGAGGCGGATACGGCGACCTCAAGAAGGCTCTTGCAGAGGTGCTCGTTGAGCGTCTCACTGTAATACAGGATAAATACAACTCCATTATGTCCTCGGGCGCTATCGACGATGCGCTTGATGCGGGAAGAGATTATACGAACGAGATAGCCCGTGAGAAGTATGAAACAATACGTAAGGTAGTGGGCTACGGCAGACTTTGATTTTAATTGAAGAAAAATAAAAGAACGACTCCGTTTATGAAGCGGAGCCGTTTTTTTATTCGTGGAAACGCAAGCCCTTCAGACCTTCGGCATTCGGACAGAAGGAAGCGATAAGGTCGGCAATTCTGCCTGCGCCTTCAAATAGTACGGCGGTCTTCTTTCCGCCACTGTGCCATACTATTATAATACTTTCCTTCGTCTTACCGCCTGAGGTATAGTCGTACACTCGCTTTACTGAGGAGATCTTCTCTTTACCGACAGAATACGGAGCGGCGTATTCAGCATCCTTTACGTGGATTTTCACGGAAGGAATCTTCTTTCTCCCACGTCTTCCGCCTCTGATTTTACCGAGGGTGAGAAAGCCTCTGTCAAACTCATAATAAAAGTCGTAGCTGACGTACCGCCAGGTGAAAAAGACGACTATCCAAAGCAGAAAAGGCGCAAGGGCGAAAAACTGGGGAACTCTCGAAATATAGCAGAAGAGGAATCCGCCGAGAAGGAAAGCTGCGTAGAAGCATACAAGCAAAATGCGAGCGGCAAGATTTTTCCCCTGAGCCTTTCTGTCGTATGAATACTCCGTATAATTGGGTGAAGAATACTCGTCCATATTTATATCCTCCTTTTTGGATAGGATTATATCACAAAATTAACGGAAAGTCAAGAAAAAACAAATGAGGCAAGGTTGATGCGATATTGGTCGGCAAAATATCAAAAAGTCAAAATCGTTAAATTATGTAACAATAAGGGTATTGTATTTTAATTATCTTGCGTGTATAATTAAAGCAGAATCTAGCGCATACAGCGCGTACAGGAGGATATTATGGCAAATATACTTGATGCTTTTAAGGAATCCCAGGCGGTTCATACTGTAGATACTACAAGAAAGGTCAGAGTCGGTATCATAGGCACCGGATGGATAGCTGATGCGCACATCGCTTCCTACCTCAAGCAGCCTGACGTAGAGATTGTTGCGGGTGCAGATCTTGTTCCCGGAAAGGCGACGGCATTTTTCAAAAAGCACGGCTTTGAAGTAATCAGATGCGATTACAAGGACGGTGAGGAGATGGTTAACGATAAGTCCCTCGGTCTTGACGTTGTTTCTGTTTGTACCTATAACCGTCAGCACGCTCCCTGCGCTATACAGGCGATGAAGGCGGGTGTCCACGTTCTCCTTGAGAAGCCCTTCACGGTTACTACCGAAGAGGCACTTGAGGTTATGAGAGTTGAGAGAGAGACCGGGATGATTCTCTCTATAGGCTTCCAGCCCAGATTCAATGCGAATATGAAAGCTATTAAGGAAATAGTAAGCACAGGAGTTCTCGGTAAGGTTTACTACGTTCAGACCGGCGGTGGCAGACGCCGCGGTATACCCACTCCCTTCGGAACTACATTCATTGAGGATGAGACGGCAGGTCTCGGCGCTCTCGCAGATATCGGATGCTATTCACTCGATATGGTTCTCAATGCTCTCGGAAATCCCAAGCCCCTTACCGTTTCCGGATATAAGTCCGCCTTCTTCGGCTCAGACCCTAATTACATAGGTTACAAGAACTGCGGCCACCCCGAGTACTATAAAAAGTTCGGAGTTGATGACTTCGCTGCAGCCTTCATCAGACTCGACGGAGACGTTGTCGTTGACTTTAGAATCGCTTGGGCGATGAACCTTGATACATCCGGTGACACAATTTTCTACGGTACAAAGGGAAGCCTTCGTGTTCCTTCCACCGAGTGCTGGAACGGTAGCGTAGGCGGAGATATGACCATTTACCACGAGGTAGCGGGTAAGCAGGTCGAGACCAAGATACCTCAGGTTGTCGAGGATGAGAAGAAGGAGAGCTGCTTCGACAGAAAGATACGCACCTTCCTTGATGCCGTAAAGAACGGCGGCACAGCGCCCGTTCCTTCGTCTGAGATAATCTATAACCAGGCTATTATAGACGGTATAGCAAGAAGCGCTGATCTCGGCCGTGAAGTTGAGATAGTTATTCCCGAAATCTAATATTTGGAGATAATTATGAAGCAGTTTAAGATAGGATTACAGCTTTACTCTGTTAGAGACGCTATGGCGAAGGACTTTGAGGGAACTCTCAAGGCTGTCGCAGATATGGGGTATGAGTACGTAGAATTTGCGGGCTATTTCGGTAAGACCTCTGAGGAAATAAAAGCTCTGCTTGACAAGTATAATTTGAAGTGCGTGTCCGTGCATCAGGCTTTGAATTTCTTCTGTGACGACCCCAAGGCCGCTGTTGAATATCTCAAGGGGTTCGGCGTAAAGTACAACGTTATTCCCTGGTACGAGGAGTCGAAGCTTGCGGGAACGCCCGAGTGGGAAAGCACAAAAGAGACGTTCATAAAGATCGCTGAAATGCTTAAAGCTGAGGGTATGCTTTTAGGGTATCATAATCACGAGTTCGAGTTTAAGAAGTATGACGGCAAGACTCTTCACGATTTCATCTTTGAGGCTGTACCTTCTGATTTGATATTCCCGGAGATTGATACTTGTTGGGTTAAGTATGCCGATGTAGAGCCTGTAGACGTAATCAGAAAATATTCCGGAAGAGTTCCCGTTATACATCTTAAGGATTTTGTAGCGAACAGACTTGCGGGCGGAGCGGTATATGATCTTATCGGTAAGGAAGGCGGATCCAGAGAGGATAACGGCTTCCGTTATCGCCCCTTGGGACAGGGAATTCAGGACTTCGCTCCGATTCTTAAGGCTATGGAGGAGTGCGGAACCGAGATAATTATAGTAGAGCAGGACGATAGCTACGAGCAGGATAGTCTTGATGCTGCGAGAGCTTCTAGAGAGTATTTAAGGAAAGAATTTGGAATTTAAAGCTTTTGGAATATGAAAATTTTGTTTTACGGTGATAGTATCACTGATATGGGAAGAAATAGGGAGAGTGCGATAGGTGCTGTCTACGGATATGGAGCAGGGTACGTATTCCTTAGCGTTGCAGGACTCGAGCGGGAAAATCCCGGCAAGAACGTTTGTATCAACCGAGGAATCGGCGGCAACAGAATCGTAGACCTTTACGCAAGAGTAAAGTGCGACGTATGGAACCATAACCCCGACGTGCTCAGCATTCTTATCGGTATAAACGATATATGGCACGATTTATACGACTCGCCGAACGGCGTTGATATCGAGAGGTTTGAGCGTATATACCGTATGCTTCTTGCCGATACAAAGGAAAGGTTGCCGGACGTTAAGCTTATGCTCCTTGAGCCTTTTGTTCTTGAAGGTACTGCAACGAAGGATAAATGGGAGACCTTCAACACCAAGACACGTGAATATGCCAAGGTGGTTAAAAAGCTCGCTGAGGAGTTCTGCGCAGTGTTCGTACCACTTCAGGATAAGCTCGATGAAGCGGCGGCGAAGTACGGAGCAGAGAATTTCCTTTACGACGGTGTGCATCCCGCTATCGGCGGAGCCGCTTTGATAAGCGATGAGTGGCTTAAGGCGTTCCGACTAAACATCAAGTAATAATTTGAAGCTTTGACAGAGGAGCAAGTCTGCTCCTCTGTTTTTTTGTTGAAATTTTGGAGGGGCGTAGGCGTCGTTTTCCTACTTGTTCCAATGCTTCCATATATTTTGCATTGTTTAGAGTGCATAATTTGTGTTAGAATTACAAGGTAGAGCTACTTCGCTACCCCGTGTACTGAAACGGGGTGCTCTTAACACGAAAAGGAGGTTACTTGTGAAAAAAGAAAACGGAATAAATAAAAGGAATGGCGGCGTTGTTTTGCGTTCGGCGGCAATCAGCGGTATTCTCTCGCTTGCAATAGGGCTTGCAGGCACACCCGTGTTGAATTTTCGGGCATTGCCGAGCGATGAGATACATAGCGAAAATGCAAATTATAGTTCTCAAATTCTCAGTACCGAGCGTATTACAGCGGGGGCAAAGGCAAAGATAAACTATAATCTCCCGGGAATATATTCTACAAGCATATATAGCTACACCCGACTCGGAATCAATATATCGGGAAAATCATTGCTTGCGCCTGCGCTTTACATCAACGATATTTATTATCTGCCGATACGTGACGTTGTCTTGGCGTTAGTTCCCGGCGCTACCGTAAACTACAACCAGACGGCTAAAACCGTTACGGTAAGTGCTAACGGATTAAATATAACCGTTTCTCACGGAGCTTACGTTCTATATGCAAATGACAGACCGCTCTTCAGCTTCTCACCTGCGGCGGTAATGTCTAACGGTAAGATGTATGTTACGGCATCTTCACTTACAAAGGCGCTCGGCTTATCCTTCGCTGTCTCGAGCGGTGAAATTATGATTAGCGGAAGCTACAGACCCTTAACGCCTGCTTCAAAATTCTATAGAGAGGACGAGGTTTACTGGCTTTCGAAGATCATCAGCGCCGAAGCGGCAGGCGAGAGCCTGCTTGGACAGATAGCCGTAGGCGACGTTATAATGAACAGAGTGAAATCAAATCTGTTCCCATCGACAATTTACGGTGTCATTTTTGACAAGAAATACGGCGTACAGTTCAGCCCTACGGCGGACGGAAGAATATACGCAAATCCGACGTATACCGCAGTTCTTGCGGCTAAAATTTGCCTTGAAGGCGTATCTCTTTCGGACGACGCAATGTATTTCTTGAATCCGAGAGTTGCAGAATCCAACTGGATTGTCAAGAACCGTGCTTATACCTATACGATTGGGAATCACGATTTCTATAAATAAATAAAAAGCACTTGAAAAAGCTTTGGGTTTGTTATATACTGTTAATGTAAATAAAACATCGAAAGGGTTTTTTAACTATGTATTACAGACTTAAGGTTGCGGGCATAGAAAGAGACTTACCCCTTTGCCCCATAGCTGATAATCTTTATATCGGAGCGTTCGTTCTCTTCGGAGACGTTGAGCTTACCGAAAAGTGCGCTGCGGCTCTTATGGAGCGTGCTCCCGAGCACGACGTGCTTATTACAGCGGAGTCGAAGGGCATACCGCTTATCCACGCAATGTGCCGTCTTTCCGGCAAGAACAGATACGTTCTGGCTAGAAAATCGGTTAAGCTGTATATGAAGGACGTCATAAAGTGCGAGACTCAGTCTATAACCACTTCGGCAAAGCAGGTGCTCTACATAGACGGTGATGATGCAGAGTATATGAAGGGTAAGCGTGTTCTTATAGTGGACGACGTTATCAGCACGGGCGGCTCTCTTTTGTCGCTTGAGCATCTTGTTAATGATGCTGGAGGAAATATTGTTGGTAAGATGACGATACTTGCCGAGGGCGAGGCGGCAGATAGGACGGACATAGTATATCTTGAAAAGCTTCCTCTTTTTGACGGAGAGGGTAAGGCTCTTTAAAATACTCAATTTAAAGAATCAAGCAGGCGATTTTCTCGCCTGCTTTTTTGTTGTATAGCGAAGCCTTTGTAAAAAGGGTTCGCTCGTAAACCACCAGTCCGGCTGGTGGTTCCAAAAAGCTTTAGCTATGCATAGACAAAAATATCCTCCTTTGGTAAAATAGAGAAGGTCTGCCAACCAAAACTAAAAAACCAAAGGAGGAATCAAGTCGTGAAGCTTGACACAGATAGTTTAGCACATACGAAATGGAATTGCAAGTACCATATAGTTTTTGCGCCGAAATACAGGAGGCAAATAATATACGGGAAGATAAAAGCGGATATAGGAAAGATGCTTCGAAAGTTATGCGAGTATAAGCAAATAGAGATACTTGAAGCTGAAGCGTGCAAAGACCATATCCATATGCTCATCTCAGTACCGCCTAAGTATAGCATATCTCAAGTAATGGGGTATCTTAAAGGTAAAAGCAGCCTGATGATTTTCGAAAAATATGCAAACTTAAAGTATAAATACGGAAATCGTCATTTTTGGTGCAGAGGGTTTTACGTAGATACAGTAGGGCGCAATAAGAAAGCTATTGCGGAGTACATAAGAAACCAACTACACGAAGATAAAGAGGCGGAGCAATTAAGTATAAAAGAATATATTGACCCGTTTACGGGTGAGCCAGCAAAAGAAGGCAAATAAAACAACCCCTTTAGGGGTA
>JAZORO010000036.1:0-12327 GCA_045656605.1 Eubacteriales bacterium
CACACGACTCTCGGTTGCAGCTCCTTGGCTCACAGACCGACATGGCTACGATCCGACTTCATGAGAAGCATGATGACCCAGGAGACCATCCAGCACAACTGCGACTGCTTCAAGAAGCAGATGGAGCGGTTCATCGAGTTCGGTGAGGATAAGGCCAAGATGGTCAACAATGCTGACTGGCTGCTGAAGCTGAACTATGTGGATCTTCTCCGCGAGGTTGGTGCTTGCTTCTCTGTTAACAACATGCTGCGTGCCGATTGCTATAAGCAGCGTATGGAAAAGGGACTTTCCTTCCTTGAATTCAACTATATGATAATGCAGTCCTACGACTTCTATCATCTCTACAAGACGCTCGGCTGTAATATGCAGTTCGGCGGAGACGACCAGTGGTCGAACATGCTCGGCGGAACAGAGCTCATCAGAAGAAAGCTCGGCAAGGACGCTTATGCTATGACCATTACCCTGCTCCTCAACTCCGAGGGCAAGAAGATGGGTAAGACACAGTCGGGTGCGGTATGGCTCGATCCCGAAAAGACCTCGCCCTACGATTTCTATCAGTATTGGAGAAACGTGGCTGACGCCGACGTTCTCAAGTGTATCCGTATGCTCACGTTCCTTCCTTTAGAGGAGATCGATGCTATGGATTCCTGGGAAGGCGCGCAGCTCAACCGCGCGAAAGAAATTCTCGCGTTCGAGCTCACCAAGCTCGTTCACGGCGAGGAAGAAGCGCAGAAGGCAGAAGCCAGCGCAAAGGCTCTCTTTGCTTCGGGTGCTGAAGCTCAAATTCCCACGACCGAGCTCTCCGACGCTGATTTCATCGACGGCACTATCGATATCGGCGGCATTCTCGTAAAGGCAGGGCTCGTTCCCTCCAAGTCCGAAGCGCGCAGAGCTATCGAGCAGGGCGGTGTTTCGGTAGATAACGAGAAGATCTCCGATGTCCGCGCAACCTTTACAAAGGCTGACCTAGCCGACGGCAAGGTCTTCCGCAGAGGCAAAAAGAACTTCAAAAAGGTTATTGCGAAGTAAGTTACTTTTCTTTTAAAAAAGAAAAGTAACCAAAAGAAAACTTCCCGCTGGTTTAAAACAGCGGACATATCACTCGAAATAACGAATACCGTTATCGGTAATTCATCAGCATCATAAGGTAAAAACCCGTCGGACACTACGTACCGACGGGTTTTATTTTATTAAAGGATAACACGTTTCTCAATGTAGGGACCGGCGTCCCCGACGGTCCTTATAAACACAAATGTAATTTTTTGTATTTGCAAGGCTATACATTTTCACAGCCGTATTGTCTAATTTGTTTTCGTTATATATGTGGACCGTCGAGGACGCCGGTCCCTACAAGATTTTTATTATTTTTAATACATCTGTACTTAACAGCGGAAAGTTTCTTTGCCTACTTTCTTTTCAAAGAAAGTAGGTCAATCCTCTTTTTTAAGCTGCTTGAGCTCGTGGAGAAAAGTCTCGATATCCTTGAACTCGCGGTAGACTGAAGCAAAGCGAACGTATGCGACCTCGTCCTTTTCCTTGAGCTTTCGCATAACTATCTCGCCTATCTCGACGGTGCTGATCTCGTTCTTGAGAGCATTATGAAGCTCGGCCTCGATCTCGGTAGCTATCTCCTCGGCGTTGACGGGACGCTTCTGACAAGCCTTCAGCAAACCTGAAAGCAGCTTATTTCTATCAAAAAGCTCCTTTGTGCCGTCCTTTTTAACGACGACGAGCTGTACCGACTCTATTATCTCGAACGTAGTAAAGCGTTTCTGGCAAACAAGGCACTCGCGGCGTCTTTTGATGCTATTGTCGACAGGGCGGGAATCTATTACCTTGCTATCCTGATTTCCGCAAGCGGGACATCTCATATTATAAATACCTCACTGAAATAAAATTTAATAATATATTTTACCATATATTTCTTAAAAAGTAAATAGATTTTATCAAAATAATGTGTTCAACTTGAATTTTTTTACCATATATTGTGTCTTGAAAGACTTTTTAAAATAAAGTATAATTATTATTGAATAAAAAAAGAAAGGAGATGTTATGAAACAGCTATCTATTCCCTATTCTCCTTTAGCTCAAAAATGCCTGATATACGGATTTTTTGCCGTTATCTGTAATCTGACCTTTATATTTTTTCTTGCATTCAACGACAGCGCGCCGTCCTATATTCTCGTGCACAAATTCGCGCATATGCTTGAATATCCGATAATGACGGTCGCTATTCTTATGGGCGGCGCGCTGATCCTTGATTACATAGAAAAGGAAAAAGAGGATAAAAAATGAGATGCTGACGCATCTCATTTTCTCATTTACGTAACTCTGTCGATAAGCCGAGTTCTGTCGTTGGACGGCCATCTATCTTCGCCCGCCGTCGCCGACGGGCTTCGGGTCTCCCCGTGCCACCTGCGGATATATGCCGAGCAAGCGATCCGCATACGGTGTTGCTTCGGATAGGGTTTACAGCAAACCTATGTTACCATAGGAGTGGGTGAGCTCTTACCTCGCCTTTCCATCCTTACCTTGATACACAAGGCGGTTTATTTCTGTTGCACTTTCCCGGGAGTCGCCTCCGGCTGACGTTATCAGCTACCCTGCTCTGTGAAGCTCGGACTTTCCTCACGGTAATACCTTTCGGCGACATACCGCGCGGCCGTCTGACAGAGTTACTAAATGATTTTATCACATTTGAGTGATTTTGTCAAGTTTTATTATTTCAAATCGACCTTATTTATATTGGATATTTTCGACACGGGAACTGCGGCAAGTGCGGTGATAATTATTTCGGGTATCATATAAAGACCGTTATAGAATATCGAATATATCAGCGCAAGTCCCTTGCCCTCAAAGACACCGAGGATCTTGCCGCCTATCGCGTAAAAGCCCTCCTGTGTAAAGAACCACTCTGCCCACGCTCCGTAAAAGATGTAGCCCGACACGATATGGCAGATATATCTCGCGCCGAGTGCTAAAATAACACCGAGAACTATCGCGAGCGTTTTATTCTTTATCTTATTACGGAAAACACCGCCGAGGCAAAGCACGGTATAAGCGACGAGATAGTCTATAACGAGAATGGAGATAGCCGCGACGATTCCCATATAATCGTCGCTTGACGGCATAAAGAGTGCCATTATCGTCGAACCGCCCTTACCGAGATACAGGTCAAGAATTATCTGTATGACCGAATAGGTAAAGGACACGAAAAATCCCCATTTTACGCCGTACATATACGCGATAATTACTATCGGCAGCATACTTGCGACGGTAAATCCGCCGCCGAACGGCAGGTTGAGGAACGGGATAATTGCGCAGACCATAGCGAGAACCGTGGCAAGCGCGAGCATTACGGCTGATACTGTGAGCCGATTTGTTTTGACTGTCGTATTCATAGACAATCCTCCTTAAAATAAAAATTAAAGGACAAAAACCGCACGGAAATCTCCGTGCGGTATATCTATCCTTTTATCTTATTTCAAGAAATATCCCGAAACAAGTCTGGAAAAATCTCCCTACGCCGGCATTATCCGTATCAGGTTAAAGGGTTCGGCTCTCGCCATCTCAGCCTTTGAGGCACCCCCGATTTCTATGCGGTTTTCGTGCTTTTACAAGTGAATTATAGCACACCTTTTCGGCTGTGTCAATAGTTTTGACAAAAATAACAATCTCCAACCACAAATTAAAAGTTTTTGAAATAATAACAGACTAAAAATTTATAAATAAGCCTTCCCCAGTGGGGGAAGGTGGCTCGCGAAGCGAGACGGATGAGGTGTTTTTCTCTGAGATTGACTCCTCATCCACCGCTGCCGCGGTCCCCCTTCTCCCTCAGGAGAAGGCTTATATCAATGATACTTGATGCAAAATGTATCAAAGCTTTTTTATTGCTTTTATATTTTCAATCAATAATTATAATTCGCGCCGACGCTCTTCATATCAACGTCCTCGATAAGCTCTTCCTTTATCTCTATCTTATCGATGTAAGTAGAAAGTCTCGCGTCAAGGAGCTGCTCCTTAAGGGCGTCCATAAACAGATAGTTTCCGTCTGAATCGGCAAAGAAGGTAACGTTAGCCTTCTTGGCATATCCGCCCTCGTCGAGCTTATATCTCATAAGCACGTGTATTCCGCTCTCCGACCTCACTGTGCGTATCTCGCCCACGTCCATATCAAAGAGCGCGTCGATGACCTCCTCGGGATAATCGGTATCCTTGGTAATATAATATCCGCCCGGGAATTCATTCATACCCTCGTCCTCGTTATATTGCTCAACGAGTGAATCGAATATCTGCTCGTCGCCCTCGACCGCGTTTTCCTTGATTATCTGTGCCTTATCGGAAAGCTGGCGGAGCTCATCGGCGGTATACTCTCTCGTTACCGTATATCCGTCGTCGTCTATCGCCGCCTTGCGCTCCCCCTTCTCCTTATCGTACGCTATTCCGCTTCCGTCGCGCTTGAGATATATAATATCTCCGTTAGCGTCTTTCACGGGATTTCCGTCAGCATCAGTCTTCTGACGGCGTGCGGTATCGTAAGAAATTCTGCCGTCCGACGTATAGTATATCTCGTCGCCGTTTTCATCGGTCTCGTATACGATAGCGTAGGTGTAAAGGAATACGTGTCTGAATTTCACGTAATTTGCCTGATAATAATCCTCTATAACGCCCGACGCGATATTCGAGCCGTTCTCGCCGTAAAGATGCTCTTTCAGATAATTTATCTTTGCCTCGAGCTCATACGCGTCCTGCAAAACGGTATAATTCGCGCCGAACTCGGCAAGTATGGAATTGAGCGTGGTCTTCGAGCCCTTTCCGTCGGTCTCGACAAGTCTGTCCATCTCTTCCTTTATCGCGTCCTTATAGTCGTCGGGAAGCTTTAGTCCCTCCTCCTCAAACAGAGCGGCGGCTGCAAGATATTTCTTTGCGCTGTCAAGCACCATCTGACTGTAATAGTCGTTATAGGTCGTAACTCCGTCCGAGCTCATTACGGTATCCCAGAACGAATCCTTGAGTGCCGACGCGCCTACGCTTGCCGAGGAGCTGATAGTTCCCTTTACGCGAGACAGGAAAAGCATATAGGTATTCACCGACATCTTTTCTCCGTCAAGCTCCATAAACGCCTTCCCCTTTTGTGAGCACCCCGCAAGGCACGGGATAATGAGAATGCAGCACATTGTGATGATAAGCACTCTCTTTGCGATTCTTCTCATAAATTTATCCTTCCTAATTTCAGTATTTCAGGTCAAGGAACTGAACTGCTGTTCCAATTCGTAATATCTCTCAAAAAGCTTTTGCATAAGCTCGGGAGCGTTGTCTCCCGATTTTTTCATAAAGTTGAGCGTGGGCGTATCCGACGCGATAACGCGAAGTCTGCCGCGATTTTCGTTTGAAAGCTCCTGCCAGACGTCAAAGTCGAACTTCGACGGTCTTATCTTGATAACGCTTTGCTCCTCAACGATAGATACTATCCTGCACCTGCGCGCCGCCGCGCGAGCAAGCGAAATTGAGAGCAGATTCATTACCTGCGGCGGCACGTCGCCGTATCTGTCGATGAGCTCGTCGAGCACGTCCTCTCTGTCTTCCTCACATTCTATTGCGGCTATCCTCTTATATATCGCCATTCTCTGCGCGGAATATCCCACGTAACGCTCGGGGATATACGCGTCGCTTCTGAAGTTTACGGTGCATTCTATCTTTTCGGGTATCTTCTCGCCCTTTTCTTCAAGCACCGCTTCGTTCAGCAGCTTGATATAAAGGTCGTATCCCACGGCATCGAGATGTCCGTGCTGCTCCGAGCCGAGAAGATTTCCCGCTCCGCGAAGCTCCATATCTCGCAGAGCTATCTTAAATCCCGCGCCGAACTCGGCGTAATCCCTGATAGTCTCAAGTCGCTTGGTGGCTATCTCGTTGACCGTTTTGTTCTGCGGATAGGTAAAGTACGCGTACGCTCGGCGCGCCGAGCGTCCGACGCGTCCTCGCAGCTGATGAAGCTGGGAAAGTCCCATTCGGTGCGCGCCCTCAACTATCAAGGTGTTGGCGTTGGGGATATCGACACCCGTCTCGATTATCGTGGTACAAACGAGTATATCGACCTCGCCCGAGAGCATATCGCTCCAGATATCCTCAAGCGTTTCCTTGTCCATTTTTCCGTGAGCCACGGTTATTCTCGCCTCGGGTATCGCGCGGGATAACTTTGCGGCGCAGTAATCGATGCTCTCGACGAAATTATGCAGATAAAATACCTGTCCGCCGCGCCGCAGCTCCCTGCGGATAGCCTCAAGGATTATAAGCTCGTCGTGCTCGAGCACGTAGGTCTGCACGGGCAGTCTGTCGCCCGGTGCTTCGTCGAGCACGGATATATCCCTGATTCCGCCCATAGCCATATTGAGCGTACGCGGAATAGGTGTTGCGGTGAGCGTGAGCACGTCAACGTTTGACGCCATCTGCTTTAGCCTTTCCTTTTGTGTAACGCCGAATCTCTGCTCCTCGTCAATGATAAGCAATCCGAGATTCTTGAACTCGATATCCTTGGAAACAAGTCGGTGTGTTCCTATTATAATATCTGTGGTTCCGTTTTTGAGATTTCGGAGCGACTGCGACTGCTGCTTCGTAGTTCGAAAACGCGATATCATATCCACTGTTACGGGGAATGAGCGCATACGCGCCGAAAAGGTCTGATAATGCTGGAGCGCGAGTATTGTCGTCGGCACGAGCACCGCTACCTGCTTGCCGCCGAGCACCGCCTTGTACGCGGCGCGCATAGCGACCTCGGTCTTACCGAAGCCAACGTCTCCGCACAAAAGTCTGTCCATAGGCACGGGCTTTATCATATCGCCCTTGATATCCTCAATTGCCTCAAGCTGTCCGTCGGTCTCCTCGTACTCAAAAGCCGCCTCAAAATCGGCTTGCATAGCATCGTCCTCGGGAAATGCAAAGCCAGCCCTGCGCTGACGCTCGGCATAAAGCTGTATGAGGTCCTTGGCGATATCCTTTGCCGCGGCTCTCGCCTTTGATTTGGCTCTGTTCCACTCATTCGTTCCGAATTTCGAGAGCTTGACAAGTCCGTCGTCCGAGTGCGCGCCGATGTATTTCGACACCATATCGAGCTTATCGGTGGGCAGAAAAAGTCTGTCGCTTCCCGCATAACGAATATCTATATAGTCCTTGCTGACGCCGTCGACCGTAAGGTTCTGTATACCCATATACTGACCGATTCCGTGGACCTCGTGCACGACGAAATCCCCGACCTCAAGGTCGTTATACGACATTATCGCCTCGGTTCCACTTCTCTTTTTACGGCGGCGCTTAAGCTTTGACGCCGCGGAAACAAGCGCCTCTCTGCCGTCGGGGCAAGCCGACATCACAACGACGCGCGGTGTGGTAAGCTCGTAGCCCTTGATATATTCCTTCCAGCAAACGAGAATAATATTTGCGGGCATATCCCTCGGGGCAAACTCGCCCTCCTCGGTATAGGTAAGCGCGCGAAGTCCGCGGTCGGAAAGAAGCTCGCAGAGATTCTTTGCCGCCGCCTCGTTCTCGGCGTTTATTATCATTCTGTATCCCGCGCGGCGATAGCTTTCGATATCGTCGCAAAGCAGCTCGAGGTTCTCGCTGTAAGAGACCATATGCTTCGAGCGAAAATTGAACAAGCCCGCGAGCTTGCGGTCGGAAAGTCCCTGACCGAGCGACTCGAAATGCACTGTAACGCTACCCGCGAGAAATGCCTCGAAATAGCTTTTATCTCTCGAATAGTCGGTGTATTTTGAATTTATCGTTCCGCCCTCGAGCAGCTCCTCGATGACCTGCTGAAGATGCCACTCGGACGCCTTTATCCTATCAAGGCAGGCGGAATATCCCTTGATAAAGACGGTGCTCTGTCTTGAAAAATAGTTGAGCAGCGTCATACGCTCGGGATAAATGAGCGTGATATATTTATCGGCAAAGCTTATATCAGCACCACGCTCGATTGCCGCGAGCTCGCTCTTCATCTCGTCTATCGCGCGCGTGTCCTTACTGCTCTTTATTCTGCTCTCGATAGCCGAGTGAAGCATAGCGCGCTTTTCATCTGTTATAAGAAGCTCGCGCGCGGGTGCGAACTCTACGCGGTCAACGGGCATCATCATTCTCTGCGTTTCGACGTCAAAGGTCTCCATTCGGTCTATCTCGTCGCCGAAAAGCTCTATTCTGAACGGATAGGAGCCGATGCTGACCTTTCCGTCTGTATCGTAATATCTCGCGCTTGACGGAAATACGTCGATAATTCCACCGCGCATAGCAAACTGTCCCGCGCCGCTGACCGCCTCTGTGCGCGAGTATCCGAGCGACACGAGACGCTCGGCAAATTTCGCGGGCTCAAGAAAGGGCTTATCAAAATCCACGTAGGTAAGCGAGCCTATGAGCGTATCGGGCGGCATAGTGTAGCTGAGTGCCGCATCGGGTGTTGTAACTATCGCGCCGTAGGAGTTATCGAGAAGACCTGAGAGCACGCGTAGCCTCTCATGCTCATACTCATGGGAGGCGGTAATATTATAAAACGTAAGGTCGCGCCCGATAAAGAACGCGGTTCTGATACCAAACTGTCCGAGGAAATTCTTAACTCTGACACATTCCTTTTCCTCGGGGCAGATGATAAGCGTCGGGCGCTTATCCTGCTTTTTTATGTCCTCGATAAGAGCCGCGTAAATAGCATCGGTCGCACCGTCGCACAGTCCCGTAACGAGCAGCGGCAGAGGGCGGTTGCGCTCCTTTGAAGCTATTATCGAGCGAAGCACCTGTGCATATTCGGCGTCAAGCCTTATGCAATCGGTAAGTATATTCATTCTCTGTTTTACCCTTGATTATTTCTTATTGCATATCTGCATAGCGGCGTCGATATCGCCCGCTATCATTTTTTCAAGTCCCTCAAGCACCGTCGGGAAGGTCGCCTTAACTGTCGCAAGGTCTGCTTCGGGAAGCTGACCGAGCACCCAATCGATAACGTCGTAATCGGGGTGCGGCTTCTGTCCTACGCCGAGCTTGATACGGGGATAGTTTTCGGTCGAAAGCATACGGATTATATCCTTGAGACCGTTATGGCCGCCGTGGCTTCCCTTTCGGCGTACGCGTATCCTTCCGACGTCAAGCGTGATATCGTCGGATATAACGATTATATTCTCGGGAGCTATCTTGTAAAATCGCGCCGCCTCGGCTACCGCCTCGCCCGAATTGTTCATATAGGTCTGCGGCTTCATAAGCAGGACACCCTGTCCGCTTATCTCGCATTCTCCCACGAGCGACTTGAATTTCGCGCGGTTGACGACCGCACCCTTTTTCTCGGCTATATAGTCGAGCGCCATAAAGCCCGCGTTGTGTCTCGTCTTATCATATTTTCTCTCGGGGTTACCGAGACCTACCACGATATAGGTTATCGGGCGCGCACTTTTGGGCTCCGACGAGGATATCTGCTTAAAAAGATCAAATATATTTGCCATTCTTCTCACCTTAATTTACTAATACTGCAATTTAATATTATATTATACTCTTGTCAAAAAATCAACTATCCTCAATTTTATTTACATTTGTTCACAAAAAATTTACCTTTAGAGTGCGCTTTAAAATGGAAAATCTTGTTGTAAAATTAAACTTAATATGATATAATATTGGTTGCTGTATAAAATGCTTGTCCAAAAGACGAGCAGCAAACACTTAAAAATGCAAAAATTTATTTTGGAGGTATAAACCTATGGCAAAAAAGTATTGTTACCTGTTTACTGAAGGTAACGCATCCATGCGTGAGATCCTCGGCGGTAAGGGCGCAAACCTTGCTGAAATGACCAACATCGGTCTTCCCGTTCCCCAGGGCTTCACTATTTCTACTGAGGCTTGTACTCAGTACTACGAGGACGGACGTCAGATAAACGATGAGATCATGGCTGAGATCATGGAATACATCGTAAAGATGGAGGGTGTTACCGGCAAGAAGTTCGGCGACCTTGAGAATCCCCTTCTCGTTTCGGTTCGTTCCGGTGCACGCGCATCTATGCCCGGTATGATGGATACCATTCTTAACCTCGGTCTTAACGAAGAGGTCGTTGAGGTTATGGCTAAGAAGTCCGGCAATCCCCGTTGGGCATACGACTGTTACAGAAGATTTATCCAGATGTACTCCGACGTCGTTATGGAAGTTGGAAAGAAGTACTTCGAGGAGCTCATCGATAAGATGAAGGAAGAAAAGGGCGTTAAGCTCGACGTTGAACTCACCGCTGATGACCTCAAGGAGCTCGCAAATCAGTTCAAGGCTGAGTACAAGTCCAAGATCGGTCAGGACTTCCCCACCGATCCCAAGGAGCAGCTCATCGGCGCTGTTAAGGCAGTATTCCGCAGCTGGGACAACCCCCGTGCAAACGTTTACCGCCGCGACAACGACATTCCTTACAGCTGGGGTACCGCTGTAAACGTACAGGCAATGGCATTCGGTAACATGGGTGAAGATTGCGGAACCGGTGTTGCATTTACCCGTGATCCCGCTACCGGCGAGAAGAAGCTCATGGGTGAGTTCCTTACCAACGCACAGGGTGAGGACGTTGTTGCAGGTGTTCGTACGCCTATGCCCATCGCACAGATGGCTGAAAAGTTCCCCGCAGCTTTCGAGCAGTTCGTAAAGGTTTGCGAGATCCTCGAGAACCACTACCACGATATGCAGGATATGGAGTTCACCGTTGAGAACGAAAAGCTCTACATGCTCCAGACCAGAAACGGTAAGAGAACCGCTCAGGCAGCTCTCCAGATCGCTGTTGACCTCGTTGCAGAGGGACACAAGACCAAGGAAGAGGCTGTTCTTATGATAGACCCCAGAAACCTCGATACACTTCTCCATCCTCAGTTCGACGCAAAGGCTCTCAAGGCTGCTACTCCTATGGGCAAGGGCCTTGGCGCATCTCCCGGTGCGGCTTGCGGTCAGGTAGTATTCTCTGCTGAAGATGCAGAGGCTTGGAACGAGGCAGGCAAGAAGGTAGTTCTCGTTCGTCTTGAGACCTCTCCCGAGGACATCACGGGTATGAAGGCAGCTCAGGGTATCCTCACCGTTCGCGGCGGTATGACCTCTCACGCAGCAGTTGTTGCTCGTGGTATGGGTAAGTGCTGCGTTTCCGGTTGCGGAGACATCGCTATGGACGAGGAGAACAAGAAGTTCACTCTCGCAGGCAAGACCTACGTTGAGGGTGATTACATCTCCATCGACGGCTCTACCGGTAACATTTACGACGGTATCGTTCCCACCGTTGACGCTGAGATCTCCGGAAACTTCGGCACCATCATGGGTTGGGCTGACGAGTTCCGTACTCTTAAGGTAAGAACCAATGCTGATACTCCCGCTGACGCTAAGAAGGCTCGTGAGCTCGGCGCTGAAGGTATCGGTCTCTGCCGTACCGAGCATATGTTCTTTGAGGCAGACAGAATCGCTGCATTCAGAGAAATGATCTGTTCCGACACTGCTGAAGAGAGAGAAATTGCACTCGCAAAGATCCTTCCCTACCAGCAGAGCGACTTCGAGGCTCTCTACGAGGCTCTCGAGGGCACGCCCGTTTGTATCAGATTCCTTGATCCCCCTCTCCACGAGTTCGTTCCTACCACCGAGGAGGACATTGCTCTTCTCGCAAAGGCACAGGGCAAGAGCGTTGAGGACATCAAGGCTATCATCGCATCTCTCCACGAGTTCAACCCCATGATGGGACACCGTGGATGCCGTCTCGCAGTAACCTATCCCGAGATCGCAAAGATGCAGACCACCGCTGTTATCCGCGCTGCTATCAACGTTCAGAAGAAGCACGCTGATTGGAACGTTAAGCCCGAGATCATGATTCCTCTCGTTGGCGACGTTAAGGAGCTTAAGTACGTTAAGAGCGTAGTTGTTGCAACCGCTGACGCAGAGATCGCTGCCGCAGGCGTCAAGCTCGACTACGAGGTTGGTACGATGATCGAGATCCCGAGAGCATGTCTCACGGCTGACGAGATCGCTGCTAACGCTGACTTCTTCTGCTTCGGTACCAACGACCTTACCCAGATGACTTACGGCTTCTCCCGTGATGACGCAGGTAAGTTCCTCGGTGCATACTACGATGCAAAGATCTTCGAGAACGATCCTTTCGCAAAGCTCGACCAGACCGGTGTTGGTAAGCTCATGAACATGGCTATCACTCTCGGTAGACCCGTAAATCCCAACCTCCACGTTGGTATCTGCGGTGAGCACGGCGGCGACCCCACGTCCGTTGAGTTCTGCCACAACCTTGGACTTGACTACGTATCCTGCTCGCCCTTCCGTGTTCCGATAGCTCGTCTTGCTGCTGC
>JAZORO010000037.1:0-2994 GCA_045656605.1 Eubacteriales bacterium
CGACACCCGTCGGCGAATAAATTTTTTTGCGGATTTTGGTGTAATGAGCCGCAGTTAAGTAGCACTTAACAAGGATTAGTACGACGAAAGACGCTAAAATTTATCGTCGCCAGGCTTGTTAGTTCGACTCTCTTACGGCTATCTAAGCGATTCTCGATACCTTTATCTCGGTGGCATAGACAACGTCGACGTAGCGCTCCACCTCTTTGCGTAAAACCTCGTGTGGCAAAGCGCCCGGAATTCTCCTTACGAGTCCTTCGTACTTCTCTTTTTCTATCCAGCCTCTCTCCACCCCGGTTACAAGGAAGCGATAGCTGTTATGCGAGACGTTCAAAACAAGAGTGTCACCTTTGTCAATTCTCGCCAGGACTTCAGCTTCGGCTACAATTATCCTACCCTCTTCTGCATCCTTCAGAAAATCCTCGTCGACCGATATAAAGAACTCCTCGTTTAAGTCCGTCTCAGGCACAAAGCCCTGCGGATCAAACGGGCACACCTCTCCCGGCAGCGGCTTCGCCTTTTCGCTAAACCAATCATCGTCCCATGCAAAGGCGTAATCAATATACCCGTCCGGGGATAGGTCGCCCTTAGCAATAGCCATAATAGCTCCGAACACTCTTTCCGAGTAGACACGCATCTTTCCGTCATTAAAGACGGGCACGCCGAACGAGCCGTATGCGTGATCCATACCGCACAGATCCCAGCCGTGCTCTCTGATATCCGCAATTATCGCCTGCTCGACCGACTCGCTGGTTTCACCCTCCTCGAGCTCCTCGTTGAAAGCGCACGTCCAGCCTACTACTCTGTAACGCATACTATCTCCTTTCTCTGTCAGCACACACTATCTTACAGGAAGAAAGCGTGTAAGAATAGATAAATTCACATATGAGAACACCCGGATTATTTAATTGCTGCAACGAAGTCCTCGGTGATACCCTTAGGTCTGGTTATAGCTCCGCCGACAACAGCGCAGTGTATTCCGCTCTTCATAGCGAGGCGAAGATCCTCGGGAGACTTTATACCGCCCTCGGCGATGACAGCAGTGTCGGGGAAATCACGTACTACGGACTCAATGAAGTCGAAATCGGGAATTTTTATACCCTTAGTGTACTCGGTGTATCCACGCATAGTGGTGCTTATAATATCAAAGCCCAGCTCGTGCGCACGCTTCGCTTCCTCATAATCGGAGACGTCAGCCATAAGCAGACCGTCGTATACTTCTCTTATCTGCTTTACGAACTGCTCAAGAGTAATTCCGCCCGGACGAGGACGCTTTGTGGCATCGATAGCCATAATCTCGACGTTAACCTCGACAAGCTCCATAACCTCCTTCATCGTAGGGGTGATGTAAACGGGACTGTCGGGATAATCCCTCTTTACGATACCGATGACAGGAACAGTGACGTTCTTCTTTATCTCGGCGATATCCTCCTTCGTGTTGGCTCTGATACCAACAGCGCCGCCCTCAACGGCAGCACGGGCAAATCTGCCCATAATGAACGATGAGTGCATAGGCTCGTGAGGAAGAGCCTGGCAGGACACTACAAGTCCGCCCTTTATTTTTTCAAGTGTGTTCATAGATATACTTCCTTTACGTAATTAACAATTCCGTTTACTGCTGCGAGGTTGCCGCCCTCTGCCACCGCAAGCGTGAAGCTGTCACGGTATAGCTCCGGCATATCCGAGAGTCTAGCCCTGATTCTTGAGAGCAAAGCCTCGCCCTGCTCCGACACACCGCCGCCGATGACTATAACGGCGGGATTCACGTAGCCTACAACGGCAGAAAGCATAGCGGCTATCTCGCCGCACCAGCCGTCGATAACCCTCTCAGCCTCACCGTCGCCCGACTCGGCTCTTGCGAAGAGTCTCTTTACGTCGCCGCCGCAGGCGGCCGCAAGCCCTCTTGTAGAAGCGTCAAAATCTATAATTCCGCCTTTTTTTGAGCCAAGGTAGCCGATCTGTCCCGCTATACCCGACGAGCCCGACATTACTCTGCCGTCCTTAACGTATATTCCTCCGACTCCCGTTCCGAGGGCTATGTAATAATAATCGTCGAACCTCTCTCTCTCGGAATATGCTGCCGCCGCAATGTCGTTGAGAACAAGAGCCTTTACTCCATATCTCTGCTCGAGGAGCTCTCTCAGCTTCACTCCCGTGTAACGGGGTATGTTCTCATTAGCATACCGAATGCTTCCGTCAGGAGCAACGACTCCCGCTGTGGACACACCGATAAGGTCAAAGCTCAAGCCGTCGAGCAGCTCATACACCGCAGACAGAAGCTTCTCCGCCCCTTCCTTCGCATAAGAAGGACAGCTGCCCGACTCGACAAGTGCGCCGTCCTCGGATATGCCCCACTTCATAGCTGTTCCGCCTATGTCTAAACCTAAAATTCTCATTTTATCACCTACTGCAAGAGTACTGTATTCATCCGCCCAACCCACCGCCCGAGGTAAAAGGCGCTTGTGATAAGACGAGCAAAATCAGCTCCCGAGTGTTTTTCTTTATTATAGCATATCGATATAAAAAAATAAAGAGCAAATTAAAAATAAACGCAAATTTTCACTTGAATAACGAGAAGTAAAGCCCGTCTGCTCCGGGCAAAAGAAGAAAAATCCAAAAACAGTGTAAAAACAATAAAAATCCGCCAAAAAGCGGATTTTCAATCTTAATTGCGTCTTGCCTCTCGACAAAGCTAGAGTGAGGCAGAATCCAATCTGCCCCACTCGATATTCTGCTTTTCGGTTACGCCCGAAGGCGAGAGCCCACGGGCGACGGGACTTTGAGCGACAATCCTTCATCACGACCCGAAGCTATATACTATGAAGCGGGCGGGAACAATGAAAAATCTTTTATAAAAGAGCGAGGAAGCGCTCGGCTTCCTCGCCCAAACTATTACGTTTGCGTAATTCGTTATTCTTGTATAAGCTCTTCGCTTATCTTACAACAGTTGCCTCGAAAGCCTCAGCAGCTGCTGCGTAGTTGTAAAGCGCCTTA
>JAZORO010000038.1:0-2549 GCA_045656605.1 Eubacteriales bacterium
TCAACACCGGCACGACTCTTTGGGGCAACAAGAATTCTCTTAGCACCGAAAGACTAAACGTTGTAGTTGACGGAGTCGAGGTATATTGATCTTCGCCCGAAAGGCAGATAAAAATCTTGACTCCTAAAGGCGGATAAACCAAGAGCCCGAACGCAAAATGCGTTCGGGCTCTTATTTCTTTTGTTAATATCAGAGCTTAATCGCCTCGATCACAAGATCGAGGTTCTTTTCATCAACGGCGCTTCCTCCGTTGGTAAGAAGGTCAAGCACAACCTCGTCGTCATCTGAAAGATAAGTCTTCCGAAGCAGGTCGCGTCGCAGCTTTGCGCCAACTATGCGCATTAGGAATTTATTTACACCGCGTAGCCTTTTGTAGTCGTAACCACCTTGAATTGTAAATAAAGGGGTACATTCGGGTATGGAATTCGCCTTCCGAACCTCTTCACGCTGAGTTCCGTTACCTCCAAGTCCAACAGCACAAACGATGGTGACTGTGAACCTTTTTGCCGCCTTTTTGTAGCCTTTAACGAAGCCTGCCATAAGCCACCCGAAATATACGATCTTGTCGCCCTCGTCAAGTGCCTCCAAAGCTTCCGCGAGAGAATAAACGGGCAGAGAGCATTTTGCCGAAAGCATACGCGCATACTCGGCGGTATAACCGGTGTTCGAGGTATATACGATCGCCTTGATATCCATTTAAATTCTCCTTTATATATTTTGTAAAAAAGTATATTAACCGAAAACCTCGTATGCACTGACTGTGAGAAGCTTCTCCTCGTCAACTCCATCACGACCGTAAGCATCGAGAAACAGATCGCGATAATCGTTCGTGCCAAGATTGAAATTCAGCGTCCACGCACCCCAATATAGGTCGATATGCGGGTCACCTATCCCACCGCCGCCAAGGTCGATAAACGCGGAGAATTTCCAATCATCAAGCATTACGTTCGGCAGACAATAGTCACCGTGCAGCAGTACCCTGCCCGAGAGCTCACCGCGCCCAAGCTCGGCAATGCGCCATATCTCATCGGGATCGGAGCACCGTCCTAAAAAGTAGCTCGTATCGTATTGCCGCTTTAGGTAGTTCTCCTCGGCAAGCGAAAAATAGCTCTGCATTCGGTTTTGTACGGGGCAGTCTGGAGCATTCAGCGAGTGTAGCTCACGCAGTCGCTCTCCGAGGAGTATCGCAAGCCTTTTCGGGTCCGAAAGATATTCTTGATAAGTACAGTCCTCGCCGCGAGCCTTCGCCGTCAGCAGCCAATCGTAGCCGCCCGAGCTTAGGTAGGCGAGCACCTCGACCGACAATCCCTTATCGTGAAAATATCGGTTCATTTCTGCCTCGCGTGATAGTGAGCCGATCGCCGATCGCTTTAAATAATATCCGCACGACTTATCGATATAATACACCCGAGCCTCAGGCGAACAGGAGCTGTCGTAGATCACGCCCCCACACAAAAGCTCGGAGAGCTCGGAAGGAAAGATGATCCCCTCCGACGGGGTTATCAGTGTTCGTTTCATATTCTAAAAGCCTTTACGGTCAATCAAGAGCTTCAAGCTCGGATCTCGGCGTAACGATCGGCTTTCCGTCGGCATCCACAAGCACGGTAAGACCGCCCGAGTAGCCCGACTGTCTGTATAGGTAATTAACGCCCGTGAGCTTATCCACGATCACCTCGACACCCGAAAACGCACCGTCCGTGTGAACTCTGACGAATCTTTTTTCCTTTTTCTCTTTAGACATCTTGTTACCTCGACTCTCTTGCAACTAACTATTTAACTTAAAATACCAAAAATTATTATACAGCAAAATAGTTGCTTTGTCAACCGTTTTTCGTTTATTTATATAACCTTTCTTCATTAATCGGGCAAAAGCCCTTTTACCGCAAGGTCTGCATATATAGTTCAGATAAATCCCATAGCTGACAAAATCGATGCTTTAACACAGTATTGCGGGATTTATAGATAGGTTCTTGCTTAAAAGAAATTTTGCAAGACAAGGCAAAGCGAGCGAGGAAGGCGACGGCGTAGTCACCTACGTCGAGCCGACCGAGTCGATGCTTTAACACAGTATTGCGGAATTTATTCAAGCAAGAAAAAAAGCCTCGCTACTGCGAGACTCCATATATATAAATGACGCTTGTACTTCACGTCATATTTGCACTCAAACTGTGCACTGAAAACCGAACAAGAAGGAAACGAACGAAGTTCAAGTAATGGATGCTTGGACTTGTTCAAAAAGAACAGTAGTTCAAGCCCTCGGTCAATTAGTATCGCTCAGCTAAATACATTACTGCACTTACACCTGCGACCTATCAAACTCGTAGTCTACAAGTGACCTTACTCCCTTATAGGGATGGGATATCTCATCTTGAGGTGTACTTCACGCTTAGATGCCTTCAGCGTTTATTACATCCGTACGCGGCTACCCGGCTATGCCCTTGGCAGAACAACCGATGCACCGGAGGTACGTCCAACCCGGTCCTCTCGTACTAAGGTTAGCTCCTCTCAAATATCCAACGCCCACGACAGATAGGGACCGAACTGTCTCA
>JAZORO010000039.1:0-34080 GCA_045656605.1 Eubacteriales bacterium
CATTTTGCAAAGCAAAATATTTCACTTCTTGCATTTGTGTCTGCAAATGCAGTGCTTGTCAAGAAAAGAGGACAGAGAATGCGGAAACATTCTCTGTCCTTTTCATGTCGGTAGGTAACGTATTCTATTAAATTTCAAAAACTGTCCTTAAGAGTACGTTCCTTCTGACTTGGACTTTTTTTATAAACAGGAAGCCGCAAAGCTTCAAAAAGTGCGTACCCGTGTACGGTTTATATATATTTCCGACGCCTAATCAGGCTCACTTATACATAGGGCCGTAGGCAGCGCAGGCACGGTAATCCTGCCCTTCTCTATCCATACCGAAGGCAGCCCAAGCAGCAGGGCGGAATATCTTATGCTCGGGTACGTTGTGCATACATACGGGTATACGAAGTATAGACGCAAGCGTGATTAAATCTGCGCCTATATGGCCGTAAGAGATAGCGCCGTGGTTAGCGCCCCAGTTCGCCATAACCTCGTATGCGCTCTTAAAGGGACTTCCCTCCTTACCGTCGCATCTTGGCGCAAACCAGGTTCAGGGCCAGGTGTAATCGGTGCGCTTCCAAAGAGTATCGGAAACCTCGGTAGGCAAAGCGACAGTCCACCCCTCTGCAATCTGAAGGACGGGTCCGAGTCCCTTGACGAGATTAAGTCTTATCATAGTGACGGGCATCTCGACCTTAGTCTCGAAGCGTGAGAAATATCCGCCGCCTCTGAAGTATCCGTTGTCTGCGGGATTCCCGGTTGTGTTTGCAAGGATAGCGTCCATATCACGCTCTGTTATATCGTACCAGGGCTTCATAACGCCGTTTCCGTTCTCATCCTTTGCTTCACCGCTGGCATCCAGGCAGCAAGCGCCCGAATTTATGAGATGAATAATGCCGTCAGATGCCTTTGTTTTATCCTCTAGGTCGTAGCCCGTTACACGTTTTACTGCATCTGCCGACCAGAACGTCCTCACATCGGCGAACATCTGGGCTCTGTTTGTAAGCAGCTTCATAAACAGCATACCAAGTCCGTTCAAGACATCGTTTTCGGTAGCAAGGACGTATGGCTCTCTTGCCCCATTCCAGTCAAACGAGGTGTTGAGTATAGCCTCTGCAAAGTCGCCGTTCGGATAGAAGTCCGTCCACTGTCTCTGCTCCTGGAAGCCTGCGGCTATGGCATTATGTCCCACTCTCTCCTCCTCGCATCCGTCTGGAAGACTGTCGTTTCCGTTCATCAAATCCTTAATGATTACCGCCATCTTTACGACAAACTCAAACTGCTCTTCCTTTACCTCATCGCTCTTGCGTACGCTATTGGGGTTTTTATCGAAGCCTATCGTGCACTTTTCCTTAGCTCAGGCGAGAGCCTTTCTATACTCATCATCGTCGTAAATGCCCTCGGTCATTCTACGTATAATCTCTACCTCATCGACAGACTCAACTCTTATTCCCAGATATGACTCGAGGAAATCAGAGTCAATTATCGAGCCCCCGATGCCCATACATATAGAGCCTATCTGAAGATAGGATTTTCCCCTCATAGACGCCGCCGCAACTGCCGAACGGCCGAATCTTAAAAGCTTTTCCGTCACGTCATCGGGGATAGTGGTATCGTCGAGCTCCTGCACCTCGTGTCCGTATATACCGAATGCGGGTAAGCCCTTCTGTGCGTGAGTTGCAAGCACCGAGGCAAGATAAACCGCTCCGGGGCGCTCGGTACCGTTAAATCCCCATACCGCCTTTATAGTGGTGGGATCCATATCCATAGTCTCCGAGCCGTAGCACCAGCAGGGGGTAACCGTAAGAGTAACCGAAACACCCTCACGCCTGAACTTTTCTTCACAGGCGGCAGCTTCTGCAACTCTTCCTATCGTTGTATCGGCGATAATAACCTTTACAGGCTCACCGTTTGAATACCTCAGGTTTTTCCTGAAAAGTTCAGCCGCAGACCTCGCCATACCCATAGTCTGCTCCTCGAGCCCTTCTCTTACCTTAAGAGGGCCGCGCCTTCCATCAATTGTCGGTCTGATTCCTATTACGGGGTAACCGCCGATAAGTCTTTCCTTTGCCATAACTGACTCCCGAAAAATTAATTTTAATTGTATGAACTCTCACTAAAAGAGAAGCTCAGCTTAATATTATCACACCATTCTTTACCGAGTTAATACCGGATAAGAAAAAAAGGGGAAAGCCCTGACAATACAAAAAATCATTTTGTAAAGCGAGTCAACAATAAAAACGTGCGTGCATATATTGTTTTTGAATGCACTCTCGGTAAAAATATTTCAAAAAGCGAAAAAAGCCCTTGACAAAACCAAAAAGCTCTGCTATAATGTCAAAGCACAACAAAATACGGTGCCATAGCCAAGTGGTAAGGCAAAGGTCTGCAACACCTCTATCCCCAGTTCAAATCTGGGTGGCACCTCCAAAAAATCCTGCACGAAAGTGCGGGATTTTTACTTTTTACCTCTTACCTCTTCGCTCTTACCTTGAATGGCAGGATTTTTTGGGAAGTAATAGGTAAAAGGGAAGAGGTAATAAGTTAGGTAGCTTTTCGCTGTTTTTCTCGATTTTTTGAAATTCGGATTTTCGTGCAAATAAAAAGATGCCAATCGGTGTTTTGGGCAAGGGAGTAGAAGCGAACCTTTACCTTACCTATTTAGGGGATATATTTGAGATTTTTTATCGCAAATATATCCCCATTTTTTATTCATTTATCGTTTTTTCAATCATTCCGTCAAGCAGTCTGCCGGTTCGTTTTACCATGATTTCAGGATCCTCTTTCATACCTTGGCTTACCCAATTCATCAGCGTTGCGGTCAGCACGTGGGAGCAGACCCGGGCGGTGAAGAGTCTTTCGTCCTCGTCAAGCGATTTGTCGCCCAGCTTATCGTCTATTACCGCGATAACCATACGCTCAGCGATTTTATTGACGTAATGCTCCAGGTTCTCCTGCTCCAGGGTTTGAAAGATCTTTTTTATGTAGCTCTTGCGCTCAAGCGCAAAATAATAGATATGAAGGTATCCTGTTTTCCAATTTTCGTAGTTGATATAGTTCTTACTGACTTCGTGCAGCTGCGCCTCAAGTCCCCATATCATCAATTCGTAAATATTATCAAAGTGATAATAAAATGTCATACGGTTCAAACCGCATCTTGCCGTAATATCGGTTATGGTTATTTTATTGAAGGGCTTTTCTTCGATCAATTCTCCGAATGCTTGCAGGAGCGCCTTTTTTGCTAATTTTGACATAGAGTTTTCTCCCATGGCATTGTGTTGCTTCTTGTATATTATATCACAAGATCTCCCAAAAATCAATCATTTAGTGCAAAATGATAAAAATATTATCAATGATAAAATTTTGATTATTGCGAAATCGGTTTTTGTGTGATATATTGTAAACGGACAGCAGGTGGCCGTACAATTATGACTAATGAAAGGAAATAACTACTATGAAAAAACGTTTTATCGGTATTTTTCTATTATTTGCGATCACGTTATCTGCCATTTCATTTACATCTTGCTCAAACGCAAAACCCGAAGAGGGCAGCGTAACGCGAATGACAGTGGACATCAACCCCAGCGTTGAATTTATGATCGACGATCAGAACAAAATCGTTTCGGTCACCGCACTCAACGATGACGGAGGCATTCTCATAGTTGGAGAAGCATTTGTGGGAAAGACTCCCGAGGAAGCCGTTGAAATGATGGTAACGCTTGCGTCTGATACGGGTTATCTTGTGCAGGGCAATGCTGAGGCTGCCGAAAACACCGTAAAGATCTCGATTTCGGGTGATTCCAAATACGCTGAGCAGCTAAAAAAGGATATCACCGAAAAGGCTAACGACACATTGAAGGCACTTGATATCAACGGAAAGGTTGAAAAGGTAGAAGCACTTAAGATAGACGCGCTTCGTCAGATGGCTCTTTCTACCTCGCTTTATACCGAGGAAGAGATAAGTGCTATGGATGAGGATCAGCTCTACAAGGTCATTTCCGCCGGCCGTATAGAAACAGCTCTTCTTTTGACCGAAGAAATGAGAAGTGCATATTATTCTGCCAAGGAATACAAGATCTCGTTTGCGGAGAGAGAGGAAACCGCAAGAATTATAAAAGAGTTGGGCGGACTCTACAATTTGACACATACCGCGTACAAAACCGCGCTTGACGTTTACAGCACTGCAATTACCGAGCTTGATAATTTCCGCTACGAAATGCTTGTTTCTCCGGAATCCGAGTATCAAAAATCGCTGACAAAGCTTCGCGAGGCAAAGGTCGAGCTTCTGAAACAGAAGAACTACACAGCATCCTTGGATATAAACGGCGAGGAATATGCTTCCGCAACCGTAACGCTGCAGTTGACCGAAGAAAATTACAACAAAATGCTTGCGGCATACGAGAAGATCGGTTCAGATCTTAACGCCGCGCTTGAAGCTTTGATTGCAAAGCTCAGACAGGCAGAAACCAAGCTTACCGAGTTGGAGAGTACATTGTTTGATGAAAACATTGAAGCAAAGCTGCAAGAAAAGGCTACCGAGATCGAAGCAAAATTGAATGCGGCAAAAGACGGATTCTTTACGGAATTTGAACGCGCTCACGCAGAAGATATCGCAGCCATTGAAGAAACTCTCTTGGCAAAGAAGCAACAGTTGAAATCCGAAATTGAAGCCGAAAAGTAATTCATTAAAAAATTCTTGATTTAGGCGGCATCTTTTTTGTCAAGACGAGCCAAAAAATCCTGCACGAAAGTGCGGGATTTTTACTTTACCTCTTACCTCTTCACTCTTACCTAAAATGCAGGATTTTTGGGAAGGTAACAAGTAAGAAGGAAGAAGTAATAAGTGAGGTAACTTTTCGCAGTTTTTCTCGATTTTTTGAAATTCGGATTTTCGTGCAAATAAAAAGATGCCAATCGGTGTTTTGGGGCTAAGGACCGGAAACGAACCTTTCCCATACCATTTTTACGGCAAATATTGAAGAATATCAGAAAATATGATACAATTAATCCGAGAAAGGCGGTGGCTTGATGGGGAGAGGTAAAACAAGAGAAATCAAACAATAATTTTTGATGGAGTGTTGGGGTGTTTCTACCTTGGACGAATTAGCAGAAAAGTTAAACAAAGAACCGCCCAAAGAAACATATCAAGAAAACGATAATATCAACAAAGGCGAAATAAAGTTGTTTATGAAGCTTGATATGGAAGATCTTGATTGTTTAATCGAAAAATATACTTCCCTTTCGAATGGGAAATTAAAAAATAATAGCATCTTTTTTGTTAACACACCTCAGAATGAAAAGCACTTTACGGGAAGTGCTTTTTTGTTTTGAAAAGGTTCGCTCGAACGCACAAAAGCGAAGCAAGCCTTCGTTCTCTTAAACGGGTCTTTACAGCGCCGAGAAAGGGTATTTATTTTTCCGACAATTTTGCCTTTTATTTCTTGACATTGTAGTTTTGCAGTGATATAATGAATGAAAAGCGCAGCACACGCAAGGAAAAGAGACACTGTATGGTCAGATTGTTTGAAGACCGCACAAAAAGGCACATAAAGATACTTGACGGCGCATGGAAGATGCTCCCGGACTATGAAAACGTCGGACTCGAAAAGGAATGGTACCGCACCGGCATCGATGGCGAGAGCGTGATGGTTCCGTCGGTATTCACCTCAAGCAAAAAGCTCTTCTGCTATGAAGGAACCGTCTGGTACGAGAGAACCTTCCACTTTGAGGGCGGATGTCTTTTCCTTTCGTTTGGCGCTGTAATGACCGAAGCAAAGGTATGGCTCGACGGCAATTATCTGGGCGAGCACTACGGCGGCTTTTGTCAGTTCGATTTTACCGTGAACGACGTATGCGAGGGCTCTCACCGCTTGACGGTGCGTGTGAACAACAGCTTTGACGAGGATTCTATACCTCAGTCTACCGTCGACTGGTATCACCACGGTGGCATCGTGCGTGAGGTCGAGGCTCATAGGGTTTGCGGAATTGCGGTTGTAAGCAACAGGTTTGACTACACACTTTCCGCCGATCTTAAGACTGCCGATTGCTCTTTCACGGTAACCCTATACAACGCTAATGCGAGCAAGACCGAAAGCCCTCTCACCCTTACTGTCGACGGAGAGACGGTCTACGAGGGGCAGCTTGCGCTCGACGGTCACGAGACCAAAGAGGTTGTGGTATCGGGCATCAAGCTCGAGGATGTGCGTCTTTGGGATATCGGACGGGGTGAGCTCTACACTGTTTCTGCTTTTACCGATACGGATGACCTTGTCGACCGTATTGGCCTGCGTAAAATCGAGGTCAAGGACAAAAAGATTTTTCTCAACAACCGAGAGATAGAAATTATGGGTGTCAACCGTCACGAGGAGCACCCGGAGCACGGATTTGCATTCCCACGTGATCTTATGGCTCGTGATATTGCGTACATTGAAGAAATGAACTGCAACTTTATCCGAGGCTCTCATTACACCAATTCCCGATGCTTTGTGGATATGCTGGACGAGTGCGGCATAATGTTCTGGAGTGAGATACCCATTTGGGGTAACGGCTTCACACAAGAGGCGCTCGGACGTAAGAAGATAGTCGAGCGCGGTATGGATATGCACCGTGAGATGCTCAAATATTATTACAACCACCCCTGTATCGTAATGTGGGGTATGCACAATGAGATACTGACCAACACGGACGAGGGCTATCGGATGTCCAAAAAGTATTACGCATACCTCAAGCAAAACGGCGGCAACCGACTGGTCGTTTACGCCAGCTATATTCCCGAGACGGATATCTCCTTGGAATTTACCGACGTAATCTGTCTTAACCTCTATTACGGCTGGTATCAGAGCGAGCTTTCAGAGTGGCCTGTGGCTCTTGACAGAATCATTGAAAGGACAAAGTCGCTGGACCTTGAAAACAAGCCTATCATTTTAAGCGAATTCGGTGCGGCGGCACTGTACGGCTGTCACGACGAGGACAGCTTCCTGTGGACGGAGGAGTATCAGGCTAAGCTTATCAAATACTGCCTCGAGCTGTTCCACTCATATCCGACTATCGTAGGCGAGCTGATATGGCACTTTGCCGACGCAAGAACCTCTAAGCAGATGGGTATATCGAGAGCGCGACGCTTTAACAACAAGGGGCTGATGAGCGAATACAGGAAACCCAAGCTTTCATATTTTGCAGCGCAGGAGTGCTTCACACGGTTCAAGAAGGAAAAGGAAGACAAATAACACACGAGGTCGATAAAACGAACTATCAAGGCTTTAAAAAGGGCGGAAGCGCATATATAAACGGCAAAATCAAGGAGCACTGACAGACGGGAGCCGCACGGCGACAGTGAGCGGAGACTGGGAAATCGACGAGGCTGTACGCCTGCCGTCAAACTTCACCCTGATACTCGAAAATGCGCATCTGCGTATGGCTGACGGGGTCTACGACAATATGTTCGTGAACGAAAACCATAACACGGTATAGGAAAAACCGCATCGGGCGCAGACAGAAATATCAACATTACCGGACGAGGCAGGGCTGTCACGATATCACTATCAAAAGCATAACAGGCTTCACAGAGGATGACTCTGTCGCTCTGACGGTGCTGAACGGCGAGCTAGAAACTCACTTTTCGGTAAAGGGGCTGCGAAGTGACATATGCAATATCACAATCAGGGATATTAAGACAGTTGCATTATGCACGAACGTAAGGGGCGCAGGCGACTACGTAGTCTCGCTCGCCGGGGCTGTAAAAAACCTTGTTATTTACGGTATAGAAGCCGTAGGAAATACACGGATGCTCTTAGACAAGCGCACAAAATAAGCCTTCCTTGACCAGGAAAATTTCTTTTAACTAAGGAGAAGATTATAAATGATTCATTCGATTTTATTAATAGGTCAGTCAAATGCAGCAGGCCGTGGAAAAAAAGGTGAGGTAGAGCCGATAGTAAATCCGAATCTCTACGTTCTGCGTAACGGGCGCTGGCACAATATGTACGTGCCCGTAAACCCGGACAGAGCCTTCTCGGGCATCAGCCTATGCGAGAGCTTTTCTGATTTATACCAGAAGGATAAGGGAGTAGACGTCGGAATCATCCCCTGCGCAGACGGCGGAACGAGCCTCGACCAGTGGCAGGTGGGCGGACTGCTCTTTGACCACGCCTGCTATATGGCGGAGCTGGCATCACGCACGTCGACAATAGCAGCCGTGCTGTGGCACCAGGGAGAATCGGACTGTTATGATGACAGATACCCCGTATACGGAGAAAAGCTGGCAAAAATACTGAATGCGTTCCGTAAAAAGCTGAACTTATATGACGTCCCCTTCTTGCTCGGCGGTCTCGGTGACTATTTGGTTAATTACGAAAAATCCGAGCAGGTAATAAGGAACTATCCTCGAGTAAACGAGGCTCTCATTAAACTCGCCGACAGTGACCCCATGTTCGGCTTCGTGCCGGCGACGGGGCTCTTATCAAATTCTGACAATCTCCATTTCTGCGCCGCTTCGCTAAGGGAGTTCGGCGTAAGATACTACGACGAGTTCAAGAAGCTCGAAAGAAAGGACAAGGTATTCCTCGAGAAGTCCACCCCGGATCAGGCGATAAGAAACGAGATAGAGGTTCTCTAAAAACAGACGTGCTGTTTACGAGAGGCGCCTTTCTCGCAAAATCGGGAGGATACGCAACACTCGTCATTTCTCAGTGCTTAAACAAAGCAATCGAATATTTCGAGCGGCAGCCCTCATTACGGGCTGCCGCATTTTTTTAAAATTCATTACCAAATTGAGGGTGGAAATTATGTATAATTATACCATATTCATAGTGTGTGACTTAAGTTTTGTTGACCTCAAATCCAAAACATTATAAAATAATAAACAAGAGAAAAAACAGGGGGATTCACAAATGAAAAGAGTGTCCTTCCTATATGGAAAAGGCAGTTTGGAATATGACTTTTGCGAGGACGAGCTTATAAGCGTGCTTACCTCCTCTATCGAGGAATATGAGCCGAAGGGCTCTTCCGAAGAGCTTGTCAGAGAGGCGCTGACCCATCCTATCGGGACAGAGCCGCTGAGCGTGCTTGCAAAAACGTGGTAGTTATATCCAGCGACCACACACGTCCTGTGCCGAGCAAAATCATTATGCCCGAGATATTAAAGGAAATCAGAAGAGGTAACCCGGATGCGAGGATAACCATTCTCATAGCTACGGGATGTCACAGAGAAACAACAGAGGACGAGCTTATATTCAAGTTCGGCAGGGAGATTGTCGATAGAGAATATATACATCCACGACTGCGACGAAAATGAAAAGCTCGTGAGAATAGGCAGGCTACCCTCAGGCGGAGAGTGTGAGATAAACAAAATAGCTATGGATGCCGACCTGCTTATTGCAGAGGGATTTATCGAGCCGCATTTCTTCGCAGGGTATTCCGGCGGAAGAAAGAGCGTTCTGCCCGGCATAGCCGGCAGAAGCACCGTGCTCGCAAACCACTGCTCCGAGTTTATAGCGCACAAGTGTTCACGTACCGGCATTCTTGAAGGAAATCCAATACACGCCGATATGGTATGGGCGGCGAAGGAAGCTAAGCTCGCCTTCATCGTAAACGTCGTACTAAATTCAAAGAAAGAGCCTATATACGCTGTAGCGGGCGACGTAATCGAGGCACACAGGCGTGGCACGGACTTTATCTCAGCTCTTTGCGGAGCGAAGGCTACTCCATCGGACGTGGTTATCTCAACTAACGGCGGATACCCACTCGACCAGAACGTGTACCAGGCGATAAAGGGTATGACGGCGGCAGAGGCGGCTGTCAAGGACGGCGGCGTTATAATTATGCTTGCGGCAAGCGACGACGGTGTCGGCGGCGAGCATCTATACCACCAGCTCGCCGACGAAAGAGATATAAATAAGACTATGGAGCTCTTCTTGAATAGAGGCAGACAAGAGACCCTACCGGATCAATGGCAGGCGCAGATTCTCGTAAGAATACTCAAGAAGGCTAAGGTGATTTACGTATCTAAAATTCCCGATAAGACGGTGGAAGAGATGCATATGATTCCGGCGGGAAGTATTGAGGATGCGTTAATTAAGGCACGAGAAATACTTAGCAAGAGCAAGGTTACTATAACGGCTATTCCGGACGGAATATCGGTCGTCGTACTCAGAGACGAACGGGATGTATGAATTATTTTTCATAAAAGAACGAGCTAAAATCAGAGTAAAAAGTTAATCGGAGAAGAAAAATGAAAACTTTAGTTTGCATAAAGCAGGTTCCCAGCTCTAATAACGTAGAGGTAGATCCTGTTACAGGCGTATTAAAGCGCAGCGGTATAAAGAGCAAAATGAACCCCTACGACCTGTACGCCATAGAGACGGCGCTGACGCTCTCGGAGAAATACGGGGGTGAGGTGGAATGTATAACGATGGGTCCGCCTCAGGCAAAAAGCGTTATTATCGAGGCTATCTCTATGGGTGCGTGCGGCGGTACGGTTCTTTCTGACCGCAAGTTTGCCGGCGCTGACGTGCTTGCCACAGCTTACACGATATCGCAGGGCATAAGGAAGTGCGGCGAATTCGACCTTATAATATGCGGAAAGCAGACTACCGATGGGGACACGGCTCAGGTAGGCGCAGAGGTCGCCGAATATCTCGGAATACCGAACGTATCAAACGTTTTATCGGTCGATGAAATCAAGGACGGTAAGGCTGTCGTAACAGCGTCCATAGACGCAAACACGGTAAAAATGGAGATAGCTCTGCCCTGCCTGCTATCAATGGATAACGACGTAAATAATCCAAGGCTGCCCTCGTACAAGGTAAAGCAGAGAATATCCGACGATGCCGTGCGTTTTCTCAGCTTTAACGACTTCGACGACCGAGATGAGAGCCACTACGGACTTGCAGGCTCTGCAACTCAGGTTGAGCGTATTTTCCCGCCCGAAAAGAACACGGAAAGACGTACGCTCGAGGGTACTGCCGACGAAAAGGCGGAAGCGCTGTTTGAGCTTTTAAATAAAAGAAAGATGATTTGAGGGGGATAAGATGGCTTCATTACATATCAATCAGAATATGCTTGACACCGCACTCTGCGAGAAGCTCGTAAAGGTCTGTCCCTTCGGCGCTATTTCATACGACGGTGAAAAGCTCTCGATATCGTCTGCGTGCAAGATGTGCAAGCTTTGCGTAAAGAACAGCTCCGGCGCAATCGAGCTCAAGGAGGATCAAGCCCCCGAGATAGACAAGTCGCTCTGGAGAGGAATATGCGTATACGCCGACTGTCAGGGTGGAGCGATTCACAGGGTAACGTATGAGCTTTGCGGAAAGGCAAGAGAGCTTGCAAACGTAACACGCCACCCCGTGTACGCTTTATTAATAGGTCACAACATAGAAGAGTGCGCAAACAAGCTGCTCCGCTACGGGGTAGATAAGGTGTTCGTATACGACAACGAGGCTTACGACGGGTTCAGAGTCGAGCCCTATGCCGCAGCCTTCTCGGATTTTATCGATAAGGTTAAGCCTTCATCCATACTGGTAGGCGCTACCGACCTCGGCAGACAGCTTGCACCCAGAGTTGCGGCAAGATGCAGAGCAGGTCTTACGGCAGACTGTACGGTGCTCGAGATGAAGGAAAACACCGACCTCGTGCAGATACGACCTGCTTTCGGCGGAAACATAATGGCTCAGATTGTATCTACTAATACAAGACCTCAGTTCTGCACTGCGAGATATAAGGTCTTTGCGGAGCCGAAGCCCTCTGACGCTCCGTCGGGAGAGATAGTTCGGATGCAGACCTCTGAGGACAATCTTTATTCCGCAATCAGAATACTAGAAACCGATAGAAAGACGCTGAGTGCGGACATCTCCGAAGCCGACGTTATAGTAGCCGTCGGAAGGGGCTGTGCAAGCGAGGAAATGCGTGAGCTTGCAGAAGAGCTCGCCGGGCTGCTCGGCGGTATGGTTGCCTGCACAAGGCCCTTGGCCGAGGCAAACGTATACGATGCGAAAAGACAGATCGGACTGTCCGGCCGAACGGTAAAGCCCAAGCTCATCTTCTGCCTCGGAATATCGGGTGCGGTACAGTTTGCCGCAGGTATGAAATCAAGCGATACAATAATCGCAGTGAATACGGACAAAAACGCTCCGATATTCGACGTCGCACACTACTGTGTGGTAGAGGATGCTGCGAAGATTTTGCCTGCTCTTATCAAGAAAATAAAGGAGGCTCGCTCGTGAGTTACAGTAAAATTGAAAAAGAGTACGTAGCCATCCTCAAGTCAATAGTCGGAGAAAGCGAAGTGCTCGTCGGTGACGAAATAAGCCCCGACTATGCGCACGATGAGCTCGGCGGTATCGAAAAAATGCCGGAGGTGCTTGTGCGTGCTCACTCTACCGAGCAAATTAGCGAAATAATGAAGCACGCCTATGAGCGATGCATCCCCGTCACGGTAAGAGGCAGCGGTAACAGGTCTTGTCGGCGCAGCCGTGGCGATAGAAGGCGGTATCCTGCTGGAAACCACCAAGATGAATAAGATTCTCGAGCTTGACACGAGCAATCTTACCGTCACGGTACAGCCCGGCGTGCTCTTAATGGATCTTGCTGCCTTCGCAGAAGAAAACGACTTTCTGTATCCGCCCGACCCGGGTGAGAAATCGGCAACGATAGGCGGAAACATCTCTACCAATGCCGGTGGAATGAGGGCGGTTAAATACGGAGTTACAAGAGACTACGTAAGAGCCCTGACCGTTGTTATGCCGGACGGAGAAATACTGAACCTCGGCGCTAAGGTGGCAAAGAACAGCTCCGGGTACAGCCTTAAGGACCTCGTAATCGGCTCTGAGGGTACGCTCTGCATAATCACCGAGGCGGTACTAAAGCTTGTACCGCTGCCTAAGATATCGATAAGCCTTTTACTTCCCTTCCCCGATATGAAAAGTGCTATTGAATCCGTGCCGCATATCATTCGCTCGAAGGTGACTCCTACCGCTATCGAATATATGTCACGTGATACGATTCTTTTTTCGAGAGCTATCTTGGAAAAAAATTCCCCGACACGAAAAACGATGCGTACATCCTGCTGACCTTTGACGGAAATACCGACGAGGAAGTGGAGCGGGATATGAGCGCCGTTGCCAACCTATGTCTCGAAATCGGCGCTCTCGACGCATACATCGTAGACACCGACGAAAGAAAAAATCCGTATGGTCGGCAAGAGGAGCATTTCTCGAAGCTATCAAGGCATCCACAACCGAGATGGATGAGTGCGACGTCGTCGTGCCAAAGGATATGATAGCCGAATTTATAAAGTTTACCCATACGCTCTCTGACGAGCTCGGAATACGTATTCCTTCCTTCGGTCATGCGGGAGACGGAAATCTCCATATATACATCTGCAGGGACGGACTCGGCGATGAAGCCTGGAATGAAAAGCTTTCCGCCGCCTTTGACAGTATGTACCGGAAGGCGAGCGAGCTTGGCGGCCTTGTGTCGGGTGAGCACGGAATCGGCTATGCGAAGAAGGACTATCTTAAAAGGCAGTACGGAAATACTCCAATCGCTCTTATGGCAGGAATAAAGCAGGTCTTTGATAAAAAGAACATACTAAACCCGGGCAAGATATGCTTCTGATATGAAAAGGGGGCTTTTATGATAGGAGTTTCTTTATCATTCGATAATCTCATACACCCAAGCAGCGAGGAATTAAAGCCCGAGGTGCTCTTGCCAAAGCTGTTCGACAGGGGTGTGAGAAGCATTGAACTGAGAACCGTAAGAAATTATGCAGAGCCCGACGACGTTTTAAAAGCTGCTGATATGCTATGGGACAACGGATTTATAATATCCGTCCACTCCGAGTGTAAATCCGTCGACAGCGCAGTGAGTGACGTTTTTACACCGTTATCAAAGCTGTTCAGGGACCTACGGCAAAACGACGCGACCCTCACTATACACGACGTACCGGGAGACAACGCTTTAATGCTGACACGGCTGTCCGACTACATATACAGCTGCGGATATCCTGCAAAAATAGCACTGGAAAACAGTCGGAAGACCCCGAGCGGCTCGCTCGGGAACGATCTGCCGATCGTGCTCGACGCAGTAACGAGAGCCGACAGAGAGAACGTAGGCGTCTGCTTTGATATGGGGCACTACGCCTGGTACGTTGCAAACTACACCGACAACCCCCGACTCTTACCGCCGTGCGAATTTCTGGGGCGCACGGTGCACACCCACATTCACAGGTATACAGAGGGCTTTACGCACTACCCTATCGACTCTTTGACCGAGCCGTTGTCACTCTATCTTGATAAGCTCAGGGGGCTGTATTGCGGAGTCTACAACCTCGAGCTTGAGCCCAAAAGATTCGCCCATATTCATTCGGCTACAGGCGGCTATATTATGTCGGTTGACGCTTTGAAGAATTACGGAATTTCGATATAAAATCACCATATTTGTAAATTAAAGATGTCATTTTAACCATAAATTTTTAAAAACCAAGAAGGAAAAGCATATGATTATTCGCTCAGACTGGCACATACACTCCTCTGCCTCGTACGACTCGAGGCTCCCCATAGAAGAGATAATAGAAAATTCACGCAAATTCGGTTTTATTAAATTCGGTATTACCGACCACGTAAATCTGAACGAGGAAAGCTACTCGCAAAATCTTCTCGACTCCGTAGAGGTCGTAAAGAAAGCAAGGGCTCTCGGAGCAAACGCCGTGCTCGGCGTCGAGCTGACCCCCATCGAGAAGCCGTTATATGATTATCTTGCTAAAAACGGAAGTCAGGACGGATACGTCGCCCCCTCTATCGGAACGCCTTACGGCATTGAGCTCGGCAAAACCAAGGAAGAGCTCTTGGCGCTCGGAGTACGCTACGTAATAGGGGCATCTCATTGGCGCACCGACATCCCCGGAGCTAAGCGGATGGACACCGAGCTTACACCCTCTGTAAACGAGTGGTATCGCCAGCAGCTCTGGCTATCCTGTGACGAGCGTGTAACCGTACTCGGTCATCCCTGGTATAACGGAAAGCATCTGTGGTACGAGGATTTTGACGTAATACCAAAGTCTATGAAGGAGAACATCGCCGCCGCTCTCTTGGAAAACAAAAAGTACGTAGAGTGCAACTCACACTTCTTCATACACCCGTCGGCAAGCGAAAAATTCCGTCATCAGTATGCGGAATACATCCGTTGGATGTTCGAAATGGGCATTCCCGTAACCTACGGCTCGGATTCTCACAACACGTACACTGACGTGCACGTGCCTACGGAGAAATATCTTTCCGAGGTTGGATTTGTCGAAGGAGAAATTTCGGAGATAGACGAAAATCACCTTTGGTAAGTTTTTTTGCAAAGCTGAATTAATTAAGTTTTATTCAAAATATTGACAATTGTTGTGTAAAGTGTTATCATTATGTTAACCAAGCTAATTTCAATTTGAGACAAGGCTTGTGAATAAAAAACATTTTCAGGAGGAACACACATGGAATCTAAATTCACCGGCGGATTACTCGGTATGATAGGAATCGGCATTTTGCAGTTTTTGATCGTTGTGGTAACACTCGGTCTCGGCACTCCTTGGGCTATCTGCTTAAAGGAATCTTGGTATGCTAAGCACACCTACATTGACGGTGTTCAGCTCAAGTTCGACGGCAACGGCGCACAGCTCTTCGGCAACTTTATCAAGTGGTTCTTGCTTACCATCATCACTCTCGGTATCTACGGATTCTGGCTTTCCATCAAGATGAAGCAGTGGGTTGTTAAGCACACTCATAACATAGCTTTAGAAGCTAAGGCTGAGGCATAATTGTAAATATGCGCAGTTCAAGGAGCGGAGAATCATACTTCGCTCCTTTTTCTGTTGATTTTTAAATGCAGGATTTTATTCATCGGCGCTTGTGGCGCAAACGCACTCTTTCGTTCTTTGAGTTTATTATGAAGCTTCGAGCTTGATTTTGGTTATTATGAAAGTACTTGACATATCAGGAAATATATGCTAGAATAATTTTGAAAAAAACAAATATCCTATGAGGGAGTAGCCGGCGCACAAATTTGTGCGTAGCAAGTCGGCATCACGACGGTTTTTACCGTAGGGCTTGCTTCAAATTGCCAGACTCATACATAACCCGGCTTTATGTACGTCCTTGTAATCCCTCGAGATACCCGTGCATAGCTTTGTTATGTACGGGTATAATTTTTTTAATACAAAAGGAGAAGGAAATGCGTTATTACCAAGAAGAAGCCGACAGGGTCATAGAAGAGCTCGGCAGCTCAAAAGACGGCCTCACGGACGAAGAGGCGGCTCGCCGCCTGGCTGAAAACGGAAAAAATCAGCTTGCCGCCGAGAAGGGCAAGTCACTTATCAGAAAGTTTTTCGAGCAGTTGCTCGACCCGATGACGATAATACTCATTATCGCCGCCGTTATAAGCGGAGCTCTCGCATTCTTTGAGGAAGGCGGAGAGGGCTTCGTCGACGTAATCATCATTATGGCGGTCGTAATTGTAAACGCCGTGCTCGGAGTATACCAGGAGAGCAAGGCGGAAAACGCAATCAAGGCCTTGCAGGAGATGTCGAAGGCGACGTCGCGTGTGCTCAGAAACGGCCGAGTAATCAGGATAAGCTCCGAGGACATAGTAGTCGGAGATATCGTGCTTCTCGAGGCGGGAGACGCCGTGCCTGCTGACGGACGAATCATACAGAATGCCAGTTTGAAGATTGAGGAAGCCGCACTGACGGGAGAATCTGTGCCCGTAACCAAGTTTATCGACATAATAAATCTTAGAGACGGTGAGCGTGACGTCCCTCTCGGAGACAGAAAAAATATGCTCTACTCCGGCTCTACCGTCGTATACGGCAGAGGCACTGCTGTAATCACCGCAACGGGTATGGATACCGAGATGGGTAAGATTGCAGACGCCCTCACTCAGGCGAAGGACGGACGCACCCCCTTGCAGAAGAAGCTTGCCGGACTTTCAAAAATCCTCACCTGGCTCGTGCTCGGTGTATGCGGAGTAGTCTTTGCGGTTAAGCTCCTCTACTCCTTCGGCAACTGGGATTTGAGCATCGTCCTCGACTCCTTTATGGCGGCGGTATCGCTCGCTGTTGCGGCTATACCCGAGGGTCTGGCTACGGTAGTAACGCTCGTTCTGTCTATGGGTGTCACGAATATGTCGAAGCGCAACGCCATAATAAGAAAGCTCACGGCGGTAGAGACCCTCGGCTGCGCAGAAATCATCTGCTCGGATAAGACGGGTACGCTGACCCAGAACAAGATGACCGTCGTCGACCACTTCGGTGACAGCGCCGAGAGAACGGCAACGGCAATGAGCCTGTGCTCAGACGCAGAGCTCGACAGAGGCGGAAACGTAACCGGCGAGCCCACGGAAGCGGCGCTCGTTGCATACGCAAACACGCTCGGTCTCCCGAAATACGAGCTTAAGGTCAAGTACGAGAGAGTGTCGGAAGCGCCCTTCGACTCGGACAGAAAAATGATGAGCACCGTACACTCTAAGGACGGAGGCTTCATACAGTATACCAAGGGCGCTCCCGACATCGTTATAGCAAAATGTACCCACTACGTCAAGGACGGCGAAGTCCATCCGATGACCGAGGAATACAGAAGCGAGATATTCGCAGCCAACAAGGCTATGGCGGATAAGGCGCTAAGAGTCCTTGCAGCGGCGGAGCGCAGGTGGGATGCTATGCCCGAGAGGGAAGACGGAGAGTTCCTCGAGAAGGATCTGTGCTTTGTCGGCTTATGCGGTATGATAGACCCTGTGCGCCCCGAGGTGTGCGAGGCCATCGTCAGATGCCGTGAGGCGGGAATCCGTCCTATAATGATTACGGGCGACCACATAGACACAGCTGTTGCGATTGCCAAGGAGCTCGGTATTATTGAAAACGAGAGCGCCGCAATCACCGGAGCTATGTTGAACGATATGAGCGACGAGGAGTTCGAGGCGCGCTTCCGTGACATCAGCGTATACGCCAGAGTTCAGCCCGAGCATAAAACGAGAATCGTAAATGCCTGGAAGAAGTACGGTAAGGTAACCGCTATGACGGGCGACGGAGTAAACGATGCGCCCTCGATAAAGGCAGCGGATATCGGCGTCGGTATGGGTATCACCGGCACTGACGTCACAAAGAACGTAGCTGATATGGTGCTCGCCGACGACAACTTCGCAACAATAGTATCGGCGGTCGAAGAGGGCCGAAGAATATACGACAATATCCGTAAAGCAATCCAGTTCCTTCTCGGCTCTAATATGAGCGAGGTTATAGCAATTTTTGCAGCGGTACTGCTCGGTTTTACCGTGCTTGAGCCTGTGCATCTGCTCTGGATAAACCTCGTGACCGACTGTTTCCCCGCCATAGCGCTCGGAATGGAGAAGGGCGAGAGCAATCTTATGAAGAGGAAGCCGAGGCACTCTAACGAAGGCATTTTCGCAGGGGGTATGGGAGTGGACGTCGCATACCAGGGCTTTATGGTTGCGGCTCTTGTACTAACCTCTTACCTCATCGGCTCGGGATGGACTCTCACCGACAGCCCGAAGGGAATGACTATGGCGTTCCTGACAATGTCGATGGCAGAAATATTCCACAGCTTTAATATGCGCTCGCAGAGAGGCTCTATGTTTGGAGTAAAGAACTTCAACAAGGTGCTCGTGTTTGCAGGTCTGTGCTCGCTGCTCGCAACTACGCTCGTATGTGAGGTGAGCGTTATAGCAAGCTTCTTCAGCCTCGTTCCCCTTTCCGCACCCGACTATCTCATCTCGATAGGTCTCGCCGTATCGGTTATTCCTATCGTTGAACTGGTAAAGCTTATACAGAGAAGCTTTTCAAGGAAAATATAAATAAAAAGACTAACGCAAAAAGTCTTCATAGCCCGCACCGAGGTGTAACACGGTGCGGGCCTTTTTTACCCCGTAAGAAGGGAGCTCGCATTATTTCGTCTTAGGAGTGCGCACTCTTTGCTCTTCTGCCCCGGTGCACTCTTTGCTCTTCTGCCCCGAGCGCACACACGCACGGATTTATTTTAAGTACGCACGGGTATTGATTTATTTAGGTTATTGTGATAGAATATATAGTTAATAAAACTAAAGCCAATTTATCGGAGGGTAAAATGTTGAAAAGAAGCTCTAAAATTGTATCGTTGATACTTGCTGTGGCTACCGTTTTAGCCGTATGCTTCTGCCTTTCTTCGTGCGGAAATAAAAACGTGCCTGTATACAAGGGAATGAGCATTAGCGGCGAAAAAAATGTTCAGGCAAGTTTTGAAAATGAATATAACGTCTTCTTAACCGGAGATGGCAGCGAACACGGAAACAATCCCGGAGACGTCACGGGAGATACTACGGATAAGAACAACGTCCTCCCTCTTAACCCCTTCCCCGATAATCCCGAGGGTGAGGACATAGAGAGCGAGGTCAAGGACTCGATAAGTGTCGTGGGCTCGAGCGAGGATATATACTATACCGAGCCGTACAGAGACGTCTACGTGAATATCCATATAGAAAACCCGAAGAGCTACGAGATACTCTCATTCACCTTCAATGGAGTGAAGTACTCCGCCTATATGTTCGAGGAAGGCTCCAACCTTGAAAATATAATCATAAAGGTGCCTATCGAAGCCTCTACGGGCATAATCGAATACACCATAGACGCAATGAAGTACATAAACGAGAGAAACGAAATCAAAGACGTCATTATGGAAGGCGATAAGACCGTAAAGGCGGGCTCTTGGTACTTCAATCAGGTAAGTGCGGAAATCGAGAATATGAGCACCGACTTCAATTCAATAGAATTCGATGCGGCAATCCACGACTTCGACATGCTTATAGAGAAGACGGGCGGAAAGGCGTATGCGGTAGTTTATAACGGCGAAAATATTATCGGGTACAAGGAAATACCCTTGCCGACAGATGAAAATGGTAACGTCTCCGGTGTGCCTCAGGGTCACGTAAAAATAGACGGACTCAAAACAGGTACTCTCTACCAGCTTGGAATCGTAGGCTTCTACGACAACCTTAAGGGCGACGGCTTCGGCCTTAACGTAATCTATACCCAAACCTTCAGAACGAACGATATCGTCCTCTTCGACAGCTTCTCCGTCGATACCGACCGTGCGAGCTTCGGCTTAAGATGGAGCGAAACCTGGACGGGAATAACCGAGCTGGGATCTCTTACCCTCTACGACGAGAAAGGTAATGCAACGCCTCTGCAGGTAAGCGCAAGAGAGATGACAAATCTCCTAAGCGGAAAGAGCTACACCCTTGTAGCTAAGTACAGCAACGGCACGGCCTTAGAGGACATCACAGTGGAATTCACTACTCTCGCTAAGAGCGTTCCCGCCTTTGACATCAGCTGGGAGCTCGATTCCGATTGCGTTGATATCTCTGTCGAATCGACGGATGAGGACGAGACGGTAATTTCACACCTTATCACGCTATACAAGGGCGATACACTCATCGCTTCGGGCGAGGAGCTCGCACTCACGGCAAATGAGCTCGAGGGCTTCACCGAATACAAGCTGGTGTTCAGCTTCGTATATAACACCAACGACGGAGAAGGAAACAAAACCGGAAGAGTCGAGAAGACCTTCATCACCTCTCCGCCTGTCAATATAATCGATATCTCACCGGTATCAAACAGCGCAATACACACGGGTGACGACATCCTCATAAAGCTCACCCTCGACAATCCCCTCGAGGCTATACTCTCCTCCATAACCATATCCGGCAAGGCGAGCTCTATCGTGTCTGCGAGTGCAGACTTAACGAACATTATCGTAAGCTTTGACTGCGACGATTTCCTCGGCGGCGAGGGAACTCTTTCCGTAACCGAGTTCACCGTGGAAAAGGAAGGAATATCCTTCACCGAGACACCGGATACTCCTGTGGAGCTTGAAATCTTCGTCAACGGCACATTGAAGGTAAAGAGCATCGAGCTTACCGACTCATCCTTCAATTGCATAGATTATCTGCTCGACGGGTTTAACGCCAACCTGGTCATTGAATTTGAAAATGCAACCGGATACAGCATCGACTCCGTGTCTGCAAACCTCGATGCCAACGGAGATCTCACTAAAGTGAGTGATACACTGTATTACCTGCCTGTGAGTCTTTCCTCCTCCGGTTGGAATTGCGCATGCCTATACTCTGTCGAATACAGTAACGACTACGTAGACGGTACGCTGACTAATATCGGGGTCTCGAGCGGCTCGGTATACGCATCAACAAAAGCCCCCGTTGAGATAAGCACCGCAGATGAGCTTGCGGCAATATGCGACAGAGAGGAAGGCGGTCACTATGAGCTCGCCTGCGACATCGACCTTGCGAATTATATAGCTGAAAACGGCTGGACGCCCAAGGACTTCTCGGGTATTCTTATAGGAAACGGTCACAAAATAAAAAATCTCACTATATACAAGACGTATAACAATGCAAACGCATCGCTCGGACTCTTCGCCTCAGTATCGGGCGTCGTAACCGATCTCACGCTCGACAGCGTTAATATAATCACAGGTCTAAACACCGATATAAGCAACTTGCACTCGCTCACAGTAGGAGCTCTGGCGGGTGAAATGCACAGCGCTAACATCCTGAACGTCAACGTCTTATCGAACTCTACGATAACAATTATTTCAACGTCCAGCTCAAGTTCCGTCAGCGCCGGCGGCATTATCGGAAGAGCGCTAAATCTGTACAACGCTTCCTCTATCAAAGGCTGTAAAAACGCAGGCAAAATAGTTTCTCAGGACTGTGTCGGCGGTATTATCGGAAAAATAGAAGCGTATATTGACAGCGGATTTACTATCTCCGAGTGCGAAAACAGTGGCACTCTGAGCGGATCTTACGTCGGTGGCGTGATCGGTAAAGACGGCTCGCCCCTCACAATCACAGATTGCAAGAACACAGGCGCTTTACAAGCGACCGAGGCCGGTGCAGGTATACTCGCCGACTTAACAAGTTCGAGTACTGTTTTTATCGCGGGCTGTGAGAACACCGCAAGCATAAGCGCAAAGAATTATGCGGCGGGTATAATAGCCAGATCGGAAACTAATACAGCAATATACGATTGCAAGAATTCCGGTGGTATAACCTCGACTGACGGCACGGCCGGCGGCATTATCGGCACAGTCGCAAGGCTTTATTCGCCCTCTATTGTTATCGAGAGAGTCGAGAACTCGGGTGACATTACGGCATACTCATATGCAGGCGGTATATTTGGTTCTTTCTATGATGCCAATGTGCAAATAAGTGAGGCTCTCAACTCGGGCAAGATAACAATAGAGAACGATACTCCAACTATCACGTACACAGGGGCTGGCGGAATAGTAGGATATGCATACTGTATTAAAATCACCAATTCCATGAACGTCGGAAGCGTATCAGGCAGATATCACGTCGGCGGATTGATAGGCGAAGTCAGTTTTATGATTTATATGAAGAACTGCTCCAATGCTGCGCTCGTATGCGCAAGCGATAACTATGCCGGCGGTACGGTTGGAAAGATGTCTTTATATACGACCAGCTATATTATCGGAAACGTGAATTTCGGATTCGTTCAGGTTGCGAACAACGATGCCACCGTACAAAAGTACCGCGGCGGAATATTCGGACGTGCGCTCTGCTATGCGCAACTTTACGTACGTAATTGCGCCAATATGGGCATGGGCTTCCCTTCCGTTTACGGCTCGACGGATTCCTTCTTAACCGAATTTGAAAACGTCATTGAAAAATACGAGCAAGGCTCAGACACATTCGATACGGTTGAGTTCTATACTGATACGCTCGGATTCGATACGGACTTCTGGTCGTTTGACGAGCTGGACGTAAGAAACGGAAAGATTCCCGAGCTCAAATTTGCAAAATCTCAAAACAATTAAAGAACAGGAGCGCAGAGGTTTTTTGCATCTACGCTCTTACAAAATACTCGGGCGTAAGACTTATCGTCATAGACGAATATTACGATGCCGAGGAAGAAGCGGCGTGGCTCTCGGAGAAGCTCTCCGAGGCGCCAAGGCTCGGCCTGCACGTAGTTACGGCGGCGCATCAAGCCACGGCGCCTATCAAAACAAAGCTCGACGTAAGCTTCAACTCTCAGGATGACTATGAGAGTCTCGGCAGGCATTGCAACAAGTCGAGCTTCCCGAAAATCGAGCAAGCAATAATAAAATTCAAGGAAGAGGGCGGAATTCACGTAGTGCACCTCTCAGGTCACGAGCACTGGGATTTGTGTGGCTACACCGAGGGGGCGTGTTCATTTATGCAGTCGAATGCGCTGCGTCGTACGTAGAGTGGTGCGATGCCAACCACGCAAGGGGCGCAAAAACCTACGACTGCCTTAACGTAGTTTCGATAGACACCTCGATATCAACGCTAAAGCTTGTAAGAATAGGCAACAACCGAGACCACCACTTAAGGAAAAAGGACACGCTCTGCTATAATTACAGGGATGGCAATATTATATACAATTCGTAAGGGAAATCCAAGGAACGATATGAATTTTAAGGTAACTGTAAGACAACGTGACAAATCGAAATCAGACAATAAAGCGCTCGAATTTGCAAAGGATGAGTTAAGACGATATCTTGAGAGGTCGGGATGTGTATATTGCGAAGAATGCGAAAATGAGATAGCGCTCACCGTAGCTGACAGCAAAGAGCTCCCCGTAAAGGACGCCGACAAGGACGACGGAATAATCATAGACGTAAATAACCTGTGCGGCAGGATAGTCGGCACTAACGCAAGAAGTGTGCTTATAGGCGTTTACAGATTTCTCACAGAGCTCGGCTTCGCCTTTATCCGCCCCGGTGAGGATGGTGAATTCTGTCCGAGGGCTATACCCCATACCCGTGTTATGATTAAGGAAACGGCAGACCACCGCCACAGAGGTATATGTATCGAGGGAAGTCTGCCCATCGAGGCGGCGAAGGATATAATAGACTGGATACCTAAGGTCTCTATGAACTCTTATTTTATCCAGTTCTTCCGCCCGAGAATATTCTTTGACCGCTGGTATTCACACGCAGCAGACGGGTTTGAAAACCCCTACCTCGAGGGTCAAAGACTTACTGATGCGCAGATAGACGCTTTTACCGAAGCGATGGAAGCCGAAATAGAAAAACGGCATCTTATATATCACGGAGTAGGTCACGGCTGGACCTGTCGGCCGTTCGGACTCGAGGCATCCGGCTGGTACGTCGAGGACGACTCTTCCGTAAGCGAGGACGTCAGAAAAAATCTTGCGCTCGTCAGAGGAAAAAGAGGGCTTACAGGCGGAATCGCTCTCAACACCAATCTTTGCTACGGCAACAAGGAGATAAGAGAGCGTTTAACCGACAGCGTAGTTGAGTATTGCCGTCAAAAAGAGAATATGGACTACGTGCACGTATGGCTCGGAGACGGAGCAAACAACAACTGTGAGTGCCATCTGTGCAAGGACACACGCCCTTCCGACTTTTACGTAATGCTTCTGAACGAGCTCGACGAAAAGCTTACACGGGCGGGGCTTAATAATAAAATCGTCTTCCTTATGTACGTAGACCTGCTCTGGCCGCCGGAGAAGGAGACAATAAAAAATTCTTCACGCTTCACCTTTATGTTTGCGCCCATAGACCGCTCCTACTCGTCGCTCCTTTATGAAAAGGGCGATGAATACCGTATGGCCGAGTACAAGCGAAACGAGCTGACATACCCCAAGAATGCGGCGGAATATATGGCGTACTATAAGGGCTGGCAAAAAGCCTTTGCGGGCGACTCGTTCATTTTCGACTACTACTATATGTGGGACTGCTACAAGGACCTCGGCTACACCGATACGGCGAGGCTGATAAGCGAAGATATAAAGAGCTATGGCACGCTCGGGTTCAACGGTCTTATCAGCTGCCAGTCACAGCGTGTGTTTATACCTACGGCACTCGGTATGCACGCAATGGCAAGGACGCTTTGGGATAGAGAGTGTGATTTTGAGTCTCTGCGCACATACGTGCACGAAAAGGAGTTTGGCGAAGGGTCTGCCGAGATTTCACGCATTCTTGAGCTTCTCTCTCGCTACTGCTTACCCAGTGTTGCAAGGCTTGAGGTTGCCGTCAACGACGTAATGAACTCTCTTGATTTTTCGATGGCGATTGCACTTGCCGAGAGTCTTGAGTCAGCGGCAAAGCGAGGGATTGCTTCGAGCACCGAGAGAATAAATAAGGACTCGTATTCCGCTCTTCAAATCTATTCTCATATTTGTATGATGCTCTTAACCGACTACAAATCCTTCGCCGATAGGGTCGAGCCCGTGTACGGCTTTATTTCAGTTGAGGAATATATTAACAAAAACGAGCTCTCGCTCTTATATGGCTTTGATGCGTTTGAATTCAAGAGAACCGTATCGAAGATATACTCAGCAATGAAAGATTGCCGCATCAATGATTTTGACGGCGGTGTAAGATAACGTACCAAAAGGAGATATAGCAGTGAAAAACAAAGTAATTCTGATTTCTATCGACGGAATGCGCCCCGACGGTCTAAAAAAAATGCGGCTCGCCATTTCTTCAAAGACTTGAGAAAATGAGCGCCTTCACCTACTCCGCATCCTCAATGAATCCGTCGGTCACCTTCCCCTGCCACTACTCAATGACCCACTCGGTTACTCCACAGCGCCACGGAATACTGACAAACACCTACGTACCCGAGGTAAGAGCGGTCACGGGGATATTCGAGGTTATAAGAGCGCTCGGAGGCGTATCGGCTATGTTCTACGGTTGGGAGCCTCTCAGAGATATAGCGTATCCCGGCTCGCTCGCCTTCTCTACTTTCATAAATTCATACAAGAGAGAGTCCGCCGACACCGTGCTTACCGACGAGGCTATCAAGCTCATCGAGAGCGACAAGCCCGACTTCGTCTTTCTCTATATGGTCGATACCGACTATAAGGGCGGACACGACAGCGGCTGGATGAGCGAGGAATACCTCAGAAGGATAAGAATCGCAATAGAGAACGCCGAAAGGGTCATAGATAAATTCAAGGAAGAGTACACGGTAATAATAATGGCTGACCACGGCGGACACGAACGCACGCACGGAACGCTTATGCCCGAGGATATGACTGTACCTCTCTTCTTCATCGGTGATAGCTTCGAGAAGGGCGAGCTTGAGGGTGAGCACTCGCTTTTGGATATAGCTCCCACCATTGCATTCGTTATGGGCTTCCAGCCCGTAGCCGACTGGGAAGGAAAAAGTATCATTTGAATTTAAAAAGAAAAAGGCAGGGTTTACTTCATTCGCACTCTGCTTTTTTTGCTTTACGCACCTAAGAGTCATATAAGCGCAGAGCGTAAAAGCCGCACACGGCATATTGCTTTGCGAAATATCCGCCCCTTTGCGTTGTATATATAAAAGGAACGAAGGGATGATACATATGAACAATAACGAAGCCGCAAATATATGCGCAAACGAGCTCTACTGTGCGGTGCTGAGAAAGCTTGAATACCCCAAAATCGCCGAAGGCATCATATGCGATATGCTCCCGCACGCAGACGTATTTGACGTAAACCACAGACTTAAGCGCCTGCCTCTCATTCTCTCGGAGGCATTAACCGACCGGGAGTGCCAAGCGTTAAAAAATGCTCTCGAGCCATCGGGAGCAAGTATTGATTTTATAAAGACGGACTATAAATGCGAGCATTGCGGCAGAGTATTGGCGACAGAAAACGTATACACGGGTATACCTCTAGACAAAAAAACCTTATGCAAGGAGTGTTGGGAGCTCGAAAAATTGCGTGAAAAAGAAGAAGAGGCGGAAAGGCGACTAATGAACAGAAAAAGTCTAAAAGTAAGAGCGCTCCGCTCGACAATCCTCTCCCTCGGTGTCACTCTCGTCACTCTTGGAGCTTCGCTCCTTTTAATAAGCACGGAAAAGCCGTGGAGCCTTTTATTCCTGCTCCTTCCCGTCATTGCGGGCAGTCTATGCTTCTCGCTATGCTATCCAACAGACAGCTATTATCTCTTCATCGGGGCGGGCATAAAGCTTGCGAGCCTTAAGCCCGAGGGCATATACGAGCTATCCTTGCATCTTGTGCTTTTACCTTTTGTACTTTTAAGCGCACTGTTCGATATCATTTTCGCTGTGCTCGGCTCGGTTATTATGCTACCGAAGGTAATCGGAATAAGGGCAAAGCGTATAAGGGAAGGAGACGGCGAGGATTTAAAGCCATTCGACAGATTCTGACTTTTTTATAAAAAGTACTTTTCAAAGTCCCCGGGGTTTGATATAATCTAAATAGAAATCTAATAAGGAGGATATCAGAATGACTTGGTTTAATAAGCAGAGCCGTCTTGTACAGCTTCTTCTTTTGCTCATCCCCGGTGTTAACTGGATCACCGAGCTTGTAGTAAGATGGTCTACCTTTGCAAAGAAGGGCGGTCTTTTAAGGCTTATCGTTTGTATCGTTGTCACCTTTGGCGGTTTCATCTTCGGCTGGCTCGACTTCGTTTGGGTTCTTCTCTTCAAGAAGCTCTGCCTTCAGTAATACATAGGCACGGAGCTAAAGGGCAAGGGCGCTGTCTTCAAGCTCCCTGCCCTAAAAATTTATTTACAGCTTTATCGGGAAGATGCTTTTCCCTTTACATATTCAGAAAACAACGAGCACATCTTTTACGGAGTCATTATGTGGATTTATTTACTTTACATTCTAGCCGCACTCGTCGCTCTTACCGCTATTACTTCGTCCATCTGCTTTTTCAAGGTCTTCAGCTACAAGCAGCCCGATGTTTCCGCCGAGGATTCTATTCCTCTTACCGAGGATTTCAACGAGCACAGAAGCGCTATAATAAACTGGATCAAACAAGCTGAGGAGCTGCCGTACGAGGAAATAACCATAACCTCATACGACGGGCTGAGACTTTACGGCAGACTATATGAATACACGTCCGATGCTCCTATCGAAATACTCTTCCACGGATATAAAGGGAGCGGCCTGCGGGATATGTCGGGAGGGATTGAGCGTTGCTTTGCTATCGGAAGGAGCGCTCTTATAGTCGACCAGAGAGCCTGCGGCAGGAGCGAGGGGCGTGTCGTAACATTCGGCATAAAAGAAAGATACGACTGCCTCAACTGGGCTAATTATCTTTATGATAGGTTTGGTATATCAAGGAAAGTGATTATCACCGGCGTGTCTATGGGTGCAGCTACCGTTATGCTCGCATCGAGTATGAATCTTCCCGAGAACGTAGTTTCGGCGCTCGCCGACTGCGGTTACACCTCAGGCAAGGAAATAATCAAAAAGGTCATACGTGATATGAAGCTGCCTGCAAATCTTCTCTACCCCTTCGTTAGAATCGGCAGTAGACTGTTCGGTAAATTTGACATAGACGAGGTATCCCCCATCGAATCGGTCAAAGAAAGCAAAATTCCCATAGCCTTCATTCACGGTCTTGACGACGACTTTGTGCCCTGCGATATGTCGATAAGGCTGTATGAAGAATGCTCGGAGAAAAAAGCGCTTTTAACCGTCCCCGGCTCAGGGCACGGGCTGGCATATCCCACCGATAAAGACGGGTACGTAGATTTCCTTCGCAGCTTTGAGAAGGAAGCGGGCTTTTTAGACAGCTCAAGGGCAAACCACAACGTGTCTTAAAACAAAGAAAAAGTATCTTATTTTATATTGTCTGAACGGGCTGTACGTGATAAAATTGCAACAGCGGCTATGCAAGTATTTTATCTAAGCTGTTAGCTTACCGCTATATAAAAGGAATCGATACAGAGAGAACGAAAGGAATAAAAGATGGACAGAAAAGATAATGTGGTTTTAAACAGAAGGTGTGTTATGACTCCCGTTGCGGATTGTCCCTGGGCGAGCGAGATGGTACTAAACCCCGGTATCATCCGAGATCCCGAAACGGGCAGAATACATATGCTTGTAAGAACGTCGGGCCCTACCCCCGAGAAATATATAGAGGGTATGAAGTACCTGCCCTATCCGATATTCTTTGTGTACGGTTACTCTGACGACGAGGGAAAGACCTTCACGTTTGATATGACAAGACCTGCGCTGAGCCCTGCTATCGAGTACGAGCCCGAGAAGCTCTTCATCACAAACGGCAGAGGCGAGAGAGTACCTAACTACGTAAACGGATGTATAGAGGACCCGAGACTCTTCTTCATCGAGGGTGAGTGTTACAGCGCTATCGCCGGCAGGACCTTCCCGGTTGGGCCTTACTGGATTCACGATGACCCCGTGCAGATTATGCCCGAGTGGGCAACGAAGCCCGACTCGCCTATAGGCAACCAGAAGAACGTAACTACAACCGTGCTTTACAAGGTAGACCTAAAGGCGCTTGGGAACAATGACTACGACCACGCATTTAAATATATCGCAGACCTTACCAACCCTGAATACGGTGAAGACAGAGACGTATTTATCTTTCCGAACAAAATGATGATAGACGGCGTTATGCAGTACGTTATGATTCACCGCCCCAGCACCCCCGACGCATACGACGAGCTCGACGCAAAGAATCCGTCTATCGTTATGTCTGCTTCTCCCGACCTCTACTCCTTCGCTAACGGTGCGACAAGAAGAAAAGTGCTCTACTCTCCCTCTCTGCCCTGGCAGGGCGAAAGAGTCGGTGGCAGCACCACTCCCATAAGCCTCGGAAACGGCGAGTGGCTCTTCAACTTCCACGGCAAAAAGGATGCTGTCGAGGGATACGCTCAGTCGTTTATGATACTCAAGGAGAAAGAGAACGACTTCCCCGAAATCACTCATCTATATCCCGAAAGATGGATTTATCCCGAGGCTGAGTTTGAGCTTCCGCATAAGTTCACAATCCCCTGCGTATTCTTTACGGGTATAGTCGAGCTTAACGAGGATAAGCTTCTCGTAAGCTATGGCGGCGCAGACGAATGTGCGGCGGTAATGGAGCTTGATTACAAGAAAATTATAAATACGTTAAGACGATATCCCTACTCAAGATAAGAAAAGGCAAAGGTATGGACTATATAGCTGAATATGAAAAATGGCTGAGCTCCGACCTCACGGATCAGGATACAAAATACGAGCTCTCAGCTCTCGCTCCAGATGAAATAAAGGAGCGCTTCTACCGCAATCTCGAATTTGGTACAGGCGGACTCAGGGGTAAGATGGGCGCCGGTACAAACCGTATGAACGTATATACGGTAAGAAAAGCTACGCAAGGGCTTGCATCATACATATGCACGTACGGAGCCGAGGCTAAAAACAGAGGTGTCGTTATCGCATACGACTCGCGCATAAACTCTTCTCTTTTTGCCAAAGAATGCGCAAGGGTTTTCTCTGCGAACGGGATAAGCGTCTATATATTTGAATCTCTCAGACCCACTCCCGAGCTATCCTTCGCCGTAAGGCATCTCAATACCGTGGCGGGAGTAGTTATAACGGCAAGCCACAACCCCAAGGAATATAATGGATATAAGGTTTACGGCTCCGACGGCGGTCAGGTAGCTCCCGAGGCAGCTAAGGAAATACTCTCGTTCATCGAGCTTGTCGACATCTTCTCCGACGTAAAGCTCGAAGAGAAGGCAAGCATCACGTATATCGGCGAGGCTGTCGACAAGGCGTATATCGACAGTGTAAAAAAAGAGAGCTTCGGCGGTGAAATTCCTGAGGATTTCTCTGTTCTTTACACACCTCTGCACGGAGCGGGAAATATTCCCGTCAGACTGGTGCTATCCGAAATAGGAGTGAAAAACGTAACCGTCGTAAAAGAACAAGAGTCGCCCGACGGAAGATTCCCCACAGTTAAGAGCCCCAATCCCGAAAACAAAGAGGCGTTCGATATAGCGATAGAGCGGGCTAAAAAGGAAAAAGTTGACCTTGTATTCGGCACAGACCCCGACAGCGACCGTCTGGGCGTCGTCGTGCCCGAGCGTGACGGGAGCTTTACTATCCTGAACGGCAATCAGACGGGCTCTCTGCTCGCAGAATATATTCTACGAAAGCAAAGTGAAAAGGGTATGCCGGAGCGCCCCCGTGTCGTAAAAACGATAGTTACAACAGAGCTTGTTACAAGGATTGCCGAGAGCTACGGAGCAGAGGTTGTAAACGTCCTCACCGGCTTTAAATACATAGGCGACAAGATAAAGGAGTACGAGTCGACGGGCGAGAGCTTTTTGTTCGGCCTTGAGGAGAGCTACGGATATCTCAAGGGCACGTACGCAAGAGATAAGGACGCTATCGTTGCGGCTATGCTCGTGACCGAGCTGGCGGCTGAATGTAAGTCGCTCGGCATTACGCTCTCCGAGCGTCTTAAGAAAATTTACGAAAAGTACGGCTATCACAAGGAGCGCCTTCTTTCATTAACTCTAGAAGGCATCGAGGGAATCAAAAAAATCAAGGAAATAATGCAAAGATTCCGTACTATGTCAAGGATAGACGGAGAGACAGACAGAATCGATTATCTTGACAGAATTGACGGTCTTCCACAATCCGACGTCTTAAAGTTCATACTCGAGGACGGTTGGATTGCCGTAAGGCCATCGGGCACAGAGCCGAAGATAAAATTCTATCTTGCCTCAAAAGGAAAGAGCGAGGAAGAATGCAATATGCACCTCGACGCACTCGAAATTCTGGTAAACAGTGAGATAAAAATATAGGAGAGATATAAGACATGTGCAAGCTTGGGAATATAATGATACTTGGAGACAGCTATTCTACCTTCACAGGGCATAATCCCGAGGGATATGCGGTTTGGTACCGTCCCACAGACGAAATGCCCACCGACGTAAGAAAGGTTGAAGAAACCTGGTGGTATGACATCGTAAACGGAGACGGAGCTAATCTCGTAATCAACTCAAGCTATTCCGGTACTACTATATGTCACACGGGATACAGCGGTACAGACTGTATTAATATATCCTTTCTCGGCAGATTTCTAAGGCGTGTGAAGGAGGGCTTCTTCGAGAAAAACAGCATTGACACCCTCTTTATTTTTGGCGGAACAAACGATACGTGGGCAAACTCTCCACTCGGTGAAGCGAAGAGAGAGAACTGGTCGACCGAGGACCTTTACAAGGTGCTCCCCGCTATATCCTGCCTCTTTTATAACGTGAAAAAGGCGCTGCCCAAGACTAGGGTAATCTTCATTGCAAACAACGTTCTGAAGCCCGAGATATATGAGGAGCTTATAGAATCGGCGAGGATTTTCGGCGTTGAATATCTCCCCCTCTCGGGAATCGACAAGAACGAAGGTCACCCGACGATAAAAGGTATGTTACAGATTAAAGAGCAGGTGTTCGCATATTTGAATAAATAAAAAACAAAAAGTGCGGCTCTCGCATCAATAGGCGAGAGCCGCACTTTTTTGCCTATAACGACAATATTTATTTGCATTTTACTCTATATTGAGCTCGGGTGGTACGTCTATTTCGTCGGAAACGTACTTCCCGTTTTTCTTTCTCTGCCTTACGCATTCCGTAAGAAGATACTCTATCTGACCGTTCACGGAGCGAAAGTCATCTTCAGCCCAGGCTGCCAGCTGCGCATAGAGCTTTGCAGAAAGGCGCAAGGGAATTTGTTTCTTTTCGTTATCCACACACTTGTCTCCTATCAGTAGAGACTACCCGAGTTTACTACGGGCTGAGCATCCTTATTTCCGCAGAGCACTACGAGAAGATTTGATACCATAGCCGCCTTTCTCTCCTCGTCGAGAGCTACGAGATTGTTTTCCAAGAGTCTGGCAAGAGCCATCTCTACCATTCCGACAGCTCCGTCAACAATCATCTTTCTGGCATCGATTATCGCTGATGCCTGCTGACGCTGGAGCATTACTGCCGCTATCTCGGTGGCGTATGCAAGGTAGGTGATTCTAGCTTCGATAATTTCGATTCCCGCCTCATCCACTCTCTTCTGAATCTCGTCCTTGATGCGTGATGCGACAACCTCGCTCGAGCCTCTGAGGCTTCCGTCATCGGCTACTCCGTCACCGGTCGTATCTATACCGGGCGCTACGTCGTAGGGATAGAGCCTTACTATATTTCGGAGAGATGCGTCACACTGAAGCGAGAGGAACTCCTTAAAGTTATCTACGTTAAATACTGCCTTTGCGGTATTTACTATACGCCAGGTTACTGCAATACCGATTTCCACAGGATTTCCGAGGCAGTCGTTTATCTTCTGCTTATTATTACTGAGGGTCATAATCTTTAGGGAGAGCTTCTTATTATCGGGAGTGTACACCGTGACACCGTTAGTGGTCGCGGTGGTCGCTACTTCGACAGTGCTGACGTCTCCACTCTGATTAAGACGGGTTTTCGAGGCAGGGTTTACAGCAGAGCTGAAGGGATTAACGAAGTAAAATCCCTCGCCCTTGATAGTTCCGATGTAATTACCGAAGAGCGTAAGAACGAGCGCTTCCTGAGGCTTCAGAACCTTCAAGCCGAGATATGGCACCCATCCCACACAGAGCCAAACAATACCCACTACGGCGAGGACTATGTCAAAGGGGTTGCTACGTGTCTCTGTGCCGATAATACCTAAAACCATTAACGCAATAGCGAGAAGCAGGCCGCCGCTTATAAGGAGCAGAGCAGACATACCGTGCTTCTTGTTTTCTAAAATTCTTTCTTCCATTATTCTTTCCTTTCTTAAATACCTCTGCGCATAAGCGCTGATTTGATAATGAGCTTTCTTATATACTCCATATCACTACATTTATGATATCATATTGATATCTGTTTGTCAATAGATTTGGAAATTTTATCTCATTTAGCGAAGTAAAGCTCAAATACAACCTTTATAGCGTAATACTTTCCTACTCCTCGCCCTAAAAACAAAAAAGAGAGGAATAACCTCATCCGACTCTTGCGCCGCACGGAATATGTCGACGCTTTGATGCTGAGAATGAGTTTTCCTTCTCTTTTTCTTTGAATAATTATATTAATTGGGATAACGAATCATTAAATTACTTATTCTTACTCGCCCTTTTACATACGAATCCCGCTATTATCGAGCCAAGGCTGAGTAAGATTATCGAGACGACGATGAGAATAGCGCAGTTCATAAAGAACTCCTCCGGCATAGCCCTGATTATCTCATCCTCTCTCGGGTCGAATATCCAGTTGTCCTTGCCGCTGAAGAA